>NZ_JBFTQC010000003.1:0-378093 GCF_056398805.1 Hyphomicrobium sp. 01T421
ATTGTCACCAATTGTCACCAAGCGTGCGGGCGAGATCTGGCACCTTAGCTTGGACGGGTTGGCGGGACCCTCATCTTGATCAGCGGTCAATTGAGGGTCGCTCAATAACCCGCATTTTGCAAAGCTCTGAGGCACTTCTCACGCAGCTGACGACGATGCACACATGCTCTCAGACGCGCACTYGGCGGTGACGTGACCTTATAGGGACTGCAATAGGCWGCRTARTCTGCCTCGCACGCAGCCGTGAGYTTGTCGCTAGCAGACACCGCTACGCTAGTTGGAAAGAACARTGTAGCCAGTAAAAATGGAGCCAGTAAAAATGCGTCGCATTTTTTTCTTTCAAATTCATCCACGGTCGTCGGTGAATACCGAATAGGATCATGTCCACATGCTTCTTCGGCGAGACAGGGCACAACATCGCAGCGGACGTTTTCGAATAGGAGCGAACCGTTTGGAAGCGATAGACCGCGGCAAACGCCCTTCGCTCACGCCTCCAAATAAGCCAACTAGAATCTTACTTCTTTACACATGTATTCGTCGTCGCATCCCACTTCATATCCGACATCTTCTTGCATTCTGCCTTCGTCTTAGGTGTTCTCAGCGGATGTTACCGGGCCTGCAGCTGCAAACACAAGCCCAGCACAAACTGTGCCACTAATTATCTTAGCAATCATGTTAATTCTCCTTAGTCTTTGGTCAAAGGGATACCTTTTGGGTATCCCCTGTTAGGTGGCACATCGCTTTTGAAACATCTCCCACCGATCCCGGTTTGCCGCCCGCCAACTCGCGGTCTTGATCTTCAGCCAGTCGCGCGTCCTTCCGGACCGATAAGGGGAATCGCGCCGCTTCGAGACGATGCCTTCGAGCTTGAGTTGCTCGCCGGCGGCAAGCAGCCGTGCCGGGCCCGCGAATTCCCCTGACAACTGCAAGCGTTCGTCGTCCGCCTGGGACACGATGTCGTTCAGGATGTCCTTGCGCTGGGTCAGCAGCATCGGAGTTATTCGGTCGCCGTCGAAAAACAGCAGGTCGAAACACCAAAGATAAAGGGCGGGGGGGTTGTTGCGAAGCTCCATCAGCGTCTTGAAGCAGGGCAAGCCGTCCGTTCCGCACGCGACGAGCTCGCAGTCGATGATCGCGGACTTCACCGGGATGGCTTCTATCGTGCTACGGAGCGCGCGGAACCGTTTCGTCAGGTCTGAACCGTTGCGGCTGTATAGGGCGGCCGAGCCGTTCTCGATGTGCACTTGGGCGCGGAAACCATCGAGCTTGGCCTCGTGCAGCCATTCAGGGCCGACTGGGGGCGTTTTCGCCGGCGTCGGCAGCATCGGGGGTATGAAAGGGATTTTACGCAGCATAGCGGATAAGCAAGAAGTGCCAATGAATATAACAGCGGCCGCGCGGCCGAAAGAGCGACGTGCGGCGGTTCATTTCTCTTTGCGGACGCCCTTGTAGGGCGTTTCGGCTGGCGCCTTCTTCTGGTCCATAAACTGTCCAGTCTCTTTGCTGCGCTTGGTCCAGGTATCTTCGCCTTCGATTTTGGTTTGCAACTGCGAGCGTTTTCGCACTGCACCCTTCCTCGCGTTGTCCCCAGTGGGTTTGTTGACCGCCATCTCGCATCTCCTTCGGTGGTTCGATGGAGCAATGCGCACAAGCGCCCAAGCGTTCCGAATGACTTAGATATCTAGCCCCTTAAACTTGGCGCAGAACGATGCGTAACGAGCAAGCTGATTGGGATCGCGTTGGCCCGCGCGGTAAAGATCTATCAATGCCTCTACGAGCGTGCTTTGCAGCCATTTCTGATTGCGATCTGAGGCACTCTGCTGAAGATCTCGGCATGCTCGCGTATAGGCCTCGCTCAGCAATTCGCGACTTTCCTGATCGAGATCGTGCCTTGTTTCGAAGATTTCGCCCATGGGCGTAACCGGAGATACGAGAACAATCGCAAAAACTCTGAGGTTTGAAAAAGTATTACTTCGTTCGCTGAATATGGTTCCTGAACAGATATGGGTAACGAAAACACCAAGTACTTCCGAAGCGTGCCAATTCGAAATAGTCTCTGAACTGCCGTCCGCGCCATGGCAAAATAGTAAGGGGCGTTCGCTATTTTGGGCGGTTTTTGCGACTTGCACCAATTGTCGGGGCCATGGCGAGTCGCCCAGAATATTTCGAATTGGCAGAAATAGATGGCCGCCTGGATACGCCGATCGCTTCGACTTGCTTATCGATACTAGGGTTGCCGTTCCTCAGCATGTGCCGACCGAGGCCTTCGCGCTCGCGCGGAGCTATGACCCGACCTCAATGCGAATCGTTCAGTCTGGATTTCAAAAGAAGGACTTGCTGGCGTCTTGATGGGCGAAGCATCCAAACCGGATGCGGCCGGTAGCACGGCTGCGCGTTGCCTAATGCTCTTCGTTTTGAATCCTGGATTTGCGTTGCGAGCTTTTGCACCGCGCCGTTTGGAGCAGCCTTGTCGGTCCGCTGGTCGCGTCGGTATTCTTTCGGAGAACGGAAAGCGGCGAGAGCGTACCGGCAAGGGCGCCTGCGCTCTAAAACAGCGAAGGTCAGCAAGCAGAAAATAGAGAACGCGGTCGTAACCGCGGGCACGATCACAATCAACATGGAGCCCTTTCCGCGCGCAGGAAGTGGGTCGGGAAAGATGCTTGAAGAGCGACATGCTCTACGCAATCCAACCCGACCCACGCGCCCCGCGCTTCGCCGTATGCATGACATCTACGGTGTAGAAGGTGGGTTTGGTATCCCCAGTTCTGGGGAGACTTGCGTCCGTGAACTGCAATTATTGCAACGTCACGCTTCAATCCGAAAAGCCGACTACTGATCGTTTGGATAAGGTTTTCCGGGATGATGGCCAACGATTTCAGGAAAAATGAAAGTTACAGTGAATTTTATCCGCGCGGCTTCTTCGGCGAGCGCTTGACCTTTGAACGTGACTTGTCGACTGGATCATTGGCCGCGATCAACGTAGTGCTCTGTCGCAAGGCCTCATGAAAAGTGACGGGTTGGCCCCTCTTCTTCATAAGGTCGCGCAGGGCTTCGTCATAAAGATAGTCAACATCCGAGACGCGCGCGTACCCATAGATCGATTCGAGGACTGCTTGTCGATCGCGAAAAGCTTTCAGCGCCCCTCTTCCTTCTTACGCGGCATTCCAGGCCGCGCCTCGATCACTCCGAACATCTGCGAGATAATCGATGATGTCGTCTTTGAACCTTGATTCGATGCTTTCAGATAGGCCCTGAAACAGCAGCCACTTACGCGCGTGTTCGCGAACCGCGTGCCGCTTTCTAAAAATCCGCTGCCCAATTTGCGCCGCAGGGCGATCCGCTCGCGGACCAACTCCTCAATATCGAGCCTTAAAGGCGAGCCACCGAAATTTGATGTTTCGATGTCGATGATGACGGGCGCGCCGGTCTCGTCGAACTGAACTTCTCCGGTGAAGTGACCGTAATTAGCGCCCCCGATCGTCAGGCCCAGTTCTTCAAACTCGCGGTGCATGCAGCGCCTCCTCTACGCAGACTTCTTGCCGGATTTGGCTTTTGGCTTGGCTTTGCTCGCCACGCTTTTCCGAAGCGCTTCCATCAGGTCGACGACATTGCCGCCAGCTTTTGGCCCTTCCGGCGCTGCGATGATCTTCTTCCCTTTGAGCTTGTCTTTGACGAGCTCGCGCAGCGCTTCCTGGTAATGATTGACGAACTTTTCAGGGTGAAATGCCGCGGACTTCTGGGTAATGAGTTGAACCGCGAGATCGACCATGTCCTTCTGCGGCTTCTCTGTCGGAACCTCGTCGAAGAAATCTTTCGGGTCGCGCAGCTCGTCCGCGTAACGGAGCATCGCCATCACCAATCCGTCGCCATCGCGCACGGGGGAGACGGCGATCAACCATTCACGTCCGCCGATGGTGACTTGTCCCAAACCGACTTTGTTGGTTTTGCGCAGCGCGTCGCGGATGACGACGTAGCCTTCACCCGCCAGTTCATCGGCCGGGGCTATGAAGTAAGGGCGTTCGTAATAGCGAGTGTCGATATCGTCGGCGTTGACGAACTGAACCAGATCGATTGTCTTCTTGCTATCAAGCCTAAGGGCTTCAATCTCCGCCGGCTCCAACGTGACGTAAGTGTCGGGCTCGATCTCGTAGCCTTTGACGATGTCGCTGTTTTCCACTTTCCCGACCCCAGGAACGACCCTTTCAAGGCTGATCCGCCGCCCCGAGGGCTTGTGGATTTGGCGGAAGGAAATTTCGTTTTGTGATTCAAAGGCGTTGTAGATTTCAACGGGAATGCTCACCAGCGAGAGTCGAAGGTGGCCCTTCCAGTAGGCCCGTGCACGTTTCGGCATACGCAATACTCAAGAACTGAATAATACCCGAGGTGATGAAACCAATTCAGCTTAGGTATTAATTGGGGAGCGCCCGTATACCAAACCATGTGGGCCGAAATGACAAACCAAGCTAACCAAGCGCGTAAGCCTTCGATCGCGGGGTAACGCAGCAGCTTTAAAGGAGTATTGGAGGCGATTTACATCGTCCGGGTTAAATGCCCCGGTTTGAAGGATTCTGCGCGCTCGCATTGATAGTCCCGGTAATTGAACGAGAGAAAGTTCTCGAACCGCGCTGCCTAGTCAACGTAGTCGGATCGCTACAGTTTTTTTTAGAGGTTTGCGAACCGCGACCGGTTCGAGCTTCTACAAATGTGCTAGGGGGCGTGGCTTCAGGGCCCAGAAGCGATTGCTTAAATCATCGCCGTTACAGCGAGCCTAAAACAAGGACCGAGTGTGAGAACTTCTCCAGGTTTTAGGTGTGCCGCTGAGCGCTCCGTCTTCTGCGCTCGGTATCCTTTACCAAAGGAACAGTGTGCCCACTGCATGAGCGGATTTGCGAAAGTCGTCGAAGAGGGTGACCATCTGATACGAGAAAACAAATGCGGAGCCGTAGAATGCGCTTGGATAATTCATCTCCATTGCGAGCAGTCGTTGAACTAGCCAGGGCCACTCAGAAAAGGCTTTGACAGAAACAACCGCAGCCGAGACCCCGATCAACGCTCCCGCGAGGATGTCGCTTGCGTAGTGAAGCCCGCCGTAGACCCTTGGCAGACAGACCACGAAGAATGACCAGAAGTAGCAAACAAGGCCGAGAGGACGAGAGATCAAGAAGATAATGGTTGCGAGCGCAAAGCTGATGACCGCGTGATCACTTGGAAGTGAACTCCATTTTGCAAGGGCACGGTCGTCAACGTAAAACGGAAGAACGAAATCATGAGCTCCCGAAAAGAGGGGGCGCGGTCGCTCCGGTAGAAAATCCTGCAGAAATCGGCCGATCACGAATGCTGCAATCACACCAACCAACCCTGCGGCAATATCGGATCGGTATAGTTCTCTTCCATGCTTGCGGAACCACAGGGCCCACACCATGGCCACGATTGGCAGCAGCTTGATGCTGCCCAAACCTAGAAAGCCGATGATGAATCGGTCGGCGATTTCAGATCGATGAGCGTATTGTCCAAGTACGCGCATCACTTGGGCGTCAACAGCATTCACGTCCTTGCCTCGCAAGGTCTAAATGATTTTAATCCAAGATCTGGCACCTTAGCTTGGACGGATGGGCGGGACCTTCAACGCTCAGCGGTCAATGGAGGCTCGCTCAATAACCTGCATTTTACAAAGCTCGGAGGCACTTCTCCCGCAGCTGACGACGATGCGATTGCATACATGCTCTCAGACGCGCACTTGGCGGGGACGTGACCTTATAGGGACCGCAATAGGCTGCGTAGTCTGCCTCGCACGCAGCCGTGAGCTTGTCGCTAGCAGACGCCGCTACGCTAGTCAGAAAGAACAGTGTAGCCAGGCCGCAAGCGGTCAGCACTGCGAGTGCAGGAATGAACCGAGTAATGAACTTCAAGGCTTCCTCTCCGAGGATGTCTGGCGCGGGCGAAGAGATATGTTAGCTGAACGCCATCGTCGTAAAACGATAATGGTCCAGACGGCCGCTTAGGTCGAACGTGCTTCAGAGGCCCATCGCCTGGTGGGCTTCTTCCATATGCTTGACGCATCCATCCATGTCCTTGGCCTTCATGGCGGCATTTGACATGGCGAGATGATTTTTGGCTTCTTTTTTCTTTGCCGCGTCAGTCATCTTGCCAATCTCGGAATTCATTTGCTGCATGTGCGCGTTGGTACACCACTCTTTCGCTTTGTCCCGCGCAGATGCCGCGAGAGAACCGATTGCGATCATAGAAGCCGCTAAGATAATCACTTTAAACATTGATTTGATCCTTTTGTTCGGATCTCGACACAACATCGCGACCGTCTCGGGAGTTGCGGCCGCTTATCGATTTAATGGATCGACCGCGCAGCCAAGCCTCGCTGACGACCGGATGAACCGCGACGCACGGAGATCCTTCGCTGGCTCGCCGCGCATGCGGATTGCAACCGTTATGTCGTAATCGACGATGAGGATGACGAGCTCGACGAGCTGCCTCTTTTCCAACCGTCGGGACGGGAAGGCCTCTCTTCAGAGATCTGTGACGGGGTGCTCGGCTACTTGGCAGGCAAAACCGACCGCGACATGCGAGCGGGCTTGATCACGAGGGTGGCTGAAAATATTCTCTCGACGTTCCACCGAAACAAGGATTAACACAGGGCACTGTGAAGGTGGGCGGAACAGGTTTAGACGTCGCCGGAGCGTTTTTTCGAGAATCAGAGCTGTGGAAACAGCGGGATGTGGCGAGGGCGGCACCGATATCACCTTTCAGAGCCAGTAAAAAAAGGGCCACCCGGTCCCTTTGTCATTTCCAAATACGATCTAATTGCATCGATATTTAAGTTGTCGCTAGCGGCTTAAGCGAGCTAACGTCTGTCATGAAACTTTAAAATAAACGATATATTCGTCGGCCGGTTATATGGCAGCCGCTTTTTGATCGGCTATCTCCATTACATTATTGGCTCAACGAGGTTTTTTGTCTCGAATTTTTTGCGATTGCGAATGGCTTGGATCGAGCGGTCTTGCGCTTGTTCGCACGGCTTACGAGAGGGCCTGCGAAGCCTTGCAAAGCGAGGCTGCACTTACCGATGCCGATCTCGATACCCTGACAGATGTTATGGCCGACGCCCTTCTTTCCCTTTATCGGGCGCGGCAGTTTGATGAGACTAGGCTCAGCAATTACACCGTCGCGAAAACACTCCGGCACCTCAGCGCGGGCCAGCGTTAGCGGAATAGGTCTATTTCTCCAAGTAGATAGCGCTCCAAACTGCGCGCCACCTCCATCGTCAGGCCGCGGCGTTGCATGAGGGTCGGGACAGCGCCAGCTTATCCAGCGCATTGTCCTCATCATTCAGTGTCCTCTGCAATTACGCAATTTCTTCCTGAGCGCTTGGCGCGGTACAGGGCGCCGTCGGCGCGGCTCAACGCTTCTTCAATCGTCTTATCGTCCGGTGACACCTGAGACACGCCGACGCTTGTTGTGAGCCGACAGGTATTTTGCTCGACGCAAACCGCGGTTGAAGCGACAGCGCGGCGCAGCTTTTCGGCAACCGCCAGGGCAGATGGCATATCTGTGCCTGGGAGTAAGGCCGCGAATTCTTCTCCACCCATGCGCGCAAGGAGATCAGCTTTTCTCACTGCGGATTTACAAGCCTTCGCAGCAGAGCGAAGCGCCTCGTCGCCAGTTGCGTGCCCGTAAGTGTCGTTGACCGACTTGAAATGATCGAGATCAATCATCAAGACCGATGTCGATGTGCCAAATCGTTTGGTGCGTTCCAGCTCGGCAGCGGCAACATCCACAAAGTATCTGCGGTTAGGCACGCCAGTGAGAGGATCGGTGGCGGCTAACTTCGCGAGATCGAAAACAAGTTGTTTGCGATCAGTGACGTTGGCGTGAATGACTACGCCACCCTGCTCATGCTCCACGGTGTAGCGCGCGCCAAGAACCATCTGCGCTCGGTTGGCGAATCGCAGGGATATTCCAACTCAAATTTTTCGGTCGTTCTGGCAAGAACCAATTCCAGCCCACGGGCGAACTCGGATGCTCCTTCCGATCCGTTCCCCGTAGCAGTCCGGCAAATTTCGAGATAGTTTGTTCCAATATCGGACCTGCGCGCGCCGCCGGAATTTTCCTCGCTAAATTTTAGCGATGCTTGATTGACTGCAATGATGATCCCGTCCCGATCTATGACGCAAATATTTGATGTAAGCGCGTTCAAAACGGCGGCGGCGAAACCTGAGAGAGGTTGGGCAGAACGCGGCATTCGTTTCGCCTATAGCATTGCCTCGGTTCGCTTTCGGCGGCTATGACAGCCGCCTCGCTGAAAGGCATATGAGAAGCGTCGCCATAATGCACAGCGGCGGCAGGATCAAAACGGCATCGTCGAGCTTAGCGCAGAGAAGGGCCGCGGCTACGCATCCAAGTGCAAATGCAGCAATACTGATAAGTAATTTGGTCCGCTGAGGGTTGAGTGCTTTAAGCGTTTGAGATCAGGGGCGAGCGATGCACGTCCACGCGGTAACTTTGAAACCGCACGCCGTCGACGGTCAGCCAATGATAGAGGGACGCAGTGTCGGCCATTTTGCCATCACGGCTGGAGCCCCTGGCGCTGGGATCAGCTCACGCATCGGCATGGGGGTCTCGAAGCCTAGACGTCGTTTCGTCGATGCGTGCCGCTGTGAGTGCCTTCGCGATTCGCCGGGCGGCGCTGTGCCCTCAACGCAAAAAGAGCCCTTCGTGATCACGTCGTTCGAGATGATCTCGGTGATGATGCGCTCCGCGACTTCACGATCGGCCGGGTTCGGCGCGTCGGTTTCGTCGAGATAGATTTTCACGGTCAGCTCCTATCGGCGCTGCCGTTCCCTAAATTCCCCGCCACGGTCTAACCCGGCCATCGCCTTGCGATCAATCCGCGCCGCCGCTACATCTCCAATTATGTGCAACTTGTATTCTCAAACCCGTAACGTCGAAGCCATCCGGCGGCTCTTCCGCGTGGCGCACAACCGCGCGACCGCGATCGAGCCGCAGCCCGCGATTTTTCCGGGTTGGAACGGCAGCGTCATCCGCAAAGCCGACGACGGCGAGCGCGAGCTGGTGACGATGAGCTGGGGCTTCGTGCTGCTGCAGCCGGGCAAGGCGCCGCGCCGTGTCACCAACGTCCGCGATGACAAGATCCTATCGAGCCGGTTCTGGAAGCCCTCGTTCGTGCAACGTCGCTGTCTGGTGCCCGCGTCGAGCTACTGCGAGCCCGATAGCGGCACGCCCGCGAAGTGGCATTGGTTCGCCGTCAATGGCGACGAGGATCGCCGCCTATTCGCCTTTCCCGGGATCTGGCAGCGGTGGAACGGGCCGGTGAAGAAGGACGCGCCGAATGTCGAGCTGGACGTCTACAGCTTCATGACGACGGCGCCGAATGCCCTCACGGACTCGATCAACCACGAACGGATGCCGGTGCTGCTTTCAGAGGAAGCCGATTTCGAGACTTGGCTCTCGGGGTCACCGACTGAGGCCTTCGCGCTCGCGCGGAGCTATGATGCCGGGGCAATGCGTATCGTGCAGTCGAGATTTGAAAAGAAAGACCTGCTGGCGGCTTGATGGGCGAAGACGAGGGCCTGGCGTCGATCGACATCCGTGACATTTAGGTCTAGCGCACCCATGTACCCCCTCAAGGTTTGTGGCTCTTTGTCAATTCCGTTCGACGATATCCTTGTTATCAGGTTTGATCGGTCTCATCCTTACTTTGGTGGCGGGGATAGTTGACGCCACTGCGACACGCTGGACGCCGCACGTCGATGGCTCTCTTGACCCTACTTGTCGGACGTTACCGTGATCGCGAAACTGTCATTGCATCATTCCTGCGCCGAGTGGACCGCGTGCCGGCGCTGGCTTCGCGCGAGGTTGCGGTCGGGTGGCGCCAAGCGGAGCGCGACCCAGCGTCGGCAGGACGGCAGCTTCTGATTGCACTTGATCTCAATCTTGGGGCGATCCACGCCACTGGCAGTCGAGTTGCTCGCGGCAATACCGGCCCTGCTGCTCGGATCGACATTGAGGTCCCGCGCGCACTTGGCAATGAGCTCTTCTGCGCTCATTTGCGCCATGAAGGGATTGGCGGAAATAGCAGCGGAGCTGAGCAGCGTTGAGACCTTCGTTTGGGGCGGCGCACGCAACAGGCGCACGGCGCCGGTTGCCCCCGCGAGGTACGCGAGGCGGAGGTTGTTGAAGCTTGTCGGCAGGCCTTCTCTCGCAAGGTGTGCGGCATTGTCCTTCGTGTACGCCTCAGCGGCGCGGCGGGCGAACGGCCGGTCTTCGCGCAGTTTCAGCAGCGCCATGGTCGAGAGAGACATCGTCTCTTCAGCGAAGTGCCGGCGGACGACGTCGAGAAACGCTTGCTCGATGAATTGAAATGGACCGACGGCAGTGGAACGTGGATTTCGTGCAGCATCCTGGCCACCCGACTCCGCCATCATGAGGCGGTCGAGAAAGGTCTCAAGCGTCATTGCTGGCGGCGCAGTTGCAGCGACCGGATTCGCTTCGACCGGCTTCGCCTCCCTCTGCGCTTTGCCGGTTTCCTCGGCGGAGGCCGAGACGAGCCCCACAGCGAGAGCCGCAAGACCGGCCCATGCCAGAGCGGCGCACCGCTGCGACTTTGTGAGCGGATGCTGACTGCATTCCAGCATCACACGGATCCTACCCAGTGACTAATCTCAAGGCTAGACAGGCTGATCTCGGCTCACCCAGTCTACTACGCAATTCTATTGGCGCCATCCTGGCTGCACACCTGAGGCGAGTTCTAAGGTGAACAGGAGAGCCGCGGCGTTAGCCATGGAGGTTAATGACGTCCATGGCCACGGTTAAAACGCGAATATCCGGGGCTGAATTCTACTGGAATGTCGTTCGGACGCGACCAGCTTCTGCGCGGGAAAGCACACTAATGTGCCTTGAAGAGCCTCAGCGCACATCCCGTGGCTCTCGCTGATTGTCTCCAGCTTACCGTCGCGACCTGAAACACATTGGCAACGGCCCTTTCTTTTACGCGAAAAGCGGGTGCCAAGTTTCAGGCACCCGTTTGCATTTTGCATACTCGGCTCAGAAGTGAACGACCCCGAACAGCATTAGAGCAAGGACGATCGTGAGCGGAACTCCGAGGGCCCAGAGTAAGACAGGCATGACAATTCTCCATTGTTGATGCAGATTGAATGTCTGCTAGCCGCCAATTGTTCCAATAGCCGGACGTCGCGCGCTCTCGTGAAGCCAGAGGCAACATGCACTGCAGCATGAGGCGACCAGGAATTTTCCCCGCTCATTGAACTTTTTTCCGCTCATTGAACTTTGGCTCAAGCGGCTCGTTCTCCGCAGAAAGAAAACAGGAGGATTACAGGAGGATTCATGAGGACATTAATTCTAACCGTTGCCGCGACAATGCTCTTGGCAATTCCGGCATCCGCCGATGAGACACAGAACTCATCAAAAACCCCCGGTAACAATGCGGTTAATACCACAACCACTCCGCAACCGGCGATGCCCGTCGAGGGCGCCAATAGCTTCACTGAAGGCCAGGCCAAATGGCGTTTCGAGGAGAAGGGTTTTTCGAACGTCAGTGATTTGAAAAAAGATAACACCGGCATCTGGCGGGGCCGCGCCGAGAAGGACGGCAAAACGGTGAGCGTCAGCCTTGATTTCCAGGGCAACGTTTTTGCGAACTAAATAAGGAATTCAACATGCCGACAGTATCTCGAATGTTCGACGATTTTCCTTCTGCGCGCCGGGCGCTCGACGCTCTCGTTGCTGGTGGAATCCCGGAGAAAGACATCAGCATGGTCGCCAATAATGGCGACGACTACTTCAGTGACAAGTCTCGTGTGCTGGACCGAGATAACGATGGCGTTGACGATCGCGCTGAAGGAGCCGGCACTGGTGGAGGCCTCGGCGCGGCCGCCGGCGGAGCCATTGGACTTCTTACGGGCCTCGGCGTCATGGCCATTCCGGGCGTCGGGCCCGTGGTAGCGGCTGGGTGGCTGGCCACCACTGCGCTTGGCGCGTTGGCGGGCGGCGCCGCCGGGTCTCTTATCGGGGCCCTCGTCGAGAGCGGTGTTCCCGAAGAAGACGCGCATGTTTATGCCGAAGGTCTGCGCCGCGGCGGCGTGCTTCTTACGGTTAGAGCGCCGCAAGGAAGCGCAACGCGGGTTGAAGAGATTCTCAATCAATACGCCGTGGATACGCGCAGCCGGGCCAGCGACTATCGTCGTGCAGGATGGAACGGCTTTGACGACGCGACCCCCTACACAGCCGATCAAATCCGTTCACAGCGCGAACGTGGTCTGTAGAGTGTAAGCAAAGACGTTCATTGGCACCGGCGCTAGACGCCGGTGCTTTTCGTTTTGCCGTCCATTAAAAGGACGGCCCTGCGAATTCATGCGGCGATGCAAGGCTGACCGAACGCGGATGCGAGAAAGCCTAGATGCCCAGAGGCCAAACCACGGGTATCTTGAGCCTTGGCACGAAGTACCATGACACTTGCGATTTGGAGGAGTTTTCATGCTGGGTAAACTGTTGATGGCCGCCGGTACAGCTACCATGCTGGTCGTATTCGCTGCTCCGACCGTGGCGAAGGAGAAATCAAAAAAACCCGCGAACGCGCCGCACATCTATTCGCAAGTGGAATGCACAGGCATGAAGAAAATGCACTGGGATGACGCCACCCACACCTGCCAGAAACGCAAGTGACGTCGAACTCTCGCCGCTGAAGCCAACTATCGGCAATCCATGTCGAGACCGACGATCTCACTGCCCCGGCGTGAGGCTGAGAAGCCCAGTGCCTGCGGGGACGCCAGCATCGCTGTCCTCGGGCTCTGCGGCCTCATGATCGCGATAGTCGCCCACTGAAAAAGAAGCGGCCCGTCGGCGAAAGCTGGCAGGCCCTTCTCATTTAAAATGGCGAAACGGTGATCGCCGGCGTGGCTGCGACGTGTGTTAAAAATGCTCGACCACGATCAGTGATCCGAAAATAAGAACCGGGATTGTCCTTTGCCATCAGGTTCTCGCCTTGCAGGAATCTGATCCAGTTGTCGATATCGCCAATCCGTTCAGCAAGACCCGCGGCCGTCACGCGTTCGACGTGAGTTTGATAGTATTGCTGGAATCCCTTCTTCGTAATTGGCTCGTTGGACAGCTTCTTTAGGGCTTCGACCTGGCTGTCGAATATCGTGCGCATAATTCCGTCGAACGTTCGGACTCGATTTGTAAATGCCCACGCGCCTATAAGCCGGGTCTTGAGTTCAGGCCCAGGAAAATTCCGGGATGCCAGTTCTCGATCGAGCGGAGCAGTCCAGTTCGCGAGATCGTTGTCGCCATCGAGCACCGCGGAGAGCGGAACATCCTGCGATGCGGTTTCGACCACTTGTTGCTGAAGCTCGACGCCAGCAACCTTCGTCGCTCGTTGGCTGAGGTTGACCAGCCCGCACGCCATCTCGACTACCGTATTGCGGAAGATGATCGCGAGAATGATTACCGGCACCGGCCAAGACAAGGTGTTCAGCTCGGTCCAAGCACTGCTGGTTCAAAAAGTCGGTCATGGCGGCGCTTCGTTTCAAAACGGGCAAGGCGTAGCCGCGACCATCCCATCGGTGCGTTCGATCTTGTCGAGATTCGCCATGGTCACCCCCTTGACGAGCCTAGCTCAATTTTTTGATCTGGCGTCTGGTCGGCGATCCTCCATTCCCAATTGAATTGTGAATATCGCGCCGGAAGTAATCGTAGACTGACTGAAACCTTGGTGGCGCGAATGAATGCTGTAAATTTTATCGCACCCGGATCGCACCCGAGCCACTTCCAGCAACATGAACGGAGTCGTTAAATATCTGATTTCATTGGTGCCGGCTGTAGGATTTGAACCTACGACCCCCTGATTACAAATCTGAAGCCCAGCCAATCAATGTTGATTCTGACAGTTCGCGCGGTGTTCCGGTGATTGAAGATCAATCTCTTACACGTGGTGTCAGAACGAAAGTCGGGTCGGCTTCGAGAGCGTCCCTATGCGACTGCGAGCAGGCGAGGTTGCAGCCTTTTGCAGGGATGAAAATTAGAATGCTTCCACGTCCTCGAATAGCTTCCTTCCACCGGGTCGCCGAGACCAACGCTCCCACGTGAGCCATTTCCAGTCTCGCGAGAATCCCGACGTCTCCCGGGGCTCTTTGCCACGACAAGGATGATCAACACTGACCCAATTGTTAAAGGATAAATTGCATATATTTCAATCGGTTGCCAATTAGTTTCACCAGTCGATGCCCATGTCGCGTGTTCGATCTTCCATGTAACGAAATTACCTAGCGAATTGTTGAGAGCATTCGAGCAGCAGTTTCATATCGTTACGATGGAGGCGTCGAACGGGATTGTTATAATTTCTACACCCATCATCCGGCTTTTTTTTCCATGCCCTTTCTAATCGCGCGGCCGCAGAGATCGCGCTGGTGGACTGGATGCTTTCGAGCAAAGCCGGCCTTCCGGGGCCGATGCGGGCAGCGGAATAGAGGATGAGGATCAGCCTGACCTCGGCCATGGAGCCTGCTTGGCGGAATAGTGCGACGGGAGGCTGGTATTAACACATCGACGTGGACCCGCCATCCGTCGAACTTGGCCTCATGAAGCCATTCGCCGATGGGCGTTTTCGATCGTCGGACTTCGATTTTCTGCTCAGCGATGACTGGCTGTTCGGTGGATCATCCTCGAATGGAAGTCGGACGATCGTCGTCGAAACGGCGAACCGCTTCGCCCGCGATTTGATCGTCCAAGAAACAGGGTACCTAACTTCTCGAACACCGCAGGTTCAATCACCTCATGAACGTCGACGATATCCTCTTCGCGCTGCGACATTCCTTTGCTGCGATTTTCACAATCGAACGCCGCCCCGCACAAAATTGTTCAAAGCATATCTCGAAGGAGCTGATTTCAATACGTGTCCGCGTGATTAAGCAGACAGCCGGGATGTTGGCTTCGGCCAGTAGAAATCTCAGTCCTACTCGGCAGGAACATAAGTGCCGTTTGACAGCTTCTCTAACGCTGCGCGATCAGTGATGACAATCCGCCCACGCCTCTGCGCGATGACGCCGGCGCGTTGAAGCTCTTGGACTGCAATTGTTACGCCGGGACGTCGTACTCCAAGCATCATAGCCAGGAATTCATGGGTCAAAGGCAGTTCATCACCGTCGATCCGATCATCGGCCATCAGCAACCAACGGGCCAAGCGCTCTTCGATCTTATTGCGCGCGTTGGAGACAGCTGTTTGCATGGTCTGCTCAAGGAATGAGTGGGCATACCGAAGCATTGAGCGGTGTAGAGTCGCGCTCTGATCTATGGCTTCCCGAAGGGCATGTGCTGCAATCTGTCTGCCGCGTCCGGGGGCTTGCATGAAGGTTTCGTTGGCGTCGCGGTCGCTTCCGAAAAGAATAGCCAAACCACTCATGCCTTCACGGCCTATTAGCCCGACTTCGATAGGATGCTCTCGCCCATTTGCGACGACCGAGGCGAAGCCGCTGTCCGGAAAATAGATCGCAGTAATTTTTCTTCGTCCGCGATCCAAAACCTTGCGTAGAGGAAGATCGACTACTTCGAGGCTCGGTTCAAGAAGCTCAAAATCACGGGGCGCGAGACGCGAAAGTATGTGGTTTTGCTGGAAGACCATGGCTCTTTCCCAAGAAGGGCAAGAGCGCTTCGCATCTCTCAGTCGTTCGCGCCCGGAAAATCCAGCGGACGATATTTCCTTCTATACCCGAAATGAGCAATCGCCTAATTCCGGGTGGACTGTACGTTTTCATACGTTTTGCCGGAACCAGCGCTCTTGGCGACCGTTATGGAGCGGTAGCCGTCTGTGTTTGACGCAATAAATTAATAAGAAACAACCGGGGCGGCGTTTTCTCTTCTCAATTTAGGACGCGGCCATGCGTGTCGGCCATGAAGCGCGGGTTGTCCTCGTTGCCGAGGACGAATTCCTCGTGCGCATTTACATCGTCAACGAATTGGAGGCGCGCGGTTGGGCGGTTTTAGAGACAGCGACCGGCGAAGGGGCAATCGAACATTTTAATGGGGGTGGCAAGATCGATATTCTTTTCACGGATATCCAACTCGCGGGTCGCTTGAATGGATGGGATGTCGCTAACCAGTTGAGAGCCTTGCAGCCCGACTTGCCAATCATCTACACGTCGGCAAATTCGCGCGACCATTCGCGGAAGGTTCCTGGCTCGATATTTTTCGACAAGCCCTACGATTCCGCAGCAGTCATCGCTGCCTGCGATGCGCTCGTCGCTCCTGCAGCTTAACAATTCCCAGCAATGCTGCGGCGCAATTCTGCGAACGGAAATTATTGTTCGATACCGTACCAAGTTTTTTCGATCGGGTTTGAAAAAGGAGTTTTCATCGGGAACCGTCGCCTCCAAAATCGCGTCCTGCTGTCAAATATCTCGTTCCAGTTCCTTCGACGAGTTACCAACAATGGCAAAGGATCTTCCGCAAGCGATCATCATTGTAGACCGGTCCCGTCTTTACGGAATCAGCCTGCGCGCGTCGCTCAATAAGCGCCAGGTTTGCACGCACGTCTTTCACAACTTCGCCGCAGCTCTCGCGCTCTTGCGCAGCAAGAAAATCGATACCGTCGTCGTCGAGTTTGATGGGAAGCCCGAGACAGCAAAGTTTTGCGAAGAGGCTAGAGCACGCGATGTGCCTGTCGTATTCTCGGCATCACCCGTTAAACCCAAAGATCTGCGGCAGAACGGCTTCCACGCGGAATTTCAAGATGTGCCAGGACGCCCAAGGATGTTCGTGCACTACCGCAAGAAGGCGAAGGAGACAGCATAACCGAGGAGAGTAACTTTCCGTTATAGACTTCCTCAGTCGGTCCTGGGGTGCAAAATGCACACTATCTCGTATGACCTTACATCTGATCGTCGTAGACCCAGAGTGCTGGTCGTCGAAGACGACGTTCTGGTCGCCTTGGACATGGAGCAATTACTCCTAGACAACGGATGTGAGGTCGTCGGACGGTCCATGACGGCCATGGAAGCGTTGGCGTTTCTCGACAGCGAGGAGATCGACATCGCGATTATCGATTACGTCCTGAAAGATGGGACCGCGGAGTGTGTAACCCTGGCTCTCCATGGCAAAGGCATACCATTCGCCATCTGCACAGGCCGCGGCGAGGGGGAAATGCGCGCGGTGTATCCCCAAACGCCGATACTTAGAAAGCCCTATGGAGCCGACGACTTTGCGAGATTGGTGGACACTTTGATCGCAGGCGAAGTTGGTCAGTACACACCCCGTAGTAAGCCGATTTGACTCTGACCATTTTCAGATCGCATAAAGTCAGTCGGTACCACACGAGCGGATTTAAGAACTTATCCCTGACTAGCTCACGAGCTAGGAATCCGCTTCAGGAAAAGCGCCTAGAGGAGAGTTTGAGTACCGGCACGGATGGACTCGAAGGTCCTGATAGCCACTGCCGCAAGCTCGTGGGCGTCGAGGCCTGATACGTTTCCCGTTGAGACGACGATGGTCGCGAGGACTTCCCGACAGCGTGGTTGATCTACGGTTTCGACGGTCGTGGACACTGTCGCCCAAGCAGCGTCAAAAGCCTCCTGGAGCCGGATGACGTCGTCCGGACTAAACGCTCCTGTTTGTAGGATGCGACGCGCACGCATGCCGAGCCCAGCTATTGCACGGGAAAGAATTCTCAAACCATGATAGTTTGTCAATGGGGCGCGGGGGGGGTAGCCGGTTCTGGAAGCCGTCCTTTGAGCAGCGCCGCTGCCTAAGTCTGCTTCCTCGCTGAGCCGTACCGGCATGTGCTGGGATGGCGTTGGCGGTGATAGAAGGTCTCAGGAAAAGCCCGCTTCGATGAACGGAGCCACGGAAGGCCGCGAACCGCGATCATTTCGAACCACTGCTAGAGCATTAGAGGAAAGCTCTAGGCCGGCCAGTTGAGAAGCGGCTATCTCGGATGACGTCCGCATTGTCACCAAGCGTGCGGGCGAGATCTGGCACCTTAGCTTGGACGGGTTGGCGGGACCCTACGCTAGTTGGAAAGAACAGTGTAGCCAGTAAAAATGTAGCCAGTAAAAATGTGTGTCGCATTTTTTTCTTCGTTCAAATTCATCCACGGTCGTCGGTGAATACCGAATAGGATCATGTCCACATGCTTCTTCGGCGATTCAGAGGCCCATCGCCTGGTGGGCTTTTTCCATGTGCTTGACGCATCCGTCCATGTCCTTGGCCTTCATGGCGGCCTTTGACATGGCGAGATGGTTTTTAGCTTCTTTTTTCTTTGCCGCGTCAGTCATCTTGCCGATTTGGGAATTCATCTGCTGCATGTGCGCGTTAGTACACCACTCTTCGCTTTGTCCTGCGCAGATGCCGCGAGACAACCGATTGCGATCATAGAAGCCGCTAAGATAATCACTCTAAACATTGATTTGATCCTTGTTCGGGATCTCCACACAACATCGCGAACATCTCGGGAGTTGCGGTCTCTTGCCGATTTAATGGATCGACCGCGCAGCCAAGCCTCGCTGACGACCTCGGCCAATGGTCCGTTGTACTCCCGCGAGTGACCACCAATTCAAATCCCATGTAGAGTGGTGACGTGCCGGTGCATTAAGTGACGTTCGAAGCAGATTCGGGCTCGCGCCGCTCGTCATGAAGGGACGGGTAAGAATGAAAGCGATCTTTCTCGATATCGATGGTGTGCTCAATTGCGATCGCACGGCCAATCCCCGCCACTTTCCCTATATCGTCGACAAAACGCTGCTTGCCCGCTTCCGCAAGCTCGTCGAGGCCAGCGGGGCGCACGTGGTGCTGACCTCCTCCTGGCGGGTCGATCCCATTGGACTGTACGCGGCCCGATTCTACGAAATACCGTTCGATGACATTTGTCCCGACATGCCGGAGGAGCCGCGACGCACGTCGCTGGCTCGCCGCGCATGCGGATTGCGGCCGTTATGTCGTAATCGACGATGAGGATGACGAACTCGACGAGCTGCCTCTTTTCCAACCCTCGGGACAGGACGGCCTCACTTCGGAGATCTGTAACGGGGTGCTTGACTACTTCGCAGGCAAAACCAACCGCGACATGCGAGCAGGCTTGATTATGAGGGTGGCTGAGAATATCCGCTCGGCGTTCCACCGAGACAAAGATTAATCCGCGGTGAGTGCACGTGCCCGGAACAGGTTAGATGTCAGCGCGTACCAATGCGTTGTTGTCGCGGCCAGAAACCGGCAAAATGTCCGCGTCCATCATTCTCTGTCGCGGCCGGTTGACACCGGGCCCATGCAAAAATCAAACGCATTGTGCGAAGAAGAGTTCATCAAAAAGAATTCGAAGGAACGAGTGGCGTTCATCACGCAATTTGGAAACTTCCCATGCTTGCAAATTGGACATTCGCGTCATCCCACCAGCACTTCTAACGGCGTATGACGAGATTGATGTGCATTCGACGAGCGGGCGACTCCGCCGTCATCCCTTTGATAAAAAGCGCGGCGGTTGGGACAAGGAAGAGTAGGCCCGCCGGAATCCACATGATGAGCCCAGCGATCTGCTGATCTTCGAGTGGTGTTAGCCCCCACACCGCCGAAGCGCTGCCATGCGCTTTGAATAGGGCGACGGGTGAAAGGAGCATCAGTGCGCCGGGCAGTCCGCTCAGCACGGCGATGGCCGCAACGTAAACCAGCGTTGCGTAATATCCCATTCTGCGTCGGCCCGATGGCTCGATCACAAGTTTCCAGAACATGATCGCAGTGACGAAGAAGGTGAGATGCTCAAAGGCGTGGATCCATTCATTCTCGAGGCTCCATGCGTAAGGCTGCGGCAGATGCCAAAATGAAAATGTGCCGAGGAACAATGCAGCAACGACGAGTGGCTGCATGAGCCAGTCAACAATCAAGCGCAGAATGCGGGAGGGGCGTGAACTCGACAAGATCTTTCGCGCCTGGTGCGGGAACGCCCAGAAGCCGACGACGACTGGCCGACTCCAGACCGCGAGCGGCGGGATGAGCAACATCAGCACCAGATGCTGCGCCATATGGGCTGAAAACAGTGAGTCCGTGATGTCGTCGACCGGTTGCGATAGGGCGACGATGAATAGAATGGCAGCCAAGCTGAATGCGAGCGTTTGCCAGCGGGTGACTACGCGGTCGCCGCCTACGCGGCGGCGGATGCGATACACACCGGAAGCATAGAGAAGCGTCGCCGCCGTGACGATAATAGCCTGCAGATATTGAAGCGTCGCCGCTGCCTCCGCGTCGGCATCAATGTGCGCATGCGCAAGGGAAGCGGACCCGGCCAAAAACGCAAAAGCCAGTAGAACGATCGTCAGCATGGCGGCCCCATGATTGTCCCGATCGCATCGATGATGACGGCGACGCCAAACAGCGCGCTGGTCAACATTCCGCACATCGCGAGAAAGCGCGCGCGTCCCTCCCCACTGTGGACGAGATGATGCGCGCCGCCACCGCGTTCGGAGCGCGGCTCGCGCCACCGGCGATAAGCAATAACGCCGGCGACGAATGCAAGCACCACTGCCAGGATATCGATAAGCAGTATCGTTGCGATCCGTTCCTCGGGAAGCGCCATCGCGCCGATGTCCGCAGCTCCAGTGCAATGCTGGCCGGCGATCGCATAGTTCACCAAAAGCCGCGCGGCCCAGGCGAGCGGAGGGGCGACAATTGAAAACCACGTCAAGAGTTCGTGGCTGCTTTCATGGCGTGGCGCGGGATGTCTTGAGGCTGGATATGGAAGCTCTTGTGGCATCGTGCACCTCAAATCAAATACGGTGTGATGTAGAAAGTGAAGAAGACGGTCAACCAAACCGCATCGACGAAATGCCAGTAGGCGGAGCCAATGGAAATCCCAGCGTGACGCCGATCGTCGATCACGCCAAACGCCAGCCACACGATGAGTGCAAGAGTGATTATGAGGCCGACGACGACGTGCGCCATGTGAAAGCCGGTGATTGTAAAATAAAGCGAGCCATAGGGTCCGGAAGACATCGAGAAGTTCTTGCTGTGCCATTCAGCAAGCTGCACGCCGATGAATATCGCCCCCAAGATTGCTGTTAATACCATATTGAGCAGCGCTTCGGCTTTTTTGCCTGATGCAAACTGCCGATCTGCCCACCAGAAGGTCACGCTACTGAAGAGCAGAACGATCGTATTCGGAAGTGCAAGTTTGAGTGAAGGATAGGCATTCGGCCAATCCGCTCTCGCCTCGATCGCCATGTAGTAATAGCTGAAAAGCAGATAGGCGAAGATGGCCCCCTCGGTCGCAATGGCGAAGACCATTCCCCACCAGCCGGAAGATTTGTACACGTCGCCGGCCAGGACGCGGGGTTCGGTATGGACCTCTGTCGTCGCGGCATCGGTCATCGGGAGGCCTCCAGCGGCTTGAACGTTGCGCGTTCCGGCCACAGCCAGAAGAGTGTGGCGAACAGAGTAACGGTGAGCGTCACAGCGCCCCCAGGTACCGATCGTTCCAGCATTGAAACGAAGAGTCCTGAGACGCCGAGCGCCAAAACGAAGGGCGCGTAGGTGTCTTCCGGCATCTTCAAAATGGCATCAGGCTCGGCATCGACTGGCGTTGTCGCCAATGTTTCGCGGCCGTCATCGAGCGCGAACCCACGCGTGATCTCGGAACGGTCATCACTTGCCCGGAGAAAATCCTCCCAGAGGGGATGTCTGCTTGCGACCGTCGGTATCACGGAGAAATTATACGGCGGCGGAGGAGAAGAGACCGCCCATTCCAGCGTCGGCGCGTTCCAGGGGTTCGCTCCGGCGACCGCGCCGCGCCTCAGACTGACGACGACGTTGATCAGAAAAACCAGAATGCCGAGCGCCAGTATGAATGAGCCGATGCTCGAAATCATATTGAGCGTATTCCAGCCGAAGTCCGGGCCGTAGGTGTAGACGCGCCGCGGCATTCCCCAAAGGCCGGTCAAATGCATCGGCAGAAAAGCGACGTTGAACCCGATGAAGGTCAACCAGAAGTTCCACTTGCCGAGGCGCTCATCCAGCATGCGGCCGCTCATCTTCGGGAACCAGTAGTAAAGGGCGCCAAGTACGGGAAAAAGATTGATCCCGATCAGCACATAATGAATGTGCGCCACGATGAAATAAGTATCGGTGAGTTGCCAATCGACCGGAACCGACGCGGTCATGAATCCCGAGACGCCGCCGATGACGAACAGGATGATAAAGCTTGAGAAGAAAAGAAACGCCGTGGTCAATTGCGGACGGCCAAGAGCGATCGTCGCGATCCATGCGAACACGGCCGTCGCACTTGGAATGACGATGACGAAAGACGCCGCGCTGAAGAACGACATGCCGATATTCGGCAAGCCCGTGGCGAACATGTGGTGCACCCAGACGCCAAATCCGAGTACCATCGTCAGTACGGTCGCGAGCGCAACGAGCGTATAGCCGACAAGCGGCCGCCGGCAGAACGTCGGCAATGCATCGGAAACCATGCCCATCGCGGGCAATACGATTGCGTAGACCCAGGGGTGTCCGAACATCCAGAAGAGATGCTGCCAGAGCAGCGGCTGGCCGTCCTTCGAGACGTCGTAAAAGTGCGTTCCAAACCGCCGGTCGAGCCAGAGAAGAAAAAATGCGAGGCTGACGGCAGGAACGGCGAGAATGTTTCCGGCGGACGCGGTCAGCGTTCCCCAGACCAGGATCGGCATCCGGTTGACCGACATCCCTGGCGCGCGCAGCCGCATCAGCGTCACGACGAAATTGATGGCGCCGACGGTCGTCGAAATGCCGAGAAGGATTAACGCCATTGCGTAAACGTCAATATTGAACCCGGGATTGAACTCCTTGCCTGTGTAGGGAACATAGTTGAACCAACCCGCATTCGGCGCAATGCCGTAAGCGAAGCCCGCGTAGAGGATGACACCCGAGAAAAGATAGATCCAGTACGAGAATGCATTGAGACGCGGAAACGCCATGTCGCGTGAGCCCAAGAGCAGCGGCCAGAGATAATTGCTGAGTCCTGACAGTATGGGAGATGCGTACCAGAAGATCATCGACACGCCATGCATTGTGAAGAGCTCGTTGTATTGCTCCGGTGTCAAAATGTTCTGATCTGGACGCGCGAGCTGCACGCGCATGATCAGCGCCTCGATCCCGCCGAGCAGCAAGAAGCCGAACGCCGTCACGATGTAACGGATGCCGATCGACTTATGATCGACCGACGCGATCCAGCCGAGGAGGCCAGGAGGTGACTGCCAGATGCGCTGGAGCTTGGCGTGAAGGGCTGGTGTCGAGTCCTCGAAGCGAATGAGATCGGTCTCGGTCATCGGTGCCTCACTTCAAGCTCGTGAGATACATTGTTATTGACTGCATTTCGTTGCTGGAGAGCTGCACCTGGGGCATACGCGTGCCAGGTTTGAGCTGCTGGGGATGGGCGATCCAGGCGGCCAGGTTGCCTTCGTCATTCGGGATCGTGCCTGCGGCGAGCGTCGCTCGCGTCATCAAGTGCGAAAGATTGGGCCCGAAAATGCCACCTGCGGGTGTGCCACGCACCGCATGGCAGGCGGCGCATCGCCGCTCGAACGCGACAAGTCCGGCTTTGGTGTCGGGAGTGCCCGGGGGTTCTACGAGCTTCAGCTGATCGTCACGCCACGCATCGAATTTGTCTCGCGGTGCCGCGACGACGCGAAGCGCCATGTGCGCATGCTGCAATCCGCAATATTCCGAGCACGTGCCGAGAAACGTTCCTGGCGCGCTCGCTTCGATCCACGTCGTGTTGATCTGCCCCGGAATAACATCGGTCTTGCCAGCGAGTGCTGGAACCCAAAATGAGTGGATGACATCGGCCGATCGGAGCTTCACCTCGACCGGTTCACCGACGGGAATATAGATTTCGTTCGCCGTTAGGAAAGTCTTCGACGGATCCTTGTCGAGGTAGTGGACTTCCCACCACCATTGC
Organism: Hyphomicrobium sp. 01T421; assembly: GCF_056398805.1. Lineage (NCBI taxonomy): Bacteria > Pseudomonadati > Pseudomonadota > Alphaproteobacteria > Hyphomicrobiales > Hyphomicrobiaceae > Hyphomicrobium > Hyphomicrobium sp. 01T421. Next base: position 23,957 of record NZ_JBFTQC010000003.1, read on the forward strand.
CTCCCTGTGACTTCGATGGTGACAGAGGGCTGGCGCGGCGGGCGATTGATTGCCGCTAATGTGACCATGGTCCATCCCACACATCCTGCGAGGAGCAGCGTGGTCGCGATGAGGCCCCAACCGAAGATATTGAATCCGCTGACTTGGGACGCCACACTTGGCGCCTCTGTTGTGGTCGGCGGGCGCGCCCGGAAGATCGCCCAGACGACGAGCGACGAAAAGAGAATGACGACGAAAATGGACATGAGAAGGAGGCCCCACGTCAAATAGAGGGTCTGCTCCGCCTTCGGTCCCGATGATGTCAGGTAGCTCAACGGTGCATCGGCTGATGCAACATTCGGCAGAGTTGCGTAGCCGGCGAGGATCAGGTGCACGAGGAGGTCTCTTTTTTTGTAATTCCTCGGCGACACGGCTGCCTTCCTTGTGACGTTCCTTTGCCGAGCGGCCCGTGCATTGGGCGGGCTGCTTGAAACGAGTGCATTAGACCTGGCGAGTTGGGCCAAACCGGCTCATCAAGCGGAAGCTTTGGGTTCCTCGCGAATGGTCAGCAGGCGGAGCGATCAGAGAGGCCGAACTACGCGCAATCGCGGGCCGAGCCTCTTGGGATCTTCCGTGTGGCAACAGTCCCGGCACGGTGAGGTTCCAGAGGGCAGTCCATTTTCGCGTCCTGTTGGCGTCTAAAAATATCGATGCAAAATATGAAAATGCGCCCTGTAGTTTTGCCCTAAATGCCAGCGGCGATGCAGCAATCTCATGCGTTGCAAAATAGCGCGATATTTTGTGCAGTCACACTCGGCTTGATGGAGGAACACACCTCGCTGTCAGGAATTTTCCAATAGTAGTGCAAGGAGATTTTGAGGTGGCAAACGCACCAATTCACCCCGTCCCCATCGAGGGCGGTAAGAAGAGCGTCCTCAGCGGCAAGGACCCGATCAGAGGCTTGGCCAAGTCCGAAATGAAGGGCGCACAAAGTCGAAGCGACTTCAGCTGCGAGAGTGTCCTCAGCGGCCAGCAATGCGTCGGAGGCGTTAAACCGATGGGTCGGAAGAAGTAAGGCGAAGGACCGCTTCTCGTGATCTTTGAGAAGGAACACCCGTGATGAAAACTTTAAGCGACTTGCTGTTCACTTTCGCGATCATAGGTGGGCCTATACTCCTAGCCGTCCTCTATCTGTATGGAGCCAACGCGACGAGACAGTTGGACGGGCGTCCAGGCTCCAGAGCTGCTACTACGCGCGCGACCGAACAGATTTATCGTGACGCCGAAGCCGAACGGAAGCAGAAGGAGCTATCGGCCGAGCGCTCCGATCGTGTCGTTGACGAAATTGAGCTTAGAACTGGAACCACGGGCTGACGAGTTTAAGAGCTGCACTTCGCATTTCTAGGAGGCGGCCGATCGGTTCTTGTACGTGGGTCTGCGTCACCAGGGCCATGACCAAACACAGTGATTGCTCCGGCCCCTTCGTTCAGGTCTGAAAGAAAGGGATGGTCCATTGAACCATCCCAAGCGAAACTCAGCGGTTTTTGTTGCCGTGTTTTCCTGCCTCGGGGTGCTGCTCCTGCGAGCCGCCGTGTTGTCCGTGTTGCCCTGAGGACGAGCTTCCACCCTGCTGACCGCCTTTCTGGTGACTTTGATCCTGCTGATGGCTGGGGTGCGAATGCTGGCCGCCTTTCTTGCCGGCTTCCGACGCCTTCTGTGGATCATTCTTGAAATTGCTTCCTACCATTTCGAGTCCTTTCTTGTTCTTCGATGAACAGAAAGGTGACTCGATAAGGCAGGATAAGGCTGCGCAATTTCACTGTCCCCGGCGAGGGGACTAGTTGCGAAGCCGCAGCCGGCTTAGGGAACGGGACATGGCGAGAATAGTTTTCAATGCCCATAAGAAGGAGCTCCGGTATGAAAAAGATCCTTATCGGCATCGCCGTCCTAGCTCTGTCGTTGCCCCCAGCGTTATCAGCATTCGCCACGGAGTATCCGCCTGCCACGCCGCCAAATTCCGGTCCCGGAATCAAGGGCGAGCCTGGAAATAAAAGCGGACGAGCCGTAGAACCGCCCGATCAGAGAGCCGGGACTGGCGCCTCGCCTGGAGAAAGTGGCAGGAGCCTCAGAACCCCGACACAACCTTCGCAGGACTCGGCGGGCGTCAAAGGTGAACCCGGTAACAAGAGCGGCCGGACTGTAGAGCCGAAATCTGCGAACTGATTTCAGCCGGCCTAGCCGCCGGAATAGCCGCCAATAATGGGAAGCACCTCTCCCGTGATGAAGCTTGAGCAGCTGGGAGAGGCGAGAAAGACGAAAGCGGGCGCAACTTCTTCAGGCTGTGCAGGCCGCTTCATCGGCGTGTCGGCCCCGAACTTCGCGACGCTCGCTGGTGGCTTGTCTGCAGGATTGAGCGGAGTCCATACCGGGCCTGGTGCCACCGCATTCACGCGAATACCCTTGTCGATGAGGTGCGTGGCGAGTGAGCGGGTAAAGGCATGAATGCCACCCTTGGTCATCGAGTAGTCTAGCAAATCCCTGTTGCCGAGAAGGCCCGTGACTGAGCCGGTCATAACGATCGCGCTTCCGTTCTTCATTTCGGGAACGGCAGCTTTGGCCATATGAAAATAGCCGTAGAGGTTGGTCTTGATGGTGCGATCGAAGTGTTCTTCCGTCAGATCTTCGAACGCATTCACGTGTTCTTGAAACGCCGCGTTGTTGACGAGGATGTCGAGCCTGCCAAACTCGTCGACGGTTTTCTTCACTGCTGCTTGACAGAATGCCGGATCGGCAACATCGCCGGACAGGAGAATGCAGCGGCGGCCCTCCTTTTCGACAGCGCGCTTGGTCTCTTTGGCATCCTGATTCTCGGTAAGATACGCTATGGCGATATCAGCTCCCTCCCGCGCAAAGAGGACGGCGACCGAGCGGCCGATACCTGAGTCTCCGCCGGTGACGAGCGCGACTTTGTCCTTCAGTTTTTCTGACCCCTTGTAGTGGGGGGCGTCATACATTGGCTGTACCGCAAGCGCTGCTTCCTCACCGGGCTTCGCAAGATGTTGATCTGGTAGCGGCGGTTCGGGATATTCCCGCGCACCTGCTTGCATTGCGCGGGATTTCTTTACGGTCTTGTGGCTCTTTTCCTTCTCATCAATCTCGCGCTGGATGTTACGTTCGGCGCGCGCCGCGGCCTCCGCGCCCTTGCGGAATTTAGAAAGGTCTACCGTATTCGAGCTGTGCGCAGAGGAATTCATAGCAATCTCCGATGTGTCAGGTCCTTAACGCTAGGCCTCTACGTGCGTTCCTCGCGGCGCGTCTCGATAAGGCCCACATTCAACTGATGAAAAACTGTCCGCACATGGCGATAGCGGCTGCGCCCATCACAATGACCGTGATCCATCCGAGCTTCAGCAAAGTTCCCCGGATACGGAATTTTCCCATCACTTCAGGAGGGCGATCATCAGCATCGCGATCAGCACCGGGACGGCCGCCAACCCATTGAGGACGGCGCTATAGAAAAGTGCCTTGATCGGGTCTCGTAAAGTTCAGGATCGTGCCAATGATGGTCGACAAAGCAATCGTTGCATAAAATGCCTTACCTTCCCGCGGACCGAGGGCAAGACCGGTCCTCCAACGGAAAGTTTCGCCCGCTGCATAGGCGGCAGAACCCGCTAGCATAGGAATCGAGAGAAGACCTGTCCCGATGATGCCGGCCGCGAAGAGCCAGAACGCATACTCGCCGGCCATTGGCCTCAGTGCTTCGGCAGCTTGCGCCGAGCTTTCGATATTTGTTTTTCCCGCCACATGAAGGGTAGCCGCGACGGTGATCATGATCGATATCGCAACGAGATTCGAAAAAGGCATACCGACGGCTGTATCAAGACGGATACGTTGCAGCGCGCCTTCCGCCTGTTGTGGCTTTCGCTTCAGCGGTTGGCGCCTCGGGATCTCGTGGATATCTTCGACCTCTTGGGAGGCCTGCCAGAAAAATAGATAAGGGCTAATTGTTGTGCCGAAGATCGCGACGACGGTTTGCCAATAGTTACTCTCCATCGATGGGTTCGGAAGCAGCAGACCCCGTAACGCTTCGCTCCAAGAGACCTGCACGACGAACAGCGTCACAACATAAGCGAATAGCGCAAGGGCAAGCCATTTCAGAACAGAGACATAACGAGTGTACTTAAGGAAAATCTGCATCAGGATACAGATGACGCCAAAGCCAACTACATAGAGGAGGCGCGGCCCTCCTAAGAGTAACACCCCCGCGTCTCCCATTGCCCCGAGATCAGCGCCACATTCTTCTCAGCCCGCCGCTCGCAAAAAAGCTGAAACGAGCGGGCGTCGATCGGAATGTTCGCGGACGCGCTCGCGCAAGTGACCACGCGCCTGTCTGGGTCGAATTGAAATGATAAACGAGCTTTTCCAGAGAATGCTGTTGTGCCGGGTAGGAACTCTTCTCTCCTCGCGACATCGCACAACTGCTCAGGCGGGTTAGTAAGGGGCGTGGAGCGAACTCTGAAGCCCACCGCGGTGGAGCATCACTTCGTGCTGGAACGATGTCATGGCGATGCGGTTCTCCACTGGAATTGGATCTTCGCCACGGAGAGAAGAACAGATGAAAGCTCTGGTTTGGCACGGAAAGGAGGATATTCGATGCGACCAGGTTTCTGATCCGGAAATAGAGGAGCCCCGTGACGCGATAATCAAAGTAACGAGCTGCGCCATCTGCGGCTCGGATCTGCATCTCTTTCATAACTTCATCCCGGCGATGCTTCCAGGTGATATCATGGGGCACGAGATGATGGGCGAAGTCGTTGAGATCGGGTCGGGAGTTAACGGCCAACTGAAGAAGGGCGACCGCATCGTCGTTCCCTTCACGATATTCTGCGGGGAATGCGACCAATGCAAAGCTGGGCATTACTCCGTCTGCGAACGATCCAATCGGAAGAAAGATCTTGCCGATAAAGTTTTTGGGCACAGCACAGCTGGGCTGTTCGGTTATAGCCATCTAACAGGCGGCTATCCTGGGGGGCAGGCCGAGTATCTGCGCGTGCCGTTCGCGGACACCACGCATATTAAAATTCCAGACAGCTTGAGCGATGAGCAGGCTCTTTTTCTCGGCGATATTTTTCCAACCGGATGGCAGGCTGCCGAGCAGTGCGGCATACAGAAAGCGGACACAGTCGCCGTGTGGGGATGCGGCCCCGTAGGTCAGATGGCAATCCGCAGCGCCATGCTACTCGGCGCTGAACAGGTCATTGCTATCGATCGCTTGCCCGAGAGGCTCAGCATGGCCGAGGCGAGCGGTGCCACGATCATAAACTTCGATGACGAAAGTGTCGTCGATCGTCTTAACGAACTGACGCACGGCAAGGGACCGGACAAGTGCATCGACGCGACGGGCATGGAAAGCCATGTTTCATTTTCCCAGCCTGATACAGTCTATGATCGCGCTAAACAAATGGTGGGTTTGGAAAGTGACCGTCCTCACGTTCTGCGCGAGATGATATACGTGTGCCGCCCTGCCGGGGTCATTTCTGTCCCTGGGGTCTACAGCGGATTCATCGACAAATTCCCAATAGGCATGGCGATGAACAAGGGCTTAACGTTTAAGATGGGTCAGACCGACGTCAATCGTTGGACCGACGACCTTTTAGAACGGATATCCGAAGGACAGATTGATCCTTCTTTCGTGATCACTCATACGGCAGCCCTAGAGGACGGCCCCGAGATGTACAATGTATTTCGCGATAAACGCGACAGCTGCATCAAGGTCGTCCTCAAACCATAATCGGATTTTGAAATGAACTTATCCAGCAATATGACGCGTCTGCCGTCGGATCCAAAGATTATTCAGACTGGGAACGGCAGCGCCGGTCCGGTCGATAGGTTAAGCCGGGGCCTAGCTTGGTTCGGGATTTGTCTTGGCACGGTCCAACTTGTTGCGCCACGCCGTTTGAGCAATGCCCTCGGATTATATTCGCCGAACGCTCCCGCGGTGATCCGCGCTTTCGGTGCACGGGAAATCGGAGCCGGCGTCATAACGTTGTCGACGGAAAAAAAGATTGGCCTTTGGGCACGCGTCGCGGGAGACGGGATGGATATCGCCGCATTGACCGCAGCCCTCAGCCCTTACAACCCGCAACGCCAAACTGTAGGCGCGGCGCTGGTCACGGTCCTCGGTATCACGGCTCTCGACCTATTTGCTGCAACTGAGGTCACCGCGCGATCTGCAAGAAAGTCGCAACCGCGGGATTACTCAGGTAGGAGCGGCTTTCCCAATGGTGTCGGTCGTGATCGGCACGGCGGCTTGATCTCTGCGCAGGCTGGGGAGGCGAACAGTTTTACACCGCAGCATCAGCATTGATAAGCGTGCCGCAGCGATCAAAAAAGGCCCCGCTTTAGTCGAGGCCAATCTCGGTGCAATTGATCAGCGCAAGAGCTTACTGTTTTGGCTTATTGCCATTAGTGCTCAAGCTTGAATCCGATTTAGTGTCCGATGCGCCCGGCAATTGTTTGGATGAGCTGCCAGACATGCCTGTTGAAGCACCCGTAGACTCTGAGGCTTGCTCATTCTTGGCGGCAGGATTAGTGCCGGCATCTGTGCTGGTCGACGGCTTCCCGCCAGTTGAATTCGCATTAACATCGGTCTCGGCGGCTAGTGCCGGAGCTGTTGCTGACAACGCAACTAACGCGGCTGCGGCAAAAATCGTCTTCATATTACGTTCCTCCAATTCTTGTTGTACTCCGCGAACGCTACCCGTAGATCGGGCGTTCCCCCAATACGCCGTTGGCATCTCGAAATTTTATGAGAGCTCGGGCGGTCCAGATGGTCGGTACGCGCACTGTTGTCCGCCGGCTCCCGAGCGATGTTTGCACGTCGAGGGCTCTAACATCGGTCAACTACGCAAGGGCGCAATAATGCCAAATAAGAGCGCGTTCGTTACGGGAGGAACGGGCTTCATTGGTCTCAACCTCATCGAGCATCTCGCGCAATCCGGCAGGGCGGTTACAGCGCTGCATAGGCCAGGCTCCCGGCTGGCGCGATTACAGCAATACCCCGTTCGTCTCGTGGAAGGGTCGATCGAGGATGCCGACTCGCTCAGAAGGGCCATGCCCGAGGAGCTCGACGCCGTTTTTCACGTCGCCGGTGATACCAGCATGTGGCCGGGCCATCATGGAAGGCAATGGCGGAGCAACGTCCATGGTACGCGCAATATGGTTGCGACGGCCAGCGGGCACTTTCACCAGCGAAGATGGTCCAGATGCCTCAAAGGAAATGCTGCGCTTCTTTCTTCAACATCGTCAAACTCCGACGTAAGCGTTGCGCTGCTGTCGCAGCCAGAAACCGACCGCATCCATCGTTCTCTGTTACGGCTGGTTAACACCGGGCGCGTGCAACATCTTATCGTTCTCAGGTAATGAAGGTTCCGTGACTTGAATAACACGAGCCGCGCGGATCATTTGAGGTTGGTCGCTGAAATATCAGGTCAATCTATTACTTTCTTGGGACCCAATTAGGTCTGCGGCTCCTTTTGCTAAGCGGTTGCCGCGACAAGCGAGTGAGGTAGTATGGCGGGATATTTTCAAAGCCTTCCAATCTCGATGGCAGATCTGGCGGATTGGGAGGATGCCGGTCTACGGCTCTCGCATGTTCCGGAGCTGCTTCTGCGAATTTATGACATCAAAGCGGAACCCTCCAAATTCCGGCTCAAAAACGCCGCCAACGTCGCACGTTACGCGGCATCGACAACAGCGGAACCAGCGAAGACACTTGCCCTCAACCTCGCTGAAGATCTGGAGCGGCGCGCAGCCTGAGGGTTCGAATAGCGCAGCAGACCCAAGTTCCACCAAGCCAGCGCGTCGATCCCAGTCCGCGCGTCCGACTCCCCAAGACGGAGCATTCGCAAATTCAAAAACCCCACGCTCGGAGAAGCGTGGGGTTTTCGCGGTCGTGGGTTTATTTACAGGCGCTGTTCTCGAGAATACACAGCATGCAGACTTTATGCCCGCGGGTCAAACCCGCAAGGCTTGAAGCGTTCGTTGTTATTGGCGTCGCAGTCTTTGGTGGGGCTGCGACGCCATACGGCACAACTCCGTTTTGTCGGCCGTCGGACCCGCCGCTGAAGCATAGCGCGGCGACCTGATTGTGGCTTGGATGACGCGGGGGAGCGAAAATCCAATGCCACACATGAGCAAAATACCCGTTATACGGACGTCGGTTCCCGGCCTGCAAACCGAGGTGTTTCCAAGGTGATGTCGGTCGTGGTGGTAGTTGTAGATTGTCGACGGTAGTTATGAGACCGAAGTAAACCGAAAACGCTTAACGCGCCTCTGAAGCATCGCTCAGCGGTCGCGGTTCGCTACCCGCCAGCGCACTTCAGCCAATCCCGCGATCGCCGCCGATCGATAAGCCGAGTCCCGCTTAGAAGTGCTTGCCGGTCGCCAGTGTCCCGGGGCTGCTCCCAATCTGGTTCAAATTGCGCAGCATACTGAGCATATACCGATCCGGCACTCGTAAGTGGCGTCGCAGTCGCTGGGCCTGCGACGCCATCATTGCGGCCCGACCCATCGGCTGGCGGCTGCCAGCGGCAACCCTCTTTGCGGCTCGAATGACGCGCGGGGGGAGGGGCGAAATCCAATGCCGCACATAAGCCGAATACTCGTGGTTCCCCCGTCGGTTCCTGGTCCGCAAGCGATGTGCTAGTTACGGATTGACGACGGTAGAGCAAAGTTACGTCCTGGGGCGATATCGTGAGACGGCATAAGCCTTCAGCCGCTCAACTTCAAATTGACCCGCCCTGGATGGATCTAACAGGGCTTTCGCAACTTGATCCCGTCCTTCCGCGTCCTCGTGTGGCAACCTGAGTTCTGCGCCCGTTATCTCGAACGCCGACTTCAGAATATCGAATTGTTCTGGGTGTGTAAATACCGACGGGAAATCTCACAGCGAACACTCCGGCGTTAGGCGAGACCTCAGTGGATCTCAGCCAGCAGAGCCTAGGGTTCTGACTGCCGATACTGTGCTCTTAACACGCTTTTCCGATGGCGTCCGTTGCTGTGGCAGGATTAGTCGCTGCAGCTGCGAGCGCTTTCGCACACCATTTCTCGCATTATCGCCGGTAGGTTTGGTGCCCGCCATCTCAGATCTCGGTTTTTTTCGCACAACGGAGAAGGATCTCGGACAGTTCCCGCAATAGAGGGCGTCTAGCGCCTCTCGGATCTCAGCCATCGACAATGGTTCGGGCTTTGTCCGCCAACCTGTCTTCGACGCTGGCAGTCACCCTTATCTGCGTACCGAAAGAGCGGCTTTTCTGGATGTTTTCGGGCGGAACACCTAAGATTTCCAGACGGCCAATTGCTCTGTCAGCAAGGTCTTCATTGGGGAATTCTGCCGCTACGGTTTGTGGTGCCATGGCGTAGGCCTTTGCTCGTTCTGCATCACCTGTGGTTGGATCCGTAATGCTTCGACCGATGATTCAAGTAGATGTTCAAGGGTATGATGCGCGCGGATGGAAGCTCCCGCGTATACCACCGTTTTACGCGGTAATACTGGTCGAGGATGAGGCCGTGGAGGATGAGCAGCACGAGCAGGAGAGGGCCGACAACCAGTGCGGGGATAAGGAAGAGGTAATTCGAAGCAGTGAGATTGCGCATGAAGTCCCTTTGACTCTTTTGCGCGCAACGCGCGCTTCCGAGGAAGGGTTCCCGGCAGTAGACCAAGTGAATAAAACATCCTGAAGATGGCTGGCCACGGTTTAGCCCCCCAATACAGAAGGTAAACGTCCTTCGTGGTCGACGGCGGCTCACAAATTGTAACGAACCAAGCCACCTCAACGGCGTTTTCGATGCATATGCAGGCTTGTGTTTGGAGTAGCCCGATGCATCGTAGTTTCGAAGAGCTGGGGGCCGTGGTCGACGGGATCGCCTATGGCCATTTTACCGGCGAGGCGCAATTCGACGAGACAGGGTCGGTCGTCGTTATCGACATAGAGGGAAGCAGCTTCGATGGCCCAACCCTCACTCTCGGCATCGACGATCTCGTTCGGGAGCGCATTAACCTGCGACGTAGATACGGCGTTGATTTCGAGAGCGCCGGAGGGGCCGCCGCTCGTGCCCACGTTATCAAATTCACGCTCTTCCAGAGCCTATCCGTCGCGTTAGAGCTGCGTTACCGGGACGACATTCAGGACTACCTCGTTGACGTGCGCGAAGGCCGAGCTGCGGACGCGGCTTGAGTCACTCCTGCTCACTCGCGGGTAGCGAGGCCACCGGGCCCCGCTCCTCTTCCCGAATAGAGCCCTTCGGAGCGCGAATAGATTTGTCCACATCAATGGCGTTAAGTCCTCCCATACGGTTCTCTCGCGATATGCGAGTTGGTTGCCCAATCTATTCGTGTTGTGAGGTGCGGGGCGGAATTGATTTGCGCGGTATGCTGCTGAATTAAATATCTTCTTTAACCGACAAATCATCGCCCGGGTGAAAGCCGTTTCACCAGGGAATACTGTATTTTTAGACATTCGCCTTAATTTTGGGGGGCCGTTGCCCGTGACGATCTCCGAGCCCGGCCCAAAAGCCGTGAACTCATCTGGCCATATCGCGAGTGTAGATGGGCTACGTGCCTATTTGGCATGGACAGTCGTGATCACGCACATCGTCTGGTACACAGGGGCAGATGGCTTATTTCCGATATTGACTAGGGTGAGATTGGAAGGCGCTTATGCGGTACAGGTGTTTATCATCCTAAGCGGTTTCGTGTTGACGCATCTCATTATTGGCCAGCATGAAAATTATGGGAGGTATATTGCGCGCCGGGGTTTTCGCATTTTTCCGGTGTATTTGATCTGCTTGGCGGCCGGCGTCGTCTGTTCGAAACTCTATTCCGATACGATCCTGACGCTGCCGTGGGGGGATCTCACACCAAACGTGGAAGAAATGCGTCTCGACAGAGCGTCGTTGGCTGGAACGGGATTTGCTGCCCAGTTGTTCGCCCACGTCGGTCTTCTTCAAGGATTAATTCCAAATCAAATCGCGCATGGGTCGCAAGAAATTTTTCTTGCTCCAGCGTGGAGTTTATCGCTTGAGTGGCAATTCTATTTGATTGCGCCGTTCATTGTCGCTTTAGCGTTGAAGCCGATGGGGCCGCTCACGCTTTTCATATTCGCAACAGCGGGTTTTCTGGCGTTAGAAGGCGGCGTTTTCGGCGACTTCGATCTTCCGGGCAACTTGGCCTTCGGTGGCCCGTTTCTTTTACTCGGAATATTGACGCGCCTGTGCCTTTCTCCGCCATCTCAACGTTCGACATTGTATGCGTCTACGGCACTCGCATTGATAGTTTTCATTTCTGCCCACCATGCTAAGCAAACCGCTTTGCTGTGGTCGATGTTCGTGGCGCCGCTGTTGATACCCTGGAACTGGCTCAATTTAAAAAGCGTCGCGGCGATGGTTTTTGAGGCTCGGCCAATTCGCCTGTTAGGGAAATTGTCTTACTCAACGTACGTCGTTCACGTGCCTATCATTCAACTTCTGATTTTTATAGCCATTGGCACTTTTCAGTTTGGCCAAGTCGCGACCGTAATTTTCGTTCTGCTGCTGGCATTACCCCTTACGCTGGGTGCGGCTTACCTTCTTTACGTAGGCATTGAGGCACCAATGATAACGTACGCGAAGCGCTCTCCTCTTGTCTCCCCACGGGTCGTGGTAACCGGAACAGGCATTTGAAAATAAAAAGAGCGCCGGCCGGAATGATGCCGATATTCCCGAACAACTATAGTTGATGCAGATCCCCCTTCACACAAGAGGAGACGGAGCTTCGTCTTCTGCTCAGAAACTGAAGGTAATGCTCATGCGGCTCTGTATGCCAAAATCTGAGTGATGCTCGACTGACTGCGCGGAAACGGGGATTAAGAAAACCCCTACAAATGCATTTCCTTATTCCTTGACCTGAGAGATTGTCTTGTCAATCCATTCGGGGAGGGCACAATGAAACGCTGTTTAGTGGCGATCGCAACTTTATTGATTTTATCTGCGAGCTGTAACGCGGGATCGTTATGCAGCCCGAAAGATAATAACGCTCGTATCCTGACCGCGCCCAAACCCAACGCGATTGATCTACAATGGACGGGCGATAACTCTGTTGGGACCGGATGGTCGTTCTAAGTAAATGAGACGGTCAATTCACAGACCGGTCTGTTCGCCAAGGGCGACCTGCATGGCAGTCGCGGCGGCATCGCTCAAAGAGACGTCTATATCCTGATGTCCGAGTGGGACTGCGCCGAGGCCGGCGAAGAAAACGTCGAAGGATTAGAACGCGTAGAAGGTGATCCGAGAGAGGGTAACGGAGGTCCAGCTATTCCCTCCCCTCCTGAAGCAAACCTGCCGCAAACATTTTCGGTAGTCACAGAAAAAGGACGTCGTGTTTGGCTTCGCGTCACGAATTTCGGGCGAATTGTAACGATATCCCAAGAGTTCCGATCCTTCCACGGCACGGATTCCGAAAATCAGAAGATGAACGATTACCGCATGACTTATCGGTTTGAGCCGACAAGCAACCGGGTGCCGAAGCAAGATGGCATGGTCGTGGGTTTTGAATTCCGACTTCCCGAGATCCATCGCGGCGATCGCCTTGTCGTGAACTATAGGGTGTCTCGTCCGCACGAGGTAGCAGAGGGCGGAATAGGCTGGGAGGATGTCGATTATCCCTGGGTCTTCGACTCGTCCTATTCAGGCACTGTTCGAACAGTATTTACGGGATTTCACAGTGCACCGAATACAGCAACTCTGGGGGAGTGGGAGGTAAGCCTACTGGCGAATGGCAAGAGACTTATCGAGCGAAAATTTGAGCTGTTCGACCCAACGGGGGAAACCAAGGCACCGGGAGTTGTGGACGTGCCGGACTCCGTAGCTCCGTTGGCCGAGTTGACCGGAGTGTGGGCGCATTCGTCTGAGGACTGCCAATTGGCGAACAGCGGCGCGCTCGCCAAAATGACTCGCTTCGACTCCAAGCAATATCAGGTTATGGGATTTTGTGGTGCTAGTTTTGAATACCTTCACGAAGCATTTTCTTGTCAAGGTACCGATGTGAAAAAGGTCGGCGACGATCTCGATGTCGAGACATCGTGTAGGCTCAAGGACTACGACCCGGACAAGAAACGCATTCACATAAAGGTCCGCAACGCAGATTCCGTGCAGTTCCTGGACAACGCGTTCGAAATAAACGGAAACTATGTCCGCTGTTCGAGATCATATATGTGTAATCAGAACTGAGCGAGTGTGGCTTAGTAGAAGACTGCAACGCTGCAATCGGCAACACAGCAACTTAGTGGGTGATCACGAGCTCGAACCGTGGACGAGTGCGAGTCTGGTTCATCCCGCAAGCTCGTGATCGCTGGTCCGCGAGTGACTCGCAACACTTCCGCGTCCTGGCTGACGTCGCAATGACGTTGGGGATCCCAAAGGCCGCGCGATGGGACATCGTCAAAAAACGTCCACCGAGCGCTCCCTGTTTTGCGCTCGCCATTCTTTACCAAAGGAACAGTGTTCCCACCGCATGAGCGGATTTGCGAAAGTCGTCGAATAGGGTGACCATTTGATACGAGACGCCCGGTTCATCACCTGACCGTGGCGCAGGGACAGGCATCGGGCGCGGCCGGAACCGATGCCGCCAAGACACCGGAGGGAACGTCCTCGCGGGCGCCTGACTCGAGCAAACAAAAGTCAATGGACTGAGCATCCAATTGGGAGTCGCTTCGCGCGGCTCCCGTTGCGAAGAACGACCAAGGAACTGGATACGATGAGATGGCCCATCGCTGTTGTCATGATTGCGGTCATTGGAGTGGCCGCTTGGTATTTCGCGTCGCGAGTGCCCATCACATCGACGGTGGACACGCACATGGGAACGGAGGCCGGTCCTGGCCCTTCCCCGCAAAGCGCTCCGCCCCCGTATCCAGCGAGCCCGACGCCGCCAGCTCCCGACGCTACGACTCCGAATAACAAGCCATAACCATTCAAACATTAAAGCCTGATCGATGTGGCGTCTTCTGACTACGGCCTTTGAAAGTTGGCTTAATCATCGGAGCCCGAGGCTCGGAGCTGCTCTTGCGTATTATGCAGTCTTCTCGATGGTGCCGCTCCTTTTGATTGTCATCGCCATCGCCGGTCTCTTTTTTGATCAGGAGACGGTCACGAAGGCCCTCAGCACTCAGTTTTCAAGCTTGATAGGCCCAAATGGTGCCCGCGCCCTCGATGCCATGAGAGAGGGCGCTGCCTCCACTTCGACGGGAAAGGCGGCGTCGATCGTCGGTATCATACTTCTAATCGTCGCGGCGATTGGCGTTGTCGCCCAATTGAAGGACGCCTTGAATACAATCTGGGAAGTGGATGAACGCAAAGAGAGGGGTTTTTGGCCGTTCTTCCGGACCTACATTGTATCGATGGCGGGGATTATGGCGCTTGGCTTCCTGCTAGCGACGTCGCTCGTTTCAAGCACGGTGCTGGCCTCGGTCTCGCGATTTTTTCCCGAAAGCAGCGTCATTGGGCAAGCCGCAGAACTGGTCATTTCATTCATCGTTCTGACCGTTTTGTTCGGCGCGCTATTCAAGTATTTTCCGGATACCGCCGTCTCCTGGTCAGATGTGTGGATCGGCGCGGCGGCGACCGCAGGGCTTTTCGAACTCGGGAAGCTGGGCATATCGTGGTATATTGGGACGCAGGGGTTTGAGACGACGTACGGCGCAGCAGCGTCTTTGGTGGTGCTCCTCATCTGGGTCTATTACTCCTCTCAAATCGTGTTGTTTGGAGCGGAGCTCACGCGCGCCTATTCGAAACGCGATGTCACATAGATACGCGCCGCTGGTGAACTCGTCCGTCGGGGTGGCGTTACAGATGAAGGGACCCGGATAGTTCCCGCGATATTGTTTTCTTGCGTAATGCAAAACATTAGGAACCACGCTCAGCGGTGTCAGTATCAAACCCATGCGCGGTCGGTTCTGCGTTCCCCCGCGCGTCACCGGGCCGCGAGCAGGTGCCGGGAGGATTTCACTCCGTCCCAACGGTGCCCGGCGGTTCAGCTTCGCTGTTTCCTGCAGGAGAGGCACGCAAGTTGGAGAGGCGCCGTAGTGGCCACCCCCCTGCGACGCCTCGCGATCGGCGCTAATGGCCGAGCCACGGCCTTCGTACGAATTGATTCGGATGCCGAGATGCCGAAATTTGTGCACTTGCCGAAGAGGCATGACGTGGCCAATTCGGGACCAGGAATTTATGTCGGTCTTTACGAGGCGAGCGGAGACGCGCGGATCTGGTTTTGCCGAGAACGTATTTTCGATGCAAGCACAGCGGAGTCGGCAATCCATTGGTATCGAGAATTCAGAACAGCGCTCCTTAGGCAGCTCCGTCGTGACTTCACGTCTGGCCTGCACGGTGCTTCTCAGCGAGCGAATGTCTACGCATTGTGTGAGTGTTGCCGCGCTTTGAATGTCCTAAGCCGCAAGCATAGCCACTGGGGCATTTTGGAAGGCATCGTTGACGGTCTGCAGGCGCTTTGTTGTGCTCTTCACCGTCCACCGAAGAATGTTACAGCTTCTCTCAGAGGCCTGGTTAGGCACAGCACAATAAGCAAACTATTTATTGGCTCGTATCTCCTTTTTTCGCACAACGGAGACCCGCGAGGCACTGTTCCGGAAAGCCGAAAACATTCGTGAATTGAACGACCACCAAGAATTGGATATCCCGCGCCGGGGAGATCTGAGATGTCGCCTTACGACTCAAGACTCTATCCCACCGAAGCCGACGTGGATCGCGCCTTTCATCCATTGCCGAAGTGCGATGCCTGGAAGGCCGTGACGTTGGCGCACATCGATGAGCGCGGAAGGTTGACCCAGGCCGAACTTGCAGAGCGGCTTCGTCTGGATGAGCAAACCGTCGCGAATTTTGAAAAGGGCAAGCACGCTCACGGGGCGATCGATGTGGCCGTGCGCATGATGTACCTTACTCACGTGACCCCGGCTGAGGTTCTCGGGAAGGTCATTCGCGACATTCAGCGCGCCCTTCCTCGCGTCGAGATGCCCGACGTTCCTCGCAGAAAGATGGTTTGTGGCTGGGAAGATCGTCAGGCCGCATAGCGCGAACCGGGTTGCAATCACCGGAACCGAGCCCACCTACGCGGTGTGCTGCGTAAACTTCCATTCATCCGCCCCATGACCCCGACTCCCGTGAAGACCCCGCCCACGGGCGACGAGTGGATTCACGAGGTCAAATTCGACGGCTGGCGCGCCCAGGTGCACCTCGACGAGTGCGAGGCGACGATCTACAGCCGCAACCGCGCGGATCTGACCAGGCGCTTCCGCGCCCTGGCGCCGGTCCTCGCTGAGATCCCGGCCCGATCCGCCATCATCGATTGTGAGCTGGTGGCCTGCGACGAAAGCGGGATGCCGTGCTTCCGGACCCTCATGGATCATCGCAGCAAGGGCGCGCCGCTCTGCTTGTGGGCCTTCGACCTCCTGTCGCTGGACGGCGTGCGGCTGCTGCCGCTGCCTCTCCACGAGCGCCGTGCGCGCCTGGCTGACCTGGTCGCGGCGGCCGACACAGAACATATCCAGTTCTCGGGCGACTTTCCGGACGCCGCAAAGCTCCTGGACACCTGTCAGCGCATGGGGCCTGGAGGGGATCGTCAGCAAGCGTCGTGACAGCGCCTATAGGCCGGGTCCGACCCGCGACTGGCTCAAGTGCAAAACGGCGGTATGGAAGGCCGCGAACCGCGATCGCTTCGAGCTGGTGCGCAAGCGCTAGATAAGGGGTCGATTCTCGGCACAGCTCGAAAGTCTCGATTTCCGCGCTTTCACTGGCGATCCAGGTGGCATCCACCCGGCGTCCCGCTGTGGCCTCGAGAAAATTGGGTTAAGCAAAAAACTGCAGCAGCTAGGGCGGGCGCTCGTACATCACAAAAGTTGACTAACTCTCTTCCGACACGCCCGGGGAAATTAGCCCGTTGTGCAAACCCAATGAAAACAAGCGCACTTTTCCAATTTTTGGGGAACGACGTTCGGCGTCGCAAGTATTTGGACTGATGAAACTTCATCATTGCGGAGTTGGGCATGAGGTTAGCTCACCATTCGTCGATCGATCGGACCTCGACCAGGTCAGCCGAGAACTTCTATCTGAAGCATTTGACCTAGCATGCGACGAACTCCGCCGGCGCGGTGTGCAAATTGCCAAGGTGCCGCGCTTCGAAGATGTCCTATCGGAGGTGCTGATCAGTCTGCATAAAGCGGGGCCGGTCGGCGTCCATCAGCTAGCACGGTTACGCGGCCTTCCACGTCAGACATACCATCACCGGTCCGAGCCGTAACCGCCTCCAATGTGAGTGGGACAGAGGCCTCCGCTGATTCCAAGGCGCAAATGCCAGGGCGTTCGGAGTCACAAGAGGCGTGAACTTCAGACCAACTTTGCGCGCCGGGTGCCATCTGTCGCCGAGGCGCCGCTATCACTAGCGAGCTAGATTTGGGGGACACCTAGGTTGATGTGCCCATAAGCGATTGTGCACCTCGGCGTGACCCAGAAAAAATCAACCAAACAACGTTCACACAAGGGCAATGCATCGAGCGACAGAACGCATGAGGGCTTTATTCACACTTTCGGGCGTGGAGCTCGAAGCTGCTTCATCGCAAATGAGCTTTCTAGCCACCGATCGCCCCGTCGCGGATGCGGCCCGCGCAAGCGCGGGCGTTTAATCAGCGGTCCTTATTATTTGGAGTGCGGTCCGAAGTCCCTTCTTGGGTCTTCCCAGCATCCGTACCCGGAGCGCCAGCCTTGGAGGAACCCTGTACGCGATCCGGTGATGGGTTGCCGGGCGTGCGGTCGGACGTCTTGCCCTGTTCGCCGGTTGATGTGCCAGCAGCAGATCCAGAATTCATATCGAGGTCCTTCTTCATTTGGTCAGAGGACTGCTCTGCGGCCGCGGCCGCACTCGCTGCGACGCATGCAAGGGCGGCGGCAGCGATTACTGTGTGCTTAAGGTACATGTTGCGGTCTCCTTTTCGGGGCTTGAGCCCCTAAATAAAATCGTCGGGGGCGGGTGCGGTTCCTCAGCACGCAGATGATCGTGGTCGCCGCGTTACCGCTCTTTCCGCACGCCCTTATAGGGCTTTTTCGCGGGTGCTTTTTTCTGATCAATAAATTGACCGGAGGCCTTACTCCGTTTCGTCCAGGTGTCTTCGCCCTGGAGCTTCGTCGCCAGTTGCGACCGTTTTCGCAAGCACCTTTTCTGGCGTTGTCGCCGGTCGGTTTATTGACAGCCATGCCGGATCTCCGTTTTCCGCAAAACGAAGACCAACAACGGTATGTTCCTGGCATCAGGCGTGATTATCGGAGCTTCGCCAACGCCGCCCGAATGGCATCTTCCTCGCCCTCAAAGCGCCGGACAAGCCCGCAATCGATCACCTCAAAACCATCGACGTGCGCAGCTGGAGCCCCTGGCGCTGACAGGACGCGTAACGCCTGAGTTCCCAAAAGCAGGTGCACCGAATAGTGGCGCGGGTTCAGGCGAGGCTGGTAGTGCTGGCGGATCCGCCGTAGAGCTGCCAACGACACCATAGGAAAAGCGCGACCTGAAACAGGAGCCCGAACAGGTTCCTCCCAGTCAACGGGTCGATCCAGAAAATCCTGCCTCACCTTCGCTAAAAGATGAAATGCTCGGCAGAGCGACGGCGGTAGTGACATTGCAAGTCTCGTACCGTGTAGATGCGGGTCCGCCTGTCGCTCCCCCTATTCCGCTGTGATCCCTATCGCCATATCCTGTGACGCATCTCTCTTTGCGGGCAACGGATTTTGCGGCGCAATGAGACCAAGATGGCGGCCAAACCACTTTTCCCTGATTTGCGCTATTATATGTTGGCGCTCGCGGTTTAGATGGCGCGACGGGCGATCCCGCATCCTCGGTCATTATTCCCGAAGGAGTTTTGCCCTCCAACGCAGATGATTTCGTCAGAACTAAATCTCTCTTGGAACCAAACAATATCGCGGTCGTTTATTGCGTCGGAAGTAAGCTCAGGCTTTTTCCGATACAGAGGCACTGGTCGAGAGTTCGGCTGGTGCCTCATTGGCCCTTCTCAAACTTATAGGATCGCGATGAAAGTTGGCGAGTTTGCCAAGCACGCCCGTGCGTCCCGACTGTCCAAGAAAGCGAAGTTTGAAGCTGCGTTTGAGAGAGCGCGCCGTGATCTACGACTGATCGATGCTGCTCCCTCATTGGCGTCACAGCCAATCACCAGTTTCGCTCAGAGACGCAAGCCTGATCGAACAATAATCAAGCTGCCTGACAGTGCGCTTCGCCGGCAAAAAGCCTAAGTGCGTATGCGCCTCGGGAACCGAAGGCGGGATTTTCGGGCTCACTGAGCAACGTCTTCGTCGTAGCATCGTCGTGTCGAATTTGCCGGTGTTCATTGACCATATTCTCTTTTTGTTCTACGCACGAAGCATGATCAAACGCACGGGCGAATTGAGCAAAAACAGGATCGATGCAGGATGCGATTTCAAGTCGCGCTTGCTCAGCGGCTGACCACCGGCAAGAAGCTCGATGAGGTTTACGCGTTCTGCAACGACGTATCGCTGTGTTCGCGCGGTCACGTGCGAACGTCCGCCGCATAATCACCGCTTCTTTTGAAGTAACTCGAACCTGTCTTTGTTCGCCGCGCGCCAAGTCGCCATTTTCGTCTTGAGCCAATCGCGCGTGGGACCCGATCGATAGGCACTGTCTCGGCGCTTCGACACAATCCCCTCCAGGCCCATGTTCTCGCGCGTAACAAGCAGCTTGATCGGGTCCGCGAACGCGCCTGAAAATTGAATGTGCTCGGCGTACGGCCGCCGCGATGGGTTCGGCGAGCTGCGCCTCGCGCTCGGTGAGCTTCAACAGGATGATTCGCACTCCGTCGAGAGCCAGCAAATCAAAGGCCCAGAGACACAGCGGAGCATCCGTGGCCCGGTGATCCATCAGGGTCCGGAAACACGGCAGACCATCTTCGCCGCAGGCGACCAGCTCGCCGTCCATAACCGCCGACCGAGCCGGGATCATCCCGATGATCGGCTTTAACGCGCGGAACCGCTTGGTGTGCTCGGCGCCGGTGCGGCTGTAGATCGTCGCTTCGCCATCGTCGACGTGGACCTGGGCCCGCCAGCCGTCGAACTTGACCTCGCGAATCCAATCGTCGCCGACCTCATTCGTGGCATATACGCACATCAAGTCCTGGCGATGTACGAAAACCAGCCACGGAGACATTAGTCCAACGCGAACGAGTCGCGCTGGAATGACAGAGCGCAAGCACACTCGGGGGCTTTGCTCATGAGACCGCCTGTGCAGCCATTATCATTGAAGGACGATCTCCCGGGGGCTGCCCAAAGGCGCGGTATCAAGAAGGACAAGCATGCGAAGCTCGTCGAGCGGAAGAATGCCCTCGGGTTTCCATTCCTTTCCATCTGTGCCGGCGTACGGCGGGAGCTCCACCATTGAGCTCACCTCCGCGTCGCCAGCCCATCGATATAAGACGAAACTTATCTTCTCGTAAGCCGATGGTCCCGCGAGTAACGTGAACGAGTTGCCGTCGACCGCCATATCCCGGATGCCCCTCCCGCCAAGATCAAGCAAAAATAGCTTCGCGTCTGCGCGCGGCAGTCCGCCAAATAGATCATCCAGGGCTACAGAAACGATTGCCGCTTTACCCTCGATGACTGGACTTCTGAGACCGACGAACGCGCGTCTGTCTTTGACGGCCAGCCCTTCGATTGTGAGTCCATTCTCGCTCAAGGGCGTATCGATGAAGGGCGCGATGGCCGGAAACGTCTTCAATACACTCTTCAGTGCCTCAGTGCCGGTCACCATGTATGGCGCCGTGGCTCCGATCCGGAACAGCCGGCTGGAGGCGGCTATCCTGGCCTCGATCTCTGGCTTGTCGGCAACGGCATCCAGGTTCTGAAGCCTATCACGCGGATGCCCGTGCGAACCGATGACATAGTAGAAGCCCTCCTCGTAGGCGACTGCTTCACCGTCGAGTTCCAGAGGTTCACCATTGAAGGTGTCGGTGATCAGCTGGATCCTATCGCCAGCGACGAGTTCGCCATCATTCACGACCACGAGCTGCGCGGCTTGGGCCTCGTCATCGATGACCAGCCCATTGCGCGGAAAGCCGTCCGCGCGATCGCAGGCGATACCGCTCATGTCTTTTGATTTCTGATATTCCCCTGGAGCCCTACGCTTCGCCTTGCCGAAAAGCTTGCCTGTGACGTTCCATTCCTTCTCGGATTTGATTTGCATCCGCCTCTCCACGGTCCATCATTGGTCCTAATCAACTCGTCACGACCTAAGCACATGCTGAGGCTGAGGCGATGAGCAGGGGACGCATTATAATTGAACTCTAATGGCCGACGATGAAACGGGAATTGTTGCCTCCAGTGCGCTCGTTTGAAGCATTCGCGAAAGAAGAGCAATTCGTGCTCGCCCTTTTTTCGCGGCTCGCGACGATCAAGAATGTGCGCGTTGTCTATCCGCACCTCGCGTTGTGCGATGACCAAACTTGTCGCTATAGTGACGGCGACAAGCCGATGTATTCCGATGCCGTGCATCTTTCGCCGGTCGGCGTCGAGCAGCTTTACGGCATGTTAGGCGAAATTTTCTCCGGTGGGGTTCGGAAATCAATCGAATAGCTTGAGGCGGAGTGAGGCCGGTC
Organism: Hyphomicrobium sp. 01T421; assembly: GCF_056398805.1. Taxonomy (NCBI): domain Bacteria; kingdom Pseudomonadati; phylum Pseudomonadota; class Alphaproteobacteria; order Hyphomicrobiales; family Hyphomicrobiaceae; genus Hyphomicrobium; species Hyphomicrobium sp. 01T421. The sequence continues at coordinate 45,649 of NZ_JBFTQC010000003.1, forward strand.
GCAAACGGGGTACGCCCAACTTCGACTTCGCATACCAAGATCGAGGTAAGGTCTCTCGCGCGTTGTGCGCGTCTTGGCCTCGACGGCTTTCACCATGTCGGCATCTTTGACACTATCTAAATCGGCCTTTGCGGCTTTGTAGGCCGCTTCGGCGCGATCGTAGGCGCCCCGGTCGTGAGTTTCGGACGCCCCCGTTGCTCGCGTTGCCTTGAGGATCACGGACGACATCGCGCATGCCAAAGCCGCTGCAATTCCGCGGAAAGCTCACGTCAAAACGACATGGAAGCTGCCCAATATCTGGCGGCGAGTTTTGCGTTTCCAAGCGCGCAGGTTTTTTCGATCTCGCGGATCGATCGTAAAGATATGATACTGCTGCTGGAATCCTTTAAACATTAGCTCAGTATTCTGACATAAGGAAATCGAACAAGCGACATGGACGTCGATTGGCCCAACTCCCAGCAACGTATTGAAATATAAAGCGTCCGATCTCGGCGTTTTAGCCAAGGAGCGTTGTACAAACGAACAGGAAGACATGGGTCTAGGTAGGTCTTAATGGGAACCATCTGTACAGCGATTTCCTCTGATTTGCTTGTACTTGGCAGTTTTACCGCTTATTTGGGAGCAGAGGGTCGCGTGTTCGAATCATGTCGCCCCGACCAATCAATTCCGTGTGTTAGCTGAAGTCGCATTTTCATTCTGACTTCTCGGCAGCGGCGCCATTCTGACTTTTGGCCGCGCTACGTTCATCATTGCTTCCGCTTTCGACCCAAACACGCCGCTTCCGCGCGGCTGTCACGCGCTGGGTTTTTGTGCGCCGGGCTGCTTCTGGTGTTCGATGACCGGAGAGGGCCATCACGCCTTGTTCGGTCAGCTCGGCATCACCGAGTTCAGTCAGGCCGCCGTGCCGGCAAGCCGCAAGCGTGAGATCCATCGGCAAGCGAAGAGCAGTCGCGGTTCGCGCGGACGTGACCTCAATGGGTGCCAACGTTGCGAGTGATATTTGGAGCGTTGCTCGCGATTGTTCACCGCGATAACCAAACGTACAGCGAGTGCTGCGAACCTGATGTCGTTCTCTGTGTAGCTCTCTTGCGCTGCACGAGGTTGAGTTGCTCCGCACAAAGCAATAGGCTTCTATCGGAGCGTTGGCCAGCGACGGCCGTTTTGATGATTGCGGTCATAGGCCGTGTGCGGAAATTATACCGTGTTAAATTATGTTACCGCTAGAGCGATCGCCGAAGAGGCTCATCGCGCATTCAGCGCAGGCGACATAGAGGCTGTGCTAAGGACTTATACCGACGACTTCTATTTTAAACGCAACGCAGAGGACTTTGCCGAGCCACCGCTGATCCTCCACGGCAAGGAAGCGATGCGGTCCTTTCTTAAGGGACTGGTGGCGAAAGTGGAAAGCATGTCCGTGGTCGAGAGCTTTCAATTTCACTCTGGTATCGGACAGGCGAAGGCGTCTTACTATTTAAAGGATCGCGACACTGGCGATACGCATACATCCAGGCTTCGCCAGATCATGACCTTCCGAAACATGCAAATCGCGCGGATGGAGGTGTATCACGATAGGGCTTCGTTAAATGCGTTCCTTCGCATGGTCGAAGCGCCTAAGTCGTCGATTGCACGAAGCGATAAGACATCGTGCGTTTAATATTTTGGAAGCATGCTGATGCGCCCTTCGAGTGTTGCGAGATCGATGAACCGGTCGGCCTTTCTACGTAAATGAACGCATCGCAGTCTTCATTGGTGGTCGAACCTTTTGACTTGCGAGCTTTGGCGTAGCGCCCGTTCGGCGTTGTCAGGCCTCGTACGCACGTCGGGCATCTACGGCGTAGAGAGGCGGCGGTATCCCCAGTTGGGGGGCTTGCGCCGCAAGAAAAATGGTGGATGCCCAGGTCGCTCTCTCGGCGGAGCGCGTCGTCTAGTGGCGATGCGGGGAGGCGGATAATCAATCGGTCATGGCGGGAAATAGGTTCGTGTGCGGTGCAACTCCGGACTCGGGGAGAGCTCCTCGCGACGTGCGGGAACAGTCAGCAAGCGCCGTGCCCTAACGGCTCGGCGGTCCTAGCCGGGATTGGCACAAGACGAGGACGGCAAGCTGCGTGAGAGCTGATTGAACCAGTCGTTCGAGTATTATGCAATATGTCTAGAAGATTTGATCTGTATACGTTAATCTCGGAGTTGCGTTGCAAGAGACACTTCCTGCCCGGACGGCGATTTAATTCGCCGGAAACTACATAACCTTTCGCTTCCCCGGTCAGTGCACGAACGCCATTCATCTGATGGCGATTTAATTTTAAGTCGCTGACACAATGAATAATCAACCGTGGAGGTTATCTTGAAGCCACCCGAGGAAGATCCCCGAATTGAGCGCGAATTCTCTTCAGACCGGAATTGGTCCCTAGTCAGTGTCGTGGTGCTCTGGGTGCTTTACTTGTTCATTTTCTACGAGATGTGGGTCTGGGGGTTTTCAGATGAAATCATGCTCGCTCTCGCGATTTCCGGCGGCCTTGTGCTGCTGTTCAACACGGCCTCGATCGTTGCCCTGATCGCGCAGCTGAACTCGCGCCGAAAAGAAATCTACGGGCTGGATCTGTATTATCTCGACCTTCGAAAAAAGAAGCGCTGATCGTCCCAATTTCCGTCTCTGTCTTTCGGAGAGACGTGGTTCGAATTTGACTTCAAGAATCTGAGGTTCAAAGGCGGACGGACTACGCACTTCGATCAGTGCTAGGCGCTGGGCATGGATTGCCCGGCGCACTCGCTCATCGACTATTCGGTGTCGATGCCGAGTTCGCGCGCTGCGGAGGTCAGGCGGGTCTTTGCGCCGGCGTCGTTTGCAAAGGCCGCAAGGGCTTTCGTCAGTGCTGCTTTTGCAGCATCCTTCTCGCCAAGGGTCATGCGCGAACTCATAAGACGCAACCAGCCGTTCTCGTCGTTTGGAGAGGTTTCGAGCCGGGCTGCGAGCTTATCGACCATGCCGTGAATCATGTCGTTACGCTGAGAAGCGGCGTCCGCCGTGGCAGGCTCTGACGCTGAAGCGGACGGCGAATTGCTTGCCGCGATCTGTGCCGACTTTGCTTGCTCGAGGGCCTTTTTGATTTCCATATTGCCCGGATCGAGCTTCAGTGCTGTTTCGTAGGCTTTAGCCGCATCGTCTGGCTTATCCGTATTGAGGTAAGACCATCCGAGCGTTTTCCAACCGTTCACATCGTTCGGATCTTGTTCGAGCCTCGTCACCAGTTTCACGATCATCGTATCGACGTCGGGCAAGTCGACCGCGTTTGAAGCGGGCGATTGAGCAGCCGCCGATTCCGGATGTGCGTCTATCGCGTTCGCGTACGCGCGAAGAGAGTCCAACGCTTGCGAAGTATCCGAGCCATCGTCAGAGGCGAATGCTGAATGCGGTGCAGACGGCGTATCACTCAGGGCTGCTCCGGCGCCGGAAGAGCTCAACTCATTCTGAGCAACGCCTGCAAAACAAACGGCGGCGATCGCCGCGAGCGGAAGCAATACGAGACCGGATGAGGGAAAGCTTGTCGCGATCCACCGTCTGACGAGCGCCACTGCCGGCCGGTGACCGTGCAATTTAACGCGCAAGAGAAGTAGCGCCGTCGCCAGCAGCGTTGCGGCTGTTCCCGTGGCGACCATCATATAGTGCTGTGTCATGTCCCATCCTCGTGAAGTGCATTTTTTGCCGAGGAATGGGTCGCAAAATGAGGCATCAGCACAATGGTTTCGCGCGACAAAAGATGATGAACCACCGTGCCGAGGTTTCATCTTCATCGGCTTGATCGGAGTAGAACATACGGCGCTACTGCATCGGGATTTTCGTCTGCATGATCGGCGTGATCACGCCATTCACATGATACTTGTGGCAGGTGAGGCAGTCTTGGCGCACCTTTTGGGTGGCGTGACAGCTCTGGCAAAGGTCCTTGTTCACGGCCCCAAAATTGGAGGCAAAGTTATGCGGATTGCCCTGTTCGTAGCTCTTCAGGTAGGGGCGGGTCTTGTCGAGGCTGTGGCAGGTTAGACAGCCGCGATTTTGCATAACGCCGAGATGCGGCTCATGGATGAAAGTCGTAAAGCGTCCGAGTTTCGTCTCAGCCGATGACGGTGAGAAGTTGACGACGCGGCCTTTGCCTTGATTGTCGTCCACGCTGTGGCATTTCGTGCAGGACCCTTGAGCGTCTTTGCTCGTCAGGAAATCGAAGACGGCTGTTGCGGGGCTTCGGTCTCCCTTCGGCGCCTGTGGGCCGGTCAGGAAGAGCCATGAGTAGATGAATTTGTCCTTGTGGCCTGCCGGACGATAGAAAATCGCATAATCCTGCCGGTACCAACCGCCGTACTCGGCCCAGCTTTCCGGATCGATATTGCTTTCTATGCTGATCACGGGCGCGGTCTTCGCCGGAGACGCGGAGGCCGTGTCCGGCTGCGATGGAATTGCGCGCGGATCTGGCGCTCTGCCGCGGTCATTGCTGCGCGACTTCATTTCGCGAAGCTCTTCCTCGGTGGGGCGGAGGAGATCATCAGATTGGCTCGTCGCCTTGTCGCTGACTGCTTGAGAATTCTCCGCCGGGCGTGCGTCCTGCAAACCTGCTCTCATCGGTCCGGGCAGGCTGCCGGCGGCGCGTTTTTCCTTGCCGCCGTTCGACTTCGCGTTTGCGCCGTCGTCCTTTCCGACGGCTCCTTCGGCATCGGGTCCCGCAGCCTTCTTCTCCTGTCCCGCGGGCATGAGGCACTGACCGAGAACGCGCATGAGGCATGCGGGCGGATCGTATTTGGTGCCGCTGGCATTTTCACTCGGCGCCTCTTTCTCGTCAGTCTCGGTCGATGACTGAGGTTCGTCCGAAGTCGCCGGTGTGTCCGCGGCAGCGGGCTCCTCGGTGGTCGCCGCGCGCGAATTGCTCGGTTCGGGATCATTCGCGGCGGGTTGCGGATCGGAGGTCACAGGACCGCCGGTGATTTCCCTCGCGAGATTGGGCAGCCACTGCTGCTGGGCACCGACGACGACATCGCGCGGTATGCTCGCGGTCAGATCGGCAACGAGAGACGCACTCAGCTTTCCGCCGCTGCCGATATTGAGGTCGCCGAGGACGTCCGAAGCCTTGCCGGAGATCAGCGCATAAAGCAGGCGCTTGATCTCCCAGGTGAGATCCTTCACCGCCGTGATCTGGTCGTCGCTTGCATTGGTCAGATCCTGGAGGTTCAATTTGTCCACGGTCTTGATAAGTGCACGGCCCTTCTCGGTTCGGCTGATCATCACCTTCATAAATGGCGTCAGCCCGGCTTCGGATGCCTCCGGCCATTCGCCGATGGCGGCGTTGCGCTTCTTCAGAGTTTGCAGGTCGAGGCCAGGGAGCGCGAGGAAGGCGATACCTTTCGGGCCGGTCGCCCGCTCCTTGCCTGTGATCTGATCGAGATGGCAGCCGGTGCAGGTTTTCTCAAAAGGCGCGACCGCCATGATCCGCCTGTCCTTCTGGCTGTCGTGACAGGTCGAGCAGGAGTCCGGAATACGCTTTGCTGCATCCTTCTTCGCCACTTCTGGAAAGTGTTTATCGAAATGGCTCGCATGATCGTAGACGATCCGCGTGCGCCGATCGAACGGATAGTTTTCGAATTGCGGGTGATGGCCGTCGAAGCTATCGAACTTCACGACATGGCACGAGCGACACTGCTCGTTGGAGATCTTGCCCAGTTTGAAATTGGCGCCTTTGTGCTCCTGGTGGCAGGTTGCGCAAGTGAGACCGCGCGAGACGACATCGTGGGACGGGAAGGCGGCGTTTTGTGCGCGAGCCGATAACGGCTCGGGCGTAGTCGCGGCGATCTTGTTCAGCCGTTTGGTGCTGGCTAGCAGCACATCGGCCGAAGCGCCGTGTGGGAAAAAAGCCGTTGCCGCCATCTTGTGGCAGGTGATGCAGGCCTTGCTATCATCAATCGGGTTGCCGGCGACAAGGCCGTGAATCCAACTCAACTTGCCGTCGCCGCTTTTGCTATGACACGAAGAGCATTTTTCAATCGAAGCGTGAGCGCTCGTCAGCGGCCCGGGCATGAGGAACTGCGTGCCCTTCGAGAGAAAGAAGGCGGTGAACGTGGAGGCAGCCGTGACGAGCGCTACGAGCAGAGCGATGCGGTCGCGCCGAAAACTCGGAGGTTTCGGACTGTCGCCCTCGCGCGGCCAGAAAAAGCGCCACATCACAGAGCCCCCGACGCGTAGGAGTAGACGATCAGGACGTGCAGCACCGAGAGCACGAGCAGCCCGTAGGTGACGGGTACGTGTACAAATAGCCAAGCCCTGGTGAGCCCGAAATGGACGCGCGCGAAATCGAGCGCATCCTTTTCAGCTACCAGGTTCCAGATTCTGGACAATTTTTCCTGGCCCTGGGCGTCGACGTAGGGCGAGAGGTGGTTGATTTCGTCGATCAGCCGTTTGAGCGGGCGTTGCGAAGCGACCAGATGGGACGAGAAATTGCGCGGGCCCTCGAAAAAATCCTGCAAGTGGTTTGTGTAGAGATCGGTGATCCAGGCATCATAAGGTGCCGCGGGCAAGGCGATCGCGTCTGCCGACGGATCGGGCATTGCAACGACTGCTTTGACATCTCGCGCGAGTTCAGCGACGCGAAGGGGAATGCGATCATAGCCAACGCGCTCGTCGACGCGGCTTTTGGTCTTAAGCGACCAAGCCAGGTAGGTGCCGAAAAGGCCGCTCAGAGTTACGAGCACGAAGCCCGTCCACAACGCCCAATCGAAAGCCGAGTTCGGAAGGGCGAAATTCGAATGGGAAAGGAATGCCGCGACCAGCAGGTACCCTATGAGAATATGGAACGTCCGCCACCGCATGATGGATTTTGGCGGAAGCCTGCCCGTTTTGGTGGCGACATGAAAGAAGAGCTGCGAGCTCATTCCACCAGCCAGCAACCAGCCGTCGAGATAGCGTGGATCGCGAAGTGCATCGGTGTAGATCTGGACAAGCCAGAATAGGCCGCCGGAGACGGCCACGATCAGTATCGCAGTGATTGTCTGGCCGCTGACTCCTCGCGTCGAGCCCGGAGAGCGTGCTCCCATCGAACCGCTGGCCGCGCGCCGCGCCACCCATTTCACGGCGGCCCGCCAAAATCATTCATCGTCGTTCCCCCATCGTGCGTGTCAGACAGCTTCAGTTGACATCGCGCCGAGATTAATTGATTGCACTCGGTGGCCTCACCTTCCCGACGTACTTCTCCGGCCCAGGAATAAGGGCATCGAGCCCGGCCATCGTGCTGCCGTCGTATTTTTCGGTGAGGCTTGTGAGCAGCTTCGAAACACTGTCGGCAGCAGCGGTCAGCAGGCGCTCATTGTTGAGCTTCAGCGATGCCGAATGGGCATATTCGATCAACTTGGCGATTTCCGGCACTTTCGGCGCAGCTTTCGCCGCAGCGGCAAGTTGCTTTCGTACCCGGTCGACCCGCTCGGCCATGAAGAACGCGTAAGGCTTTCTCACCGTCGCCTTTGCGACGGCGCGCAATGAAGTTTCGAGTTCAACGCCAAGGCCGACAAGATAGAGCATCCGCTTGCGCGTCGTGTTCGCGGCGGCGTTGTCCTTGCCTTTGGAATACCAAGTGTTGTGGCGCACCTCGCCCTGCGACCAGGACACCAGATCGAAGGCGCTACCGGCGCGATGGCCGCCTTTGTTCACGAGTTCTTCTTGCGGCACGACGTGGCAGCCGTAGCAGTTCTTCGCCAGCTGATAGATCGCGCTGGTCCTTATCATTCCTTTGGAATCGGCAAGTTTCCAGCGCGCCGCCGCCTCGGCTTTCGTCTCTGTCTTTGCGTTCTTGCCACTGTAGCTGCTGTGAACTTTGATCCAGTCTTTGCCGGCGCTGTGGCAAGATTCGCAGGAGATGCCTGCGACCGGCTCTTTGCCGTCGTCCTTCTGCTGCACCGTGAAATGACAGGTGACGCACAACCCTTCCGATTTGATGCGTCTCACTCCCATTTTGTCCGCGATTTTCTTCGCCTCGCCGTTGCGCGGAAGATCTCGAAACGTTTTGAAATGATGCGTTGTCTTCCAGGCTTCGGTCTCCTGCTTGTGACACTCGGCGCAGGCATTCGGCCCGACGACCTGGGCGGAATCGGATTGGGCCGCGCCGCACGCGGCAAAAAACATGATCAGCGAGCCGGAGAGAAAGCAGGCGAGGCGAGAGAGACGCCGTGTGCCGGAAAGCCAGGGACTGAAACGCAAACGATCTAAAACCACAGTGCTGTCGAGCCTTGCTTCGGCGAGCCTACGCGCTCGTATCGAGTGTGATCGCGAGGTCGCGGGAGCGATCGAAATCGGGATTGCGCAACGGGCGACCGAGGGGCACAGCAAGCCTTTTCATCGCCCGGGTCAGAACGCCTCCTTCGCTCGGGCCATCGGCGTTTGGTAGAAAAGGATCTGCATGGCAGGTCGCACCAACGTGCGCGGCGATGGATTTGACTGACTCGACCATTCCCGGCGCTCCGCAGGCGTAGAGAACATCCGTCGGCAATAGCCGCGGCAGATAGTCGGTCGGCCGGCCGGGCATGATGGCGTTCGGCAAAGCTTGCTGCGCGCTACAGACGGGCACGACAAGGACATTGGGAAAACGTGCGAGCTTCGCGAGGGCTTGACCCATATATAGAGACTCGAGAGTCCGGCCGCCGGCGATGATCATCATCCTTCGCTCCGGCCTTTCTCGCAAAGCGGCGACGGCGATGGACCAGATCGGTGCGAAGCCGGTATTGGTGGCGACGAGAATGAGGCGGCCTTCCAGATTGGGCCGCAAATGGGCCGAGCCGTACGGCCCTGTCAAAGTCACCCGGTGTCCCGGCGTGATGCGCTTGCCGAGCGATGAGGTAACGCGGCCGCCGTCCATGCGCCGGACATGAAACCAGATAGAGCCGTTGTCCGGATCGCCGCGCAGCGGATGAGTAATGCTGAAGGGACGGCGCGGATAGCCCTTGAAACACACCTGCGCATATTGCCCAGCATGATGCGGCAGCGCGCGATCCGTCTTGATGCCGACCTCGATCACCTCGGACGACAGGGGACGCAGCGAACTCAACACGCCTTCGACGGCTCTAATATTTGTCTGGCGGTTGCTCTCCAGGACCGCGTCACTGGCGATGCGGCACTGGCACGCATGAACTATGCCGGGCTCGGAGCCTTCTCCGCCCTCGACGTCGCCGGAAACCAGCCGAATGCAGCATGTGCCGCAGTGTCCGGCGCGGCAATCGTAAGGCAGGTCGATGCCGTTATTCAGAGCTGCGTCGAGCAGCAACTCACCTGGGCGTGCCTCAAAGCTTTTTCCATCGATCGTAATGTTATGGCTTCTTGCCATCACCTGCCCTGCAATTCGTGCCGTTTCAAGGAATTCGGAATTGGGAGCTATCCAGCTATTATGGTTAGACAATGACCCGCGGCGGATCGAATAAAATGAAACATGGATTGAAGACGAATTATTCCGGTCAATAACTCGAATTATGCATTAGGAGCCATGCTCGCGGCTTTACCCGTTTTGCTCTGCGGAACAACAATTGTCTGACGTGAAAGCGGCTGCTGTTTCATAGGCTTGCGTCCGGCGGTCATAATCATTTAGAAGAGCATAATTCTTTTTATATTCATATCGAGTGGAATGGAATTGTTTTTTCTATTCCGAATTAACCATATTCAATTTCGCGCGTTATCAAATCCGGCCATATCGCTGCCCCGTTTTCCATATTGATCTGTTTTCGACGGGGGATCGCATAAATCAGACTGCATTTCGCGCGATCATGCAATTTTGAGTTCTGCCCAGGGGTATGGGCAGTCTGGACTGGGGGCGATGGTACAAGTTTCGCGTGTTTCACTGCTTGCCTGCGCATGGGCAGGCACGATGCTGGTCTGCGTAATGTTCTCTCGGCAAGATGCCGTCGCAGGATCTCGCGCTTTAGGCGAGGCACCAAGTCAAACTCAACAGAGCCGTTCCGTACTGAAACTCGCGCAGAATGGCGAAGCTGCCGGCGGAGGCCAGGCCGCCAAAGGGACGAGCATCGAGATCGTAAAGTCAAAGTCCGATCCGCATAGCGGCCAGGGCGTCGACGAGTCTCTATATCCCACTGCCGCGCAATGCGGCGCATGTCACAAGCAAATTTATGAAGAGTGGTCGTCGTCGCAGCATGCCTATGCGTCGATATCTCCGATGTTCCACAAGTTCGAGCAGAAGTTCCAATCGCTCACTCAAGGAACGGTCGGCACTTTTTGCGTTCGATGCCATCAACAGGTCGGCACGCAGCTCGGCGAAGCCCGCGAAGCGCCACTCTGGGAGCGCAGTCAGATCTCGCGTGAGGGCGTAACCTGCATCACCTGTCACCGGGTCAAGGAACAGTACGGCAAGGTCAACGGTGAGCGCCGGATCGAGCCCGGAAAAATCTACGAGCCTGTCTACGGCAGCGGCGAAAAGAGCGTCATCAAAGACGTTCTCGCCAACAAGGATACTTACTCGGTCAAAACGGGTGCCGACGGGCGCGGCAACGACATTCACGCGGGCATGATCACCAACGATCAGATCACCAAGTCTGAGTTCTGCGTCAGCTGCCACCAGGTCGCAGTCAACCTCGGCATCAAGTTGGAAATCGTCTGGGATCAATATCGCGACAGCCCGGCACGCAAAGCGGGCGTCAGCTGTCAGGATTGCCACATGGGCAAAACTCCGGGGAAGCCGGATGGCTATGCGACCGCGCCCTCTGCGATCGTCGGCGGCAAAGAGGTCAACCCCGGTCGCAAGCACGCAAACCACCGGTTTATCGGTCCGGGTTATTCTATCGCGCACCCTGGAATCTTTCCGCACAACACGAAGGCGCAGACCACGAGTATCAAGGACTGGCTGGAGTTCGACTGGCGCGCCGGCTGGGGTAGCCGCAAGTTCGAAGACAAGGTTGCGGCTGGAAAGATCAGGGTCAATTTTCCAAAGCGATGGGCCGATGCGAGCGATCGGGAAGATGCGCGTGAGATCATCGATGAAAATCTGAAGAAGCTCGACGAGCGTGACAAGCTCAGGCGCGAGGTGATGGAGAACAGCAGCAAGGTCGACGGTCCCTACATCCAAGGCACGCCGCGGACCGGCGCAGAGCTGGCGTTCTCTTACAAGATCAAGAACATCAATACGGGGCATAATCTGCCGTCCGGCTCGCTCGGCGCGCAACCGCAGCTTTGGGTGAATGTCGCCCTCGTCGATCCCGATGGGAAGAACATCTGGGAGTCGGGTTACGTCGACAGCAACGGGGACATGGCCGATCTACATAGCCTCGACGTTGCGGCCGGCCGCATCGACACGGATCAAATGCTGGTCAATTTTCAAACCAAGTTCCTGACGACCAATATCAAGGGCACGGACCGGGAGATGTACCTGCCGGTAAACTTCGACATCGATCAGCTGCCGCATCTTCGGCCGCCGCAAATCCCGACTACGGTTCTCAACCATCCGCCGCTCGTGCGCATGGAGAACCATTCAATGGCGCCGCTGGGGGAGAAGGTGGCCAAATATTCAGTGCCGGGAAAATTGATCAAGAAGTCTGGCAAATATCGCCTTGCCTTCCGCATGCGTAGCCGTGCCGAGCCTATCTATTTCATGCGCTTCGTCGGTGCCACCAAGGCCATGGAGCAGAGCATGAATGAGCGGATCATGAACTTCCATGACTTCGCCGTCGATGTCGACGTGAAAGGATAAAAATCAAAGAGCCGAGTGTTTCGGATTTGGTCCCGCCATGGGTCCAAAATAGCGGGTCCGAAGCCTCTCTGAAGTCTCCTGAAACTCGAACGCACGAGCCAGGGGCATGAAGTGGGAGCTTCCATATGACTTGCGATGCGAAGGGCAACCTTCGATACCGAACGAGTGTGACGACTGCTGCAATTGTTCTGATGGCCGGAAGCTATCTGACGATGTCCGGCACGACCGCAAAAACTGAACCCCGTGAAAGTGGCGCCGAGGCCGGCAAAGACGATAGCTGGATTACGACTTTGTCCAGTGAGTCTCCCGCCGCTTCCCAGTCCGTGGGGAAACGCGAAAACGAGACTGTCGTTCCGAAGCAGTACCTCGGAGCGAATGTCGACGACGCCGACAAATCGAACGCGGCGGCAGAAGACGGCAAGAAAGCCAAAGCTCGCAAGAAAGAAAAGTCGACCGAGAGCGCCTTCCGCTCCGATCCGCAGTACGCACACGCCTACGACGCCGATGAACAAGCCGACATATATGGCGGGAAAACCGCTGTCGAGCCGCCGCGTCCGCTGCTCGAAATTGGTCGCGAGCAATACACTTCGGGAATTTACGATGAGAGCAGCACGGTCCTCGGGAAGTTGAACCCGCTGCTTCCGGGACTCTCCGTCTACGGGGATTGGAGGACAGCGATCGCCTACAATCGCAATAACGGCAAGGATATCGCGCAGGTCGCGACCCGGTTGAATCTCGACGTCGATTTCAAGATTACCGCAACAGAACGCATACATGCCTTCTTCACGCCGTTTCAGGACGGCAACGCAAAATTCACTCGCTTCGAGTTCGGCGGCAGTGATGGTGACGGTAAGTTCAGAGATGAGCTCGATTTCACTCCGCAGATATTGTACTTCGAGGGTGACGCGGGCTCGATTTATTCCGGCATGACCGGACAGCATGCCGCGTTCGACCTGCCCTTCACCGTCGGTCTTTTCCCGCTGTTCCTGCAGAACGGGATCTGGGCGAACGACGCGATCCTCGGCGGTGCGGTGACGCTGCCGGCGCGGAATTCGGCGGCGCTTGGTCTCTCCAACTTCGACGTTACGTTCTTCGCCGGCTTCGACAACATCGACAACGCGAGCTTCGTCAAAGCGAACGGAAAGGTGGACAACAACAACGCCAACCTCTTCGGCGTCACGACCTTCGCCGACGCTTTCAACGGCTATGTCGAAGCGGGTTATGGCTTTCTACAAGGCACCGGCGTTCAGGCCGGCGTCGAGCAACACTTCCTGACGGCCGCGTATACCCGGCGCTATGCCAACACGATCTCAAACTCGACCCGGTTGTTCGCGAACTTCGGGGAGGATGGCCGCGGAAATGGCGACGGCGTTGCTTTGATCTCAGAGAACAGCTTGATCACATCTTTGCCGAGCACGCTTCTTCCCTATGCGAACTTCTTTATCGGGGCTGGGAATCCCGAGCCCCTTGTCGATGGCAACAACGCGGGCATACTGAAGAACGTCGGCATCAACTTCGAGACCGACGCCCTGACGGGCTACCCGAAACTCGACGACACCGCCTCCAATACCTTCGGCGGCGCGCTTGGCGTGCAGTATCTCTTCAATCTGGATCAGCAGCTCGTCTTCGAGGTGGCGACAGTGCAGCCCTTCGAGAATGACAATATAGGTCCCAAGGGCGCACAGTACGGCTTCGGTGCCCGCTATCAGATCCCGCTCACCCGGTCGTGGCTGTTCCGCGCCGATGCGACCTATCAGATCCAAGAAGGCGCAGAAGATAATTTCGGGTTCCGTACGGAGCTGCGCAGCAAGTTTTGAGCGACGCCCAAAAGCTTTCGCCGTCGGCGACGACGGCGAAAGCTGTTCGGATTGTTGCTGAACTGGAGGCCGGAACGTCTGACGTCTTATCTCGGCCGGGCGATAGCGTCGATCTCGATGTCGACGTCATCGTCGACCATCGCTTGGTAGTTCGTCATGTTGAATGCGCTACGCTGAATGCGTGTCTTGGCGATAAATCTGCGTGCGCCGGCGTCGTACTTGAGTGCGGGATCGTCGTGTGACTCGATGCTGACTTGGAGTGTCACCGGCTTGGTGATGCCGTTGACCGTGATCTCGCCCAAAACCTCCGCGGCGGTTTGGGAGCCTGTTCGGACGCCGACGCTCTTGAAGGCGATGACGGGCGAGCGCTCGACGTTGAAAAAATCTGCGCCTCTCAACTCGTTGTCGATGAAGTCTTCGCCGGTCGTGAGGCTCGCAGCAGAGATCGAGGCGCTGACCTTGCTCTTTCCGGGAGCGGCTTCGTCAAAGTCGAGCGTACCGCTAACCTTTGTGAAGCGGCCGCGTTGCGTCGCGTAAGCCATCTTATAAGCGAAGCGAACCTCGGTTCGGCGCTGGTCGAATTCAAAGCGTCGAGCGTGGGCGGCCGATGCGCCGGCGACTGTCAGCTCTGCGGCAAGCAGTGAGAGACATGCCATTCGCAATGAGGACGGCGCTTTGAGCGACGACGCACACTTTGAACGTTCGCGGTCCCCCGATACGTCTTGGATTTCAGCATTGCTTCGGCGGCGTTCATTGCCGCGACGCGGGTTTTTCATTGAGTGGCCTTTCGCTGTTTGTATTCTGGGAGAAGCGTGTGGTGCGCTTTGCGCGTTCCCCAATCCCATTCGTATGAATTAAGGTTTCAACGACTTCAGAAATGCCGTCTCTGCCGGTGATTGCGGCTCTGAAAATAATCCAGGCAATGGCCAACAAAACGATGGGGTACAGAAACACGACAATCAATTCGATAATCGTAGTCGCCATCGCGCTTTCTTCCGGTCTCGTACGCGGCGCGGGACGGCGTCGTGAAGGCGCCGAGAGTCAATATCAGCCGCAGTTGGCCCAATTATCCCAAACGGCGAATCCAATATTATGAGGTGCGCCAATCCCGTCCTTCGATTTCCCCGATTGGACAATTCGATTGTGAAAAGGCGAAAATGGGTTCGAGAAATACTCATTTTCTTTGAATCGAGGCTTCAATAGCCGCTATTGCCGGAGTGTAAATGCCGAATTCATTGGGCTAGCAGAATGAATCTGGGCCGCGACAGGTGTGAAAGCGGGCGGCGATCACATTTCATGTCATGATTTCCGCGGCGCTTCGCACGGATCACGCTTCTTGCGTGAGATACCGCTTCTTCGCTGCCAAGCGAATGCGTGCTGAACGTAGCCGTGCAGTGACGGACGACTCCAACTTCGCAAATCGGGAGTTTTTTTCGTCGGAAGATATCGGCCAGAGCTGGCCACCATCGTATCCGCAGGCGATGCGCCCGAGAGCGCCACGCATCATATCTGTTTCAAGATCGATGACGAGTTGCTCGACCTCGACCGGATCTGTGATCCCACGGCCGCGGGCGAGCAGCGACGCAAGCTGACGCTTATCAATCGAAGGTAAACTGGCCCAAAATCCGCGGGTCAGCTCGCTGGCCAGGTGGTTGTCGGGATGGCCGGAATATTCAGGAGCGCGGCCCACTTGATAGAGGTGCGGCACGGCTTCCCATGGAGCTCGCTCGCGGGGTGCGGCGGCGAGCGCGTCCTTCGCCTCTTGCGCGACGTAGAAGCGATTTAGCGTGTCGAAAAGGGTGAACACGTAACCTTGCGCCAGGAGATTGGCCTCCCATTCGAGCCAGGAAGGTGCGCCACTTGCGGGCGACACCGCCTCGGCTACGATCACCTTGGGACGAAAGCGGTTCCAATCATTGCCCGCCAGAACGTTGGCCTCGGCGCCTTCGACGTCGATCTTGAGGAAGTCGATCTCTGTGACGCCGTAGCGCTCGCATAACTGGGCGAGAGTTACGACCGGCATCGACACGGTGCGATGGATCGCGCCAAATTTTGCTGCAGCTTCCGCGTGAGATTTTACCGTAGTGGAGAGGGCGTGCAGCCGGTTCACGACGTAGAAATCCATTACGCCGCTGTGGTCGCCAACGAGAGCCTCCAGTACAGCGTCCCGGGGGCGGATCTGACCGTACAGCGCAGCAAGATGCGGCTGAGGCTCAACGCAGATGCCTTGCCATCCGCGCTCATAAAACCAGAACGAAACGCTGTCTGCGATGGGGTGTCCTGCACCGATGTCGATATAAAATCCGGAAGTCCTGTGCCCTAGCGCCTGCCAAAGATGGTGATCCTCCATGTTTTGAGCATAAGTCAGTTCCATTGGTCCCCCGGTGCGCGCCGCGGTTGGGCTCACCAATCGAATGGCGGCCGGCCGGCGGCGGCTTAGCTTTTGGAAGGCATCATGCACCTTTGCTTCGTCAGCACCAGCTTCGCTCGTCGAACGCGAGCATTCTGCAACCACGCGGGCGGGTGCGGGCGCAATGTTGCGCCGCCCGAATGCCCGCGACGCGGGACCAGCCGGCCTATGCCGTGCGCGGATTAAATCATCCAGTTCGAGACGTCTTGTCGGAGTTTTCGAGAACTTCCGTCAACGAACGGCCGATAGAACGGTCGTTCGATCGTTATCAAAGGTCGACCGGGTCGCTTAGGGCGTCCAAAGGGATGCTCGTTTTTGATGTCGCGGAATCCGTGAAGATTAATTGATTTTTGGAGGCACATTTCATGACGATCATCAGCAAGCATACGGTGTTGGCGATATTAGTCGCCGTTGCACTGCTTGGCGTCTCACCGGTGTACGCGCAGTCCGTTGAGCAGCAGGAGAAGAACCAGATGAATAATTCGGCGGCTCCTGATGTGCTGCCGGATTCATCGCAGACAGGGCCCAGTCAGTCGATTCCCCAACAGGAAAAGAACCAGATGAACAATTCGGCGGCTCCTGATGTGCTGCCGGATTCGTCGCAGACGGGTCCTAGTCAGTCGATCACCACTCAGGAAAAGAACCAGATCAAATAAGCGGCCATTTGATGAGCGGGCATCTGAGACCCTGAACCGCGACGGCTTTCTTCCGGTCCTTTTTTCCGCTCCGGGGGCTCCTGGAGCGGCAGGATGTCGTCGTCCGAAATTGGGGTCGAAAAGCTCAATTCAAAATGCTAAACGGCACATCTGACGTTTGCCAGCCGTTGACCATCCAGGGTGGGTTCGGCAGGTAAGTGTCAGTCTGGGCCTTTCTCACGTGTTCGTTCGAGGTTGCCCCGGTCAATCGTCGATTTCAATGCGGAGCCACCATGACGGCACGAATCTTCAAACCCGCCAAGACTGCCATGCAGTCCGGGGAAGCGCGCACGAAGGAGTGGGTGCTCGAGTTCGGACCGGCGAGCCCGCGCGATATCGATCCGCTGATGGGCTGGACGAGTTCTCGCGATATGCAATCGCAGGTACGGCTGGAGTTCGACACTAAGGAAGAGGCGATTGCGTATGCGACGCGCGCCGGGCTTGCCTATACGTTGACGGAGCCGAAACCGCGTAAGCCGATCCGCAAAGCCTACGCCGATAATTTCCGCTACGGCCGGACGACGAACTGGACGCACTGATCGTTGGCGCCGGCGACTCGCGTTCCGCGAGCCGGCCGCCGGCGCGGCCTTGTGGCGGGCGTCTGAGCTAATCAAATTTGGTGTTGCGGTATGGATGTTTGGCGCTGGCGACACCGCTAGGCGGAGCCGACAGCCAGCGCGGCCATGTGTGACGGGCTCTCGAACCAATCAACTTTGATGGCGCATGCAACCTGCCTTCGGTGAGCAGGCTGCACGCGCCAGCAGAGCTTCTAGCCAAATAGTGCGACGGTTTTCTGCACCGTGATCCAGATTCCCCAGCCGAGCGGGATCAGGACGAGGAGCCAGAACGGCACGGCCTTCACATCGATGCCGCCCTTGCCGATGCCGAACGAGCCTGAGGCTTTGGCGCCGCCCTTTTCGTGCAGTTTGGCGCGTTCTTCGGCGATTTCGGCGTCCGTCATGTTCCATTTCGGATTAACGGGACGCACGAGCAGGTTAGCGAGGAATCCAACGACCAACAGCCCCGCCAGCACGTAGAATATGGGTCCATAGATCTGATCGGCAGGAATGCCCTCCGCCTGCCGGGTGTCGTGCAGGTAGTTGACGATCACGGGGCCGACGATGCCGGCTGTCGACCACGCGGTGAGGATACGGCCGTGGATGGCGCCGACGAACTGAGTGCCGAACATGTCAGCGAGGTAGGCAGGTATCGTCGCAAAGCCGCCGCCGTACATCGATGCTATGATGCAGAAGCAGGCGACGAAGAGCGCCAGCGACTTCCATTCGGCCGCTTGCGTCGCGAGCGCGTAGAGCACCGCTCCGAGGACGAAGAAGATGAAGTAGGTCTGCTTCCGGCCGAGCGCGTCCGACGATGAAGCCCATGCAATCCGGCCGAAGATGTTGAAGAGCGAGATGAGGCCGACGAACCCGGCCGCGACGCCCGCGGCTTGTGCTGCGAGGGCGGCGTCCTTTTTGACATCGGCGAATGCAAGTTCGGGATGACCGATCAAGGCGCCGCCGAAGGTTTCCTGCAACATGGGAGAAGCGGCCCCGATGATGCCAATACCAGCCGAAACGTTGAGGCAGAGCGCCAGCCACAAAAGCCAGAACTGGGGCGTCTTGTGGGCGTTGGCGAGATGCACCTGGTTCGACGTTATCATTGCGTTCGTCGACGCCGGCGGGGTCCAGCCTTCCGGCTTCCATCCGGCCGGCGGCAGGCGATAGGCAAACGCTCCGATGAGCATGAACACGGCGTAGATCGCGGCCATGACGAGGAAGGTCTGCCAGACGCCAGGATCGCTTGCTGTCTTGAAGTGGCTCATGAGCAGCGTGGCCAGCGGCGAGCCGATCATCGCGCCGCCGCCGAAGCCCATGATGGCGAGGCCGGTTGCCATGCCGCGACGGTCGGGGAACCATTTGATCAGAGTCGATACCGGCGAGATGTAGCCCAGTCCGAGGCCGACGCCGCCGATGACGCCAGCGCCGAGCCACATGAGCCAAAGCTGATGCTGGTGGACGCCGAAGGCGGAAATGACGAGACCGCCGCACCAGCAGATTGCCGCGACGACGCCTGCTTTGCGCGGGCCCGCCCGTTCAAGCCACCCGCCCCAGATAGCGGCGGAGACGCCGAGCAGGACGAAGAAAAATGTGAACATCCAGCCGAGATCGAACTGGCTCCAATTGCAGTCAGTGGCGCTCAAAGCTTTGAGGGTGCCTGCCGCCTTCTCGCTGAAGGTGACCGCACCCGCGGAGCATTCAGGCAGAGGTTTGCCGTCGGCGCCTAGGAGCGCGGCTTGCAGCGGCTTCCAAAAAACGGAGAAGCCGTATGCCATGCCGATGCAGAGGTGGATCGCGAGAGCCGCTGGCGGGACGAGCCAGCGATTGAAGCCGGCCTTCGCGACGATACGTTCTCGATCAAGCAAACCGGGAGCGGACGCATCCGCCGGGCTCGTTACAGTCATCGTTGTTCCCCCCAAAATTTAGTGGCAGTTCGCGGCTGCTTTTTTCCGTCTTTTTTGCATGGGGGGCGCGACACAATCAACACGGGTCGCGTTCTATTGTGCACGTTGGGTGCTGAATCTTGTCCGTTATGACAGCGTTTTGCCGTGGCATTCATGGTGGCAGGCGGTGGGTCAAGGTGTGGTCAACATCGCGGCGCTCGTCAAAGGTCGTTGCGGATCAGAAAAAATTCGCTACAAAACGCGGAATTCGCCGCGGCGCGGGTGTAGCTCAATGGTAGAGCAGCAGCCTTCCAAGCTGAATACGTGGGTTCGATTCCCATCACCCGCTCCAACATCGCCAAAATTCTTCCATAAATTCAAAGGCGTATAAGTGCGCCGGCGTGTTTCGCTGGACGTCGCGCAAGTGACTACCAAGCTGTCGAAACGCGGAGTACAAGACTTTGGGTACGCCTAAGACTTGAGGCACGGCTTTCAGAGGGTGACATGGCCAAGTGGCGTCGTCGCAGTCAATCCGTCGGTTCGGCCGAGCGGCGTCCGGTTGCTCTCGACGTTTCCCGCTTCATGAAACTCTGCGCAATGCTCGCCTCTCCCAATGAAGGCGAGCGGGCGTCGGCGGCGTTGAAGGCTTCCGAAATGTTGCAGGCTGCCGACCTGACCTGGGAAGACGTTATCAAGGATTCGAAAGCACTCGCAGAGCATTTGACGCTCACAAAGAGCGACAACGAAGAAGCGCGCGCTCACCGCTTCTGGAAGACGAAAGGCTCGCCCGACCACGCACGCGCGCAATCCGACGCGACGTGATCGCGCCGGCTGCGGCCGGCCAGATTTTCTAATTCGTTCGTCGCTGCGATGTCGCCGATTGGTGCCGCGGTTTTTATCTCTCGACTTCGAATCCGCGGATCGCCCAGGCTGCGGCCAAGCCGAATAGCCAAAGCGCAATCGGCGGGGCGAAGAGCAATATTGGGACTTCGATGAAATCGCCTCTCGTGCTCAGGCTGCCTTGGACGCCTTCGAGTATAAGGTAGATCGTCCATCCCATGATCCATCCTGCCGAGATCAGCATCCAGACTCGAAACAGGCCGCGTCTCCAATTGACGGACACAGATTCGGCCTTGAAATCCGACGCGACCCGGCGAGGAATTCCAAAGTTCGGCATACCACCCTCCTGGTTTCGAAAGGACGAGCCAGCGGCTTTGTTCTTTCGAAGCAATCCGGCCCATTCAGGCGCCTGATGTTGTCATCATCTGAGACAGAACTCGGCCGCCCACGCGAGGCTAGCATGGCGATGAAAGGGGTGCACGCCCCTTCAGAAGCGAGGAGGTATGTGGCGGTAGGTGGTGCCCATGTCGCCACTCTCGCCCGACTCTTGGCCAATCAAGCCGGGCGATCAATTCGTCCGATCAACTCCTGGCCGGACCGCCGAAATAAGACGCATCAATCGGCGGCCGTTCGGATTTGCCTCGCTCTACGATTGCGGCGAGGTCTTCGACCATCCAGGTGAAAAGCTCGCGGCCCTGATTAACGTTCGCGAGGCTCGGTTTTCCCGTGACGCCGTTGAGACTCGTTCTGTTCACGGGGTGTGAAAAGACGAGACCGTCTGTGCGATCCGGATCATCCGAGCTTGCCATCAAATCGGGCCTTGCGATTTCGGGAGCTGCCGCGAGCATGAGCGACGTCTCGGCGGCGTTTGCGTGCCAGTCGTCACCGTCGGCAAAATGCGCGGCGCGCACCCGGTCGCTGACCGTCGCCGTGTTAATAAGCGCGATCATCATGTCGTCATGCTCGGCTCGAAGCATCTCGAGAGCGCATCTCAGCGGCGCGGCGTTCGTCACGTGACTGTTGACGATGAAGAGCCGCCGCACGCCGCTGTGATAGGCCCAGTCGCCGATCTCCTTCACGACATTGATCAGCGTTATCGGCTGAAGGGCAATCGTGCCGGGCCAGCGGCGACTATGACCGATGGAACAGCCGTAGGGCAGAACGGGGAGCATCGGAACGCTCGTTCGTTCTGCAACTTTCTGGCAGAGACGGTCCGCCAAAACGTAGTCCATGCCTGTGCCGAGATGCGGTCCGTGCTGCTCGGTCGCGCCTACGGGTAGAATTGCCGCGTGGCTGGCATTCGCCAAGTCGCCCGGCAATTCGGTCCAGGTTCTTTCCGCCCAATTCATCGGCGCGCCTTCAGTAGAACTTCAGGTAGCGGGCACGTTCCCAGTCGGAGACGTGATTGAGGTAGCTCAGCCACTCGTCACGCTTGTAGTCGACCCAGGTCTTCTTCATCGCGGCTCCGAACGTTTCTTCGCTCAGGGGATCGGCGTCGAAAGCGGAGACCGCTTCGTCGAGCGTGCGCGGCAGGTGGTGGATGCCCATCGCTTTGAGCTCGGCTTCGCTCTTCAGATACATGTTCTCGGTGTGCGGATCGCCCGGATCCATTTCGTTCGTAATACCTTCAAGACCTGCGGCCAGGACGAGCGCTGCACCGAGATAGGGATTGCAGGCGCTGTCTGCGGCTCGCAACTCGACGCGGCCGCCGCCTTGCGGAATGCGCAGCGTGTTGGTGCGGTTGTTGTTGCCGTAGCAGGCCCAAACAGGCGCCCAGGTGAAGCCTGACATCGAACCCTTCAAGACGAGGCGCTTGTAGCTGTTCACGGTCGGAGCGACCACGGCGCAGATCGCGGGGAGATGTTTCATGACGCCGGCGAGGAACTGATAGCCGAGCTTGGAAAGGCCACAGCCGCGCGGGTCGGCCGGATCGGCGAACAGGTTCTTGCCGGTCTTCTTATCCGAAAGCGACATGTTGAAGTGCGCGCCGCTGCCTGCGCGGTCGGCGTAGGGCTTCGGCATGAAGGTTGCGAAGCCGCCGTGCTTGCGGGCGATCTCGTGAGCCATGAGACGGAAGAACACGAACTTGTCCGCCATCGAGAGCGCATCGAAATAGCGAAAGTCGATTTCGAACTGTCCGATACCGTCTTCATGGTCGAAGCTGTAGACGTCCCAGCCGAGGCCGTTCATGGCGTCGACGAGTTCGCCGATCCAGCCCATGTTGTCGAGCGTCCGCGTGACGTCATAGGCGGGCTTTTCGAGGTGCTTGCGATCGGACAGCGGCGTGAACCCGAGCGCTGGGTCGTCTTTCAGCACGAAGAATTCGGCTTCCATGCCGAGGTTCATGCCGTATCCCATTGCATCGGCCTTTGCGAGCGCGCGCTTCAGGATATTGCGGCTGCACGCTTCGAAGGGCTGGCCCCTGCACCAGAGATCGCTTGCGAACCAGGCAATGTCCTTATTCCAGGGAAGAACGGTACAAGAGGCGGGGTCGGGGTGGGCTGCAACTTCTTCGTCGCTCACGTCCTGCGGGATGCCTTCGAGAGCGGCACCCGTGCATAGCTCCGACCCGCCGAGCATGCGATCGAGGTGCGCAACGGGCACGGCCTTACCCTTCGACACGCCGTGCAGGTCGACGTAACTGGCGAGCAGGTACTTCACGCATTGCGATGCGAGCTGATCTTCGAGCGGCGTGCGTCCTTTTTTAACGACGGCGTCCATTTTCTTATCGTCTCCGAGGTTCGTTTTGGCTTTGAGGGGAGTGTCGGGCCGGCGCGGCAAAGCCGATGGCTGTACCTAAGCCGCGCCGGTTCGTTCGTTTGGCCGTTCGTTATTTCGCGGCGATGAGGGCGCTGACGAACTTCGCGTCGAAGGTGTCCTCGATCTTCGGCGCCGCCTTGATCTGGTTGCGCTTGATGAGCACGTCAGCGATCAACTTGCCCGACGTGAAGAGGGATTTTGCATCGTCGCGCGGAGCGAAATATCCGGCCATTTCTGCGACTGGAATATTGTAAGCGCCCTTCGCCTGTTCCTTGACGTCGTCGACCGACGTCGAGAAGTATTTCGCAACGATCGCGTAGGCTTCGTCGGGATTTTCCTTGATGAACGCCATCCCGTCGATGTAGCCCTTGATCACGGCTTCGACGGTCTTCGGATTTTTCTCGATGTAGTCGACCGAGAAGTAGAGGACGTCGGTGATCAGACCGGGAGCGGACGCCGACGTGTACAGAGCGTGGTAGCCGCCGTTGGCGTCGAGCTTCAGGATTTTGCTGACGTTGGGTTCGTAGGTCGCTCCCGCAACCGCGCCGCCGATCAAGGCCGCAGCAACGCTTTCGGGTGTCGTGTCGAGGCCTTCGACATCGGCTTCGGTCAAGCCCGCCTGCTGCAGTGCATAGGCGACGAGAAGGTTGTCGCAAGTTGCGAACGGATAGGCGACTTTCTTACCCTTGAGGTCAGCCAACGACTTGATCGACTTCTGGGCGAGGATTGCATCGGCGCCGTTGGAATAGTCGATCGGCATCACGACGCGATAGGCGTTGCCGTTGGCGACGAGATTGATCACCTGATCGTAGGTGTACATCGCGCCTTGAATGCCGCCGCTCTGAAGGGCGGCCGGAATGAGCGCCGGGTCGGCGAAGTCCTTGAGAGCGACTTTGATGCCGTATTTCTCGAACATGTTCTTTTCGGCGGCGACGTAGAATGGCGCGTAGCCGATCCATGCGACCGTCGCGAGGTTGACCTCTTCGGCGCGTGCGGAACTCGCGTGCATGGACGCCATTCCGGCCAACGCCAATGCGCTGCCTATTCCAACAGTCCGTAGCCGTGACAAAAGCCTACGCATAGTTTGGGATACTCCTCCGTTAAGGGCGCCGGGCGTCATGCACCGGCTTCGACGCTTCGCGATGCAGACCTGTCGAGCGACAAGCCAACCGTCTCGCGGATCCGGTCCATCACGGTCCGCTTGAGTTTGAGAAACTGGGGGTCGACGCGCATGTCAGCGTCGCGCTTGTCCGGCAGCGGCACGTCATAGATCGTGTCGATGCGACCTGGATGCGGGGACATGAGCACGACTTGCCGGCCGAGATAGAGAGCTTCCTCGACGTCGTGAGTCACGAACATGATCGTCGTGCCTTCCTGCTCGACGACGTCCAGCACGAGATCCTGCATGACCTCGCGGGTCTGCGCATCGAGCGCGCCGAACGGTTCGTCCATCAGAATGATCGACGGCTTCGACATGAGCGCGCGCGCGATCGCGATGCGCTGGCGCATGCCGCCCGAAAGTTGCGAGGGATAAAGATCCTGCGATGCGGATAGGCCGACGAGCGCAATCAGTCTCGCAGCGCGTTTTTCTTCGGCGTCGCGCTCGAGCGCGAGATTGTCGTATTTGTTGGCGCCGAGACGGCGGCTGAAAAGGACATTCTGCTCGACCGTCAGCCACGGGAAGAGGCTGTAGTCCTGAAACACCATGGCGCGATCGACGCCCGGGCCGTCAATCTCTTTGCCGCCGACGAGAACGATGCCGTCATCGGCGGACTCGAGGCCCGCTACGATCCTCAGCAGCGTTGACTTTCCGCAGCCCGACGCGCCGACGATCGTGACGAACGTTCCGGCTGCTATCGACAGGCTCACGTCGTCGAGGACGAGGTTGCGGCCTCGCTTTCCGTCGAAGCTTTTAGAGACGTGCTTGATCTCGATGGTGTTGGTCATTCGCCTATTGCCTCCGCAGGTAGGGGAAGAGAGCGTGGTGGAGGGCGCGGAGGAGCTGATCCTGGATCAGGCCGAGAAATCCGATGACGATCAGGCCTGCGAAGATCTTGTCCGTTTGCAGGAAGCGTTGGGCCTTGAGCACCGCGTAGCCAAGGCCGGAGTTGGCGGCGACAATTTCGGCGACGACCAGATAGGTCCACGCCCATCCAAGGGTGATGCGGCAGGTCGTCAGAAGCGCAGGTGCGGCGGAGGGAAAGATGACCTTGTAAAGAATTTCCCGTCGCGTGCCGCCCATCGTCTGGGCCGCCTCTATCTGCTGCATCGGCACTTTGCGAACGTCATCGGCAAACATCAGCACCATTTGAAAGAACGTGCCCACGAAGATGATTGCGATTTTGGAATTCTCGCCGACGCCGCACCACA
Source organism: Hyphomicrobium sp. 01T421 (assembly GCF_056398805.1). Taxonomy (NCBI): domain Bacteria; kingdom Pseudomonadati; phylum Pseudomonadota; class Alphaproteobacteria; order Hyphomicrobiales; family Hyphomicrobiaceae; genus Hyphomicrobium; species Hyphomicrobium sp. 01T421. The sequence goes on from NZ_JBFTQC010000003.1 coordinate 70,692, forward strand.
GCATCATCAGCGGAACGAATGCGACGGCCGGCATGTAACGGATGAAATCCATGGCCGGTTCGAGGAACGCTTCTGCGGGCTTGAACGTGCCGGCAACGAGTCCGAGCGGAAGCGCTACAAGGAGAGACGCGAGAAAGCCGAGCGAAACGCGCTGAACACTGATCGTGAGATCGCCGGCGAATCCTTCATTCGCGATCCACGACCAGAAGCGCTTCAGCACGTCGAGCGGCCCCGGCATGAACATTTTCGGTACGATGCCGGCCTCGTTGACGAAAGCCCATACGAGGATCGGCGTGGCGACGCCGAGGAAGGCGTAAAGCGCATATTGGCGGCTGGTCAGTGTGCCGCGCAGAGTCCATTGACGCTTTGCTCTGGGCTGTTCTCTTGCAGCCTTGGTCGCCTGTGGGGCATTAAGTTTTAAAGGCGAAGCATCCATCCAAATTTTCCGGTCCAAACGCTGATCGGTCGGGCTCAGGGGCAGTTGGTTTGTTTGCTGTCAAAGTTGCGCTTGAGCTGCGCTAATTAAACGTGGGATTAATATCCGCGAGCAAGTGTTTGTGCGGCGTAAAGTGCAGCATTTTCGAACAATCTTTGCACCAGCGCGCACATTCTTGAGGCAGGGCTGACAGCGGGTGTTTGGGTTTGATAGGAACGTCGGAACAATTGAGATCGAGGGAGACTCGACGTTGAGCACTGAAAGCACTTCGCCGGCTGCCGCGCGGAAACGCCGGAAGCTGGCGTCAAAAGCGCCAAGCCAACAGCGCGTTGTGCGCGCTGGACGTCCAAGGCTCGATGGTGCTTCGCCCGATGCGGAAAAGAAGATCTGCGCGGTTGCGCTCGATCTTTTTGCCGATCGCGGGTTTTCGTTGGTCACGACGAAGGACATCGCCGATGCGACCGGCTTCAATCCCGCGCTGATCTATTATTATTTCGGAAGCAAGGAAGAGCTGTTCCGGCGTGCCGTAACTCTTGCCGTGGAAAGGGCGTTCGAGCAGTTTCGTTTGTCGCGGGAAGGCTTGGAGCGTCCTCGCGACATCATCTACGGGTGGCTCGATATTCACGTGAAGGAGTACAGAACGATATCGAATCTCATCAAGATTGCTATCGACTATGCCAAGATATCGAAACGCAATGTGCGAATCGACGAGGCCATCAGGCGGTTCTATCTTGACGAAAGGGATGTGTTGAAGACGGCGCTCGCTGCGGGCATTGCGCGGGGTGATTTCCGCAATGTCGATGTTGAAGAGACGGCGAGCTTCATCTCGACTTTTCTCGACGGCGTTTGTGCGCGTGCGATGATCCTGAAGGATTTCGATCCGATCGTCGCGATTGGAGAGCTCCGGTCGTTCTTGAATACGCATTTGAAGCGGAAAAAGTGAGCGCGCCGCGCATCGGTGTTCGCTGTTTCATGAATGGAGAGGGCCCGATGGAGATAGAGCCTGAGACGCTGAGGGTCCTGCAACTCGGCAAGAATCTGATTGGCTTCTATGATGGCCGCGTGCCGGGCAAGCGGTATCATTCGTCTGAGCCGAATTGGCTTGATGACGGCGGTTACGCGCTCGGCATTTGCAGCTACGCGGTTGTCGACGGCGCGTCGGCGGTTGTTTACGACACGCACTTGTCTCTCGCGCATGCACGAGCCATCAGGCGGGAGCTCGAAGCTCGCGGTGTTCGCGATATCCGCGTTGTGCTGAGCCATTGGCATCTGGATCACGTCGCGGGCAACGCGGTTTTTGATGACTGTGAAATTATCGCGTGTGAGGAAACCACGCGTTTGCTTATCGATAAGAAGAAGGCGATCGAGACCGGAACGCTCGATGGGTTGCCCGGAATATYACCGCTCGTTCTGCCGACGACGACGTTCTCCGGCGGATTCGAATTGAGCTGCGGCGATGTCGAAATCGAGCTGCGGCCGCTCGATATTCACAGTCGTGACGGCGTCGCGATGTACTTGCCCGGAGACGGAACGTTGCTTGCCGGCGACACGCTCGAAGATACGGTCACGTATGTCGACGAGCCTGACCGTCTGGTGCAGCATCTTGATGGGCTAGCAGAGCTGGCGAGTTGGGATTTTTCGCGCATTCTTCCGAACCACGGCGCGCCTGAGCGCATAGCGGGGCTGGGCTACGATGCCGGTTTGATCGACGCGACGCGTATTTACGTCGAACGTCTGATTGAAGCTGGGGATGACGATCAGCTGGCGAGGTTACCTCTCAAAGCTTTTCTCGCCGAGCCGTTGGCTCGTGGAGCGATCAGCTATTTCGAACCTTATGAGGCCGTTCATCGGACGAACATTGCGAAGGTTCGGGCGTTAACGCGGGCAGGCGGCTGACGCTGGAAGCAAGGTTGGCCGTCTACGTATATTTCGCGCGTGGACGATCGTCGCGTGCGGCGTCGATATAGAAAAGTGCGAGCTTTTGCGGATTTGCGATAACATTGTCATTATAGAGCCTATTGGGGGAAATCTCGAGCGGCTGTGTGGCATGCTTTCGCTGAGGACCGTAAATGGAGAATCGCGCCGATCCCTTTGACCTCGAACGGTTCGTCAATGCTCAGGCGGACAGCTTCGCCCGTGCGGCGAGGGAGCTCGCAGGTGGCAAAAAGCAGTCGCACTGGATGTGGTACGTTTTTCCTCAGCTGCGCGGTCTCGGCTCAAGCGCCATGTCGGAGAAATTCGGCATCGGAAGTTATGAGGAAGCTTTGGCCTACATTGGCCATCCGGTCCTCGGGCCGCGCCTTGCTCAGGTGACGGCCCTCATGCTCGATCACAGAGACAAATCTCTGATCGATATTCTGGGCACGCCCGACAACCTGAAGTTCCATTCGTCGATGACGCTGTTCGCGTCGGTGACGAGTCACGAGAGCATCTATGCGCGCGCGCTGTACACGTTTTGCAACGGCCCCGACCGAAAGACACTCGCGCTTCTGGGTAAAATCAGCAAAGACGCATGATGATTGGCTGGCTGAGCATTCAATTCGCCGACCGTGCCTCGGACGCTGGTTATCGCTCAGCCTCTTCCGCTGGATTGGTTCCTACCTCGACAAAATCCCCTGCGCCGTCTGCAACGTAGACCTTGAGATCGGGTCGCTCCCTCCTGATGCGAAGAGCGAGCGGCCGCGCCTCGGCCTGATGGGCTCGATGCTGCTCATCCGACCAGAGACTGTTGGCTGGATCATCGCCGTTCAATGACGAAGTGAAGGCATCCGCCCAGGCGTTGAGGGATGCCGATAGATCGGGCGACAGTCCGAGCTGTTCCGGGGGAAAATCTCCGTAAAGGTGCTCGTCCATCGCCCAGAGCGGATAAGCGTGGTAGTCGGCCATAACCTTGATCGAACGGGATTGCGAAGGGTCGCTCCCGGAGACTGAGGGGGCGGCGTCGTCAGGCTGTGCTTCGTCGTCAGGCCAGGCGAGCGGAGAAGGGCTCGCCGACGCGCGCATGCTGCCGGGGCCGGCGACCATCCAGAGAACATAGCCAAAATGGGCGAGAACGGCCGCACCCGCGGCAGCGAGGAGTGGGCCCGGAACGTCCTGCCAGCTCTTCAGCGCGTCCCGGCTCGCCGCCCAAACGACAAACGCGGTGGCGGCCAGATAGAGCACGAAGGCGTTGCGCGTCTGCGCGCGACCGGTGGCGTCAGGCGGCTCTTCGAGGTCGAAGACGCGCGGGGCGAGGTAATACAAATAGAATGCCTGGCCAATCGCGGAGAGGAGGAACAGCCACATCGCAACGTCAGTGCGGATGACCAGGGCAACGCCGCCGGCGAGAATGAGATTTGCGGCGGCGAGGAGCCAGTAGCTCTGCGCCATCTCGGCGGCTTCCGGCTTCTGTCCTGAGATGCTGGCGATGGCCTGGTCCATGAAGAGGGAAGTCAGAGCTGCTCGCGTCGCCAACCATCCCGCGAACGCATAGAATGCGCCGACTATACCCAAGGCTATTTCGGTCACGCTCGTTGATCCTCACGTTGACATTTGGCGATCCGAGACGGCAGCGGTCCACCGCGCGGCCCGCGTTTCCCTCACTGGGGCACGCGGGGCGCGCTCCGATGTTTGCGTCAATAGAGAAAGCCCGCTTTTAGATTATCTTTATCACCGCCTGTCTTTCTTCTGTGAAGAGCGATAGTGCGAGAACAGCAGCAAACGCTGGAGGCTGCATGGGCCGGACCCACCAGCCCGGACAGAGCGAATTCAAAGCGACGCTGCCTGAAGATATCGACTGGAAGCCTTTCGCCGCGTTTCCGTCATCGGTCCGGCTTGCCGTCGTCGTCGGGCAGCCTGCGGAGGCTGCGCCCTACGTGATAAGGGTGAAGGTCACATCCGGCATAAAGCTGATGCCGCATATGCACCCGGAGGACCGAGTCTACACGGTCATCTCGGGTATTTTTTACATAGGCCTTGGCGATCAATTCGACGGCGACAAGTTGCAAGCCTATCCGCCTGGAAGCGTCGTCGTTCTACCCGGCGACACGTTTCACTTTCATTGGGCAAAATCCGGTGAATACGTCACTCAGGTAACGGCCGTCGGTCCGTTGGGTCTAGAATATTTGGATCCCCACGACGATCCCCGTAACAGAAGCGATCATCGAGAAGATCGTGATTGATCAACCGCAAGGCTGAGTTCTGTCAGAAGGCAGCGCGTTGAGCCTGCCTCCGGCCTCGTTCCCGATCCTGTGCAGGCTGCAGTGGATTTAGTCTGCGGCGGAATTTGTGTTTGCCGTGTCACAGGTGCGATCAATCCGTCAGGTAACGGATCATCCAGAGGCGGCGTCAATTCCGGCCGCCTTATCCTCGTGCTAATTCTTTCCCGGAGAATTTGAGGGGGGTAATGATGCGAGGCACGTTGGCTGCTGGTTTGGCCGCGACAGGACTGGTTGTTTTTCTTTCCGCGGGATGCGCAGGTCTGGCTTCAATCGGTCAAACCGCGGCTGATAAAATTACGATTGTCGAAGGCAGCCCATCGCGGAAATACAAGGTCATCAAAGCGCTCGCCGTTTCGATCAAGAAGGGCCATCCGCAATACGCGTACGCGGACTCAAACAATGTTCGCTGGGAAATGCAAAAACAGGCGCTGGCCCTGGGCGCCGATGCCGTAATCAACGTCAAGTACAATGACGTACCAATGGGGCTCTGGGACTGGGGGAGTGTGAGCGGGACGGGATTAGCCGTGAGATATTTGGAATAACCGATCGACCAGCGAGGTCAGCCAAAAGGGGATATCTAAAAAGATACCCCCTGTCTGAAATATAGACACGTGCTGAAATATCAATACAGTATGCTGATTATTGTCCTCCCTTGCGCTGTCAAATTCAACTGACAGAACTGTCAAGTTCTGTGGATAACTTTGCCGACTTCAATCCTGATGCCGTTAAGGCGCACCACCCGCTTCGCAATTGAAAAATTTCCACGAAACGGCGGCGCCGACTAGATAGTGCGACGCTCGCCGAGCAACCGGTGGTTTTGCTCCTGATCACGATACCGGGCTCTGAGATAAAATCCGGCCGCTATCGGGAGTTTGGACCTTGATGTCTCAGTTTGTGGATGGTGAAGCGTAGACCACCGGTACATTCAGAGACCGTACGGCTTCACAAAAATTGACGGTGGCCGTGTCGCGCGCGAATTGAATCACGACGGTGTCGATTTTCTTCCGTCGCAGCAGAGTCAATGCAGCGGCATAGCTATTGAAAACGTGTGTTGTGGCTCCGGTATTGAGGAGCGCGTTTCTGATGTGGTGGGGAACGCAGCCAGGCGTAGACACGATAATTACGGAGCGGGTGGAAAGTGACATTAATTGGACTACCTTTTATTCAATTTAGCACCAAATATTCGTCCCCCCGAAATATCCCTCCGCACACAGCAAACGACATTTCTTTATAGCTTTTGCGACAGGCGACGTTGCGGTGATGATGCGTCGCATGCTGATCAACTCCCGCGTTGGGCCCGCATCACCTTCCTCGGAAATTCGGCGCGCGATCCTAAAACTTGTACTTCATGCCTCCGTAAGCCGCGAATGGCATCGCGGGGACGATGGTTCGTGCGTCGGTGAAATCGATCGTACCGAGAGAGGCTTCGGAGGCTTCCTCCGTGTCGAAATAGTTTCCGAAAGTTCCGTAGTGGTGGTCGAAGAGATTGTTGATCAACCCATAAATCTGGATGTGATTGGTGATGTCATATGACGTGTGCAGGTTTACCTGCGCATATCCTGCGAGTGGTTTGTTCAGGTTCGACTCGTCACCGAAGAAAACCTGATCGCTTGCCGCAACGAGATCGGAGCCGAATTTCCATTTTGGCGTCAGCCAATAATCAAACCCTGCCTTGAAGCGGTGGCGAGGAATGCCCGGGATCCTGTCGCCCGGACGCACATTGATGCAGTTCTCGGTCGCATCGCCTGAGCAGGGCACCACGTCGGGTGATGGGTTGTTCGGCGACGCGAGTTCCAGCGACGACTGGAATGTCGGATCGATGAAAGCATAGTTTGCATAGAGGAACAGACGCTGCGTCTGGTAGCTGATCGAAGCTTCAATGCCCTGACGCAGCGTGTCGCCGGCATTCTGGAAGAAGCCACGCCCGGACGTCGGGGAGGCAACGCTAATGATATCGTCTTGATTGAGCGTTCTGAAGAGTCCGAAGCTCCAGTCGATCTTGTCGGTCCTCAGCGCGTTTGACGTTTCGCCGCGGAATCCGACTTCGCCCGTACGCGACACCACCTGTTTCAGCGGAGGGTCGCCGGTAAGGAAGCTCTCGATGAGGCACGGATTTTCCGGGTCCGCGCATGCAAGTTCCGCCGGCGTCGGTGCTCGGTTAGCCTCGGCATAGCTCGTGTAAAAGGTCAGCCCTTTTGACAGCTGATAGGTTAGCCCGCCCATCGGGTTGAAGCGCTGATAGGTATGTGACCCGTTCAAGAATGGATCGTCGCCGGTTTTGTCTTCCAACGTCACTCTTGCGAAGTTATAGCGTCCGCCGACAGTGAGGCTGAGCCGATCAGTGACGTCAAAGGTATCGGTGAAATAGACGCCGTAATAATCGTTGGTCGTCGTCAGGCTGCGCGGCGAAATATCATCCGGCCCGGTCAGGCCGATGCCGAGTGGCGAGGTGACAAAATCCGGTCCGATTGTGCCGAGGGCGCTCCTTGCTCCATAGGCGACGTGACCGTGATCGATGCTGCCGCCAATCAGGAACTGATTGTTATGGCCGAAAAGCTTGGCTTTCTCGACGGCCTGCAGCGATCCGCCGAAACTGTCGGCGTTTTGAGATGTCCGATCTAGCGATCCTATAGGAGCACCGCCACCGACGGATGAAGGTACTGGACCGTTTGCGGAGGTCAACGGATCGCCATCAAGACAAAGAAAGTTGCCGCACGCTTCCACTTCCAAAATATTGGCGTCGAGGTGGGCTTGCTGGAAATGGCGGTAATACGTAACGCCGGAGAACGTCAGCGTATTCGTTGCCTTCACCGACCCATTGATCGAGACCATCTCCATGTCGTTCTGGGTGGTCTGCGGATTGGTGTAGACGCGATTCCAACCCTCATCGAGCAACTGAACGGGCGCTGCCGATACAGCGCCGACGAAGTTATCCGCGCCCGTGAAATTGACGTGGAACTCGGCCTCGCGATTCTTGAACCCGAGGTCGGCGTACATGCGGTGAATTTCGGCGGGTGAAAATTGGCGCCAGCCGTTGTCATTGATGTCCTCGGCCGCAATGAACATGGCCCAGTTGCCGCTTTGCGCGCCGGCCGCCCCCGAACCTTGGATGCGCCCGAACGAACCGCCGCGAACGTCAAATTCCGCGCCCTGGAAATTGAAGCCGTCTCGCATGTCGACGCTGATCGCACCGCCGATGGCGTTCAATCCGAACACAGGGTTGCTGCCCATCACCGTCATGCTGGAGACGGCGTTCGATGGCAGGAAATCCCAGTTGACGATGTCGCCGAACGCCTCGTTGATGCGGACGCCGTTTTGATAGACGGCTAAGCCTTGCGGCACACCGTTGACAGGCGAGGAAGAAAATCCACGATACTGCACATCGGTCTGAAACCCATTGCCCTGCAGATCGCTGACGATCACGCCAGGCACGCGTGCTTGCAAAACGTCCTGGGCGGTCACAGCGCCAGTGCGTTGAATATCCGCTGCCGTCGTGCTGGCGACCCCGTTCGGAACTTTTTCGAGAGGAATTTCGCTTCCCGCAACAGGGGACATCTTTATCTGAGATGGCTCAGCCGCTTCGATAGCGGCAGGGCTTGGCGGAGGCGCTGGTGTCGCCGGCTCTTTCTTTGTTTTGGCTGCCTGCTTGACTGGCTTGGGTTGGGCTTTTGGTTGCTGCTGAATCACTTCCACATCCGGCAACGTCGTACCCGGAGCGGCGGCTTGTCCAGGCGTTGTCGATTGTGAAGCCGGTGCGCCGGTCGATGGCGCTTGGGACGTCTGGGCGCTCGGAAGGCCGCTCGGAGTTGTCGTTGACCCGCCGGCGTCTTGAGCCAGAACAGCGGACGCTCCGAACACGACGCATGCAAGCGCCACTGCTGGCGCCATGGTGACCATGCGCGTTGACATCAACGACCCCCTGCTCCCGGACGCGTATCACTCGGACCATTGCCTCAGCAGTGACCCGGCAATCGCGACTCTTGTTCCCATAAGCAGGAAAAGTTCTTGAGTATATTAGGTCAATGTTCCCGACGATCCGTATAGCTCGTTCCGATTTGAAGTGTTGTAGAATAGATACTTTCCGGCCGATCCGACAAATCGGGAAAAACTTCCCGAGCAGACTTGGCAACACTAGCGAACCGACTGTGATCCGGCACTTCGATCGGCCTCAACCGAGATGTGCTTGGCGTGAGGCCTAAGGGCGGCTTTGGAGTCAACTATCAGGCGCCTTCGAAGTTGGGATTGCAGCCAACGTTTGGCGCCGATCGAATGAGTGGCGGGACGCGGCAAAGAAGCTTGCTGGCAGGACGAGCGTCAGCCGTTCAGCGTACGACTACGCAAATCGAACTCGTCGGTTGAAATCGTCAGTTGCCTTTGGTGTCGGAAAGGCGCCGAGGGCTTATCGATGCACTGATCGCATCCGGAGGGCACCCAAGCCATTTTCGGCAATTTCGGAGAGCAGCCTGAATTATTGAAATTCATGGTGCCGGCTGTAGGATTTGAACCTACGACCCCCTGATTACAAATCAGGTGCACTACCACTGTGCTAAGCCGGCTTGCCAAGGTTACGGCGCCGCCCGGGCGGGCGCGTCATTTTGGCTGCGACGTGCCAGGAGATGCCCGACTTCGCGCAGGCGCTTGATACTCGACGGGGCGGGTGGTGTGCAAGCGCCCTGCCGCATCTCCGGTGACGCGGGCCGATCGGACAAAAAAAGAAGCAGAGATTGCTCTCTGCTTCCTCTGCTTCCCGTTAGAAGCGAGCCCTCACGGGCACCACCAGACCGGTCCGATCGCCATGCAACCACGACGGCTCCAGTCGCCCGGCCGCCTGTCATAGCGATGCCAACCCTTGGGCGGGCCCTTGCGGTGCCGCTTATGATAATAGGACTTTTTTCCGTGATGTTTGCCGTGAACGTTTCTGTGATCGTTCCTGTAGTCGACTTGCTGGATCGCAGTTGAAGCTGCGACATGTGCAGGCGCGCCTACTGTGATTGCCGATGCAGATGTCGCCGAAAGGATCGACGCAGCCACAGCACACAACGCGATGCTTTTGATACCCAAAGTTGTTCTCCCGATTTCGACATAACGAACCTGCCTCAACGCGCTAGGTTCTCTTTGGTTCCGCTATGAACCTGACTGACGCCATACGGGATACGTGCGCGGAAGATCAACTCATTCCGGATCGGGCACGACGCAGAGCATCATTCTTGGCGTCGGCTATGAGCATATCGATTTCAACAGCGTCGAACACATCGCAGTCGGCAATCGCACCATCGACCGAAGAAGAATTTCGCCGCGAACCAAGTCGATCAGTTGGGGAAAATCGGCAAAGCCGCGCTTTTGGAGCAAAAAGCAGGCGGATTGCGATTGCGGAGGGGCGGCTTGCCGAAGAAAATCAAGCGGTTGTGCGATGCTTCGCTTCTTGTGCAGACCGACAGTGCGAAGCCTCCCCGGAACGTGGTACAGTCACGCCGACGAGAGGAGGTCTGAGCATGCAGTTCGCCGTGGGTTTCAAGTCGGAAGGAAAGCTCGGGCATGTCCTCATCGATGGTGACGACGCCCTCGTGGCTGCGCTCAAACTGAAGGCCAAGTGTCCAGCGGCGACCATCATGTATGTTCGGCCACGAAACCGTCGTGGGGACAATCGTCATCCGCCGTTGCCGGCTCATTCGCCGAACTGATTTTCAATTCAATCACGCTCGGTAGATCACACGCGGGATCTCGGCTGTGGAAGGCGCCGTTGCGCCAAGCCCGCGACGACGAGGCCGCCGAGTAGAATTGCGCATTCGACGTATCGCTTCGCAAGGCGGCGCGGGTTTGTTGCCAGCCTCCACATCCATTCGAAGCCGAGTTTGCGGAACAGTTTTGGCGCCCGTACTTGCGCGCCGGCAACGAAATCGAGGGACGCTCCTGCGCAGACCATGCCGCACGCCAATCCTTTGGCGCGGGCGCGCGCGGAAAAGATTTCCTGCTTCGGCGCGCCGAGGGCGACGATGCAGATGCGGGCTCCCGACCTTCTAATGGTTTCGATGGCGCGGTCAGCCTCCGCGCCCTCCGGATCGAATGCGCGAGAGGGAGAGAGCATGCCTGCGATTTTCAGAAGTCCGTCGGTGTGGTCGGCGATTTCGTGCGCGGCCTTTGCCAGGACATCCTCGGTGGAACCGAAAAGAAATACGGGGAGATGGGCGTCTGCGGCCGCATCGAGCAAGGGCAAGAGCATGTCGGAGCCGGTGGCGCGAACGATGCTGCGGTCTTGCATGCGCGCGAGCCAAGCGACCGGCGCTCCGTCTGCCGTGACGATGTCCGCCTCGCGATAGGCCAGGCGAAATCGTTCGTCGCTGCGAAGCTTCACGAGATGATCGAGATTCAAAGTGAAGACGGTGAAGGCGTCTCTCGCTCTCGCTCGTTTGATGACCGCGGCAATCGCCGTGTCCATGTCGGGCGTGTTGATCGGCCAGCCGCCCACGTGTGCGAGGGGCGGGCTCGGCTGTTCTGCGATGCTCTCGGATTGCAGATCCACCAATGCGCGGGCGGCGGTATTCTTCTGTTGCACTTTGTATCTCTGATCCGGCTGTCATGTCCCTGAGGGGCAGTGCCGGAGCAATTCCCGTGCCTCGCGAAAACGGGGCGCGGGGGGCGGGTATCGCGTCGCCGATCTGTTCCATTTTGTGGCCGGTCGTCCCGATATCGCACGTCATGCGCGACGCGCTTCGAAACGCTCCGCCCAAGGAGCGATCGTTGCGAGAGATGAGTGCCGCAATATTTTGCGGGACGCCCCAGCAATCCGGTTAAGAGCCGCATAATTCTCACGCAACAGGTGGATTTCACAAGGTTTTTTGGCGCTTTGGTGCTTCTGCAACCATTGCACGGGTGCGGACTCCGTCGGGCATTGCTCGAAGGGAAACCGCATTCCGCGTCGCAACGGCCCGGCAAATGCATTGTCGTCATGCGGCGGGACGTTTGGCTTTGCCTGCCGGTGTGACAGGACGCTTATCAGTGCTTGGAACTGTTCGACAACTTGCTTCGCCGAACCTCATGAGGTTCTCGCGATTTGCTCTGACCCAATCGGGTTTCCGTGCGGCAGCATTTTTAACCGAGCTTGCCGGCATCGTGCTGATCGCGATCGCGACCGGGATGTCCTACGACTGTGTGGTCAATGGCGAGGCCGGCTTCGGCCAAACTTACGCGGCGGCCGGGATCCTCGCCGGGCTCGGCTATAGTCTGGCGTTTCTCATTCGCGACGAATACGCCATCGAGGTGCTGCTGGAGGGACGACGCAGTCCTGGGCGCGTTTTTCTGACGTGGAGCCTCGTGTTCATCGGTCTCGCGGTCATCGGTTTTCTGACGAACAGCACGGAAGAGTTTTCGCACGGATGGCTGGCCGTCTTTTTCGTATCGGGGCTTGCCAGTGTGCTGGCGTTCAATTCGGCGCTCAGCCGCGCCGCGGTTCAAATCATGTCGCGCGGCTGGATTCGCTGGCGGAAGGTGATGATCGTGGCGACGGACAGCGACGTCTCCGCGCTCGAAAGAGAGATCAACGGCGCTGCGGCGGGGTTCTGGGTCATCGCTCGGACGACAGTTCCCAATCTTGCGCAAGAGCCCAATGAGATCGACTCCGTTCTGGATGCGGCCATCGCAAAGGCGCGGATGCTCGGCGTCGAAGAGGTCATCATTTCGCACGAACTCGTGCGCAGCCAGTTCCTGGAGCGGGCCGTCAATGCTTTCAGTGTTCTGCCCGTCGCTCTCCACCTGAGCACGAGCGGCTTTGTGCGCGGGTTCAAGGACGCACGCATCGCGCGTTTCGGCGAAACCACGACCATCTCTTTGACAAGGCCACCGCTCGGGCCGCTGGAAGCTGCCACGAAGCGCTGGTTCGATATGGTGGCTGCGGGTGTCGCGCTCACTCTTCTCAGCCCGCTGTTCGCGGTGATCGCGGTCCTGATAAAATTGGATAGCCGTGGACCGGTGTTCTTCAAGCAGCGGCGGCGTGGATACAACACCGCGGAATTTCAGATCTGGAAGTTTCGCACGATGACGTCTCTCGACGACGGGGACGTGATCGTTCAGGCGACGGAGAACGATGGTCGCGTGACGGCTCTCGGGAATATCCTGAGGCGGACATCTCTCGACGAGCTTCCCCAGCTCATCAATGTTCTCAAGGGCGAAATGTCGCTCGTTGGTCCGCGCCCGCATGCCGTCGCGCATGACCGCTATTTCGAGAGACATATCGAGCGCTACCCCCGGCGGCTGAACGTGAAGCCCGGCATCACGGGATGGGCGCAGGTGAACGGTTTCCGCGGCGAGACCCGCACGGAAGAGGCGATGCGGCAGCGCGTCGACCACGATCTCTATTACATCGACAATTGCTCGGTCGGTTTCGACCTCTACATTCTCTTGCTCACGTTGATTTCACCGAAGGCCAAACGCAACGCCCGGTAATTTCAGGGCTCTTGCAGAGATGTAACGGGGGCGGCGGATTCCGCACTGGCGGAGACTTCGCCCGATGGTCTTCAACCGATCTTAAGGTACTCTGGGCAACGATTCTCGGACCCTTTGCGTAGTGTTCCGCGAAGGCAGCTGGAACCACAGGGGGAGTTCACCCAATGCGCTTTAAATCCTTGATGGCGCTCGCCGCGCTTGTTGCGGCTTCTGCAGTGCCGACTGGCGAGGTGGCGGCCTGGGGTTTGGACAGCCCTGATCTTCGGCCGCGCGCCTACCGTCCCAATCCGGCGCTTGAGAACTATTACTCGTATTATTACGATCCGCGCGGCTATTATCCCTATTACAACTCCGGCGAGTGGGGTCCCCCCATCATCCGCCGCTACAAGGGGCCGCTGCCGCCCTATTACGCCTCTTGGGGCGCGCCGAACCGGCGGTATCATCACGTCGAATGGCACCGGCTGCACTACCGCGGCCATCGTCGCGGCGACTGGTAATCCCGGCTGATTGGCGCCGGCTCTCCGCTGCGCGGAGCGGGCCGGTGGCGCGGCCTTGGGTCGACGTCGTCATATCCCATAAGCGTTTGCAGCGCCCGGTCCCGGTTAGGACTGGGCGTTTTCGTTTGTGTCTGAATTTGGGTTCCTATTTTGTGACGTTCCGGCCCCATTGATTTACCGCGAAGGCACGCGCGAATGCTCGTGCGGAGTATTCGCAGTGCTCGTTCAGAACATGTTCATTGGTATTTTGAGAATATCCCCCTGCTAGCGGGACATGCAGGCGTTCGAGTAACTTGGTGAGGGGGTACAACCCATGATGAAAAGAATTGGCAACGCGATGATGGCGCTTGCCGTCGCGACTTCAATGATGCTTGCCGTCGCTCCAGAGGCGCAGGCTCGCCGTGGCTCAGGCGTCGGTGTTGGCGTTGCCGCCGGTATCATCGGTCTTGGCATTCTTGGCGCCGCAGCTGCTTCCCGTGATTATGACCGTCGTTACTATTCGCGCTATGACGAGGGCCGTTGCTACCGTGGCCGCGAAGAGTGCCGCTGGTCCGGGCGCCGGTGCTTTGAAAACGACTTCGGCGATACCGTCTGCCGCGGCGGACGGTACCTCTGCGAACGGCCGCTCATCTGCGATTAGGCGGGATCGGTTCGGTTGAGAATTAGCGGCTGGCGCGGGAACGCGCCGGCCGTTTTCATTTTTGAGCTTTCATTTTTCCGCTTTTATTTCTTGCGGGCGAGCAGCGCCGTGTGAAGCGCGATCGCTGCCGCGTTCGAGACGTTGAGGCTGGCGAGCGTATCGTCGGTCGTGATGTGGGCGAGGCTGTCGCAGGTCTTGCGGGTCAGCTCGCGCAGCCCCTTGCCTTCAGACCCCATCACCAGCGCCGTTGGTTGCGACCAATCGAGCGTCTCGATGCTTTGCTCGCCGCCGCTGTCGAGGCCGATGACGGCGAAGCCCGCATCCTTCAGCTCAGCGAGGGCCTGCGAGAGATTGGCGACGAGGGCGACGGGAACGAGTTCGAGGGCGCCGGACGCGGACTTGGCGAGTACGCCGTTGAGGGGAGGGCTGTGCCGGCGCGTCATGACGAGGCCGCTGGCGCCGAAGACGGCCGACGACCTCAAGATTGCGCCGACGTTGTGTGGGTCCGTCACCTGATCGAGAACGATGAGGGGGCGTCCGCCTGCGGCTTCGGCGAGATCGTGCCAGTCGGGTTCGGGCAGCGGGTCGACGTCGATGGCGGCCCCCTGGTGGACGGTATCGGCGCCCAGAAGCTTATCGAGGTCACGCGGTGAGACACGCTCGATCGGCAGTTCGATCTTGCCGACGGCCTCCAGGAGGCGGTGCTCGGCGTTTTCGGTCAGAAGTGCGCGCAGGACCTTGCGCGCTGGGTTCTTCAGCGCGGCCTCGACGGCATGGAGCCCGAACAGCCGAATCGGGCCGTCCTCGTTCTCAGAGTGGCCGCGGGCGTGCCCTCGATCGTTTCCTCGGCTATTTTCTGGCCGTCCGCCGGGGCGAGATGAAAAGTCGCTCGAGCGCTTCTTATCGCGCCACGGCTTGTTGAATCGTGGTTTCTGCAGGGCTTGCCTCGAAAAATTAATCGCTATCGGCCCGCTCGGGATACCCAATTCGGCAACGGGATGGGGGCCGAAGCGCACATTGCCGCTTTTCCGATTGACATGAAAGGCCCCCGTGAAGATAACCCGGGCGAAGGCCCTGCCCGATTGGCAGGGCGCTTTCATTTCTACGGCCGCGAAATAGCGGCCTGGGGAGAGGTGCCCGAGTGGCTAAAGGGGGCGGACTGTAAATCCGCTGGCTTCGCCTACGCTGGTTCGAATCCAGCCCTCTCCACCAAGACCCCGTCAGACAGTGTCGGTTGATGTCGGTTGACGAGAAAATTACC
The DNA here is from genome assembly GCF_056398805.1 of Hyphomicrobium sp. 01T421. NCBI lineage: Bacteria > Pseudomonadati > Pseudomonadota > Alphaproteobacteria > Hyphomicrobiales > Hyphomicrobiaceae > Hyphomicrobium > Hyphomicrobium sp. 01T421. The sequence goes on from NZ_JBFTQC010000003.1 coordinate 86,164, forward strand.
TAATAAAATCAGGGAAAATCCCAATCTGACGTCTATTGACGTCGGGGCAAATCGCCTACCATCGGTCGCGCATTCGTGGACGAATTCGTGGACGAGCGATGGCAAAAAGCACGTACCGGCAGAACGCGATCAAGGCTGCCAATGTGAAGGCCGTCGGGATGCATCCCGACGGAGCCGGCCTCTATCTCAAGGTGGACAAGGGCGGATCCAAGTCGTGGGTGTTCCGCTACATGTTCGATCGGCGGCAGCGCTATCTTGGCCTCGGATCGGTGACTTCGGTCAGTCTTGCAACCGCGCGCTCGTTGGCTGGTGACGCGCGCCGCCTGCTTGACCTCGGTCAGGATCCGATCGAGGCGAAGCGACTGGCGGAAAGGGAAGCCGCCGCCGACAAGGCTCGCTCGATGACATTCAAGGAATGCGCCGAAGCCTACATGGCAGCGCACGAGCCGAGCTGGAAGAACGCGAAGCATTGCGAGCAGTGGCACAGCACCCTTCGACGCTATCTCTATCCGAAGTTTGGCGGCGTCGCGGTCTCTCTAGTCACGACCGAAATGGTTCTCGAAGCTATACAACCTATCTGGCATTCGATGCCCGAAACGGCCTCTCGGGTGCGGGGCCGGATAGAGGTCGTCATCGATTGGGCGAAGGCACGTGGCGCCTTTTCAGGAGAGAACCCGGCCCGTTGGCGTGGCCACCTTGCGAACCTGCTCCCGAAGCCGTCGAAGGTCGCCAAGGTTGAGCATCACGCGGCGATGCCGTTCGAAGACCTACCAACGTTCATGTCGGAGCTGCGAGCTGCAACGGGCCTGACTTCGAGAGCGCTGGAGTTCACCATTCTCACGGCCGCTCGAACCACGGAAGCGCTGGGTGCGCAGTGGAGTGAGTTCGATCTAGGGAAGAAGATGTGGACCGTGCCGGCGGTGCGGATGAAGGCAGGCAAGGATCATCGCGTGCCGCTATCGCCACGAGCCGTCGAGATCATCAGAGTGCTGGAAACAGTCAAGCGGAACGAGTTCGTCTTCCCCGGAGAAAAGCCCGGCCGGCACCTGAGCAACATGAGCATGTTGATGTTGCTGCGCCGTATGAACCGAGGCGAACTTACCGTCCACGGCTTCCGATCGACGTTCCGCGACTGGGCTGCGGAGACGACGAGCTTCCCGAACTTCATCGTGGAAATGGCGCTCGCGCATACAATCGAAATTAAGGTCGAAGGAGCTTATAGGCGAGGGGACCTTTTAGAGAAGCGGCGCGCGTTAATGGTGGCGTGGAAATGAAGTTCCTGACGTATGATGTTGTCACTGGCGATTACTTCGTCTGGTTTGCCCGCGCTGGGGATAGCCTTACTCAGTAAACTACGAGCCAGTCTCCTCGCTCATCTGACCTTTATGAGTGTGGCTCAATGCTGCCGCATATCCGCGCCTGGAAGACGGCGATATCTGCCTTTGCGTCACGCCGGGCAGAGACCCAGACAACAACAGTCCTGCGAGTGAGTTATTGGAAGCGTTGTTCGGCGAATTGTTATGCTGATAATATCCTTTGTTGGCATAACTATAATGGCCACTTCCCATCTATTTTCAACTGCAGCTCAGGTGGTTTCTATCGTTCCCCGTTAGGAGCTAGCGGTTGGATTCACGATGCTACCGCTTCGTCATGATCGCGCGCTGCGCGGAGCCCGCGGAACAACGTCCGCCGCGAAACCTTCAACAGTCGCGCGACCTCATCGCCGTGGAGGCCCTTCTCGAAGTAGCCTTTAGCTTTCGCGGCCATGTCTGGTGTCCATTTCACCGGCGCTCCGAATTTCCTACCGCACTTCTTCGCAGCTGCTAGTCCGGCGCGCGTGCGCTCCACAATCAGGTCACGTTCGAACTGCGCCACCGCCGCCAACATGTGCAGTACTAAGCGACCGGTCGATCCGGAAGTGTCGAGGCCATCGGAGACAGTCTTGAATTTGATACCGCGTCCGTTGAGGTCGTCGAGCAAATTCGAGAGATGCGCGAGGCTACGGCCGATGCGGTCAAGCTTGTAGCAGGCCAGCGTGTCGCCTAGCCCTAATGCGGCGGATTGCCTTTGCCAGCTCTGGCCGGTCGTGGCGCGTGCCTGATGCCTTTTCGATAAAGATGTTTTCTGTTTTGATACCGAGATCCTTGGCGGCGTCGACTTGTAGCGCGAGATTTTGGTCACGGGTCGAAACGCGAGCGTAAAACACGGTTTTTGTCATGCGACGTGGGCTCCTGATTTGGCACTGACTTATGGCACCTCGATGGTCCGGCTTTTGGCACAGTGTATGGCACCGGGTCAAAATCGTTCGTTTATGGCAGCGTGAAGAGAAGTGCCCCTTGTGCGGGACGCAGTCGCTTTCGGGGGGCTGGCACCGCTGCCGACTGAAAAGAATCGCAGGACAAACTGTTTTGTTTGAACGTAGCCCACCTTTGGCGCTGGGCTTCTGAAATCCGCTTGCGACCTTCCTGCGTCTTCGGACCGGTCGACAAACCGCCATGAAGCTTGCAACGGCCGTTCGACATGGCAGGGGCGCAACACGGCTCCCCCGTGCTCCTTGCATACGCTCCGCAGCGCGACGGCTTTCGCTTTTTCTCCTGAGGCTGGTTCGGTTGAGAAGCGGCGTCTGTCACATGAAACTCCATGTTGTTGGGCGCGATGCTTGTTTGAGCGACAAGAGTTTTTCGTCACTTCTGTCGGTGGCAGGGCCGGGACAGTGCCCCGAATCCTAGTGTTTCTCTCAGGAGATGACGGCGACCAGGAGCCCGAGAATTCCGATTGCTCCGATAGTGACATCGAGAAGGGGAAACCGTTTGTGGGTTGCGCCCCTGCTAGCGCTCGAGACATCGGGTTGAGGCACTGGCCTTGGTTTTCGCCGTCGACGTGTCGTGCTGCGCTTACTCACGAGATCTTCCTGTCGATCGGTGGACCACCGGAGGTATTGGTTCAGGGGGGTGTCCGGGAGGTCTCGCTTTCTAGGAGTGCCCTTGTCTATCATATATAGATTGTCTAGACAAGTAGACAAAATGTTTCACGGCGTGTATCACCGGTAAATGGCTCAGGAAAAAGAAAAGCGGCTACAATTGAACCTTCGGGTTCAGCAGAAAGACCTCGACGCCATCGACCGTATTCGGAGGGCGATGTGGCCTATTCCGTCGACGACTGAGGCCGTGCTCCAAGCCATCCACGAACTCGATAACAAACTCGCGAAGAAGTCGGGCCGTTAGATCTGCTGCGCTGGTCGGAAGACGACGTCTTCTCTGAGCGATAGCATCTTCTCAATGATGGGCTCACCGCTAGTGTTGAGTGTCCACACCTGGGTGCACCAGGTAGGGCCAATCGTTTTCGGATGGCGAGGCAAGCTCTGATCTCAAGAAATCAAATCGCGCCGACTGTCACAAAACCTAAGGGGTTTTCTAAGACCCCATGACCGGCGCGCGCACGCGCGCAGCGGAGTCGCAAAACTAATACTGTTGCGGTCTATTTAGTCCGTGCTGGCCATACAAACCGAATTTCTGGAACGCCAGGTCTGGTAGGTGGCGCCGGGGGCGAGCCTTTCGTCAATGCATCGACAAGTTCTGGATCAACGCCAGCCGCAATCTGCGCTTCGCGGATTTTCTTGCGCCAAGCGACGCGTGCTTCGATATTTTGTTGCTCCGCCTGCAACGACCGACGCCGACGCTCGGCGAGCTGGTCTGACGAGGGGTGCAGATGCAGGTCATCAAAATTCGGTTTGACCGGCGCCGGCTCAGGGAATTGAGCAGCGACTGGATCCGCAATCAACTTGGCGCCGGCACCGGATCGCGAACAGCCCGACGATAGTCGGTCGGGCTCATGTGCCGATGCTTGACGAATACCCGGGCGAGTACCTGGTTGGACGAGTATCCGACCTTTTGGGCGATCTCTGTGACGGGAAGGTCCGTCATCTCGAGAAGCTCGCAAGCTCTCTCCACTCTCAGTCGCGTCAGGTAGACCCGTGGCGGCACGCCGAGGCTTTGTTTGAACATGCGTGCGAAATGAAAGGGTGAGAGCCGTGCCTCCGCTGCCAGTTCGTCGAGGCTGATGTCTTCAGAAAGCCTCGCCCGCAGCAGCTCCAGACTGCGCCGCTCTGCCCACGGAGCAAGGCCACCCTTGGCCGGAACGATCGATGCTCCGCCCAACCTGCACAGCTCGGCCAGGATCTCGCAGCCTGCAGCCCGCGCCAGCAGCCGCGACGGCGCACCCTCTTCTTCTTCACACAGAGCCCACAGTTTCCGGAGCGCTGATCGGATCGCCGGCGACTGAAATGAACCTTTGTAGAGTCGCAAGGATTCCAATGAGAGCCGGCCATCGGCGGCTCCGTCGAGCATGTTCTGCCACTGCGCCACCGGGAACGACAAGGCGCGAATCTGATGGCTGGTGTCGACGGTAGATGTAAGGGCGAAGTCTGGCGCAGCGAGATAGAAATCGCCTTTTTCGCTCGTCACATCGACATACCCCCCTCCCGTGTTGCCGCGAAGACGGCTGCCACCGAGCAGGTCCTGATACAGGACAACATCCGGCAAGGCAGGGCGGTGCATATCCCCGGCCGGTCGCGCCATTTCAAGGAGATCGAGGATTGTGCCCGGGGATTTCCATGTACGCAGATAGGACGCCTGTCGGCCCTCGCAGTACCATCGGGTGAACGACGAATTAGCAGGCGCGGTCATTGCTGTGTATCCTATGAAATGGCTTCTCAAGTCTATTGAAGTCACCGCGGGGCAAGGCCACGCACAAAGTGAAGCGAGGTGGCTTCCCAACCTCTACTGCCTCGCTCTGCATCAAATGTAGTTCAGCGCCTTGATCCTCGTTGTGCGTGAACAAACCGTGCTTTCGAGGAAGGGAGCGATCAGAGCGGCCACCTCTTTCGCATGCGTCTTCAGCGCAAAATGCCCTGTATCCAGCAGATGAATCTGCGCATCCGGCAGATCACGCTTATAGGCAGCCGCTCCTGCAGGCACAAAGGCAGGGTCATGCGGACCCCCAACGGCCAGAAGCGGCGGGCGGTGTTTGCGAAAATACGCCTGGAAGTCGGGATAGCGCGCGACATTTGTGCGGTAGTCGAGAATCAGGTCGAGCTGTATGTCCTCGGCTCCAGGACGGGAGATATAGGCGATGTCCAGTTCGTATCCGTCTGGCGACAACAGGCTCGGATCGGCTCCAGTGCCATACTGCCAGTTTCGGATCGTATCCGGCGCAAGCGAGGCTCTGCACGCCTCCCGATTGGCTGCGCTGGGCTCCCGCCAATACGCTTCCCACGGCCCCCATTCATCGGCGTTGCCATTCTGGGAGATGATCGCGGGCACCTTTTCGGGATGGCGCATCGCCAGACGCAGTCCGACCGGTGCTCCATAATCGAAGACGTAAAGCGCATATCGCTCCAACGAGAGGGCTGCGGTAAAGCCTTCGATCACGTCTGCAAGATTGTCGAAGGTGTAGTCGTAAGCCCCGCGCGGCGGCGCTTTGGTTTGCCCAAAACCGGGAAGATCCGGCGCAATCAGTCGAAAACGATCAGAAAGAAGCGGGATCAGGTCACGAAACATGTGGCTTGCGGTTGGAAAACCATGCAGCAGAAGAAGAACCGGCGCGTCGCGCGGCCCTGCCTCCCGGTAGAAAACCTCCACTTCGCCAATTGTTTGAAATCCGTATCGGATCGTCACAATGCAACCCTTTCATCCTTTCCGGAAAGGTAGTGCCTTCCTCACTTCGGCATAATGGGCACAGGCTGTAAGATAGAATTTCAGAACAGGAGACAATCATGGACCGGCTGGAAGCGATGTCGATATTCCTCGCCGTCGTCGACGAGGGGTCGCTGGCCGGCGCCGCACGCCGTCTTGGCTGCTCCCCTGCTTCGGTGACGCGAGCCGTTGCGCGTCTGGAATCGATTTCTGGCGAACGCCTGCTGGATCGGACGACCAGACAGGTCGCCGTCAGTGAGACCGGTGCGCGTCACGCTGCGATCTACAGGACCATGCTCGCTGAACTCGCGCAGCTTGATGCACGGTCGCGGGATGACGCCGTCAGCGGCACCGTCGTCGTGACCGCACCAGAATTGTTCGGGCGTCAGAATGTGATGCCGGTTGTCGAGAGCTTCCTCGCAGCATTTCCGCAAACGGAAGTGCGCTCGCTTTTCCTCAACCGCATGGTCGATTTTGTAGGAGAGGGGGTGGATGTTGCGGTCCGTATGGCTCCGCTGCCGGACTCGTCACTGACCGCCGTGAAAATTGGCGAAGTGCGAAGATTGACCTGCGCGGCCCCGCGCTATCTGGACAAGCGTGCGCCACCGGAACAGCCACAGGACCTGTTGAACCATTTATGCGTCGGGTTGAATGATGCCGGGGCTCAGGAACTCTGGCGTTATCGCGAGCGTCCGACCGGACGCCGCCTCAAATCTGTAAGGGTTGCGTGCCGACTGACGACGAACAGTGCAGGCGCGGCGATCGATGCAGCTGTGCGAGGTCTGGGAATTGTCAGGCCTCTTTCATATCAGGTCGAAAAGCTGATCGTGCAGGGTCTCCTCGTCCCGCTCCTCGAGGCCTACCAACCGGAGCCGGTACCGGTACACTTGGTGTTCCGCCCGCTTGGCAGGGCCAATAGCGTCGCGGTCCGCGCGTTCATAGACCACGCGATTCCCCGGTTGCGCGACACATTCATGCAGTCGCGCGTGGCGTCCCCGCAGCTCGCTGCACTCGCCGACGCCTAGTCGCGGCGATTCAGAAGCCCGCGGCAACAGCACGATATCAGGCAGGGAGCCGCAAGATCGGCACCATCGCCGCAGCTTCCGCAACGCATGGCACGAAAACCTTCTCTAGGGTTTGGCCACCATTGAGGCGTCGCCATAACGCGATGACTTGCCGAGCGTCATCACTCCCGTTCGCGGGATAGTTCGACAGGTTCTGATGCGCGTGGTCTGCGCGCTGGCGGCCATGCCAACGCGCTTGATGCCGACGCGGCAGTGAGACGACGCCGACCGGGCTCGTCCTGATTTTCCATACAGGAACTATTCCATGTCCAGCAAACTCGACCTGCTTACTCCTCAGAACAGCCAGATGATCTTCGTCGACCAGCAGCCGCAGATGGCTTTCGGTGTGCAGTCGATCGACCGCCAGCTTCTGAAGAACAATGTTGTGGGGCTTGCCAAGGCTGCCAAAGCGTTCGGCATTCCTACAACCATCACCACGGTGGAGACGCTTGCCTTCTCTGGTTATTCCTTCCCGGAATTGCTGGAGGTTTTCCCGGACAACAAGCTGCTGGAACGCAGCTCGATGAATTCGTGGGACGACCAGAACGTGCGCGATGCGCTGGCCAAACATGCCGCGCAAGGTCGAAAGAAGGTCGTCGTCTCCGGTTTGTGGACCGAGGTCTGCAATCTGACCTTTGCGCTCTCCTGCATGAAGGACACTGACTACGAGATCTACATGGTGGCCGATGCTTCGGGGGGCACCTCCGTCGAGGCGCATGACTATGCGATGGACCGCATGGTTCAGGTCGGCGTGGTGCCGGTGACCTGGCAGCAGGTTCTGCTGGAATGGCAGCGGGACTGGAGCCGCAGGGAAACCTATGACGCCACGCTCGCCATCGTGAGAGAGCATTCGGGCGCATACGGCATCGGTGTCGATTACGCCTACACGATGGTTCACAAAGCGCCCGAGCGTTCGGCGCATGGCGCAATCGTCGGCCCGAATCCGGCCGTCTAGGCCCGTCGCATGGCGGCCCGGCATGACCGGGCCGCTGGTGGCCACTCAACCATCCAACGGAGGCTGCGATGACTGAAAAATCTGCCGCGCGGATTTCCTACGAAGACCGGGGACACAAGGGGCGTTTCGTCGCCCGTGTCGACGGTGTGGAGGGTGAAGGCGAACTGACCATCTCTACGGTTTCGGATGTGCTAGTCATCGCCGATCACACACACGTTCCTGACGCGCTGCGCGGCATGCGGGCTGCTTCGGCGCTGGTCGAAGCTTTGATCGCGGATGCGCGTGGCAAGGGTTATCGCATCGTGCCGTTGTGCCCCTTCGTGCGTGCGCAATCGCTCAAGCATCCCGAATGGTCCGATGTCATTCAGCATTGAGGCCAGCGACTCGCTCTCGATTGCAGTGCTGTTCCTGGCGCATCTCGGGCTTTGCGCCGCCTACATTCAAGGCGGGCTCGTCAAGCTGTTCGATTTTCCCGGTGCCGTTGCCGAGATGATTCATTTCCGGCTGGCACCGCCCGCTTTGTTTGCTGTTCTGGTGATCGCGCTGGAGCTTATCGCCTCGGCGATGGTGTTGACCGGCTATCTGCGCTGGCTTGGTGCGCTGGGGCTGGCCGGCTTCACCCTGTTGTCCACCCTGATCGCATTGCGGTTCTGGGAGCGGCCGGCGGGCAAAGCCCGGCACGCGGATGCGAACGCCTTTTTTGAACATCTCGGTCTGGCCGGCGGATTTCTGATTGTCGCCTGGCTGGATCTCGTCCGGTTGCCGGTCCGCGATCTGTGACGACAACAAATTCAGTGCCTGCAAGGAGCACAGCAATGTCCGGAAACGATCTCGTCATCGTCAATGCCAAAGTCACGACACTCGACCGGCAGAACCCTGTGGCCGAAGCGGCAGCGATCCGCGACGGCAGGTTCATTGCAGTTGGCTCCGAGGCCGAGGCGCGTTTCGCTGTGCCCGATGCGACCGTGATCGATGCAAAGGGGCGCCGCCTAATCCCCGGTCTGATCGACAGCCACACCCATGTGATCCGCGGCGGACTGAACTACAATATGGAGCTGCGCTGGGATGGCGTGCCTTCGCTGTTCGAGGCGATGGCGATGCTGAAGCGGCAGGTGGACCGCACGCCCGCTCCGCAATGGGTGCGCGTCGTCGGCGGTTTCACCGAACTTCAGTTCGCCGAAAAGCGTCTTCCGACGCTGGACGAACTGAATGCCATAGCGCCGGATACGCCGGTCTTCATCCTGCACCTTTATGATCAGGCGCTGCTAAACGCAGCCGCGCTTCGTGTGGTCGGTTACACGAAGGACACGCCGAATCCGCCGGGCGGCGAAATCATGCGCGATGCCGGCGGTAACCCCACGGGTCTGCTGCTGGCCCAGCCCAACGCCACGATCCTCTATTCGACGCTGGCGAAAGGCCCGAAACTCGACCCCGATTATCAGATCAACTCCACGCGGCATTTCATGCGCGAGTTGAACAGCCTTGGCGTCACCTCGGTCATCGATGCAGGCGGCGGTTTCCAGAATTACCCGGACGACTACGCCATCATCGAGACGCTGCATGCCGAAGGGCAGATGACGATTCGGGTCAGCTATAACCTCTTCCCCCAGAAGCCGAAGGATGAATTGTCCGATTTTGCTTCCTGGGCAAAGCAGGTCAGCCCCGGCCAGGGCGACGACACCTATCGCCATAATGGCGCGGGCGAGATGCTGGTCTATTCCGCCGCCGATTTCGAAGACTTCCGAGTGAAACGCCCGGAAATGCCGCTTGATATGGAGGCTGACCTCGAACCTGTCATTCGCCTTCTGGCCGAACACCGCTGGCCGTGGCGTCTGCACGCCACCTATGACGAGACGATCTCGCGTGCGCTCGATGTCTACGAAAAGGTGAACCGGGACATTCCCCTGCAGGGCATCAACTGGTTCTTCGATCATGCCGAGACGATCAGCGATCGCTCGATCGACCGGATCGCCGCGCTTGGCGGCGGGATCGCCGTTCAGCACCGGATGATGTTTCAGGGCGAGTATTTCATCGAACGCTACGGCGCCAAGGCTGCGGAAAATACCCCGCCGATCCGGCGGATGCTGGAAGCAGGTGTGCCGGTTGGCGCGGGCACCGATGCCACGCGCGTCGCGAGTTACAATCCGTGGGTTTCCCTGTCCTGGCTGGTAACCTCGCAGACTCTGGGCGGCACGCGGCTTTATCCGGTGGCGAACCGACTCGATCGGGAAACTGCGCTGCGGCTGTGGACCGAGGCGAATACCTGGTTCTCAAGTGAGCAGGGCAAGAAGGGCCAGATCAAGACCGGACAGCTCGCTGACTTCGCCGTTCTGTCGGACGATTACTTCACCGTGCCCGAGGCAGAGATCGTGCATCTGCGCTCGGTTCTGACGGTACTGGGTGGCAAGGTCGTGCATGGCGAGGGTGATTACGGACCGCTCGCTCCCGCATTGCCTGCACCGATGCCCGACTGGTCGCCTGTTGCGACATTCGGTGGCTATTACCGGACGCCCGAGACGCAGGCGAAGCTGGCGTCGAACTGCGGGTGTTCGCAAGGCTGCGCCGTGCATGGTCACGACCATGCCGCACCACTTGGTGCGAATGTGCCCTTTGCGGATGTCCGCAGTTTCTGGGGCGCCTTTGGCTGCGGCTGCTGGGCGGTGTAGCACCATGCGCAAATTTTCGTATCCGGCGATGAGCGGCGAAGGCGCGCCTCAGTCACCTTCAGACGATATAGACGGAGCGAATCCTGTTTTTCTCCGGAAAGAAGTTGCGATGTCTCTCCAAAATAAAGCGGCCGCTCAAGGCCCGCTGGATTACCCCGTCTTCCGGGCCCTCTGGATTGCCACGGTCATCTCGAATATCGGCACGTGGATGCATGATGTCGGCGCGGCGTGGCTGATGACCTCGCTGTCACCCAGCCCGCTGTTTGTGGCGCTGGTGCAGGCGGCAACCACGCTGCCGATGTTCCTGCTGGCGCTGCCCGCCGGAGCGATGGCCGATATTGTGGACCGGCGCAAAATGCTTTTGGCGGCGCAGATCCTCGGTCTTGTTGCCGCGGCTGTTCTCGCCGTTCTGACCTTGCAAGACCTGACCACGCCGTGGGTTCTGCTCGCAGCAACCTTTGTGCTAGGCGTCGCGGCGGCGCTGACCGCGCCGGTGTTCCAGGCCATCGTCCCGGAATTGGTGGACAAGCCCGCTCTCCCCGATGCTGTTGCGCTGAACAGTCTCGGCGTGAACATTTCGCGTGCCATCGGCCCGGCGGTTGGCGGGGTGATCGTGGCGATGGCCGGCATTCCTGCTGTGTTCTGGATCAACGCTTTGTCCGTGCTCGCCGTGCTGGTCGTGCTTTTCAAATGGAGACGCGCGGCGACCGCTCACAGCCTGCCGCCCGAACATTTCTTCGGCGCGCTCCGGGCCGGCTATCGCTATGTGCGGCATTCGGATGCGATGCGGCTGGTTCTGGTCCGCACGCTGGGCTTCTTTCTGTTCGGCAGCGCGCTCTGGGCGATGCTGCCGCTGGTCGGACGGCGTGAGCTTGGTCTGGATGCTGCGGGCTATGGCGCGCTTCTCGGCTGCATGGGCGCGGGTGCTGTCGTCGGAGCTTTGCTGCTGAAGCGACTGCGCAAGATTGTGGCCGCCAATACGACGTCGATCTGGGCGACGCTGCTGTTTGCCGGCGCGACGCTCGCACTGGCGCTGGCGCCGAATGTGTGGTTCGCGGGAGCGGTGATGTTTGTTGCCGGCCTCGCCTGGATCGGCATGCTGACCTCGCTCAATGTCGCCGCACAGATGGCCTCGCCGGGATGGGTCAAGGCTCGCGCGCTCGCGGTTTATCTCGTGGTGTTTCAGGGCGCGATGACAGGCGGCAGCATTCTGTGGGGAACGCTTGCGAGCCGCTCCAGTGTGACCGACGCGCTGACGGTGGCCGCTGCCGGCCTGACGCTGACCATCCTGCTGGCGCTTCGCTGGCGGTTGCCGAAAGATGCGGCCATCGATCTCGCGCCATCCAACCATTGGGTCGAGCCTGTGGTGTCGGTCCCGCTCGCCGGTGACCGTGGCCCGGTCCTGGTCGAGATCGAATATCGCATCGTGCCCGAGCGACAGGCCGAATTCATCGCCATATTGCGTCGCTTCCGTTCGGTCCGTCAGCGCGATGGCGCGATCCGCTGGGATATCTGGGAGGACGTGGCCGAACCGGGCCGCGTCGTCGAAGGCTTTGTCGTCGAAAGCTGGGTCGAGCATCAGCGTCAGCATGCGCGCGTGACGCATACGGATGCGCTGGATCAGGACCTGCTGAATTCATTCCACATCGGTGACCATCCGCCCGTCGTCCGCCACCTGCTGCGGCCGCTGTGAACCTAGTTAGTCGAAGGAGAGCACCATGAGCTGGAACCCTGCGCAAAATCCCGATTGTCCTGAAGCGGTCGGACTCGACGCGATCGAAACGCTGATCATCCCGCGGACCCGCGATCTCGGCGGGTTCGAGGTGCGCCGCGCTCTGCCTGCGCCGGAGCGGCAGATGGTCGGCCCCTTCATCTTCTTTGACCAGATGGGACCGGCGGAATTTCTGACCGGCGGCGGCATCGATGTGCGCCCGCATCCGCATATCGGCCTTGCCACCGTCACTTATCTTTACGAGGGCGCGTTTCATCACCGCGACAGCACCGGCGCCGACCAGATGGTCTATCCGGGCGAGGTGAACTGGATGATCGCCGGCAATGGCGTCACTCATTCCGAACGCACCAGCGAGGACATGCGCCGCAGGCCCGGCACCGCTTTCGGGATCCAGACCTGGGTGGCGCTGCCGGATCACGCGGAAGACGTCACGGCGAGCTTCGAGCATCACGGCCGCGAGGCGCTGCCCTTTCTCGAAGACGAAGGCAAGCAGGTGCGTCTGATCCTCGGCTCGGCCTGGGGTGCATCGGCGCCAGTCAGGACATTCACCGAAATGTTCTACGCCGATGTGGTTCTGGCCGCAGGCGCAAAGCTGCCGCTGCCGGACGATCACGAGGATCGCGGCGTCTATGTCGTTGAGGGAAGCATTCTCGCCACCGGCACCAGCTTCGCTGCAGGGCAGATGATGGTGTTCCGCCCCGGCGACCGGATCAGCCTGACCGCCGGCGCAACCGGTGCGCGGCTGATGGTGCTCGGTGGCGAGACGTTGAATGGGCCACGCTACATTTCGTGGAATTTCGTCGCGTCGTCGCAGGAGAAGATCGACGCCGCAAAAGAGGCCTGGCGCAAGGGCGACTGGGAGCATGGCCGCTTCCGCCTGCCTCCCGGCGATGATGCGGAATTCATTCCGCTGCCCGACTAGTTGAAACAATCGGAGCGCCCCATCGCGCGACGCCGAAGCAGATGATCGGTCTCTGCTTCCATCACTCTGACCAGAGGAATGAGACATGACGAAACGCGAGGCCATCTATTCCGCCAACAGGCACACGCTTTACGAAGAGCATGGCTACTCCGCCGCGATCCGGTCAGGCGATCTGCTGTTTGTATCGGGGCAAGTCGGAAGCCGTGGCGATGGCACACCCGAGCCCGATTTCGAACGTCAGGTACAGCTGGCTTTCGACAATCTCAAGGGCACGCTCGACGCTGCAGGTTGCACGTTCGACGATGTCGTCGACGTCCCGACATTCCACACCGATCCGGAAAACCAGTTCGCAGATGTCATGGCAGTCAGGCAAAGGAATTTGACCCAGACGCCGCCCGCAAACTGGACAGCCGTCGGGGTGAACTGGCTTGCCGGTTTCGATTTCGAGATCAAGGTCATCGCGCGCATACCAGAGAGCAAGTAAGTCCTGATGCTCTCCGCGTTTCTCAAATTGCGGCAGACTGACCAGAAAAGCCATAGTTGGATCACCGCGCTCTAAAAGGGACAAAGCGTTGATGCCGGTATATTGCGTGGGGCGCGCAGCGTTCCTCCGGATGACGGGATGCCTTTTCGCTGCGGCCATTCCCTGTGGTTGGAGGATCCGAAAGTGACTGATGCTGCCGCTATGGCAGGGGCGGACCCCGATGGTCGGCTTAACGACGACCTCGACGCCAGCATCTGCAAGTGCGCTGCGAATTTTACGAACGGCGATCGGTTCGCGAAAACCGCCATGGGCAATAACTTCTTGGCGTTCCCAATATTGGATCGAACGGCGGTGCAAACCTGATGCGTTCGCGAGGTCTTGCTGCGTCCAACCCAGAAGAGCCCGCGCGGCAGCAATTTGATATCCAGATTGAATCAACTTAGTCTCCCTTCAATCGGTTTGCGCCTTACGCTGCAGCGCTGGGCCGGCAATTCGCGATGATCGGCCTCCTTCACCGCGACGACAATCTCTGTCGCCCCAAGGTCTGTACGGTGCATGTGAGTGACATCCGGGTCGCGGCCCGTTATGAGGGGGGTGCAAGCTCGAGTTTGGCAAAATCTTGTCCCCAAATGCGAAATGGCTGCTTGCCATAGTTGAAGCTAACGATGACGCGCTCGTTGCGTTCGTCGATTTCTTCAACAATTCCTCTCAGGCCACCGATCGCGTGGTCGATTACCGCTGCACCTACTGGGAACTTGGAAAGCAACTTCTTTCTCTGTCGCTTCAACTCAGCTTGTCGCTCTCGCCGCCTGTGCCACAGCGAAGCAATCTCATCGCGCTTGCCATCAAACGCCGCTTCGGGAATTTCGTTGAAGCGCTCGTCCGAGATCTTCTCGAACACCGTCAAAAGGATTTCGGTCCCAGGCTTTTCGCGCTTGCGCATGTCATCGTAGGCATCCGCGATAGCTGGCCGGAGAAATTCTTCGATCATCGCTCGCGTTATCCAGCAGCCGGTCACATAGGGGGGTGGCCCGAACGGATCGATCTCCGAGTCCTTGCCCCCGAAGACTTCCAGCTGTTCAACAAGATCGAGGCTGCCCCACTCCTCGCCCTCGACGAAATACCGCAGCACCCGGCTGCCCCAGAGTTTGCGGACGCGCACGCACTCTTGATACAAATCCTGTGCAGTTGGCGGGAATGGGTTTCTCGGGTTGAATCTCCTCATACGCTTGAGCACATATTCGACGACCGAGATTTCGAAGCCCATGAGCACCTCGGCGCAGATCTGAATCTTGCGCGTTTCATCGTCGTCAGAGGCCTTCTTGCCGGCATCGAACGCGATGAAGAGGTCGGTGATGCCGCCCATGATTGCAGGCGGCATGTTGGTTCGCGAGAGCACGTCACCACCAAGGGCTACGCCTGGGCTGGAGCGCGTCGAGAGATTGGTTGCGTGAATGGGGACGATTGCTTTTGACATGATCAGCCCCCCAACGTTTCGAACGCACGCCGCGCGAGTTGGAACTTGCTGACCGGACCGCCGCGATGCGGGGAGGATGAAGCCGCAGGTCGCTCCTGCGGTGTCACCTTGCGAGTGATTTCGCCTTCCATCGCTTTGCGGAACAGCCCGAGCATGCTGGCGCCGCCATTTGTGCCGGTCGCTCGGGTGCAGCGCAGGATGTTGAGCGCAACCAAGGCCGCGGCTTGGATATGCCCGTAGTCGGCCTCGGTATGGTTCCTGCGGCAAGCTTCGACCGCGTCGAGCATGATGCGATCGCACCGTGCGCGGTCGATCTCGTCGAAAGGCGGCGATGCGCCAGGTTTGTGACCCCAGCTGTTGTAAAGCTGATGCAACTCTTCAAGCTGATCGTTCGAAAATGTGTCGTGCGCCCTCGCGTCGACAGACTCACTTACATAGGGTTCATCCGTATAGGGTTCCTGGAGACTCGATTTGATGCAGTCAGGACGACCTGATTTGATGCAGTCAGCTTCCGATTGCATATCTGATGATGCACTCAGATCACTTGCTGACTGCATCGTGCGTGATGCAGTCAGGGATTTCACGGCGTCCGAAATCATCGCCTCAATGTCGGACGGCCGGGTCGTCTTCAGACCATAGTGCGTGAGTGCGCGTCCGCCACCGACCGGAGCAAGGCGCTCGCTGAAGATGTAACCGAGCGCCTTGAGTTTCGTGATTGCCCGCCGGACTGAAATTTCGGATACGTTGGCTACCTCCGCGAGCGAGGAATAGCTGGGCCAAGCGCGCTTGATCTTGCTGTTCATAAAATAGCTGATCGCGGCGAGCACGCGGATATCGCCAAGTGTCAAGCGACGGTCCAGCGCGGCCTTATAAACCGCCAAAGTTCTGACAAACCTGAATCCGGTTTCGTCGTTCGCTACGTCGTCGGCGGTAGGCAATACACGCCATGATTTCTCAACCATTGCTCCCCTTTCTTTCGGTCGAGATGGCGCCGCGACTCTTGCGGATCAACGCGAAAACAGATATTTTTTCGCCATCGTTAAAGCCTGATTTTCTCGGCCGCTCGGGTTGCCCCCCGAAGCGGTCGTTTTTTTTATGCGCGTTGCCGACTGTCCGGCTCCTCCGGCGGCAGAGCCGAAAATCAAAGCCTCATCCTGAGACGCTTCCAAGACGCGCGTCCCGGAAGCGTCCCACTTCCGTCTTGAGACGCCCACGTCTGACAAGTTTGTAGACGTAGGGCCGCTTCCCCACCTGATTTCTTGCGCCAGATCGAGTTCGCTTGATGCCTGCAATCTTCAACTGACGGAAGAACTGGCCGCGGCTGAGCGGCTCGTCGTTTGGCCCGGCGTATTCGGCGAAATAGGAGAACGAATAGTCCTCCCATACGGCGTCCGCGCTAAACCATCGCTTTTTGGGGTTCTCGCGCATTACGGCCGCGACGAACGCGAATGCGCTCGGATCAAAGCGGTCAAGGGCTGGAACTGACAATCGCAGCACGTTTAGTGCCCTTCATCTGAGTGTTTCACGGGTAAGGGAGGCGCAACGGCGGGAGTTCGGAAAGAAAGCGCTGACGTTCGGAAGCAGGGATCAACGTCCTGCGCCCAAGCTTGACAGCCCGAATGCGACCAATCGCGATGTTTTCGTAGATTACGTCGCGACAAACGCCGTGAATCTTGGCAAATTCGTCGATGGAGTATGCGGCCCGGTCGTCTGAGCTCGGCTCCTTCGCCGATTCGCTGCGATGATTGTCCATAGTCCCCTCTGTCGATCTACTTCGGTCGACAGAAACAGTGATGCAGTTCTGCGTATGCTGCTACGACAAGAACCTTGGTTTTTTCCAGGGGTTCTTGTCCAGTTCCGCGATAGCCAACGACCGTCTTTCCCATGGGTCACATGGTAGAGTCCGATTTTAGAGGCGTTTTGACCAACTCTCCTGAAATGACAAAACCGGCCAGATAGAAGCGCAGCGTTTCCCCGCCATTTATCGCTCAGCTCGTCCATATATCGATCTAGAGCGCCCACCCGGCGCTGCGCGCGCCACGCATCAACGTTGGTATGATTTATATCCCGTGACGCTGACCTTACCAATTCGGCGACTCTTTTTTTCCTACCACGTAAAATTCTATCGATGGCCGCCGCGCCGCTCAAAGATTCGTTGACATCAGGTTCGACAATCCACGAGGGCAAAAACCCACTCGGCAGATACGGCGCAAGCGAACGTAAGATTCCGGCGAAATTGCCTGTTCCGTCGTTTTTATTGAAGTGAAGCTGGCCACCAAGCACAAGAATGTCGACTGACAAAGAAACAATAAAGAGATCGAGAGGTTCGCGCTTCGATAGTCGCGAGGGCTGGCCGCCCTTAGAATTTTTCCTCGGCGATCGGGAAGCTCGACTGACTTGTTCTATTTGACGAGTTAAGTCTTTAAATCGCGATAAGTTCGCTGCTTTTTCTGGTTCGCTTTGAAAAGCGCTGTCACTATAGACGCGGTTGCTCAATCTACAATTACCGTCGTGGCTCAGATCAGCAAGCGCTTGCGTGAGTTTGGCGGCAGATCTAGTAACGACATCGAGTTCGCGCTCGATTACTTGCTCAAGTTGCAGTTTTTGAGGCCACGTCGTGTAATCGCGCCAAGCCCAGGCGACCATTCTTTGGATGCTTATTGAAAACTTCTCAAAGGCGTCAGCGGGAATGCTTGCCAGGCTCGCTACTTCAGTGACGCAACTGGCCGGGATCTCGGGTGGATATGGGGGCTCGGCCATTTTAGGTGTGGAGTCCACTGATAGGTCGTACCTCGCTGACCAAAATTCTACTGCTCGTGTCCCTACCCGCCGAACGGTGCCTGAGGCGCAAATGCCATCTCATTTTCTTTTACACGGCCCGTTTTTGTTTGAATTGCATCGACGCTGACAGACGTCAATCGAAGTACAGCGGCTCAATTGGCGGAAGAGTGACAATCGGAGTTCGGACACTACGCGAAGAGTTTGTGTTCCGATCGCTCCCGGCTCAAGAGGTTTGTGGATCGATTTGTGGAATGGAGATCAAGAGTCGAAAATTATATAATAAAAATAATAACTAGCGGAGGACTCCGTCTCCGCCATGTCCCATTGAATTATCACTGCAAATTTCCTTTAGCCTTCGAAACCGCCGGCGCTACCCAGCGTCGACGGCATTTGCGTATTAGCCTACTGCTTTCTGACGTCCCGCCTCGGTTCGCACGCTGTGCTCGAAGTTCTTCCTGCATCGCAAACAGTTGGCCGCGTTTGGTGCGGGCGACGATGTCGGCCAAAACATCGGCTTGGCACGGTTTTGGGCCTCCTGAATCGTTCAGCGAACTGTTCGGACGGGATAACATCACGATGTCGGCTAGGGGGCGTTGCTCGACCAGCTGAGCCTGCCTTAGCTAGACGGCGTTCTGCTGATGCTACCAACCGTCACGAAAACCCTGCGCCGTGTTCCGGACGGCCATCCGGTCGTTACTGACTTGAAACGCCTCGCTATCGAATGGTGTAATGCGGGAGCGGTCGTTTCGCCCGATCAATGAAGTGGCGGGCTGGAGACGTAAGGCAAGGTCGCTTAGCCGATCCGGAACCAGCACATGCTCGATCATAGGCCGCATCTCGTGCTGGCGTTGCCAGGCGGCGATTAGCACCGGCACCGAACCGGAGGAGGTCAAGCGTATCTTGAAACGTGGTGATACGAGTATCCTTGACTATGATCACAATTTTCAGTGCGGCTTCTCGTCTTTTGAAGGATGTACCCCCGCTCGTCCTTGCGCGGAGAGATGCGCGACAGGCAGATGCCAGCCGTGTCTGATCGCCATGAAGCGAAGGCCGAAGCACAAGGCCCCTCCGACCAACGCTGAGACGCCATAAGGAAGAGCGAGCGTATCGGCGATGACGACGATGGCAGCGCCGGCCAGTGCTGCAACGGCGTATAGATCGGAACGCAGCACATGCGGAATCTCCGCGAGGAGAACGTCGCGCGTCATGCCGCCGCCAATTGCGGTTAACATGCCCAGAAGAGCTGCCATTACCGGGCTCAATCCGAACTCGATAGCCTTTTGCGCACCCGCGACTGCGAAGAACGATAGTCCGGCCGCGTCGAATAAAAGCACGGGGCTGCGCAGCCTGCCGACGCCGGCATACGAGAAGAAGGTGATCAGCCCAGCCATGACCGAGACCAGCAAATATCGACCATCGGTCAGCGCGGCAGGCGGCACCGCGCCGATCAGTAAATCGCGGCCAATCCCACCAAAATTTCCGGCCACGAAGGACAGGACGAGGATACCGAAAATGTCGAGCCGTCGATTGACGGCGGCAACCGCCCCGCTGATGGCAAAAACAAAGGTACCCCCCAAGTCAAGAACATGCAGGAAAGTTTCAATGGTGATCATGACAGCTCCGCTAACGCGAGCTCAGTTTGGCGATCAAAGCACGAAGCGACATCGGGACAAACTCCGATAAGTAAGCTTCCACACAACACGCTCCTCGCCCGGAAGCCTTCGACCCAAAAGGAACATCAGGTCGTGCCAAGCCAGGCCAGCGCGCCGACGACCAGCGCCTCGACGCCAGTCTCCATGGTGGGGTGCAGGACCGGCGCGAATTGCGGGCTGTGATTGACCGGCAGTTCATTCAGTTTACCCGCCGCCTTGGCCTCGGCATACATCTTGGAATCAGTGCCGCCCACGAACCAGAATACCGAAGGTTCATGCCATGCGGTTCCGAAGCAGCCGAAATCCTCGCTGGCTGGCGCGGGCCCCGTGTGTATTACTCGGTCGGGAGAAAAATAGCCGCGAAAAGCGTCGGCTATGCGGTTGCTCGCGCTCTTGTCGTTCATATTCAACGGATAGCTGTCGAGCGGCGTGATTTCCGGTTTACGCGGCGCAGCCGAGGCTTCGGCCTCGGCATTGACGATCCGTTGTATCGCAGCAAGTACATGCTTTCGCACGCCAGCATCGAATGTCCGCACATTGAGCTTGATGATGGCGTCGTCGGGAATGACGTTTTCCTTGGTCCCGGCTTGCAGCACGCCGACCGTGATCACCGCCGCGTCCGTTGCGGCAACTTCGCGGGAAACAATGGTCTGGAGCCGCAGGACGACGGATGCCGCCATGACGACGGGATCAATGCTGGCCTGCGGCATCGAACCATGCGCACCACGGCCGAACAGACGGATTTGCAGGCTGTCCGCGGCGGAAGTGATTGGCCCGGCGCTGCCGGCGACAGTGCCGGCCGGACCGACCATGACGTGCTGGCCAAGCACCACATCCGGTTTGGGAAAGCGTTCGAGCAGACCGTCATCGATCATGGCCTGAGCGCCTTGCGCAGTTTCCTCTCCGGGCTGGAAGACGACCATCAATGTGCCCTTCCAAGCCTCGCGCGCCTGCGAAAGCAACGTCGCTGCACCGACCAGCCAGGCGACGTGCATGTCGTGGCCGCACATATGCCCTACCGGGACGGTTATCCCCTCGGCGTCCGTCGCCGTGACCTTGCTGGCATAGGGAAGGCCGGTTTGTTCGGCGATCGGCAGCGCGTCCATGTCGGCGCGCAGCATCACGGTCGGTCCCTTGCCGTTGCGGAGCAATCCCACGACACCCGTCTTGCCCACCTCCGTCGTCACTTCGTAACCGGCTTTCCTGAGCCTGTCGGCGGCGATGGCCGCCGTTCGCGTCTCGTGCATCGACAATTCGGGATGCGCGTGAATACCTTCATAGAGCGTTTCAAGATCGGGAAGCAGTTGGCCGAGGTTCGTTAGGACGGCGGATGCATTACTGGAGGAGGTATGCTCAGCCATGATCATCTCCTGTTGATGCCTGCGTGCCAGTAATTAGCCGACCGGGAAGCGCTGGCGGCTGTCATCTGGCTATTGGAACTCATCGAACGGCGACCGCGATCTACCATCAAATATGGCTCGGACCCTCGCTCCCGGCAATGACACGCGCCGTCGAGTCGATGCCGCGGACCGGAAAAGAAAGTCCCAATCAAGATCGGGCTCCGACCTGAATCTTGAAAGCCCGGCAAAGTCCGCTATGACAAAGTGGGGAGGAGTGCGCCAATAGGGTTGATTGGCAGATGCGCCTCAGCAGCCGCTCGTGCCTGCAACCAATCATTCTCTTGGCGCGTTTCCTCGCTTCGGTTCGCGCGGTGCCTTTATCTGCCGGCATTTTTCGGAGCAGCAAAATTGGGCTTTGAGATCGAGCGCAAATTCTTCGTAACTAGCGAAAAATGGCGTGACCTGGAGACCGGCAGCCAGAGGCTGCGTGACGGATTGCTGGCGCGGTTCGATGGTGGAAAGGTCCGGATACGAGTTGCCGAAGACAGGGCGACGATCACCATCAAGAGTTCACGGACTGGCGTCCGCCGCTCGGAATACGAATACGATATTCCCCATGCCGACGCCGAGCAGATCTTGATCACGCTTTGCGTGGGGCGACTGATGGAAAAAACACGCCATTTTGTTCCTCATGACGGTCTGACGTGGATGGTTGATGTCTATGGGGGCGCGCACGACGGTTTGATAATCGCCGAGGTCGAACTGGAGCGAGAACATCAGACTTTCCATCTGCCAAGCTGGGTTGGCAAAGAGGTGACTGACGATCCTCGCTTCAAGAAAGGCAATCTGCAAAGCAATCCCTTGCCGAACGTAGACTGAAAATCACCCAACCCCTACGCCAAGGCGGTCGCGCACAACACGTGGCGCTAGTGACTACGGCCTGTTCGATGATAGGGCCAGTGTTAGTGCAGCTGCCGCTCATCGATGAACAATAGTCGCGCTAAGGCTTTATCAACCTACTTTTTATGAACCAAAAGCATATTGCGAATGCGCAACAAAATCCGACGATCTAGCAACTTAAGGGACTCTTGAGGCGTGTGCTCAATCTCGCGGATAAAGAACAGCAGTCTTGTTGTGTCTGCAGGCATAGCGCGGCAATGCTCCCATAACCGACGTTCGCACGCCATCATGGCATAACGGAAGGTGTGCAAAGATGAGTTTTTTGATCCTTTGCGGCGACCACTTACTTTTGAAGCGTAAGGTGCTGTTACGCACCGCATTTCCCGCACTGTCTAAGTGGCGGGCGTCAAACGGCTTGATCGAGGCTCTCAACGCTCATGGACGCAGTTGTTAACGAGTTGAGCGGCGGGATGACGTCCGTTAGGCTGATGTTCTGCTTTCGATGCGCGATCAAATAGTGAACCCAATATGGAAGCGCCTCGCCGTTGACTGCAATCTAAACCGGCCTGTCGCATCGACCTTTGAAAAAGCCGGCTTTCGGCTGCCAGAGGTTGATCACTGCTACCTTAGCGGCGTGCCGCGCTCGGTCGGGTATCTTTGCAAGGGAGTCGCGGTGTCGACAGGCTGACGTTCAATTCGCACAAGCAACGCAACGAAGGTCCGTGGCCTGCCCCTCATCGCGGTGCCACGGTCTAAGTTAGAACCCGGCCGTCATTGGTCAGCGTCCGGGTTAGCCGGACTGTAGCGTATGGCAGACCGGATGCTGACGACAAGATCACTTCTGGAGCCGGCGGCCGAACGAACTTGATGCCCCTTTCAGCTCTTCTTCTCTCGAGGCGGTCGCGGTCCTAATCGTTCGGCCAGAAAATCTATAGTTGCGCGAACCTTGACGGGAGGATTCCGGTTAGGAGGATAGACGGCATAAACTCCACCAAGTTCGATAGGCCCATGATCTAGTTTCAGCGCCACCAAACGTTTGGCCTCGATCTCGCGGGCTACGAGGAACATCGGCTGGTAGATGATACCCTGTCCTGCGATGGCGGCAGCTACCAGGACATCGCCATTGTTCGCCCGGAGGCAGCCCTTGATCGCGACAACGGTTTTGCCATCCGGGCCGAATGACCACCGGTCCGCGCCTACTAGGCGCGAAAGCGTGTATCCAAGGCAATTGTGATTTTTCAGGTCATTGATGGTCCGCGGCCGACCGTGCTTTTTGAGATAGGACGGCGCGGCACATACCACTGTCCGGCATGTCGCGAGGCGCCGGGCTATCATCGACGAATCCGCAAGCGATCCAATGCGGATGGTAAGATCCCATCCTTCCTCGACAAGATCCACCTGGCGGTCGTTCAGGCCGAGATCGACCGCCAAGGCCGGATGGCGGGCTGCCAGCTCGGGAAGCAAGGGCGCAATCTCTCGTATTCCGAATGAGACGGGGGCATTCAGCCGCAGGGTACCTTGCACCTGCATGGCGTCGAGCGAGGCTAACGCATCGGCTTCATCGATCTCTGCCAGGATACGCTCCACCCGTTCGAGATAGTTGCGTCCGGCCTCCGTCGGCGACACGCGCCGCGTAGTCCTTTGCAACAATGTGACGCCAAGTTTCTCCTCCAGGGACGCGACGTGCTTGGTAGCCATGGTTTGGGACATACCGAGGACGCGAGCCGCTGCCGACAGGCTCCCAAGGGAGGCGACGCGAGCAAAAACCTTCATTCCTGTGACGCGATCGAGCATTTGGCCTCACACTAGCGGTATGAAATGATATCTTGCCCAGGCGAATGATCAAACCGGTTTTCCAGCGTATCCTTAGGTTGACGACAAGTCGCGTGACCGGCTTCTGCAGGGACCGCCAGCCACAAACCTCGCCCGCGCAGGCTTCCGAAGCCGTGGTTCCTAAGAGGGGAAATATGGACTCTGTTCAAAAGACCCGAGTTTTTGTGTCATTCCTGCTTGCAGTCGTGGCCACAGGGCTAAGCGCATGTTCGTCAATCGAAGCGTCCTCACGCTTTATTGCCTCGACTCCGCGAAATGTCTCGCACAAGGATCTGGATGACGTCGCCAACTATGGGGCTATCACCGATGAGAAGTTCCCGATCCATGCCATCAATGCATCGACGATCGCCGAGCGTAACCTGCGCCAATTCGTCGATTTCGAAACCGATGAGCATCCGGGCACGATTGTGATTGATACCGACAGTCGGTTTCTCTACCTCGTTCAAGATCACCATAAAGCCATCCGCTACGGAATCGGAGTGGGAGTGAACGGCTTGGCTTTCACGGGCAACGCGGTAGTTGGCTACAAGCGCGAGTGGCCTCGCTGGACACCGACAGCAAACATGATCCGTCGCAATCCCTCTCTCAACGCAAAATGGAAGAGGGGCATGGACGGCGGACCATCCAATCCGCTTGGCGCCCGTGCGCTGTATCTCTTCAAGGACGGCACGGACACGCTTTTTCGCATCCATGGTACTTCTGAGCCCAATACCATTGGCAAGGCGGTATCGTCAGGCTGCATCCGCATGTTCAATCACGATATCATCGACCTCCACCGGCGGGTGCCTCCGGGAACAAGGGTGGTGGTAATGGAACGAAGGGTCGAAGCAATACGACCTGTTCCGTAAGCTCCGCTGGCCGGAGACGGATGGCAGAGCGGTCTGCCCGCACTGTGGCAGTATCGAAGCCTACGAGATCTCGACGCGGCGGAAGTTCAAGTGCAAGGCGTGCGCGCATCAATTTAGCGTCTCGTCTGGGACGATCTTTGCCTCGCGCAAGCTTGGCTTCACCGACATGCTGGGCGCCATCGCGATCCTCGCCAACACGATTCACGGTAAGATTATTCTACGCCGGCTCGCGACTGCGCCGCGCCGGTTGATCAGGAATGCTTCTTCACCCAGGCCACGAACAAGTCCATCCAACTCTGAAGGAACTGATGGCTCGCAGCCCCGATGTTGCCGTCAGCGTCAAACAGGCCGTCTTTGGCCCGGATGAAGGCCTCGGGCTGGCCCAGTGTTGGCACATCAAGATAAGCCAATATATTTCGCAGATGCTGCTGCGCGAGCGCGGTACCTATCGCCCCAACCGAAACGCCGAGAATGCCAGCTGGTTTGCCGGCCCATGCATTCTGCCCGTACGGACGAGAAGCGTGGTCAATCGCATTTTTGAGGACGCCGGGGATCGAGCGATTATATTCGGGCGTAACAAACAAAAGGCCATCGGCCGATTGGATTTCTGACTTTAGCCTATGCACTTCTTTCGCGGGATTAGCCTCGACATCCTGATTGTAAAGCGGAAGGTCGCCTATTTCCGAGTGCTTGAAAGAAAAATCGGACGGTGCAAGTTTCACGAGAGACTTGGCGAGTTGCGCATTAAACGAGTCGCGTCGCAAGCTGCCGACGACCACAGCGACTTTGAAGCTCATGTTTTAATTCTCCTGCAATAGGTTGTGATCCGATGTAATTCTTAGTCGGCTTCGATCAAAAGTTTCTGAAGTTCGAGAGGTGTCGCGCCGATTGCGAATGTCAGTCGATGGGCCCGGACCGATTCTTAGATTACTCCACGGCACGAGCATCATTTTTGCTTTCGTGCCGGCGGCCGAGCCAAGCTCCCTCGCGCAATTCCGACTTTCACGATCCTGTGGAAGTGTGAAGCAATACAAGGCAGCGTAGAAGGCAATGTCTGAAAGGCCGAGAGGCTGTGTGAAAACGCGCCCCTTTTAGCGAAGCGCTGTACGATTCCCGCGAGCTTGAGCGGGAGGGACGAATGGGGCGGTTCATCGAAGGCGCGGATCGGACACAGGTGACGCTTCTGCCGGAAGCGATTGACGACTACGTCAGCGACGACAATCCGGTTCGCGTGGTCGATGCTTTGTCGATGCGCTCGACCTTGCGGCGCTCGGCTTCGAGGGCGTCGTCCCTGAAGAGACGGGCCGCCCCGGCTACCATCCGGCAACGATCCTCAAGATCTACATCTACGGCTATCTCAACCAAGTGCAATCCTCGCGCGGCATCGAGCGCGAGTGCCGGCGGAACCTGGGACTGATCTGGCTTACGGGGTGCCTGGCGCCCGACTTCAAGACCATCGCCGACTTCCGCCGCGACAACGGTCCAGCCATCCGCAAGGTATGCCAGCAGTTCATTGCTCTCTGCCGCGGCCTCGATCTCCTGGATGCCAGCATCGTCGCGATCGACGGCAGTAAATTCAAAGCCGTCAATGCTAAGACGAAGAGCTTCACACGCGAGAAGCTCGCGCGGCGCCTGGGCGAGATCGATGCGGCCATCGGCAGGTATATGGCCGAGCTCGATCGTGCCGACGAGGTGGTGAGCAAGACCGGGATGTCGGTGCCCGAAGCACGGCTCGCACGCGTGATCAAGAAGCTCGCCTACTGCCGACGAGAGGCCAACGCCTTGAAAGCGGCGCATGGACGCCAGCGGAGAGACGCAGGTCTCGCTGACCGATCCTGATGCCCGCGCGATGGCGACGACGAGCAGGAAGCCCCGCGTGGTCGGCTACAACGTGCAAAGTGCCGTCGAGACGAAGAACCACCTGATCATTGCGCACGAGGTGACGAACCACGGCTACGACCGTGATGCCCTGGTGATGATGGCGCATGCGGCGCGGGAGGTGATGTCCAGCGACGGGATCGAGGCGATTGCCGACAAAGGCTATTACAAGGGCGAGGAGATCGTCGCGTGTGAGGAGGCCGGCATCCCGGTCACCGTGCCCACCTCGCATCCCAAATACCGCGCGATCCGAGAATGCAAGACGGCTGGCGCATCGCCGCCGGGCAAAATGTGAGCGACGAACCGCCCTGTCGTCCGCAGCTCATTTCGCTGACCATTAATGCCGCGCATATCGAGTGCTAAGCTCGAAGTCTGGCGCGAACGGCTGCTTTTCAAAGCCAAGCGAGCGGCATTTCGACAAGCGCCCGGGAAGTCGTCCGAACATTGAATGAGCCGATGCGCAATTGCAGCGCCTGCTGGCGCAAAAAGTCAGCACTCGAATGGGGCCGTGCGCGCGGCATGCGCTCGAAAAATGATTTATCCGCTATAAAACATACACATAGAGAATAATTAATCGTTTGGCATAGAACTTGCCGTTTCCGCTCAGACCTCTTTGGGGAGTGAGCATGAACGCATCAGCCAACGTCCTACTAGATACCGCTCCGTTCTTGAACGTTCGCGATGCGAGTTTTTCTATCCGCTCACCCGAAGTGGCCGAAGCGCGCGAGAAGAGCTGGTTCGCACGCACCCCTTATGGGATCGCGGTCCTGCGGTATGAGGACATGCAAAAGCTGCTTCGCGATCCTCGTCTGCGGCAGGGATCATACGCCTGGCCTAGGCTCAACGGCGTTTCGGGATTGTTTGCATCGTGGTGGTCGCGAATGTTGCTGAGCCGCGAGGGAGCAGACCACGCGCGTTTGCGCCGTCTCGCCAATCCGGCATTCTCGCCGGCTCTCGTGGCTAAGCTCAAGCCGGCGTTCACCGAAATCGCCAATGAGTTGATCGACGCGTTTAGAAAGACGGGCGAATGCGAGTTCGTGAGCGCATTCGCTGAGCCCTACGCGACGCGAGTCATCACCACGCTTCTAGGACTTCCCGAGCATGAGTGGCGCCGCCTCGCGGAATTGGCATCCGACATGGGTTTGGCCCTTGGTGTCACCTTCAAGGATGATCTCGTCCGCATCGACGCCGCAACGCAGAAAATGTTCGATTATGCGAAAGGGCTGATCGAGGAGCGCAGTGCAAAATCTCTCGGCGATGAC
This sequence comes from Hyphomicrobium sp. 01T421, assembly GCF_056398805.1. NCBI lineage: Bacteria > Pseudomonadati > Pseudomonadota > Alphaproteobacteria > Hyphomicrobiales > Hyphomicrobiaceae > Hyphomicrobium > Hyphomicrobium sp. 01T421. The sequence continues at coordinate 113,651 of NZ_JBFTQC010000003.1, forward strand.
TTCGTAAGCCTCCTGATCAAGGCCAACCGGGAGGGCCAGCAAACACTCAGCGACGAAGAGCTGTATGACATGGTCGTATTGGCCATTTTCGGGGGAATCGACACGACGCGAAACCAACTTGGTTTGGCGATGGACGTCTTCATCGCCCATCCCGAGCAATGGCGTCTGCTCGGCACCAATCCCGAACTCGGGAGAGCCGCCGTCGAAGAGGTCATGCGTGTTCGCCCGACCGTCACCTGGGTAACGCGGGAAGCGGTGGAAGACTTCGAGTACAAGGACTTGATGATTGCGAAGGGAACGACGATTCATCTCTTCGGACAGGCTGCATGTTCAGACCCGAGAGCGTTCGCAAATTCAGACTTTGATATAACCGCAGTGCGCAAGCCGCATTTCGGGTTCGGCGGCGGCTCCCACCATTGCCTCGGCCACTTCATCGCACGCGGCGACATGACGGAGGCGCTCGCGATTCTCGCGCGCCGGATCAAGAACCCCCGCTTCAATGGCGAACCGGAGTGGCTTGCGGACAGTGGCAATACCGGTCCGATCCGGCTTCCGATCGCATTCGATTGCGAAGCGTAAGCCGCACACAATCAATCAGCAGGGGGATATGATGAAAATTTGCGTCGACATGAAGAAGTGTCAATTGCACGGGCAGTGCGTTATCGCGGCTCCCGATATTTTTTCCTTCGACGCAAACGGCGATCTCGTATGGACGGAGTCGCCGAGTGATTCACTTAGGCAGCAGGCGGTAGAAGCGGCGGACGTTTGTCCCGAGCAGGCGATTACGATCGAGCAAGACTCGTGAGCGCCCAAATCGCGATTGTCGGCGCGTCACTTGGCGGACTGCGGGCGATGGAAGGTCTCATCGCCTGCGGTGCCGATCCCGAGGCGTTGACCATCATCGGCGCGGAGCGTTTCCGTCCCTACAATCGTCCCCCGCTATCGAAGGATATCTTCGCGAGCATCGCCGACGACGGCATCGAGCGGGCGTTCGACAAGCTGCACTTCAAGATCAAGCCTGAGCTCGAGGCTGCTCGGTGGCTGCTGGGGCGGCGCGCCACGTCTGTCGAACTCACGAACAAGATACTGTCCCTTGATGACGGAACCGAGATCCCATTCGACGCCATGATCGTCGCGACGGGGCTGTCTCCGCGCCGCCTTGAGATCGCCGGTGCGTGGTCGCACAGGTTCGTTCTGCGGACCTTAGATGATGCTTTCAACCTCGCCACCAGGCTTCGGACCGAGCGGGATATCGTTGTCGTTGGCGGAGGCTTCATAGGTTGCGAAGCCGCCGTGACGGCCAAAAAGCTCGGATGCAATGTCACGGTCGTTGAGGCCTTGGACGAACCAATGGAGCGGGCGATCGGATCGACACTTGGCGCAGCGATGCGGCGCCTGCATGAGGATTGCGGTGTCTCGTTCCGCACGTCCGCGAGTGTAGAAGATTGGCGTATCGGCGATGACGGAGATCTCACCGGCGTGGTCTTGTCGACAGGAGAGATTGTCTCGGCCGATTTTGTCGTCGAAGCCGTGGGTTCGGTGGCCAATGTCGAGTGGCTGGCAGGCACGTCTCTCAATCTCGAGAACGGGCTGCTTTGCGATAACTGGATGAGGGTCGAGGGGCGAAAGTACCTCTACGCGGTGGGTGACGTCGCGCGGTTCCCGAATCCAAGGTTCGACGATGTGTGCCGCCGCATTGAGCACTGGTGCGTGCCGGGAATGACGGCGAAGCGTGCCGCAGAAACCTGCATGGCCGATTTATCCGGCGCACAGCAGGCGTCGGAGTCGTTTTCGCCGATGCCGTCCTTCTGGAGTGATCAGCACGACATTCGCATCCAGTCCTTTGGTCTTCCCGGGTGCGGGAATTCCGCCGAGCTTCTCGACGGCTCGTTGGAAAGCTCGGCGTCTCTCCGGCAGGGCGTGGCGGTCGGATACAGGCGCGACGACAAGCCGATCGGCGTTGTTTGCGTTGGCTTGCCCCCGAACAAGGCTTTCGCGCACCGGACGTATCTCGAACAGCAATGAACTTCTTCGTCTCAGGCTCTGCTCAAGAATTGAAAGGCTTTCAATGGTGACCGACAACCTCAGGACACGTCTCGAGACCGAAGCTATCGATGTGGTGCATGTTGGACAATTCGACTATGGGAGCGTGTTTCGCGAACGCCGCCTTCGGCGCGAACAGTTCTTGGCGTGGGCGAGTGAACCTCGGTTCGCGAACGTGTTACCCCTATGGGACTGCGCCGACAACCTGTTCGGCAGCGGCCCCTATCTCACGGAAAAGCTTCGCATCGATGCCAATTCCTGGCGCCGGTATGGTTTTGAACCGAAGTCGGTCGCGATCGTGGCGGAATTTGACGGATCGTCCGCGGACCTGATGCCGAGGCATGTGCTCAGGACCCAGATCGACCGCGCAGCGGCGATGGGCTTTGACGTTTTAGCCGCGTTCGAATTTGAGGTTCTCATACTAGCCGAGACGGCGGAGAGCCTCCGCGCCTCGGACTTCGCCCCGCCCCGCCAGTTCGCGCCAGATAACAAATGCTGGTCCGGACAAACGGCTGCGGACCAGGCAGAGTTTGTAGCTGGTCTCGAGAAAGCAATTGTCGACAACGATGTCGCTCTGTTCTCGGTTGCGGGCGAACTCGGCCCCGGATGCTTCGAGGCGACGCTCGGCGCCGTTCCGGCGATGAAGGCCGCTGACGACGCCTGCTTCTTCCGCATGGCAGCAAGGTCGTATGCGCGGAGAAATAATCTCACCGCGAGCTTCATGTCGTATCTTGGAGCAAGCTATCCCGCGATCGGCGGCCATATCCACCTGTCTCTTCTCGACAAGAAGACTGGCCGGAACATTTTCTCGGACGCTCAAGGCGCCACCAATGAAGCGGCGAAGCAGTTCATAGCGGGCATGACGAATGTCGTGCCGCAAGCCTTCGCGCTCTGCGCCCACACGGTGAACGCTTACAGGCGTTTCGCGCCCGGCTCATGGGCGCCGAAGTCTATGAGTTGGTCGGACTGGAAATTTACGACGGCCGTCCGGTCAGCTCCGTCGTCGAGCGACACTGCCCGTCTGGAGTTCCGGGTGCCGGGCGCCGACTGCAATCCGCACTTGTCTCTGGCGCTGATGCTCGGTTCCGGTCTCGATGGGCTGGAGAAAAAGCTGGCGTCGACGCCGCCAGCCCCGGATGGCGGCCCTGATGATGTGCCGGCAGGCGCGATCCGATTTCCCTCCAATCTTGCTGAAGCCGCCGAGCGGCTTCGCCAGAGCGCAGATGCCAAGCGATTGTTCGGATCGAAATTCGCCGAGCACTTCGCCAAGGCCTGCGACGTCGAGCACGCCAGCCTCGCTCGCGCGGTCAGCAATCTCGAACTCAAGCGATATCTCGAAGGCTAAGCGCAAATATCAGAGTGGGAGGACGTCACGGATGTTTACACTTGATAAGCCCATGTTTCAGAAAGACAGAGCGATACCAGCGGCGAAGGCTGACACCGACTACCACCGGGAAATTGCGGATCCTGCGCGGCAGGAACGGGTTGCGCGCGTGCGCGAGAAAATCGACAAGCTCGGCGTTGAATACATTTACTACCAGTACGTCACGATCACGGGCCGCGTTCTAGGAAAAGCGGTTCCTGCTCGTCACTGGGAACAGACTGCCAAGAAAGGCATCCAGACTTGGCTCGGCGGCATCACGAACCTCGCCCCCGACATGAACGGACAGTTGATCGGCTTTTCCGCCAATGACGGCGAATCCATTGCGCTCCCGGACCCGGAAACATTTTGCCAGCTCCCCTGGAACAACAAGGTTGGCCGCATGTTTTGCAGCCTCTTCTATAGCCTTGAGGACGAGAAGACGCCGGGCGCGTTCTACGAGTGCGATACGCGTGGCAACCTCAAACGCTTCGATCGCCAGTTCCGGGAAAAATACAATGGCTTGCATTTGCGGGTTGGTCTCGAACCCGAGATGCTTTGGCTGAGGCCGACGGGCGATCCCTCCAAGCCGTATGAAGGCATTACCAAACCGAACGCCTACCACATCGATCAATTCGAGGCGGCGCGCGATATCTGGATGCAGGTATATCAATACGCCGAGGCCATGGGTCTCGATATGATCCAAGGCGACGTCGAAGATTCACCGGGCTTGCTCGAGCTCAACTTCAGTTTCGACGACGCGTTGGCGACATGCGACCGCCTCACCACCTACCGGCAGATTTGCGCGGAGATTGCGCGCCAAAAAGGATTGATCGCTTGCTTCATGGCGAAGCCGATCATGGGCGTCCCTGCCAATGGATGCCATCATAATTGCTCGATCTGGACGGGTGGCGAAAAGCAAGTCCAACGACTCGTCCCGGGCGAGTTGCCGGGCATGGACGAGGTCTTCACCTACACGAAGGGCGGCGTGAACGAGTTCACGAACAAGGAGGATGGGTGGATCCCAACCGACATGGGAAAGCACGCTCTCGGCGGCGCCCTGAAACATATCGGTGCGCTTACCGCGATCGGCGCCTCGACGGTGAATTCCTATCGCCGGTTTGCAGATATCGGGTTGTGGGCGCCCGTCGGCGCCAATTGGGGACTGCAAAACAGATCTTGCACGATCCGCATCTCGGCTCCCGATCGCTTCGAATTCCGCGCCGTCGACGCAATGGTCAATCAGCATCTATTCTGCAGTGCACTCATCAAGGCAATGGACGACGGTTTGCAGAACAAGATTGATCCGGGTCCGCCTGAAAGCAGAAACGTTGTTGAAGTCATGAAAGAAGGCAAAGAGACGATCGCCACCATTCCGCTGAATCTCTTTGAGGCGCTTGAAGCATTAAAAGAGGACGATCTCATCCTTCAAGCAATGCCGGGGCGTCTCCATGAGCTCTACGACAAGATTAAGCGGGACGACTGGCAACGGTTCTTGAAAGAGGTGACCAACTGGGACGTTGAGCGGTACATGGATTGTCTGCCGTAATTGCTGGTTTTCGCTCGTCGACAAAACCCAACCTCGCAAGCCGAGGTTGGTTTTTTTTTAGCCGAGGTAGCGCGGTTGGAAACGTGGAAGGGGACTGCAAATTCGCAGCGGCGGCGCTGCAATTATGCGCTGAGATGAGTTGATTGCGCCGCTGCCGAGTGATCGTAATCGGCTAACGTATTGTTGCCGCGCTGATAATATCAATGGCACAAGTTTTGCTGACGAAGAACCCAGGTCAATCAGCGGATGCTGAGAACACTTCGCCGCGAGGGGTTGACCTGATTGCCCGGACGGCCACGTGCCGTGTCTGTCAATCCGGAAACGGGGAACGACTTATCAGGAGCAACCATGGCAATTCAACGGAACGAGGGAGAAGACGGCGCAGACGCAAGGCAGTTGGCAGCGCTGGGTTACAAATCGAGATTTGACCGGTCGATGAGCCTTTGGGAAAATTTCGCCCTCGGCTTCACGTATCTTTCGCCGGTTGTCGGCGTTTACTCGGTATTCGCCTTTGGGCTTGCGGCGGGTGGGCCGCCGATGATCTGGGCCTACGTTATCGCCGGTTGCGGACAGCTCCTCGTAGCCCTGATCTTCGGCGAAGTTGTCTCCCAGTTCCCTATCTCCGGCGGCCTCTATCCTTGGGCACGTCGCCTGGTCGGACGACGATGGGCGTGGATGGCCGGGTGGATTTACGGCTGGGCATTGTTCACCACGATCGCGGCGGTCGCCGTGGGAGCCGGGCCGTTCTTGGCGCTCTTACTTGGCTTCGAGGCTACGCCGGAGACGACTACAGCGGTCGCACTCGCATTGGTGTTCGTGGCCACATGTCTAAATCTCATGGGGACACGGCTCCTGGCCAAGGTCGCCGTTTTCGGCTTTGTCTGCGAGCTGGTCGGCGCGATTGTGGTTGGCGTCTATCTTTTGCTGTTCCATCGCATGCAGCCCCTCGACGTCGTGTTCAATACGTTCGGTGTTGAAGGTGCAGGCTCTTATCTGCCGGCATTCCTGACAGCCACGTTGGTCGGCCTTTACTGCTGTTACGGCTTCGAAGCCTGCGGCGACGTCGCGGAGGAAACACCAGACCCCTCGCGACAGATTCCAAAGGCCATGCGTTACACGATCTACATCGGTGTCGGCGCATCTCTCTTTGTTGCTTACGCGCTCGTTCTTGCCGTGCCTGACATCGCAAAAGTGATCTCCGGCGAAGTCAAAGATCCGCTCGGCGATATCCTCAACCAAGCGTTCGGCCCCGTTGGCTCGAGGGGCGTTAGCGCGGTCGTGATGATTTCCTTCATTTCCTGCATCCTGAGCCTGCAGGCTGCCGTTAGTCGATTGGTGTACGCCTACGCACGCGACAACATGATTCTGGGCAGCAGGGTTCTGAACAAGCTGTCGGAAACAACGCGCGTGCCGGTCGGTGCCCTCATGCTCGCCGGGTTCATTCCGGCGGTGATCGTTTGCATCGGCTTGGTACTGCAGGATGCGCTCACCACGATCATCAGTTTCGCGGTGATCGGTATCTACCTGGCTTTCCAAATGGTCGTTTTGGGAGCGCTCTATGCGCGATCGAACGGTTGGAGGCCTAGCGGAGCCTTTCGCCTCGGAGCCTGGGGTCCGTTGGTCAACATCGCAGCCTTGGTCTACGGTGTTGGCGCCATCGTCAATCTCGTCTGGCCGCGGAGCCCGGATGCGGATTGGTACATCAACTACGCAACCCCACTCACGGTCGGCATCGTGGTTGGATTGGGATTGATCTACATGCTGCTCTTCCGTTCACATGAAGAGAATACGGCGCCCTATGGTGACGCACATCTCATCTCGAGCGCGCCCGCGGAGTGATGCCTGGACAATAGACGAAAGAAGGGCACCCAAGAGCGGGCGCCCTTCTTTTAATGCAGACGACGATACCTGCTACGGAGGCCTAATGCGACGACCCGCGGTGATGTTCATTTCCCAGTTTGCTGATCCGAATTCCTATCGAAAGGAAACGTGGAAACGGGTGCTGGGGTACGATGACGAATGCACCGCCATGGAAGCCCTGTTCGACGCGACCGGTGTTCTCGAGGTCGCCGACTACATTCCCGTTCGCGCCCATCTTGGTGACGCATTGCCGGAGGACCTGAATGACGTCACGGCGATTGTCTTGGGCGGCAGCTTTGCCTCTGTTTCGGACGGTTACTCCTGGCAACGGGCCCTGGCGGATTGGCTCTCGCGGATCCGGCCTCTCAACAAACCCCTGCTGGGGCTCTGCGGCGGCCACCAGTTGATGACGACTGTGCTTGGGGGGCGCGTCGAAAAGATCCCTGCCGGCCCTGAGGTTGGAAGCCTTCCAATAACGCTGACGACGGAAGGTCAGCGGCACCACCTGTTTGACGGGTTTGATACGGGCGCGAAATTCTATTTCGGTAACTTCGACAGGGTTATCGAGACAGATCGTGATGCTGTGGTCCTAGCGACGCGACCGCATTTGCCCGCGGCGGCGTTGGATCATGGTGGCGGCTGGCTCTCAGCGCAGTTTCATCCGGAGGTTACTTGCGATCGCATCGCGACTTGCTGGTTGGAACGCAATCCGGCACTGGCCGAAGCGTATAGCTATATAGTGGGTTGCGAGCGCCTAGTGGTCAACTTCTTAAAGGGCGCCGGCATCGAAAGTGCTCCCCGACTGACCTAAACGGTGGTCTAAGGAGTTGGCAGGTGGTGCAGGTGGCCAGTAAATCGCCGTAATCTAAACGCTGGCGCTCTGAGCGATGCAGCGGGATTGGTTCGCGAAAAAAAGCAAGGGTTCGACATGTCGTTCTCGAAGGCCGGAACGAGGAGTGCAGGGCTGTTGCAGGAGACGCCGGACGCCGGAGCGGTTGCCGAGGAGTGCTTGATCGACGTCATCGGCCTCGATGGGCGGGTGTTGTGGGCCAACGAGGTTCAGCTCGAAGCACTCGGGCTTCCGCTAGACGTCGTGACGGGCATCGAGGTTGCTGCGCTTTACACGGATAACTCGTCGCGCAAAGTCTACGAGTTGCTGCGTGAGATGTCAGGCGGCATTCACCAGGAGACAATCGAACTTGAACTCATCTGCCATGGTGGCCGTAAGTCGACATTTCTAGCCCGTCCTCGTTACGTGACCTGGCGCGGCCAGAGTGCGCTGCGTCTGACTAAAATGGATTATGGCCCAGTGGCCCTCCAGCTGGCCGATCTCCGCAGCGATTTCGCCCTTTTACAAAGCATTGTGAACGACGCGACCGAGGCGCATTGGGCAATTGTCTTCCTGGAGCCCGTTGACACCACGCAACTGACTCCGGAGATTATCCGCCAAGTATTCGAGAATAAATCGATCTGGCGAATGTGCAATAAAGCCATGTCAAGGCTCTACGACCTTCCAGACGAAATCGACTTCAATTCCCAATACGTCAGGCTTTGCTGGCCGCACAGCGAGGTCAACGAAATTTTCGTTCAGCAGATCATCGAGTCAAACTATTCTATTCGGAACGCTTTAAGTGTCGACCGCAGCTACGACGGCTCGCCGTTTTACCTTCGCAATGATGTGAGTGCGGAAATTGTGGATGGGTATTTGCGAAAATTGTGGGGCAACTGTCGAAATATAACGGAAACCCAAGTCGCGGCAGTCAACAGCGCGCAGCGCATGGAAGCGATCATCAAGATAATCAACGCGATCCCCGACCCAGTTTTGTTTCTGAAGCACGGCAGTTGGGAGGTCGGAAAGAACCACGCTTACGTTCAAAAATTTGGTAGCGCGGCCGCAGTCGAGGAGTTGGTGCTGGACTGGGCGCGTTCGCGCCCGAACGCGGCGACGCCGCCACCCGTTTTTGAGTTGGCCGACAAGACCGGCGCGGTGCACCCGTTTGAGATCCAGCGGGCGGAAATTCCCGGCGAGAACGACGACTGCTGGGACATGCTGACCTTGCGACGACAGTCCAAGAAAAGCGGACGCGGCGACGGCCGAAAGGTCAGGAGTAGCGCCGAGTGACGAGTACCAAAGAGATCAAGCCGTTTAGCGTCGGCCTGCGTGGTTCGCTTCCGACGGACAAGGATGGTCTCGAACAGCTATTCGCATCTGCACATTTCAAAGCCTTTGCCGACCTAACGCCCGACCCGGTGATTGTTGTGAATCCCGAGGGCATGGTCGTATTTACAAGCGGTAGCGTTGGTAACCGCGGCTCGTCGCCGGAAGCCGGTTGGGAGAGAACTCCATTCGCAGTGTTCCTTCGCAAGTCGGACTGGGATCTTGATGAGTTCGTTGCCGCTGCCGAGCGGGGCCAAATGCAAGGCGTAGCACGCAGGCGCTCGACCGGGCGGCCCTACATCTCATCGTGCCGCGTGCTGCTGTTCGAAGGGAGCAGCAGAGGTTTCATTGTTTATTGGCTTCGCGATCCCGACGGCTGGGAGTTTGCAAAACGCGGTGCGCAGAGCCGAGTGCTGACGCCTGGAGATCCCGGCGAAGCCGAGGAGTTGTCGTTCCCGGAGAATCTTCAGCTTCAGATTGATCGAGCGAAGAGGGCGTATGCGCGATCTTTCAGGATATTGCTTCTGGGACCGTCGGGTGTGGGCAAGACTGCAGTCGCCAAGCACCTCCATCTAACGTCCGGGCGAAGGAATCGACCGTTCGTGCACGTGAATTGCGGCAGCATCCCCGAGTCGCTCTTTGAATCTGAAATGTTCGGCTACGAACGCGGCGCGTTTACCGGCGCGTTGCAGGCCGGCAAGCGCGGCTACATTGAAAGCGCCGGTGGGGGCACCCTGTTTCTCGATGAGGTTGGTGAGATTCCAATCGCAAGTCAGGCCAAATTGCTGAAATTTCTCGAAGACGGTTCGATCCACCCCCTGGGATCTGCCGTCAGCAAGAAAGTTGAAACGAGAGTGATCGCGGCTACCAATCGCCATCTGCAGCGCATGATGAAAGAGGGGCACTTTCGCAAGGATCTGTACTTTCGGTTGGCCACGTTTCCAGTCCAAGTACCTTCGCTTAAGGAGCGTTCGGACAAGGAGCACGTTCTCAACGGAATGCTGGAGGTAACGAACCGCACTCGCGAGCGCCCCTTACGTCTGAGCGCCGCTTGCCGAGCCGCGATACTTCAACACGAGTTCCCCGGCAATCTGCGCGAGTTGAGGAGCATCATCGAGTACCTCGATATTGTGGTGGACGAAGTGGCAAAGCCCGAAGACCTCCCCGACAGCTTGAAAGAGACGCGGAACGAAGAGGCGAAGGTCGAGACGAAATTCGAGCCCGGCGACAAGACGCTGAAGGAGCTCACCCGGGCCTTTCAGGATCATATCATCGATCAAGCGATCGTAAGGTTCGGGTCGAAACGAGAGGCCGCACGGCATCTCGGTGTGGACATCGCGACGCTCGTCCGCAAAACGACGCGTTAGCTTCTATGAAAAGGCCTGAATGCCGGTCACAGCGCGCCCGAGGATCAACGCATGGATATCGTGGGTGCCCTCGTATGTGTTCACCGCCTTGAGGTTCATGACGTGTCTGACGACGTGAAACTCGTCGGCGATGCCGTTGCCGCCGTGCATGTCGCGCGCAGCCAGGGCAATTTCCAGCGCCTTCCCGCAGCTGTTCCGCTTAAGCAGTGACACGGCCTCGTGAGCGAGCTGTCCGTTGTCTTTGAGACGCGCCGCGTGGAGGCACGCAACAAGGCCGAGCGTGATCTCGGTCTGCATGTCCGCCAATTGTCTTGAGGAACGAAGACGTCATCCATAACAATCTCGCCTGTGATCGAGGCTCTCAAGCTGAATTTGCCCTCGATCTTGGGAGCGGACAGCCCCTTGAACCCTTTTTCAAGTATGAACTCGGATGACGCCGTCCTGGTTTTTCGCCCAAACGATAAAGATATCGGCGATGGGAGAATTGGTGATCCACATCTTCGAGCAGACAGGGAATATCCGCCGGAGACAGCTTTCGCCCGCGTTCTCATRCCGCCCGGGTGTGATCCGAAGTCCGGCTCGGTCAGTCCGAAGCAGCCGACGAGTTCTCCCGTCGCGAGACGCGGCAGATACTTCCGCCGTTGCTCTTCGCTGCCGTACTCATGGATCGGATGCATGACGAGGCTAGACTGGACGCTCATTGCGGAGCGGTAACCGCGTCTCAAACAGATTCGTCTAGACGTAAGCTGTCTCAACGCGATTTGGCGGACCGTTCCGGCGTCACGAACGGCATGATCAGCATGATTGAACAGAACAAGCACAGTCCGTCCGTTGCCACCATGCACCGGATCACGGACGCGCTGGGGATGTCATTCGTGGATTTCTTTTCACTCGGCAGCGAAGCGGCGGCGCCCAAGGTTTCTTCCGGCCCGACGAGTTGACCCCCTTGAGCGAGGGCAAGCTCGAGCTGCGCGTCGTTGCCGGCGCTCGCCGAGCTAAAGCACTTCAGATTCTTTACGAGATATACCAACCCGGCGGGGCACACGGGCCCAGAGATGCTCTCGCATGAGGGTGAAGAAGGCGGCATCGTGGTTTCCGGCGAGGTCGAAATAACGGTCGGCGATCAGTGCCTCGTTCTCGGGCCCGGCAACGCATACTATTTCGGGGAGCGAAGAACCTCACCGTTTTCGCAACGTCGGAACAAAATCAGCGGTCATTATCAGTGCCTGCACGCCGCCTTCGCTTTGACGTTGAGTCAATTCCTGGTCAGCGCTCAAAGGCCGGTGTCTTGGAGCCCTTCAATCCGATCTCCGCCAGAGCCGAAACCTCGTCCCGGTCCAGCTGCCCTAACCTCGAATGCAAGTAGCGCTTGTTGAGAAACTCGACCGTGAGGAGTTCGTCCGTCGAAATGCTAACATCGGATATGCCACGTCTTCGTCCGATAACGTCGTCAACTTTGATCGCGTGATGCAGTCGCAGAGTGATAAGCGCCGCTTGGGTTCGGTTGCTGCACGACGAGGCTGCAAGTATCTGCGTTATGCTTGTCTTTATTGGCCTGCACCATATCACGAGACCAGGCACTAAGTTAGAACCCGGCCGTCATCGGCCAGCGTTTGGGTTGGCCGGAGTGGAGCGTAGGGCAGATCTGGCGCTGGCGGCAAGATCGCTTCTGGCGCCGGCGGCCGATAGTTGAGCGAGGAATGCGGCCTGACGGCATTGTAGTGCCGTCGCCAGTTCTCGATAAGCACCTCGGCCTCGCGCAGCGTCGTGAAAAGCGCGCGCCTCGACAGCGAGTTCCTGAGCCCGCTCCTTCGCTTCGGCGAGACCAACAGACAGATATGAACGAATTGCAGCCCTTGGCCACTTCGCGGTGGGGGGCCTTTCTTTAGAGCACGGTTCGCTACCTTGGGACCGAGGTAGATGATGCGATCGAGATCGCCGAAAAGATCGACATCCGATGGCAGAATTACCCCCAATGAGCAGACTTGGTCGGCGAGTGCACGGGGGCGCCGACTACGTCCGCGGCAATGACCGCTATTGGGGATGAAGCGGACTTTGCAGCGACGTTTCGATAGAGCCGAGCCTGAGCGAGTGCCGAAGCCTCCGTTTGTGGACTGATTTGTGGACTGGATGCAGGAAACCGAAAATAAGACAATAAATTCAGTGCTCATTGGAGGAAGCCCTCTCCACCAACCCCACGCCTGCCAGTGTCGATTGACGTCGGTGGGCGCTTCTGAAACACTAATAAAATCAAGGAAAGTTGCTCTCTGGCGTCTATGGAAGTCGGCGCAAATTGCCTATCAACGGCCTCGCGTTTGTGGACCAATTTGTGGACCCAGGGATGCCGAAACAACTCATCACCTCACCGCTATCTCTGCCTTGAACCTCAAGAAGCCGAGCCTCTATTCGGACGGCGCTGGGCTCTATCTGAGGGTGAAGGAGAGCGGGGCCGCTCCTGAGTTTTTCGGTACATGCACGACCGCAAGCCGAGGTATCTCGGGCTGGGTTCGGCGTCGTCGGTCAGTCTTGCAACCGCGCGCTCGTTGGCCGGTGACGCGCGACGCCAGCTTGACCTCGGTCAGGATCCGATTGAGGCGAAGCGCCTGGCGGAAAAGGAAGCCGCCGCCGACAAGGCTCGCTCGATGACGTTCAAGGAGTGCGCCGAAGCCTACATGGCCGCGCACGAGCCGAGCTGGAAGAACGCGAAGCATCGTGAGCAATGGCACAGCACCCTCCGACGCCTTCTCTATCCGAAGTTCGGCGGCGTGGCTGTCTCCTCAGTTACGACCGAGATGGTTCTCTGCGCTGTACAACCTATTTGGCATTCGATGCCGGAAACGGCATCTCGGGTGAGGGGACGGATCGAGGTCGTCATCGATTGGGCGAAGGCGCGCGGCGCCTTCTCAGGAGAGAACCCAGCTCGTTGGCGCGGCCACCTTGCCAATCTGCTTCGAAGCGGACATTCCGTCTTGTGCGGGCCGTACCGATCAATCGTTGAGGATGCTCGTCCGCTATTCGGCGGCAACCAGACATGGTCAGTTCTTCCGCTTAGGTCCAAATGCGGACATCACCAGTCTTTGCTTTCGATGCTACCACTCCCTCAAAAATGGACCTTCACCTCCACTGGTACTGACTCTCGAATATAGACGCGGCACCTTCGGGAACTTAGCTGAAGTCCCCACCGATTGGGCTTTTGCATGGATGTGTTGTTAATCGCGTTGTGGCGCCACACCCGCAGTGGTCGAACCGGCATCGCGAGATCCCGCCAGCGCGTAGGCGCGCTCGGTCACATGATTGAGAGAGGTTTCGACTTTCTGGCGGGCGATTTCAATCGCATCCTCATCCGCGTCACCCGCAACAAATAAAGGTTCACCGGCAACCAACGCCAAGGTTGAGAATGGCAAATTGACTGTCGCCTTACTCCAAGAGTTTAGCACCAGAAATCGCGAAGTCGCGGCGGCGACCGGAATGATAGGCCTTCCTGAAAGGCGCGCTAGCATAACAATGCCGCGACCCGCCTGACGCGGCCTCGTCGGCGGGACATCGGCCGTCATCGCAACAATGGAACCGTCTTGGAGCGCACGTACCGACGCCCGCAACGCGTAAACGCCGCCCCTGTCCCGCTTCCGCTCTCCGGCGCCCGCGCCGCGAATGGCCGAGATGCCAAATTTTTTCAGGACGCCCGTTACGAGATCGCCATCCCCGTGGCGCGAGACCATCGCAGCGACATTGAACTCCCGAGTATTAAGATCGCCGAGCATCAAAAACTGCCCATGCCACATCGTCATGATAAATGGCGCCTGCGCTCGCAGGCGAGGAAACAGGTCAGGCGGCTCATGAACCGTGCGAGACGTAGCCTTGACGGTTTTGATTAAGCCAGACAGCGAGTGCGCCGCAACGCTCGTGAGCAATCGTGCTGTTCTTGATGCTGGGTTCATTTCTAGTCTAACGGTTACTGCTTTTCAGTGTTGCCCGGCGCACTCTTAGAAAGTCGGGCAAGACCGATGGTCTGGCGATGCCAATTCTTGATGGGGACCGCCGGAAAACCGCCCATGACAGCAGAGGGCTCGACGTTCCGCATCACACCGCTCTTCGCGGCAATCTTTGCCCGAGCCCCAACTCTGAGGTGATCTCCGACGCCCGCTTGTCCGCCCATCATGACCCCGTCCTCTATGCATGTGCTTCCGGCAATGCCAACCTGGGCGCAAATTACACATTGGCGGCCGATACGGACGTTGTGGGCAATATGCACTAGGTTATCGAGAACAGTGCCCGAGCCAATCACCGTGTCGCCCGTTGCTCCACGGTCTATGGCGCAGTTAGCTCCGATCTGGACATCATCTTCGATGACAACGCGACCGAGTTGAAGCATGCGCATCAGCCCCTTCGGGCCGGGTACAAAGCCAAAGCCTTGCGACCCAATCGTCACGCCAGTCTCGATTTCAACGCGCTGGCCAATCAGCGCATGACTGATGGTTGTGTTGGCGCCGATCTTCGTATCGTCGCCCATTCGAACTCCTTCGCCCAGCACGGCGTTGGGGCCGATGTGACATCTGCGTCCAATCTCGACGCCTCGGCCGATCACCGCGCCAGCGTCTATCTGGGAGTCCTTGCCGATAGTAGCGGTCGGGTCCACGCGGGCAGTTGGGTTAACCCCGGATTCGAGAGAAGGATCAGGATAGAAGAGATGCCCGACCTGGGCATATGCCAGGCGCGGATCTTTGACGAACATCAATAGCGTCGAAACAGGTGCATGGTGTGCAAGTTCTCGACTGCAGATGACAACCTCTGCACGTGTTCGACCGAGGCCGTCGAGATAACGTGCGTCGGTAAAGACGCTGATCTCACCGGCTTCAGCAGTGTCTAGGTCGCCGATGTCGTGAATGGAAATCGAACCTCTGTCCGCCTCAAGAATATCCGCCCCGAGGTGCGCCGCGATCTCACTTAACTTGAAAGGGCCGGCGCGGCGAAAGAAGCGAAGATCAGGCATAGGTTTACCTTTTACTCAAAGAACGGAAGCCGCATCTATAAACCGTTGCTTGGGTCAAACAACTTCATGCCGCTCTTTGTTGAGAAGATACGGCGCCGCAGGCTTGAGCTGACCGGTCTACTAGGGGGCCCTGGTTCCGTTCACGATCGCGACTTTCGTTCCGAGGTGAATAGACGTCGCTACGTTGATCATCCTGAGTCCGCCCCTAGCCACGGCGCATCCGTGGCGCCGCCGGAGGCTCTACGAATATTTCGTCCGCTTTGGGTCATAAGCCGACATTACTTAGAGCGAAATGGCCAATGCGTATCGGCACTTGCCGGGCACCGGAGCCAGAGGGCCGGGCGAAAAGTTGCTAGGAGTTGCCGTGGCGGGCTGCAATCGATGTGAGCTGTCGATCTTCATATTTCCGGTCGAATGCCAGGACTGCATTGAGCAATGCCTGGGCCGCTCGCGCACATTGATCCTTTGAGACGTATTCGGCGACGTTGTGGCTCACGCCATCAAGGCAGGGTGAGAAGATCATCGCGGTTGGCGCGACGCGAGCGAGGTTGACTGCGTCATGCGAGGCGCCCGATACGATCTTCCGGAATTTCAGACCAGCCGCCGTCGCGCCTTCTTCCACGCACGAAATCGCGTCATCAGAGAATTGCATGGCGTCGGCGATGAACACGGGCGAAATTTCGTGTTCGAGCTCGTGACGGCGCGCCGCGTCGATCAGGATCGTTTTGAATTCGGCGTCCATCCGGTGGAGTACTGCGTCATCGGGATGCCGCAGATCGACAGTCAATTTGACTTCGCCTGGAATTACATTTCGAGAGTTTGGAAAAACGTAAAGAGAGCCCACGGATGACTTTGCGTCAGGATCATATGCGCAACGCACAATACTGTCCGGATCAAGTTAACGTCCGTCGCACAAATAACAAGCAGTCGACGGGTGAAAATTGGCACCATTGTCCGTCCGCTTCATTGGCCACACGATCCGCCGATCACACATGCAAGAGCCAATGGAGATGGACATGGCGCGAGACGCTGCCCCCGACCTTACGATGTGGAGCGGTTTTCTCCACTCAAGCATTCTCGGAACATTTTTGCGCCAACCACATGTCGCTGCCGATCGTAAGGCTTTGAAAGATGCGGGCGTTACCGCGGCTTTCGTTGGTTTCCGCTGGGACTCGATGTGCATAAGCCGGACCGGGACAAATCTTGGTCCAAAGGCCCTCCGTGAAGCGACAGACCACTTCCTTCTTTACAATGCCAATACCGGGATCGATCTAAGCGAACACTTCACATTCGCCGACGTCGGAGATGTGCCGGTCGCCATGGGAAATGCGCCCATAACGATGCGCCGCGCGGAGGACTTGATAAGCGAAGTCCTCGCAGCAGGCGCCCTGCCCATAACCCTCGGCGGTGACCATTCCATCACTATCGCCGCAGTACGTGCTTTCGCAAAAGCCGTGCCTGCTTGCGGTTTGATCCTTTTCGACACGCACTTCGATACCGCACTCGATGTGGGCGGCGAAGAGCTCAGCCACTGTTGTCCCATTACGCGTGCGGTCGACGCCGGGTTCGATCCGAAGAAGATTGTCATTATCGGCCATAGCGGCTGGATGAATCCCCGTTCAGAACTCGCGTATTGCCGCGAAAAAGGCATAACGCTTATTTCTCTCGAAGAGGTCTGGAAGCTAGGGGCCGAACAAGTCGCTCAAAAAGCCGTGTCGATTGCGGGCAATCAGACGGACGGCGTCTATCTGACCATTGATATCGATACGCTCGATGCGAGCCACGCGCCTGGCACTGGAGTTCCCACGCCCTGCGGGATGAGTCCACGCGAGATGCTTGCGATTATCAGCGGACTGGGGGGCGCAAACATTCGAGCTTTCGATCTCGTCGAGGTTTCGCCCTCCTGGGATAGCGACGGCATCACCTCGCGGTTGGGTGTTCGCATCATTCTGGACACGCTAGCAATGATCGCATCCTCGCGGAAATTGAACCGCCTTTCAGCCTAGAAGCAAACGATACGTCGAGAAAATCGGAACAGTCCGCACGATCGTATTTTCCCGGTCGGTCTCGCTTGCCCTTGTTCCGCTCGCGGCACTTGGGCAAGCCAAACCGGAAGCAGCCGAGCCGATCAAGCTGGCGATTGCTAACAGTTCTGTGGGTACGGCCGTTATCGCCATGCTTGTTGAAAGTTGCTCAAGATGGTGACGGACCGTCCGATGCCAGGCGTTGCTGATCAGTGGAACTGGCGAGTTGCAAAGGCGCGCAGTGCAGAGCAATGACACGAGTCGCTGTATTTCAAGGAAGTGCAGTTCCCGGTGACAAGACGCGGAATATCGCGAAGATAAGTGCAGCTGCGCGCGCTGCCGGCATCTTCGGTGCTAACTTCCTCGTGCTGCCTGAGCTTTTCCTCACCGGCTACAACATCGGACCGTCGGTGGCGGAACTCGCGGAACCTCAAACCGGACCGTCGCTAGCCGCCATCGGAGTCATAGCTCGAGAAGCAAGATGCGCAATCGCCGTGGGCTTTCCGGAAGCAGAGGGCAAACGAATCTTCAATGCGGCAGCACTCTTTGATGAGCAAGGTCGTCTGGTCGCCATCTACCGTAAGATTCAACTGTTCGGCGCTCTCGAAGCTTCTTACTTCTCGCCAGGCGATCAGTACGTCGTCACCTTCGTCGGCGGTTTGCCGGTCGGCCTAGCTATTTGCTACGATATCGAGTTTCCGGAGTTTTCACGAGCTCTGAAAAGCCGAGGCGCGGAGCTGGTGCTTGCGCCCACCGCCAACATGGCGCCGTATTGGGAAGTGCCGAAAACACTCATACGTGCACGCGCACTCGAAAACGGCATCAGCGTAGCATATGCCAATCACTCAGGGACCGAGGGGACACTTCACTTCACCGGGCTCAGCGGAATAGCGGGTCCCGACGGCATTGACTTGGCTCGAGCCGGTCCGAAAGGAGAGGTTTTGCTTGTGGCGGACATCCCGACCGAAGTGAGACCCGATACGCTATCCACGCAGGTCAGCGACATACGTCTGCCGCCCGTGCTTTGATATAGAATCCGACCGTACTTTTAGCGCTCGATAACTATCTCCGAATGCAACCTCTGCCCGCGATTGAGAGACTGCCATGGATGAAAAGCGCGAAATGTCCTCTCCGCAACTATCATAAGCGGCTATCATAAGCGGCCTTTGGGGGACCCAATCCTTGGGCCACATATCTCGCAAAGCTGATTGGGACGCCGTTTCGGAGAACCCGCCGCTGACTTCCGAGCAATTGGCAAGCGCGCGGCCGATCGCGGAAGTGTTTCCCGAACTGGCCGCAGCATCAAGCGCGCTCGCGGCCGGCCGATAAAAATAATTGAGAACGCGTCCGCTGGTGATTCCCGCGCCGGCACGTTCACGGATCTCGCTTATTGTTCGAGAACGATCTTCACGTCAGCGAGCGGGTTTGCGGCGAGAGCGAAACGGGACACGATCCCCTAGCCGAACTTCACGCGGACGCGTTGGACGAGGAGTTTTCCGCACTCGAAGAAACTCACGGTACTCATCGGCAACGATCGATCGCTCGTGGATAGGATCCGCCGTGTTCGTTCGGATTTCTCCGCACCCGGCGAAGCGGCTAGGCCATTCAGCTAGTTCAACTGGCGACGCCGAATTGGTCCGCAAGGAGGGGCACCGTCGCTTGTCCTGGCCGTTGTATATTTGATAGCTGCGCGATCTCGAGCAACGACCTTCGCCCACAATGGGGAAGGAGGCATGATGCATCGGGATCAATCCTCTGACGGATTATCGCAGGGACGCATCCTTTCTCGCAGGATGGAAAGGTCCAGCCCATGGCATCGAATACCACTCGCGCCTTGAGACCCGCCTTTGGTTTCCAAAAAGCTCAAAGGTTCGGCTATCGAGCGGCCGCTGCATTTTCCGATACGTCGCGATTTCGGTCGATCCGGCAATATCAAATGTTGGCGCAGTCCTGGGGGATAGGAAATCCTTTCTTCAAAATTCAGGAAAGCCGTTCGAAGACGTCGGTGACAATCGATGGACAACAACTCGTAAACTTCGGGTGGTGCGATTATCTCGGCCTGAGTGATCATCCCGAAGTGCTGGCGGCGGCGAGGAGTGCCATCGACGCGTTTGGTTCCTGTATATCGGCAAGCCGGATGATCTCGGGGAGCCTGGACATGCATCAGCAGCTCGAAGCGGAGCTTGCGGAGTTTTTCGGCTTCGAAAATTCGCTGATGTTTGTGAGCGGGCACGCCGCCAACGTGTCAACGATCGCCACGCTTGTGAACAAGGGTGACCTCGTTATTCATGATGAGTTCGTGCACAACAGTGCCATCGTCGGCGCACGGCTATCCGGCGCTGAAATAAAGACTTTCAAACACAACAATCTGGAATCGCTCGCTCGGCTACTTCTCCGAAATCGCGACAGCTTCAGAAACGTATTGATCGTCATCGAGGGGCTTTATTCGACCGAGGGTGATTGTGTCGATCTTTCCAGCCTCATCGAGATCAAAGAGAAATTCGGCTGTTGGTTGATGGTCGATGATGCCCACGGCGTCGGGGTTCTGGGCGAAAGCGGCCGGGGCGTCGCGGAATACACCGGAGTTGACCCAAGGAAAATCGACGTTTTCATGGGCACTCTGAGTAAGTCTCTCGCATCCTGCGGCGGGTTTATTGCTGGCAATGCGGAACTGATCGAAATTCTCAAATATTCTTCACCGGGTTTCGTCTACTCGGTGGGCCTTCCCCCCGCAATGACCGCCGCGGCACTCGCAAGCCTGCGCATTCTCAAAAGTGAGCCGGAGCGCGTCCGTCGCCTCCATGATAATTGCAAGCTGTTTTTCAGAGACTGCCGAGCGCGTGGGTTCGATACGGGGACGAGCATCGGACTTGGAATGGTCCCCATCATTGTCGGTTCAGTGAAGAATACAGGCAAGCTGCTGGAGCGTATGTATGAGCAGGGCTTCAACCCGTCGCCGATCATCTATCCTGGCGTGCGGATCAACTCTGGCCGGTTGAGATTTTTCATTTCGTCGGAACACTCCGTCGATGAACTTCGATCCTGCGCGGAAGCTTTGAGCAGATAATCGGCCGCGTTTATTTACCTTCGACGGCGTAGGGCGATCCGGCGCCAGTGTCCTTCAGCAGGAGCACGAACGGGATCAGGACGAGGAAGCTCAGCGTGATGAAGCCAAAGGCTTCAACGAACCCGATCATCATCGACTGACGCATGAGTTCGGCGCCCAGCATTTGCTGCGCCAGGGGACTGGACGCCGGGACGCCGGTCGCTTCGAACCAGGCGTGGAGTGCGGGATTGTAGGGATCCATCGCGCCGCCGAGCGATTGCCAATTCTGGTGGGCCGTGCGGGTCAGAATCGTTGCGGCGATCGCGATGCCGACGGAGCCGCCGATCGTCCGTGCGATGTTGAAGATGCTTGCTGCTTGATCCGAGGCGCTCTTGGGCAAGGTCTGATAGGCCAGCGTCGAAAGGGGCACAAATATCATGCCCATGCCGATGCCTTGAACGATCGTCGGCGCGATGATCCAGAATTTGTCGATGTCGAGATTGTACGTCGTCGTCGTGACGTACGTGCCGCCGGCCGACAACACGAGGCCGAGAAACACGAGCCAACGTGAATCGATATGCGAGATCAACACGGCGACGATGATCATGCCCGCCATTACGGCGATGCCACGCGGGGCCATGACGAGCCCTGCCGTGCTCGCGGGATAGCCGAGAAGGTGCTCCAGAAAGAGCGGCTGCAGTGCGATGGTGCTCAGCATGCCGACGCCGAACGCCATGATGAGAAACGTCGATGTGGCGAGGTTCCTATCCTTCAGCAGACTGAGCTGGAGCACTGCATCCGGCCGATTGAAGCTTCTGTAGACGAAGGTCGTGATGCAAACGATCGATATGAGAGCCAAGCTGACGATCAGGTTCGATTGCAGCCAGTCTTCGACGTTGCCGCGATCAAGCAGCATCTGAAGGCTGCCGATGCCGATCGCCAAAAGGGCAGCGCCCAACCAATCGATAGGTACGCGGATCGGCTTCGTCGGTCTGAGGTAGGCGACGAGAAGCGCGAGGTTGACGATCCCGATCGGCAGATTGATGTAGAATACCCACGGCCAGCCGAGATGATCGGTGATGAAGCCGCCGACTGTCGGACCCATGATGGGCCCGAGAAGCACGCCTATCCCCCAAACGGCCATCGCCTTGCCGCGGCTTTGCGCATCGAAGCTGTCGACCATCGTCGCTTGGGAAAGGGGGATGACGCTCGCGCCAAAGGCACCCTGGAGAAGGCGGAACAACACCATCTGAAAGAGCGTGCGGGCCTGGCCGCAGAGCATCGAGGCGATGACGAAGCCCGCGACGCTGATGATGAGAACGCGCTTTCTCCCGAACCGTTCGGCCAGAAAGCCGCTCATCGGAATGACGATCGCTTCAGCGACGATGTAGGATGTCAAAACCCACGTGATCTGATCGGGCGTTGCACCGAGAGCGCCCATCAATTCGGGCAGCGCGACATTCACCACGGTCATGTCGAGAATGACCATGAGGACGGCAAGAAGAACGGCGAGCGAAGTCAGGAGCCTGTCTGTCATCGGCAGGCTTGCCGGATCCGCTACTTGATCACTTGCCGCCACTGTCACTTTCCCCGGCAGTGTCGATCGTCACGGATGCCGAAGCGCCGACGCCGATCGGCGGATCGTCCGGACGAAGCGTCAATCCGATGCGCACGGGGAACCGCTGGACGACTTTTACCCAGCTGCCTGTGGCGTTCTCCGACGGCATCAGTGAGAACGCGGCATTGCTGGCCCGGCTGATGGCCTCGACCTTGCCGGTGAATTTCAGTGACGGGAAAGCGTCAATGGTGATGTTGGCGCTTTGGCCCACCTTGATGCGGGCAAGATCAGTTTCCTTGAAATTCGCATCGACCCACCAATGCGCCGTATCGACGAGCGGGAAGAGGGGCATACCGGTTTTGGCGAGTTCGCCCGGTTGAATGCGGACCTTGCCGACGGTTCCGTCGACGGGCGCTTTGATGGTGGCATGATCGAGATCGAGACGGGCCTGATCGACTGCCAATTGCGCTTGCTCGACGTTCGCCTTCGCGGCGACGGCCTGTGGGCCGGTTCCTGTCGGCTGCTGCTGTGCGACGGTGAGGCGCAACTGCGCCAGTTTTAGCGCCGACTCGTAGGGTGCGGGGTCCAGCTGAACCAGGATGTCGCCGGATTTCACGGACGCGAAGGGTTCGACTTTGACCTCTGTCACGAGCCCGCTCACGAGAGGGGTTATCTGGACGATGTTGGCCTGGACCTGCGCATTATCCGTCGAGGGATAAAGTGTCGAATGTTGCCAATAGAAATATCCGGCGACGATCAGACCGATGAGTGCGAGTGTGCCGATGACGGAAAGCGCACGCTTGGACAGAAGCGGCTGACGTGCCGATGCCGGGGGGCTGTTCTGGACAGCACTGGTCAACGGCTTCTTCTCTTGCAATCGATCCTGCATGGATTTTTTCCGCTTATTCGTAGGCTGCAACTTTCATGACCCCTTAAAGTTGCCATCAAGGCTGGACGGAACGAACGGCTGCAGGCTCTTTACCTGCAGCGTGCCGCACGGGCGACTGAAATATCACGACTACACCCCTCGGCCCGAGAGCAATTCTCACCGATTGCTTACCGGCTGAACTCCCAGTCCGGAATGCGGCGCATGCGCAGCATAAACTCCGGGTTTTCCGCTATCGGATCAATAAATTTGGTGTGCTTCACATTTCGGCTGTTTGGCATGGGGCAGAATTGGGCGCTTGTTAACTCCTTCTGCCGAATCCTTCCCGGAGACGTATCCGGACAGCTGAAGCAAAGCCTAGGTGGTGGTCGTGCCCGAGCGATTGCAGAAAGCCGAAGCCTCTTACTCGAGATTGCTGGCGCAGCAGGCTAAATCGGATTTCGATCCGATGGAGGCGGAGACACGCTTGCGGGCGCGGGTACTCGATAATCCCCTCGTTCCGCTGACGACGAAAAGTGGCCGCGTGTTCTTCTTGCGGCGGGCACTGTCGGACGCCGGGATGTCGTATCGCATTTTCCGCACGGAACTGTCGGCTGTGATCGGCGAGGAGGCCATTGGATTTTGCGAGGTGGGCCGCATGGTCAACGGGATCGCGGTCATCACCAAAGCCGAGGTGCAGAGATCGTTTCAGCAGAAGGGTATAGCGACTGCCGTTTATGACTTGATTTCGGCCGACATGATCCAAGCCGGAGGGCTGCTGTGGCCGGTGCCGCCTAGGCAAATGTCAGACGCTGAGTTCAAGGTCTGGTGGCGGCGGTCGCCGGTGCTGGTGTTTTATTATCCGCACAGACACCGGCTTGGTCTGCGGCCGCGCTTCGAATTCGAAGAGCTGTTCGACGACGCCCCGCCCAGGCGCGCCTTCAGGGAGACGGCACGCGCTTATTTCCACGCGCTGGTTTCCCGGTTCAAGTGGGTGTGCGGGCTGTCGCTTGATTGAGCTTCGGGGCCGGGTCGCGGCCCTTCAGGGTCCGGCGTTTGCGAGAAAGCGCTCGGCGACGCTCAGGGCTTCCCGAACTTTGCTCGAGATGACGCAGCGGCGCTGAAGCTCGCTGTCGGCGTATTTCAGCGCGTCGCGCAATTGCTCGATCACTCCGAGTGTCGAGATGTCGCTTGCAAGGCGTGGTTGCGCATTCATGACGGATCCTCCGAATTCGATTGTTCGGAAGCAATAACGTCCTCGCGGCATTTTCAAGGAAGCGGGGGCTTCCGGCGCATCTTTCGTTGCCGACAAAGCGGCAGGGACGGGGGGGCCCCGCGCGTCACCACCAGCCGAAGAAAGACTTCTGCCGTGGATATGCCCGCCGTCCGTAACGGTCGTAGCCGTAATAATAATCGTCGGAGCTATCGCGATAGAAGTTGTCGGACGGGAAGAACTGCTTCGGCCGCTTTTTGATGCCGCCTTGAGGTTCGGTACTAACAAGCACGATGAAGTCCGTCGCCTTGTTGGTTTCTTTGCTCATCGCTTCATCGGAAATAATCAGCGATGAGCCGGGCCAAGCGACCTCGGAAAAGCGCGCGATGACTTCCGGCGGAATCGTGATCCGGTCCAGCGCGGCGGCGGCTTTGGCGAGATCGGTCTGAGGGGTGTTGTTGAGGGCATCGCTCGTCTGCTGGAGGCGGTCGTCGTCATTGTAGGCGTAATCGGCTTCCTTGTGCTCCAACGTCACCGCGTGCCAACGGAGATCCTTGCCGTCGTTCGCATATTCGACGGCGGTATAGATGTGCGTGCCGATCGGCCGATCGGGCTCGCTGATTGTGACAGGGGCTTCGAATACGGGCTCGTAGCCCTGGCGCACATAGAGTCGTTGCGTCTTGAGGCTGATGAATATCGAAACCGGTTGTGTCTTGTGCTTGGCGTCGTCTGCGGCCGCGACAGCGATGGCTCTTGCGGCTTCAGAGGGCGCTGCTTGTTTCTCGGCCGCCTGGAATTCATCTTCGGCCGCTTTCAGATTTGCTGTCGCGACAGCCAATTTTGCTGCGGCTTCTTCAGCGTTTTTCGTCGCTTTCGCCTTCGTGTCTTCCCAATTCTTGGTGGCTTTGGGGGACTTTGCGGCCGCCAGTCCTTTTTCAGCCTTTGCAACTCGATCGTCTGCGGACTTTTTCGCGGCTTCGGCTTTGCGGACAATCTTGGCCGCTTTGTCACGAGGCTCTTTCTTTTCGTCGACGATCTGCTTCATCTCGTCGGCCTGGGCATTTGCGGAATCGGCTTCGATCCGCTTGCCAGCTGCAATGGCTTTCAGGGCGTCGAGTTGGGCTTTGCGCGCCGGCCAACGCTTCACGTCGGGTTCAAAAGGGCTCGTGCTATCGTCGCTGTCCTGGCCATAGTACGACATCGGGATCGCGACAGCAGACTCGACGGCCGGCGGCGGCGTGGGCTTCAGCAACATCGGGTGGGAAATTTCGACGGGCGCGACGTCGTCGTAGGCAACGATCACGCGCATGCCGATCTTGGTCAGCGGAAAGAGGCGCTGGGCGAAGCCGTCGGGCATCCGGACGCATCCATGCGATGCCGGGTAGCCCGGAAGGGCGCCTGCGTGGAGCGCTACGCCTGACCAGGTGATGCGTTGCATGAAGTGCATCGACGCGTCATCGTAGACGTTCGAATAGTGTTCCTCTTCCTTTTGAAGAACGCTGTAGACGCCGACCGGGGTCTCGTAACCCGTTCGGCCGCTCGAAACCGGCGCGCGCATGACGCCGCCGGCGGCGTCATAAATGCTGACCCGCTGATCCTTGACGGACACGATCGCCAGCATCGGCTGGCCGGTCAAAGTATCCTGCGAAACGTCGTCGAGATTGCGCGACCGGCGGCTTGCGGCTTCGGCGCTAACAATCGCTGAACTCGATGTCAGTGCGATCAGCGCCATCATGGCAAGGCCTGTCAGGGGACGCGATCGCGCGGAAAGCAGGCGGTACATTTTACAGACCTTGAGTATGCTGGCGGGCGGAAATGAGAGAGGGCAGCGTAGTCTGAAGATGGTTGAGCATTGATTAGCGCATGCTCCACGATTGATGTCATCGTGGACGTTCCGTTTCAATAGCCCTCCGTATTGCTCGGATGCCCGGGCTCATAAAAATCATGAAAAGACCCTCAACAAACGTGGGTGTTGAGGGTCTATCGTGATGACTTGATTACGAGTTTCAGTCGTCAGTCGCCGCAGATCCAGCGCCGATGCGAACGGCTCCACCAGCAGCTTCCATCGTAATCGTCGTCATAGCCGTCCTCATAGTAATAGTAGGGGTAACCGGCAAAGAAGAAGCGGTTATGGTGATGCCGGTGGCGGCCGGCGATGTGTGTGCGGCCCATCTCGCGATGGCCCGAAGGGCCCGCGAAGCGTGGTCCGCCCATCATGTGACCGGCGTGCATGCCTCCAAACCCCCCATGCATTCCGCCCCCGCCCCCGCCTCCGCCGGAGCGGACCTGTATCTCCAGGCCGCTCGTCGAATGGGACAAGCCGCCTGGGTTGATCGGCGCAGCTGCCGCGCCGCAGGCTGCCGCCGAGAGCGCGAGCGCTCCGCCGGCAAATAGAGAAAGCAGCTTTTTAGACATGGTGCTCTCCTTGAGTGTGAGCAAAAGCATCCGGCCTGAATGCCGTACACGGACGGGGAATGCGGGCTCGATCAGGGTCGTGACCTGGGACGTCACGAGGGGTCGCGTCGCATTTGCGGACCGGAAGAACGGGACATCGTCGCCGTTAATCCTATTTTAACCAGGAGGTATCTCGGGGCGTGTTCCCCTGGGAACAGCGCGAGTGGCGCAAAATATGCTGAGGCAGGTTGAGGCTTAGCGGTTCGCGCCATCACGGCACACCGGACAACCCGGTGTTCACCCTAGGGCGGGTTGCATTCATCAATCTCGGGCCCGACTGGACGACGTTTACCATCGCGTCATCGGAGCACCTCTATGGAATTAAATTCCATTCCAAGGTGCCCTTCCGCAGATGCCCCAGAAGTCGAATTCCTCCTCCCAGATCATTCTCGAAAACGCCGATCCCCGATGGGAGCGCGCGGCCGCCTGGGCCAGGTCGCTCTTTTTCGACAGGCTCGGCAGCGCTTCGCGGCCAAAACTCCTTCTGGCGGTAACGATCGCCGATCTCGTGTCAATCGTTGTCGCGTGGCCGCTCGCGAATGCCCTGCTCGGAAACCCCTTCGAGCCATCGTGGCGGAGTTTTACTGCGACGACATTGGTTGCGATGCTGGCGGTCTACGTGCTGCGCCGTCAGTGGTCCTATTCCATTCCGTCGCTTCGCGGGTTCACCTCGCAAGCCCTGAAGGTGCTGACGTCGCTCGGCGCTGTCGCGCTCGGAATTTCGGGTTTTGCGTTTCTGTTCGATCACAGTGAGGTCGCGCCACGCGAGATTGCGGCGTGGATGGAATTGTCGGCCGTGTTTCTTTGCTTCGTTCGCTCGCTCGCCGCGTTGACGATAGACCGGCTGACGCGCGCCGGAAGTCTGGTCCGGCGGACGGTCATCGTCGGCGGCGGGAAGGAGGCGGAGGATCTCATCCGCGAGCTTTCCGCGGATCCGACAAATCACATGCGCATCCTCGGTGTATTCGACGACCGGCAGGACGCACGCGCCGCGGGAAGCTATGGCGGCATCGCGCGGCTCGGGACATTCGAGACGCTTACAGATTTCTGCCGCGACGCCGGCGTCGACTTGCTCATCGTCACCGTTCCGACGCGCGCTGAAGAACGGCTGATGGAGATCCTGTACAAGCTTTTCACGCTGCAAGTGGACGTGCGAATTTCCGCGTTGAACTCGAAGCTCCGTCTCAATTCCCGCGCCTACAGTTTCATCGGGCGGGTGCCCATGCTGGCGGTGATGGATAAGCCGCTGAGCGACTGGGACAGGGTTCTCAAGAACGTCGAGGATCGTGCGCTCGCAGCACTGTTGCTGCTGCTCGTTTCGCCGATCATGGCGCTCGTTGCGCTTGCCGTGCGGCTCGATAGCAAGGGTCCGGTATTCTTTCGCCAGAAGCGCTATGGCTTCAACAGCGAGCTGATCGAAGTGTTGAAGTTCCGCTCGATGTACGTCGAGGCTCAGGATGCGACAGGCAGCAAACAAGTGACGAGGATCGATCCGCGCGTGACGGCCGTCGGCCGCTTCATCCGGCGCACGAGCCTCGATGAACTCCCACAGCTCATCAATGTGGTGAAAGGGGAGATGTCACTCGTTGGGCCTCGTCCGCACGCGACGGGCGCCAAGGCCGAGCGGGATCTCTATGAAAACGTCGTGCAGGGTTATTTCGCTCGCCATCGGATGAAGCCGGGCGTCACGGGCTGGGCGCAAATCAACGGCTGGCGCGGCGAGACGGATACCCACGAGAAGCTTGTCCGCCGTGTCGAGCACGATCTCTACTACATCGACAACTGGTCGGTTCTGTTCGATCTCTACATCATTGCGATGACGCCGGTCTCGCTGCTGACGGGGAAAAATGCCTACTAGCGCCAACGCAGCCGAGACAGCGCCGCCCCTTGCTCCTGCTGCTCCGATATCGCTCAGCATCCGGGCGAGCACGCTTGCAGGCGTGCTCGTCGCCATTGCGACGATGTTCAGCACGATCGTTTTCTCGGAGCCTGCGATCGCCGACGGCTTGATGGTGATGGTCATCGGCGTTCTGCCGGTTCTGCATGTGCTGAAATTCGGCAACGCCGCATTCGTCAATTATTCGGCGTGGATCGCGCTCTTCGCGCTGGGCTTTGCCGGGACGATGCTTTCCACGACCTTCCAGACCGCTTTCGTGCATCAGCTCGTCACGCTGTTTCTCGCAACGGGCGCGTTCGGGATCGCGGGTTACGTCGCGAAGGATCCAGAGCCGCGGGCGAAGCTCGTGCTCGTCTGCTACGTCGCCGCCTGTCTCATCGCCACTGCGGCGGCGTTCGCCGGTTACTTTCGCCTCATCCCTTCGACGTACGACCTCTTCACAAACTACGACCGCGCGCGCGGCACCTTCAAAGATCCGAACGTCTATGGCGCGGCGGTGGCGCCTGCGATCGTCAGCGTCGTCTGGGTCATGTTGCGGGGACGGCCGACGCACGCGCTCATGGCGGCGGCCGTTGCATTGCCGCTCGTCATCGGCTTGCTCATCAGCTTTTCCCGCGGCGCCTGGGTGTCGACGATATTTTCCGTCTTTATCTTGATCGGCATCGTTCTCTTCCGTTCGCGGCGCAGCTCTGATTTCAATCGCTTCGGGAAAGTCGCCATCATCGGCTTCGTCGGCCTGATGAGCGCGCTTGCGGTTGCAACACAGATCGACCAGGTCCGCGACTTGCTCAGTCAGCGCGCCAACCTCGATCAGAGTTATGACGAGGGTCCGAACGGGCGTTTCGGGGGGCAGCAAAAGGCGCGTGCGCTGATCGTCGAGCATCCCTTCGGGATCGGGACGCATACGTTCCGCGATACCTATCATCACGAGGAACCGCATAACGTTTATCTCACCCAGTTTCTGAATGCCGGGTGGCTTGGCGGTTTGATCTACATCATGACGGTGGCGGCGACGCTCTATCTCGGCTTTCGAACGGCGCTGCAAAGGACGCGTCTTCAGGGACCGGCTGTGATCGCTTTCGCGTCATTTGCGGGATTGGCGTTCGAGGGCTTCGTCATCGATAGCGATCACTGGCGTCACTTCTTCCTTATGGCCGGATTGATTTGGGGGCTGGCGGATGCAACTCCTGCCGCGAGTGACTTGCGACAGCGGGCCGATGACATCGAGGCTTAGCCGTGTGCACGCTCGTGCCGCCGGCTCGCGGTAATCGCTGGCTTGGCGGGAAAAAATCCGTTTGCTACGTATTGCCTATAGGTTCGGCGTCTGGTGCCGTGCCCGTCGACCAGGAGTTCTCTCCATTTTGAGCATTCTCAAACAGCGGCGTGCGGCGATTGCCGCATTCATGGCCGCCGGTGCCTTCCTGCTTGGCTGTCTCACCGTGGCAGCGCAGGAGGAGCCGCCCGTTGATACGGCGCTGGTCGTTTCCGTCGACGTCTCGAATTCCGTCGACGACGCCCGTTACCGGCTGCAGATGGAAGGGATCGCCAAGGCGCTCGAAGACCCCGGCGTCATCGAGGCGATTACCGGGGGATCAGCGGGCGGTATCCTGTTCTCGATGGTCACGTGGGCGGACACGCCGTCGTTCGTCATTCCTTGGATCAGGATTGCAAACAAAGCCGATGCGTTCGCGGCGGCAAAGCGGGTTCGTTCGCTGCAGCGGCAAGGCGGGGAGTTCACCTGCATGACGCGCATGCTGCGGTCGGCGAACGACAAGATCGTCCCGCAAGTTCCGGCGAAGGCTGCCCGCATCATCATCGACGTGTCGGGAGACGGTCCCGACAACTGCAACGCCGAGGAGCCGATTGAAACCGTGCGCGACGAGCTCGTGGCCAACGGTGTCACGATCAACGGTTTGCCGATCCTGCTCGATACGCCGGAAGATTCAGCGCTGTTACCGAAAGCCGTTCCGGGCGGGCCGCCTCCGCTCGAACAGTGGTATCGCGAGCACGTCATGGGCGGACCCGGTAGTTTCGTGCTGCCTGCCCAGGGCTATAGCGATTTCGAACGGGCCATCCGGCAAAAATTCGTCATCGAGGTGAGCGGGCTCGCTTCACCCAGCTATTCGATGACCAACTTGGCCCGATAGCTCGTTAGCCGTCCGGAAGTTCAGATGTCATTTTCGGTTGCGGGGGCACAGCGCCAACGGGTGACCTGCCAGCCGGGATGTTCCTCGGCCCATTTCGCGAAGTGCGGCGGGGCTTCGGCCATGCACGTCATCGCGTCGATGTTGGCATCGATCGGGATCTTGTAGTCGCGGCAAACATTCGGATCGTTCGTAAGGCAGGCGGATAGAACGATTGCAAGCATGGCGAATTCCCGGATTGCGTGTCAGCGATACTTGACAGTACGCTGACGCTAGGTGCCGGGGATTTGTTTCAGATGCACTTCCTTGCAAAATAGTTTGCAAAACGCCGCGTCAGGCGGCGGGCAATAGGATTTCGCCCCGCCCGATCGTCGCTGTGTCGCCGCCAATCTTCTGTACGAACAATGGCATAGGCTTCGGTGCGAGCTGACCGAGGGCAGCTTTCAGGTAGCGCGATATCACCCGTACGATCACGAGATCGTGTTTGCCGGTATCGACGAATGTCGGAAGCAGGCTGTCGACGGTCGGGGCGATCAGCGTACCACGGCGCATCATCAGGCCAGGCTCCGGACCGAGGCCGCCCTCAGCCCAGATGGTGCCGCCGATCATTCGCGTGCCCGTACCCACACCCGTCTTGCCACGGACGACAACGGTGCCTCTGCGCATCTTTTCGCCGGCGCGGGCGCCGATATTGCCTTCAACGACGGTGATGCCGCCCATCAGGCCGAAGCGGTCTCCGGAAACGATGCCGCCAAGATTATCGCCGGCGTTGCCCAGGACGAGGATCATGCCGCCGGTCGCGCCGGACGCCAGATGCGAGCCTGCGCTGCCCTGAACTTCGAGTTTGCCGCCGGTCATCTTGCGGCCGGCATAGTGGCCAACGTCGCCGATCACACGGATCGTGCCGCTGTCGAGACCGAAGGCGACGAAATCGAGGGTCGGCGTTGCGCCCTCGATGGTGAGGACGTCGCCCGGGGTTCCTGAAATATCGAACGCGTCGCCGAGGGCAACGCCGCCTTTTTCGATGCCAACGTTCAGGCGTGCGATTTCATGCGACGACAGAGCGGCGAGCTTCGAGGGCGTGATGTCCTTGAGCGTCATCCGCTCGTTCGCGGGCGCCTTGAGGCGCAGCGTGAGGCCGCTCATCAGATCAGATCCTTCAGATGATAGTGATGCTGGCCGAGCTTGCCGCCGTAGTTGCCGGCAGTAATGCGCGTGACGCCGCGCTTCGCCCCGATGTCGGTGACGGCTTTGAGGCCTACGCGCATGGCGTCGGCGACGGCTTTGGACGTCAGGCCGTCAATGACGATTTCGAGGACCGCGAGCGTGTCGGGCGCCAGCTCGGTCTTCTTCACCGTGCCGCGAAGCGTTGGACAGAAAGCGTCGTTCGTCGACGCAAACATGCCAGCGTATTTCGCGCCGACCTTCGAGCCCGACCGCACGATGCCGCCGGGGAAGGGCGTGATGACGTCATCGACCTTGGCGATCGCGTCAACAGCAGCCTCAGCCGTTTCGAGAAGGCCGGTGCGGTCCGTTCCGAGGATGAGCATGTTGCCGCCGCCGACAGCGTCGGTCGTTAGCCCCGTGTCTTCCTCGACGACGAACTCGCCGTCCATGACGGGAACGCGCCAGTAGCGCGTGTCGCCAAGCTTCTTCGCCGTTTGAAAGCCATCGCCGAACAGGCGCGGGCCTTTGCCGAGGCCGATATGCTTGTCCGACTTGAGGCCGGAATAGCAAGCGGAGCCGGGGCTCGTCAGCACGCATTGACCGATGCGGTTGCGGATTTGCGGAACGAGCGCGTCCGGTGAAAATCCGAAGATGAGGATGCGGACGCCGGGGCGGCCGTCGGGCGTTTCGTCGGGCGACAATTCCTTGTCGATACCGCATTCAGCGCCGCAGCCGATGACCGACGTGCCGAAGCCAGTCGCGACGGTTGCGGCGATGCGGGCCCATTTCAGCGTATCGGCGGTGATGATGATGCCGGTTCCGCTCATGCCAAAAGCTTCGGCGAAGGTATCGTCGATGGCGACGCCGTTGACCGTCTTGCTCATGCTGCGCGTGCCCTGGTCGGTTGGATGATCAGCGAGCCGCGGCCGCCGTTGACGATTTCATCATCGGATAAGCGGAAGTTCTCCATGCGTACCGTATGATAATCTTCGAAGTAGCTCTTCAAAGACTTCTCGATGCCCGGATCGTAGGACGGGCGCATGACGTGCGTTCCGCCGTTGACGACCTTGACGATCTTGCCGTTGCGCACGATCAGCTCGCCGTTCTTGAAGAGAAGTTCCGGCGTCGTGAACATCGCCTCGCGATTGGGATTGTCGTCGTAGACGGTGATGTCCGCCCAGGCGCCGACGCCCAGATGGCCGCGATCGTGGAGGCCCAGGCTGCGAGCCGGGCCGGCGCGCGTCATGATCGCAATTTCGTAGAGCGAATATTCGCGGTCGAGCGAGGCGAGCGTCGAATACTTCAGCGCGTCCTGATTGATCGTCTGCATCCGGTCGCGGCGGAACTCCTTGTCCATCAGGAGCCGGATGAGATGCGGGTACCATGTGAACGGTCCGCCGTTCGGATGGTCCGTTGTCAGGAAGAGGCGCCACGGATCGTTGACGAGCAGGAACAGCTCGAGGCCGATAGCCCACTGCAGCGCGTTGACGAAGCTCTTGTCGCGATACTTGAAGGGAACGACACCGCAGCCCGCGTCGCATTCGATATCCATCACGACCCATTTCTTCGGATCGGCGGAACGGGTGTTCACGAACTGGCGCATGGAGTCGCCGGAGGCGGTGCACGTTTGGCCGAACATGACCTGGCCGACGTCGCACGACACGTTCTTGTTGGCGTTGACGGCTTCGGCGATCGGCGCGGCGGCGGATGAAAACTTCAGGTCGCCTTCGGTGCCGTAGCTGTGGAACTGAATGTGCGTGAGATGGATCGGCAGGCCTTCCGCGCCCTTGATCGTATCAAGCGTCGTCTCGTAGCCGCCCGGTACGCCGAGATTGCAGCCATGAATATGCAGCGGATGCACGACGCCGAGTTCGTGCAGGCCGCGGGCCAGCGTCACGATGATGTCGCGCGGCGTGACGCCGTAATAGACGTGCTTCTCGTTGAGATCGAGCTTGCGCTGATTGAACTTGAAAGCGCTGATGCCGCCTGGATTGACGACCTTGACGGCGATTGCCTGCGCGGCGTGCATCGTCCAGGCGATGTAATCCTTGATCGCTGCGAAATCGGCTTTGCCGGCGAGCTGGCGGAGGAAGAAATCGTCGGAGCCCAGCATGACGAAGGCGCCCTTGTCGATGATCGACGTATCGCCCATCTCCATGTGCGCTTGGCGGGCGTTCGCGGGCAACATCGCGGGCTCGAAAGCGGCCGTGTATCCCATTTCGGCGTAGCGATAGCCGGTCGTCATCGTCGAGGGGACGGCGTGGCCGACGCCGGCGCGCGTCAATTCCGTGCGCGCCACTTCATGGCCGATGTGATCCTCGGGGAGCAGCATGCGGGCGATCGTCATCTTGCCGCCGCCGATGTGGGAATGCGGATCGATGCCGCCAGCCATGATGACCCGGCCGTGCAGAGGGTATTCCTGATCGACCTTCGCGTTCGGCTCGGGAGAGACGATGCGGCCGTTCTCGATGAAGATGTCGCGAACTTCGCCGTCGACGCCGTTTGCCGGGTCGTAGACTTTGCCGCCAGTTAGCTTGATGAGCATTCTCGGTCTCGTATTGGGCCTAGAGGGCAGCTTCAATTTTTTCGAGCACGTCGGCGGCGCGAGGCAGTTTCGATTGCCGGAGCTTGCGCAATGGCAGCGATACGACGTTGTCGACGCGCACCATAATGCCCGCATGGTCGATGCCGGGCGTGCCGACGGGAATATAGACCTTCGGAGTCCGTGCCGGCTTGATCGACGGCGTGCCGAGCAGGATCATCGGAATATCCGTGTCCGGCGGAGAAAGGTCAGGCGTGAACGACGCGAGCCACAGGAGCAGGTCGCTTTCCTTGGCGTAGAGCATGCGGCTCATCGCATAGCGCTCTGAATCGTAGTCGGGCTTGCCGCTCGCGAACGAGACACGCAGCGGAAAACCGGACTGCCAGCCGCAAACGGCGCCCGCCGAGACGGCGCCTTCGTTGCCGCCGAGGGCGAGACCCGCGAAGCGCGATGTCAGGTTGATGTCTTTGACGAACTCGGAGACTGCCTGGACCGTCAAGTCGGCGTTGGGGAAGCTGAGGCTCGGGGGCGCCCATACGACGACGCCGTAGCTCGCGGCCTTGCAACGCTCGAGAAGATCTTCGACGGCTGCGCGCGGCAGGCCGCCGATGTCGTCGCCGGTGATCGTCGCGCCTTTGTTCAGCGCGCGCATGGCATCGAGAATTTCGCCGATGCGATCGGTTTTCACCGGAAGCGTCAGGACTTCGCCGATGCGCTTGCCTTTGACGGCAGACTGATCGAGGCCTTCGCCGAGGAACACGACCGTTCGCTTCGGGGGATTATCGGAGAACATCGAGGCTTCATTGCAGACGATGCGTTCGAAGAAGCGCGGGTGAAGTTTGTGGACGTCGCTGCCGGCGATAATGAAGAGGTCGGCGCGGTTGCGCGCCTCGGTGAGCGTCGTCATCACCCAGCCGGAGGTCTGCAGCACTTTGAAATTGCGGTACTGGGCGTCGCTCAGCGCATGGTCGACGACGCCGCCGCCCTTCTCCGCGAGGGCCATGATCGCGCGGACGCCTTCGACGTCGGTTGCGAGGCCACCAAAGATCGGCAGGCGGCTTTCACGGATGAGACGGGCCGCGGCAGCTATGGCCTCGTCCAGCGACACATCTTTGCCGTCGACTTGTGGAGAGGGTTCCGCGAGCTTCCGCTCGAAGCCCGCTACCGATTTCACGCAGCCGTTCTTTAAAACTTTAAGCCCTTCGCTCGAAGGGCCGATCTCAAGATCGTCGCAAAGAATGCCGCAAAAAGGACAGGCGACGTTCTGATAGTGGTTTGCGCCGTGACTCGACTTTTCGGATTCCAAATCCTGCTCCTCATGGTCCCTGGTCTCGCAACCGGCGGGATTCGACCAAAGCACGCGGCCGCAGGTAAAACAACGTTACCGGGGCGGTCAAGCGTGCCGAATGGACAGATTGAATGCGACACATTTTGCCGTCTTTCCGTTGACGATGAACCTGCCTATTGTCCCGCCGCTCGATCCCGGGCCAAGGACCTGCCCAACGCACCAGTAATTTCCGGAGGAAATGTATGCTCAAACGGTTGCTGATCGCCGCCACGATCTTCGGCCTCGTGCCGCTGTCTCTGACCGGCGCAGCCTGGGCGCACGGCCCGTCGCGCCAGAAAGTCGTTGAGTCCGTCGAGATCAATGCGCCCGCCGATAAGGTCTGGGCCGTGATCGGCAATTTCCAGGATGTGAGCTGGATCCCCGCCGTCGCCAAGACTGAGGGCAAGGGGGGCAACGACGTCGGTGCGACCCGCACGCTGACGCTCCAGAGCGGTGGCACGGTCGAGGAACAGCTCGATAAGTATGACGCCGAGGAGAAATCTTACGGGTACGAGATCACCAAGGTCGACGTGAAGGTCCTGCCGATCAACGATTATTCCTCGCGCATTTCTGTGACGGCGAACGGCGACAAGACGACGGTCGAATGGAAGGGTGCGTTCTACCGCGGCTACATGCTTAACGACCCGCCGCCGGAGCTTTCCGACGAAGTTGCGCTCAAGGCGATCACCGATCTCTACACCTCGACCCTCGCGGCGTTGAAGAAGAAGATCGAAGGCGGAAGCTGAGGGACGATTGAACGCCTCGCGGGTTCGACGAAAGCTCGGTCTTTGCCTGCCAGCACTCATCGTGCTCGCGCTGGCCGGGTCGTGCGGGGCGGTCGCTGCGCACGAGGCGATCGTAACGGGTCAACCTTCCGATAGCGTCTCGTTCGTCGATCTCACGGCGATGAAAGAGACTGGGCGTATTCATGCCGGCGGCAAGCCCGCCGGCATCGCTCTTTCCCCCGACAAGGCGACGGCTTACGTTACCGCACCGGATGGAAAAGAGCTGATCGAGATCGACGCCGTTTCGCGCGCGATCAAGCGGCGTCTCGTTCTCGGCGGCGCGCCCCTCGGGATCGCGGCGCATCCGACCCGGCCCGAAGTCTATGTGGCTGATTGGTATGCGCATAAGGTGATCATCGTCGATGCCGGGACGCTCTCGGTTTCGGGCGAAATCGGCGTCGGACAATCTCCGTCGGGGCTCGCCGTGACGCCGGACGGACGTTTGCTCCTATCTGCCGATCGCGATAGTGACGCCGTTTCAATTGTCGATATCGGGACGCGTACGCGCCTGGCGTCGGTCGATGTCGGTAGCCGTCCCTTCGGCATCACGATCGACGCGAGCGGTCAGAGGGCGTTCACCGCCAACGTCAAGAGTGACGACGTCACCGTGATCGAGATCGCCACGAGAAAGGTGATCGGGCGCGTGGCGGCCGGGCGGCGTCCTTACGCGGTCGCCTTGGCCCAGGGGAAGGGGTTCGTCACGGACCAGTACGGCGGGACCGTCACCGTGTTCGACCAGTCGACGCTTCAGCCCATCAAGCGGATCGAAGCTTGTGATCATCCCGAAGGCATCGAGCCGGACGCGGACGGAGCGAACGTCTATGTGGCGTGCTGGGGCGACGACGTTCTTCTGCGCATCGATTCCCAAAGTCTCGCCGTAACGGGCAAGGTCGCGGTCGGCACCGGGCCTCGGGCGTTCGGCAAATTCATACGATAAAGGCTTGGCGTTGACAGCTGTCCGATGACGGCCTGGGTGGCGTTGGGCGATAAACGTCCGGGTTACTGCCTTGTAAGTTGAGACTTTCCGATCTTCCGGCATCCTTCGGAATGCCTTGCATTCGGTCCGTGGCCCGGGTCATTGACTGAAATTCGCAACGCTTCTGGTCAAGCTGCCGTTGTCCCGCTACACAGCCGGGAAAAAAGTTTCGCATAGACGATCTGGAGGATCGCCCCCAATGTTCAATTTTCCCTTCCGCAAAGCCGGTCTTGCGGCGTTCGCGATCACTTGCCTGAGTGCCGCAAGCGTTGCGGCCGAGACACCGAAGCCGACCGAGATCCTATTCGACCGGCCGCACATTGCTGCGATCGCTCCGGGGACCGAACTCGTCTACAAGTTCGAGCGCAAGCCTTCCAATCCGAAGGCCCTCGGTGAGGGCTACACCGATGACATTGTCGTGAAGGTCGAAAGCGACGGCGCGCCCGGCAAAAAGAACGTTCTGGTCAAGATGTACTCGGGGGATAGAGCCCGCGAGCCGCAACGGATCACCGACATGGACGGCAATCCGATGCTCGTCATCTATCTCGACAATTCGGTTGCGCATTTCCGCGAACTGGCAGGTGGGGATAGTGCTTATCTCAAGGGCATCTTCAGCCGGTATCTCGGCGACGGCGCAACGATTGCTCCGGCAACGATCGTCTATAAGGGCCAGACGGTCGAAGGATATCGCGTAACCGCGACGCCGTTCGCGAACGACCCGGCGCGCGCAAAGATGAGGGGTTTCGAGGGCGCGACGTTTACGATAGCGCTGTCGGACAAGATCCCCGGTTACTTCGCGAAGATGACCGCCGAGTACAACAATACGGACAAGAACTCGCCGACGCTGGAAGAGACGACGACGCTTGAAGGTGTAGGAGAGGTAAAATGACAAAGGGCTTCTCGAGCCTGGCATTCAGCGGGCTTTTCGTGGCGGCTGTTCTGATTTCCGCTGTGGGGTCGCGCGTCGCGGCGCAGGAATTACCGGCCAACGATTATCCAACAACGGCGCGCGCCGATTACGTTTATGCGTGCATGGCGGTCAACGGCCAGAACCGCACCAACCTCGACAAGTGCTCGTGCTCGATCGATGAAATCGCGGCCATCTTGCCGTACGCCGAATATGAGGAGGCGGAGACGTTGTTGTCCGTCGGCCTGAAAGGCGGAGAAAACGTCGCCTGGACGCACGCGCCGGAATTCCAGGAAAAGGTGAAAAATCTGCGGCGCGCGCAAGTCGAAGGTGAGTTGCGCTGCTTCTGACTTTATGTTGCGCCGGGCGACTCCCCTCCGGGGAGCCGGCCGCCCGGCGCGATTAGCTGATGCTTGAGCCGGGCGACTGAAGATTTTTACTTTTTTTGCATCCGGCGACTCCGCTGACGCGGAGCCGGCCGCCGGGTACGGGCCACCTGGACATCATTCCCATTCGAGTTCGGTGAAGGCGGCGGTGACGTTGCGCGGGTGATGCTCGTCGAACAACGCCCAGTTGCCCCGCTCCGACTGTCCGGCCGTCGCGACGGCTTGCTCGATCGTGTTGCCGTCCTTGATCATCTTGCGAACGTCGCTCGCCAGAACTTTCAGATAGCGTTCCACGGGCTTGATCGCATCGGGCCAGGGCATCGCGTCCGGTCCGTGGCCGGGAACGGCGCGATCGGCTTTTTCTTGCATCAGTGCTGGAATGAGATTGATCCACCCTACGAGCGAACCGTCGAGCGTCGGAACGTGATTTGAGAAAAGAAGATCGCCGAGAAAAAATGTGCCGGTTGCTGAATCGAAGATCGTCAGGTCGTTGTCGGTGTGCGCCGTGGGGCGCGCCTTGAGGGTCAGTGTCCGGCCGCCGAGATCGAGGTCGAGCGTGTCTGTCACGAGCAAGCTCGGCGGAATGATTTCGGTGCCTGCAAAAGCTTCATCTGCGATGCGCTGACGAGTGTTCGTCAGATAGCTGTCCTTGCGCGCATAGAGAGCTGCGGGAAGCTTGTGGTGGCCAACGAACTCGCACCCCACCGACTTGAAGGCGGCGTTTCCCAGAACATGGTCGGGATGCATGTGGGTGTTGATGACATAGCGAACGGGCGTCTCAGTGATCTTCGAGATGGCCTCATGAAGATCCTTACCGGCCGCGTAGGAGCCGCTCGTGTCGATCACGGCGACGGCCGAACTGCCGACAATGCAGACGGCATTTGAAATATTTCCGCGGTTTTCCTTGTTAACCAATTCATATTTGCCGACGTGAACGAAAACTCCGGGGGCGATCTCTATGACGCCGATTCGCTCGGCTTCGGCCTGGGAAACGCGCGGCAGGAGCGGCAGGAGCGCCGCCAAGGTCACACCGCGCAGGAACTCTTTCCGGGAAGGTTTTGCATTCAAAGGCGAAATTTTGGACATTCAGGCCAGACCTCTGAAATCGTGCAACATCGATGGTCTTAAATCATGTTTGGTCAGCGACTTTTCTCGAAAGTGCGCAAATTCGTAATCACTGCGCCCAATTTTTACCCGTCGATAACAACTAGACGTGCACCGCAGCA
Source organism: Hyphomicrobium sp. 01T421 (assembly GCF_056398805.1). Lineage (NCBI taxonomy): Bacteria > Pseudomonadati > Pseudomonadota > Alphaproteobacteria > Hyphomicrobiales > Hyphomicrobiaceae > Hyphomicrobium > Hyphomicrobium sp. 01T421. The sequence goes on from NZ_JBFTQC010000003.1 coordinate 153,495, forward strand.
TTTTTTGTGCACTGCAACTTCTTCCCGTGAACAAAGGGATAATTTGGGTCAGAGGTATTGTCCTAATTTGCCGCAGCGGAATGATCGTCGCACTTCGTGTTGCGGGCTCAAAAAAAAAGTGTCTACATGCGCCTCGTTCACGAGGACTACCGGTTCCTACACGGTTTCGTGAAGCACTCCTTCTCCGACGGGGCAAAGACGGGAGAAAATCCCGCAATTCCTGAGATCGGAGCCCGGAGATATCGGCAGTCCTCGAGTTCGACTTGCAAGCGTGGCAAGACTTTTCTCAAAATGGAGGAAGCGCGATGCGCAAAAGTGCATTCGCATACGGTTTGCTCGCAACAGCCGCGTTCTCGGCGCCCGTCTGGGCGAACGATGACGTGTCTAAGTTGTCGAGCGATCCGAATAACTGGGCCCAGCAGTCCGGCGATTATGCCGGTACGCGGTATTCGGCCCTGGACCAGATCAACACTGAAAACGTTGGTCAGCTGAAAGTGGCGTGGACGTTCTCGACGGGCGTTCTTCGTGGTCACGAAGGCGGCCCGCTCGTGATCGGTGACACGATGTACCTTCACTCGGCGTTCCCGAACATTGTGTTCGCTTTGAACCTCGCCGACGAACAGAAGATCATCTGGAAGTATACGCCGAAGCAGGACCCCTCGGTCATCCCCGTGATGTGCTGTGACACGGTTAACCGCGGCGTGCAGTATGCCGAAGGCAAGATCTTCCTCCATCAGGCCGACACCGCTCTCGTCGCTCTCGACGCGAAGACGGGTAAGGAACTGTGGAAGGTGATCGACGGCGATCCTAAGAAGGGCGAAACGGGCACAGGTGCTCCGCTTGTCACGAAGGACAAGGTGATCATTGGTATCTCGGGCGCTGAGTTCGGCGTTCGTTGCCACCTCACTGCCTACGACATCAACAGCGGCAAGAAGGTCTGGCGCGCCTACTCGATGGGCCCGGATTCTGACATCCTCGTTGATGCTGAGAAGACCATGTCGCTCGGCAAGCCGGTCGGCAAGGACTCCTCGCTCAAGACCTGGAACGGCGATCAGTGGAAGATCGGTGGCGGTTCGACCTGGGGCTACATGGCCTTCGATCCTGAACTCAACCTGATCTACTACGGCACCGGCAACCCATCTACCTGGAACCCTGCACAGCGCGCGGGACCGGATGGCAAGCCGATCGACCAGAAGTGGTCGATGACCATGTTCGCTCGTGACGTCGACACCGGTGTGGCCAAGTGGGCATACCAGATGACGCCGTTCGACGAGTGGGACTATGACGGCATCAACGAGCCGATCCTTGCTGAACTCGATTTCGATGGCGCGAAGCGTAAAACGGCAACTCACTTCGACCGTAACGGCTTCGGCTATACCTGGGATCGTGCAACGGGTGAGCTTCTCGTCGCTGAGAAGTATGACCTTGCCACGAACTGGGCAACCGGCATCGACATGGACAAGTCCTCCAAGGACTACGGCCGTCCGATCCGCGTTGCGAAGTACTCGACGTTCAAGAACGGCGCAGACTTCAACACGAAGGGCGTTTGCCCTGCAGCTCTCGGCTCCAAGGACCAGCAGCCGGCTTCGTTCTCGAAGCTGACCGGCTTGTTCTATGTTCCGACCAACCACGTTTGCATGGACTACGAACCCTTCAAGGTTTCGTATACGGCTGGTCAGCCTTACGTTGGCGCCACGCTCTCCATGTTCCCGGGTCCGGATGAACCGAAGCGTATGGGTAACTTCATTGCCTGGGACGGCACAAAGGGCAAGATCGTATGGTCGAAGCCTGAGCAGTTCTCGGTATGGTCGGGCGCTCTGACCACCGCTGGCGGCGTTGCCTTCTACGGCACGCTCGAGGGCTACTTCAAAGCCGTCGACCAGAAGGATGGCAAGGAGCTCTTCAAGTTCAAGACGCCGTCGGGCATCATCGGCAACGCTATGACTTACAGCCACGGCGGTAAGCAGTACGTTGGCGTGTTCTCGGGCGTTGGTGGTTGGGCCGGTATCGGTCTTGCTGCTGGCTTGACGAACCCGACTGATGGTCTCGGTGCCGTCGGTGGCTACGCTGGCCTCTCGGAGTACACGAACCTTGGTGGCTCGCTCACCGTGTTCGCTCTCCCATAGGACACGCGCCTAGAATTATGGGAGCCGGTGCAGGGAAACCTGCGCCGGCTCTTTGCCGTCCGGCCACGCATCAGCCAACCAACCCGATACCCTGTCTTTTCAAAAGAACGGCGCGACAAGTGGCGATATTCTTTCGCGCTGGAACGCGGCGCAAAAAGCGGGAAGCGTTCGGCGAACGGCGGCTCACCATCCATGATCTCTCTAGAATGGATTTAGGAACGGTCAGTGCGGTGGTGACCCACGCAATTCAAACGACAGGATGAAGAGGAACATCGTGAACAAGTTCAGTAAGAGACTGGCCTTCGTGCTGGTGGCCTGTGCCGCAGCCGGAGCTGCCGCTTGCCAGGAGCAGAACAAGACCGAAGAGAAGGCTGCCGCTTCGACACCCGCACCAGCTGCGACAACCGAAGCCGCTCCGGCTCCGGCTCCGGAAGCCAAGCCTGAAGCTGCCGCGACGCCAGCCGCCGAACCAGCGAAGCCCGCTGAGACGGAATCAGCTGCTCCGGCGCCCGCAGCCGAGCCCGAGAAGAAGGCAGAAGCGCCGGCCGCACCGGCCCCAGCTCAATCCGAGCAGGTCGCGCAAGCCGCACCCGCTGCAGCACCTGCTGCTCCCGCCGCCGATGCTGCCGCTCCCGCGGAGGAAGCCCCCGCTGGATCGCGTAAGCCTGATGGCGATGCCGTCTTTCCGAATCCGGTCAGCGAACTCGCCAAGAGCGAGGGCATCAAGTTTGAAGATGGCCGTTATCGCAACAAGGACGGCGATCCCGTGCCGGTTGTCACGAAGGATTACACGGTCGACTGGGGCACTTGGAACGGCTTCCGCCGGTATCACGACGCCTGCCACGTCTGCCATGGCCCGAATGCTCTCGGCAGCACCTTCGCTCCATCGCTCGCGGACAGCCTGAAGACGATGGATTACAATACGTTCATCGCGACGGTCTCCAGTGGCCGCGTCGTCAACCGCGCCGGTACGGAATACGTCATGCCGGCGTTCGGCGAAGACAAGAACATCATGTGCTACATCGACGATATCTACACGTACATCAAGGCACGTTCCCTGAACGCGACCGACAGCAAGACAGGCATGCCTGCCGGCCGTCCGAATGGCCGTGAAGATATCTCGCCCGAAGCCAAAAAGGCTGCGGAAGAATGCACGGGCTGACGATCTGGAATTTCGTCCAGTCCTCATCATATAATTGTTAGTCTGGAGCGCGTCGGCGTCGCTCCGGGCTGACAGTAAATTCGGTTATTGAAGGTTCAGGGGGGCGGGTCGCGATTGCGACGTGCCCCCCCTCCATATCGGGAGCCGCGACGTTCACGCCGCTATAACAAAAAGGTTATCAACGTGAGGAAACAAGCGCTCAGCGTTTCATTCTTTTCAGCGCCTGCATTGGCTCTGGGAATTACCGTTTCGATATTTGCTTTTCCCGTTCGTTCAAACGCCGCCGATGTGCCCAAAGCGGATCTGGTCAACAGGCAACAGCTTCGCGTTTGCGCCGATCCGGCCGATCTCCCGTTCTCGAACGACAAGGGGGAGGGCTTTGAAAACAAGATCGCCAACATCATCGGCGAGGAGCTGAAGCTTCCGGTCGTCTATACTTGGTTTCCCAAGGCAACGGGCTTCGTTCGCATGACACTTGGCGCCAAACGATGCGATCTCGTCATCGGATGGGGTCAGGGCGATGACATGGTGCTGAACACGAACGCGATCTATCGTTCGACGTCGGCTCTCATCTACAAGAAGGGCACCGGCCTCGACGGCGTCGACTCGCTCGCCGATCCTCGCCTCCAGGGCAAGAGAATCGGCGCTCAGCAGGCCTCGGCAGGGGCAACGCTCGCTGCAAAGTATGGGCTGATGTCCAACGTGCACGGCTACCCGCTGATGGTCGATCGCCGCTACGCAAATCCCGCTGAAGACATGATCAACGACATTCGCAAGGGTGAAGTCGACGCTGGAATTTTGTGGGGGCCGATCGCTGCTTACTGGGCGTCGCGCGACGGCGAACCGCTCGTTGTCGTTCCTCTTGTCAAAGACACCGGTGCAGCCAGAATCGCATTCCGCATTACGATGGGCGTGCGCAACGGCGACGATGCCTGGAAGCGCCAGCTCAACGACGTCATTCGCAAACGGCAGGGCGATATCGATAAGGTGCTGCTCGATTACGGCGTGCCGCTGTTGGTCGATGACGATACGTCGACAGAGATGATCACAAAGCCCCGAACGTCGGCTTCGGCTGAGCCGGCTCCAGCGCCGACTACGCCTTAAAAGACGCGAGACGCGAACTCGGAAGCGGCGGATTTTTTCGCCGCTTCCCGACCGTTTTAGCTCTTACTCCCTTACTTTCCTTACTCGGGCAATTTGAAAGTTTCCCGCCAAAGATGCTTCTGCCCCGCGCGCTCATGATCGTCGCGTTTATCGTTACTGCAGCGCTTTTGATGCCGATTGCAGGCACCCTCGCCGTGTCAGCGGAAGAAGATGTTTCCGGTCCTGCACCCATCGGCGAGGCGCCGCCTGAGCCTCAGTCCTACCGGACGGACAATTATCGCAAGCCCGTTCCACTGACGCTCAAAGGCGCGACGGTGCTGTCCGACAGCGAGGCAATGAAGATCTGGACTGCGAAGACGGCGGTTTTCATCGACGTCTATCCGCATGCGCCGAAACCCGAGGGCCTGCCTGCCGGTACGATCTGGCGGGACGCGTCTCACATGACAATCGAAGACGCCGTATGGCTTCCGAATGTCGGCTACGGCGTTCTGTCGGCGGAGACTGCCGCCTATTTCCAACGCAACCTCGAGACGCTGACGAAGGGCGATAAGACGAAACCGCTCGTCTTTTTCTGTCTGAAGAATTGCTGGATGAGCTGGAACGCCGCAAAGCGCGCTTTGAGCTACGGATATACGAACGTCGACTGGTATCGCGACGGCAGCGACGGCTGGCAGGAAGCCGGCGGCCTCGTCGTCGACGCTCACCCATTGCCTTGAGCTTCGAGCAGCGCTGAGGCTTGCTCTCGCTGCGCGGTCGCCGGCGCCGTGAAGTTCAATTTGATCGCAATGTGTCGCACTGGTCGCCACCTCGGCGCCACCGTTTCGAGGTGGATCGGATGTTAACGGCTTCGGGTGCGATCCGGTTGCGGGTTGTTATACGAGGCGACGGGGTGGTGTATTGCGCAGCGCAGTGTAGATTTCGCGCAGAACGCAATCTCTCAGCCAGAGAAGCGGGGATAGAGTGACACTTAACGAACTGGCGATCCTTCTGGCCGCCTTGGCGCTAGCCGCGCCGCTCGCGCGATTTTTCGGTATCGCAGCAGTTCTTGGATATCTGGTCGCGGGCGTTCTCCTCGGGCCGTATGGTGTCGGGCGGCTGTTCTCGGAGCATGACGCGCAGCAAGTTTTGCACTTTGCGGAATTCGGCGTCGTTCTGCTGCTGTTTTTGATCGGATTGGAGCTGCGCCCCAAGCGACTGTGGGCCATGCGCCAGTCCATCTTCGGTATCGGCACATTGCAGGTGGCGATCACCTCGATCGCTCTCGCGTTCGTTGGCATGCTGTTTTTCGGAAGCCAGTGGCAGCCTTCGCTGTTTGCGGGCGCGGCTCTAGCGCTTTCATCGACGGCCTTTGCTTTGCAGGTGCTCGAAGAGAACAACGAACTTTCGACCCGCCACGGCCGGCTCGGTTTCTCGGTGCTTCTGTTCCAGGACCTCGCCGCCATTCCGCTGATTGCGCTTGCGCCCTATTTCGCGGTGACGGCTGCCAAGGCGGCGCCGGTGATCGATTACTTTGCTTTCGCCAAGGGTCTCGGGACAATCGTTCTGGTCGTCGTCGTCGGGCGTTACGTGCTCGATGGCTTTTTGCGTCTCGTCGCGTTGTCGCGCGTGAAGGAGGCCATGACGGCGGCCGCGCTTCTGACGGTCGTCGGCGTCACGCTGATCATGGAAGCCGTCGGCCTGTCGGCGTCGCTCGGAGCCTTTATCGCGGGTGCTCTGCTTGCCGAGAGCAGCTACCGCCATGAGCTCGAGGCGGACATAGCGCCTTTCGAAGGCCTGCTGCTCGGGATCTTCTTCACGGCGATCGGCATGTCGCTGAATCTCGGACTTCTGGTCGCCGAGCCGGTGCTGATCATATCGCTGACGCTGACGCTGATCGTCGTCAAGGCGATAATCCTGTTCCTGCTCGGTCGCTGGCAGGGACTTGAGGCCGGACCCGCTCGCCGGTTGGCGTTTGCCCTGTCGCAAGGCGGCGAGTTTGCGTTCGTGCTGCTGTCGGTCGGGCAGGCGGCCGGCGTTCTCGGCGGTCAGCCATCGCAAATTCTCGCGGTCGTCGTCACTTTGTCGATGGCGATGACGCCGGTGCTGCTGCTGCTCGACCGCAGGCTTTCGGCGAAAGCGAAGGCGCCGACGCGCCCCTTCGATACGTTGCCGGAAAACGACGGACACGTCGTGATCGCGGGGTTCGGACGCTTTGGGCAGATCACGGCCCGCGTGCTGCGCGCGAAGGGCATTCCTTTCACGGCGCTCGACATCAGCGTGGAGCAGGTCGACTTCGTCAGACGCTTCGGCAATAAGGCCTTCTTCGGCGATGCCAGCCGGCCTGAGGTGCTGGAGGCTGCGCAGATGGACAAGGCGCGAGCGTTCGTTCTCGCGATCGATGATGTCGAAGCGTCAATGCGCGCGGCGGAATACGTCAAGAAGCAGTATCCGCACGTGCCGATCTACGCGCGTGCGCGCGACCGCATGCACGCGTATCGGTTGCTCGACCTCGGCGTTGCAGCGATCCGCCGCGAGACTTTTTTGGCGTCTTTGGACCTGACGCGCTCGTTGATGCTGGGTCTCGGGTATTCCGACCGGGTGGCGAGCCGCATCGTCAAGACCTTCCGGGATCATGACGAGCGACGTCTCAACGAAGACTACAAGTTGTCGTCAGACGTCGAGAAGCTTCTGGAGCGGGCGCGCACGTCGCAGGCGATGCTCGACAAGCTTTTTCGCGAGGACGAGGTCGAAGAGGCAAAGCTCGCCCACACCGAGAAGGGCCAGCGTGAGGGCAAAGGTTCCCGTGACGCCAAGGCCAAGGCAGACAGCATCGACCCCTTAGCGTGACACTTGGTCCCCTACGGGAATGGGTCCGGAGGGCCGGTTTTTGCCGTGCACCACGGGTCTCGCTGCGGTAGACGGGGCCGTAATCCCCCGGTAAATGTCCCCTCGACCTCACGGCGGCGCCAGCGGCGCTCATGAAAACGGATCCACCAATAGAATGAGTAAAGCCCAGATCAAGGCCGACACGGCGCCGGCAGCAAGCCTCGGGGAAATGGCCAACGCCATCCGCGCCCTGGCGATGGATGCCGTTCAGGCGGCCAATTCCGGTCATCCCGGGATGCCCATGGGCATGGCCGATGTCGCGACCGTTTTGTTCACCGAAGCGCTGAAGTTCGATGCGAGTGCGCCGGAATGGCCGAACCGCGATCGATTTGTCCTGTCGGCCGGTCACGGGTCGATGCTTCTCTATTCACTCCTCTATCTGACCGGCTACCCCGGCATGACGATCGAGGAGATCAAGAACTTCCGTCAATTCGGTTCGAAGACCGCGGGGCATCCCGAATATGGCCACGCTCCCGGAATTGAGACGACGACGGGTCCCCTCGGTCAGGGTCTCGCCAATGCGGTCGGCATGGCTCTGTCGGAACGCTTGCTCGCGGCGCGCGTCGGCGCGGATCTCATCGACTATCATACGTACGTCATCGCCGGTGACGGATGCCTGATGGAGGGCATCAGCCAGGAAGCCATTTCGCTCGCGGGGCATCTGAAGCTCGGCAAGCTGATCGTGCTCTGGGACGATAACTCGATCACCATCGACGGCGCGACGAGCCTCTCGGTCTCCGACAGTGAAGTGAAGCGCTTCGAGGCGTCTGGCTGGAACACGGCGAAGGTGGACGGCCACGATGCGGCGGCCGTCTCGGCGGCGATCAAAGCGGCCAAGGCCGATCCGTCGAAGCCGTGGCTCATCGCCTGCAAGACGCAGATCGGATACGGCTCGCCGAACAAGGCCGGTAAATCGTCGGCTCACGGCGAACCGCTTGGCGCCGAGGAGATCAAGAATACGCGCGAGAAGCTCGGTTGGCCATATGGGCCGTTCGAGGTTCCCGATCACATCCTCGCCGCTTGGCGCGGTGTCGGCCGTGCGCACGAGCAGCTTCGCGGCGAGTGGGCAAAGCGCGTATCCGCTGCGAGCCCGGAAGCGAACGCCTTGATCGCGGGACGCGATACGAAAGCGATCGTTGCGAAGGCGATCGCCGAGGCGAAGACCGCTTTCACGAGCGATACCGCCAAACGCGCGACGCGTGTCTGGTCACAGTTGACGATCGAACGGCTCGTGCCGGTTCTGCCGGAATTGATCGGTGGATCCGCTGACCTCTCGGGATCGAACGGCACGCGGACGAAGCACCACAACTCGGTTACGCCCGAAAATTTCTCGGGCAATTACATCCACTACGGCGTGCGCGAGCACGGCATGGCCGCCGCGATGAATGGGCTCGCGCTCTCGGGGTCGTTCATTCCGTACGGCGGGACGTTCCTCGTCTTCGCGGATTACTGCCGTCCTTCCATTCGTCTCTCGGCTTTGATGCAGCAGCGCGTGCTTTACGTGCTGACGCACGACTCCATCGGCCTTGGTGAAGACGGTCCGACGCATCAGCCCGTAGAGACCCTGAGTTCGCTTCGCGCGATCCCGAACGTGAATGTATTTCGTCCGGCTGATGGCGTCGAAACGGCAGAGTGCTGGGAGCTTGCGATTGCGTCCGAAGCGGCGCCGTCGGTTCTGGCCCTGTCGCGGCAAGCGGTTCCAAATCTGCGCGCGGATGGCGCTGAAAACCTCAGCGCGAAGGGCGCGTACGTTTTGAAGGCCCCGGAAGGCAAGCGCGACGTGACGTTGCTCGCGACCGGCTCCGAGGTTGGCCTCGCGGTCGAAGCGGCTGCTGCGCTGGCGAAGGATGGCATCAAGGCCGCCGTCGTCTCGATGCCGTCGTTCGAGCTCTTCCGCGCTCAGTCTGAGGCCTATCAACGTGAAGTCCTCGGCGACGTGCCGCGGATTGCAGTCGAGGCGGGCACCGCGCAGTCGTGGTACGAATGGCTTCGCAATCCGTCCGACGTCTTCATCGGCATGCGCGGTTTCGGCGCGTCGGCGCCTGCCGGCAAGCTCTATGAGCATTTCGGCATCACCGCTTCGCACGTCGTAAAAGCGGCGCGCGGCGCCATTTCGAAATCCGCATGACGCGCTGACAAACACGCATTTGATACCGGAATGGACGCGGAATGAACCTCGACAAGCTGAAGACGACGGATGGGATCGACGTCGAAGGTAAACGGGTTATCGTTCGAGCCGATCTCAACGTTCCGGTGCGAAACGGGAAAGTCACGGACGCGACGCGTCTCGAGCGGCTGCTGCCCGGCATCAACGCCCTGGCCAATCGCGGCGCGAAGGTCATCGTGATCTCGCACTTCGGACGGCCGAAGAATGGTCCTGAAGCCGAGCTGTCGTTGAAGCCTGTCGCCGAGATGATGCAACGGCTGCTCGGGCGGCCGGTTGCATTCGCCGGCGATAGCATCGGTGCGGAAGCGGCAAGTGCCGTCGGCCAGCTGAAGAACGGCGATGTCGCGCTTCTCGAGAACCTGCGTTTTCACAAGGGCGAAGAGAAGAACGATCCGGCCTTCGCGGGAGAGCTTGCGAAGCTTGGCGACATCTTCGTCGGTGACGCGTTTTCGTGTGCGCACCGCGCGCATGCGTCGACCGAGGGATTGACGCATTTTCTTCCGTCATACGCCGGGCCGCTTCTGATGGAAGAGATCAACGCCCTCAGAACCTCACTCGAAAAGCCTCAGCGGCCAACCGCTGCGGTCGTCGGCGGCGCCAAGGTTTCGACGAAAATTCCGGTTTTGACCAACCTCGTTGCGAAGGTCGATAGCCTGATTATCGGCGGCGGCATGGCGAACACGTTTCTCCAAGCGCTGGGCGTGGCCGTCGGCAAGTCTCTTGCTGAGCCGGAGTTTCACGCAACCGCGCGAGACATCATGGCTGCCGCGAAGCAGAAGGGCTGCGAAATCGTCCTGCCGGTCGATGCGGTCGTTGCGCGCGAATTCAAGGAAGGCGCCGCCAGTGAGGTCGTCGCGATCGATAACGTGCCAGCGGACGCGATGATCCTCGACGTAGGTCCGAAATCCGTTGCGCGCACCAGTGAACTCCTCGACCACACCAAAACGCTGCTTTGGAATGGCCCGCTCGGAGCGTTCGAAATTGCGCCTTTCGGCGAGGGTACGTTTGCGCTGGCGCGTGCGGCCGCTCGATTGACGAAAGCAGGAAAGCTTGTTTCGGTGGCTGGCGGCGGAGATACGGTCGCCGCTTTGAATTCGGCCGGAGTAGCAGACGATTTCACCTATGTCTCGACCGCGGGTGGTGCTTTCCTGGAATGGCTCGAGGGCCGCGAATTGCCAGGCGTCGCGGCGCTCGCGCGCTGACGGCTGATCGGCCCGCGAGAGAGCCCAGCGTTAGGAAGTAGGCTGTAATGCTCGCAGATGCTCATATCTATCTCGGCGTCGCTCTCGCGGGTCTCGCGAGCTTCCTGTCGCCGTGCGTGCTGCCGCTCGTGCCGCCCTATCTCGGTTATATCGGCGGGACGACGCTCGATCAGCTGACGGGCGACGAAAAGATAGACCGCGCCGTTTGGATGCGCGTCGTCATTTCCGCGGTGTTTTTCGTCTTGGGGTTCACGACGATATTCGTCAGCCTCGGCGCCGGAGCAAGCTCGATCGGTCAGGTGCTGCTGTCTTATCGTGCGTCGCTCGGTACGCTCGCCGGTATCGTCATCATTCTGTTCGGGCTTCATTTCCTCGGGATTTTCCGAATTCATCTTTTCTACAGTGAAGCGCGATATTCGACCGCCGCAAAGGAATCGAGCTTCCTCAGCGCCTACGTCATGGGGCTCGCGTTCGCATTCGGGTGGACGCCGTGCATTGGGCCGGTGCTCGCGACGGTTCTGACGCTTGCCGCGAGCGAGTCGAGCCTCTCGGCTGGCGTCACTCTGCTTCTCGTCTATTCGCTCGGTCTCGGCATCCCGTTCATCCTTGCCGCTATCGCGATACGGCCGTTCCTCGGTTTCATGAAGCGGTTCAAGCGCCATTTCGCGACGCTCGAAAAAGTCATGGGGCTGCTGCTAGTCGTGACGGGCCTGCTGTTCGTTTTTGGTGCGCAGAACTGGTTCAGCCAATGGATGATCGAGAACTTCCCGGCGCTGGGCAGGATCGAGTCTCTGGTCACGCCCGCTGATCTCAGCTCGGAGATTTTGAAAAAAGGATCGCCCTGACGCGGGGCCCCAGCTATACGCCCCGCTATTCAAATGAAGCCATTGGAATGAAAATGATGGCCGCCGAGACTGTTCCGATCGCCCTTACCATCGCTGGGTCCGATCCTTCCGGGGGCGCCGGTATTCAGGCCGATCTGAAAACGTTTTCCGCTTTCGGAATCTACGGTGCGACTGTCATCACGGCGTTGACGGCGCAGAACACGCTCGGGGTGACTGGCGTTCTTCCGATATCGCCCGACTTCATCGCCGCGCAGTTCCGCTCGGTCGTTTCCGATCTTAAAGTTTCGGCCATCAAAACTGGAATGCTCGGCGACGCAGCGACCGTCGAGTGCGTCGCACGCCTTCTCGCGGATGTTCCGGCTGTGCCCGTGATCGTCGATCCGGTCATGGTCGCGACGAGCGGGGATGTTCTTCTCGCGCCCGATGCCATCGACGCGGTTCGCGGCGCGTTACTTCCGAGGGCTCGCTTGATTACGCCGAACATTCCGGAGGCCAGCCGATTACTCGATGGTCCGCTGGCTGAGACCGAAGCGGATATGCGCGTGCAGGCCGAAGCGTTGATGAAATTCGGTTGCGCCGCGGTGCTTCTCAAAGGCGGTCATGGAACTGGGGCGGAAGCCGTCGATGTTTTCTTCGACGGACAAGAGCATCATGTTCTTCGCCGGCCGCGCGTCGCGACGCGGAATTCGCACGGCACGGGTTGCACGTTATCGGCGGCGATAGCGGCCTGCCTCGCGCAGGGTCAATCGATGCGCGACGCAGTGGAAAACGCAAAGCTCTTCGTCTGGCATGCGTTGTTTGCCGGTGCACAGATGCAGATCGGCAAGGGCAATGGACCGGTCGACCATAATTTTGCGCTGAGGAAAGTGTAGCTTCGCCATTCCGGGCGCGTACTTCCTAGTCGTGCGTTCAAGGCCTGTTGCGAGCGAGCACCTAAGCGCTTCGACTCGCACGTCAGGGGAAGCGTCAAGGCTTGCGCCCCATCTAGGACTTTGGCAGCTTGCGCGCGACTTCGGCATAACGCCGTTCACAGACTCCGGGGGGAGCGCCAAGCTGAGTTTCAAGGGATTGAAACGGGGCTTGGCAAGAACCGGTCCGCCTACGGCGGGCCGGTTTTTTGTTGCCATTGTTTTTGTTGCACAAGTGGCACAGGAGAGATGTTTCGGTCTCGTTGAGTGTTTCCCCACGTGGAGCTAATCACAGATGCAAGTATTGTGAGAACTAGGGTAAACGCCGTCGCAGGCGTGGGGGCAAGAGAATGCGGCACTCAAAAGCAAAAACGAATCCACTGCGTCTGGCAGCCATTGGCGCAGTTGCGGCTGCTACTTGGTCGAGCGCGGCGTCGGCGGGCGGTTTCGACATTCATGAGCAGTCGACCGTCTTCCTCGGCTCGGCATCTGCGGGCGCGGCCGCTGGCGGCAGCCTCGGCTCGATGTTCTGGAACCCGGCGGCCACTGCGCAGTTTCCGGGGCTGAATTCGGAATCGTCCTACACGCTGATCCTGCCGTACGCGAACCTCGACTTTAACAGCCCGGCGCAGGGTAGCAGCGGCAACATCGGCATCGACGCGACGACGAGCGCGAGCTACGGCGCCTATCAGGTTTCAAAAGATCTTTGGCTCGGCATCGCGATCAACTCGCCGTTCGGATTGGCGACGAAGCCTGAGAATACGTCTTACATCGGGTCGTACTTGGGCGTGACGTCCAAGCTTCTCACGATCAACGCCAATCCCACGATCGCCTACCGGATCGCACCGGGCATCACGATCGGTGCTGGCGTGCAGATCGAATGGGCACAAGCGAAGCTGCAGTTTCGCGATCCTTCCAACAACGTAGCTCAATTCGGTGGCACCGACTGGGCATTCGGCGGCACAGCTGGCATCACGCTCGAGCCGGCTGCGGGCACGACCATTGGTCTAGGCTATCGCTCGCAGATGACGCACGACCTCGAAGGCAGTTTCCATTCGGTGGCCCTCACCGATGGCACAAACGTGCCTGGAACTGCCACTGTCAATCTGCCCGATATTGTGACGTTGAGCGGACGCCAGGTCATAACGCCGACGACGCGGCTTCTCGGAACGGTCCAATGGACGAACTGGAGCCGGTTCAAAGATCTTCCGCTTTCAATCCCCGGGCATGAGCTGGCGGTTGATGCGAACTGGAGCAACGGCTGGTTTTTCTCGGTTGGCGGTGAGTACGACTATTCTCCGCTGCTGACGCTTCGCAGCGGCGTCGCTTATGAAATTTCACCGATCGATAGCGCGACAGGACGACTCGTTCAGATCCCCGATAACAATCGGATCTGGCTGAGCGTCGGTGCGAGCTACAAGTGGAGCGAGTCCATAACGCTCGACGTGGGATATTCGCACCTTTTCATCCAGGATGGCGGTGTAGAGCTATCTCCGCCGACCCTCGATGGTTCGCCCACCGGACCAACGTTCTCAGGAACGTCCCAGGCTGCGGTCGATCTCTTCTCTGTCGGTATGCGTACGAAGTGGTAGGCGGCAACCTCATCTAAGAATAAAAAAAACCGGGCCCAATGTGCCCGGTTTTTTTGTGTCTGCTGATCGAAGAAGCGTTTAAGCGGCCTCGTCGACTTTCAGCTCGTGCATGATGCTTTCGAGGATGCCTTCGAGCTTGTTCGCTGATGTTTCGAGTGCGCTTGCCGCTGAAACGACGCGGTTGGATTGCGCGGCCTGAGATTGGCTCATCGCATAAAGGCGGCCGGCGTTGCGTGCGATTTCCTCGCAGCCCTTCGGATCGAAGGGGTTGGCCTGAAGTGACCAGGCAATGTCGTGGATATCTTCCGCCGCCTTCAGGATCGCGTGCGACGGCAGAATGCTTTCGTCGACCGCAGGTCTCGCGAGCAGTGCGGCGCGCGTTTCCGCCATCTTCGCCTTGATCGCTTCAATTTCCGCCTTGAGCTGGCCGAGGAGGGCAGGCGGTTCGCGCAACGAGCTTTGCAGACGCTTGATCGCGTCTTCGAGCAGAGCGCCGTCGAGCCGGCGCGCGCGGCGTCCGTGCTCCGCCAAAAACCAGCGTCCGCGGGCGGTTTCCAGCAGCGTCGTTTCGATAGCCCGGTATTCGGTTTCGGTGTCGCTTGGGATGACCGAGGGAAGAGCCTGCATGGCCGTATTGTGCTCCGCAAAAATCAGCTTAATGGGTTACGCGATTCTCGCACCGCGTAGACACAACCTCCGGCTGAACCGAGTGGAACTTGAAGATCATTCTGAGCAGTTCGGCCTTATACGGTGACGTGAGCATTTGAGCATAAGGGACCGAGGTATGGGCGCGGTCAGACACGCGAGGTGGAGCTTCGCGGTGCCGGTCGCGTTGTTCTACGCGGCGCTGTTCGTTGTTTACGGAATGAACGTGCCCTTCATGCCCGTCTGGCTGGACTGGCGCGGGCTATCTCCCGCCGAGATCAGCATCATCGTCGCGACGCCTCTCTTTCTTCGCCTGTTCGTCACGCCGCTGATCGCCATGGCGGCCGATCGCGAGGGCGCTCACCGAAGATACCTCATCATTCTCGCGTGGCTCACCTTGGGGTTCGTGCTGGCGCTTGCCGCCTCCCAATCCTTCGGCGGCATTCTTATCTTCGCGACACTCCTCATGCTGTGCAACTCGACGATCATGCCCTTGATCGAGACGATTGCCGTGAACGGCATGCGCCATCGAGGGCTCGATTACGGCCGGATGCGTCTCTGGGGTTCGTTATCGTTCGTCGCTGCAACCTTCGCCGGCGGTGTCGTCATCAACGCGTTTGGTGGGGGCGCCGGGGTTTGGCTGGTTGCTTTCGGCTGCGGGTTGACCGTCGTCGCGGGTCACATCTTGCCGGCGGAAGAGCGGCCGGACGCGCAGACGAAGCCCTCGGCGCCGCTTTGGCAAGGTGATGCGCTTCGCGATTTGCTGAGGCAACGAGAGTTTCGCTTCTTCCTCGTCGCGGCGGGGCTCGCGATCGCTTCCCATGCCGCGTTCTACACGTTCGGTATTCTGATTTGGGAACGGCAGGGGCTTTCGGCCGCGTGGAGCGGAAGTCTCTGGGCCGTCGGCGTCTTTGCCGAGGTTTTGCTGTTTTCGGTTTCCGGTTCCGTCATTCAGCGGTTCGGCGCAGCGCAATTGATTGCAGCCGGTGCGGCCGCCGCGATCGTGCGCTGGCTCGTGATGGCGTTCGATCCGCCTCTCGCCGTGCTGCTGCCGCTGCAGATCCTGCATGGTTTGACGTACGGCGCGACGCACATCGGTGCGATCCATTTCATCCACAACACCGTCGATCGGGAGAAGCAGGGTACGGCACAGGCGCTTTACGCGACGATGTCTTCCGGGGTCGCGATGGGATGTTCGACGCTGATCGCGGGCTGGGCTTACGCGAGCGGCGGATCGATGTCGTATCTCGCGATGGTTGCCATTTCGATGGTCTCGCTTGCCGCGGGACTATGGCTCGTCAAGTCGCGCAAGGGCACGGTGTTCGGCGCGGCGAAAGTAGAAACCGCGTAACCGCGCGCGTTCAGCCCCAGAGTTGCGGCTCGGGGGGATACATGATCCCGTTTTCTACGCGCATTGCGAATTCTCGATCGCGTGCGAGCAGCAGAGGCCCGTCGAGGTCGATCCAATCCGCTTCGGAGGCGAGCAGCATCGCAGGCGCGACGGCAAGGGAGGTCGCGACCATCGAGCCTATCATGATCTTGAAGTTTTGCCGCTGCGCCGCCCGCATGAGGCTGATCGCGCCGGTCAATCCGCCGGCCTTATCGAGTTTCACGTTGACCGCATCATAAAGGCCGGCGAGGCGCGGTATGTCGGCGCCCGTATGCACGCTCTCATCGGCACAGACCGGAACCGCACGCTCGATGTGGCGTAAGGGTTCGTCACTGCCTGCGGGAAGCGGCTGCTCGATCAGTTCGATCCCGCATTCGGCGGCGACGGACACGAGATGCTGAACCGTCTCGACTGTCCATGCTTCATTGGCGTCGACGAGAAGGCGCGCATCCGGACGGGCGGCACGAACCGCCAGCATGCGAGCCTCGTCGCCTGCGCCTCCGAGTTTGAGTTTCAGAAGCGAAAGGTTCGGCACGCGCGCTGCCTTTTCGGCCATCGTCTCCGGCGCATCGAGGCTGATCGTAAATGCCGTTACTTTTGCCTCTGGCGGCGCGAGACCGGCGAGCTCGAAGACGTGCGTGCCGGTGCGCTTGCTTTCGAGATCCCAGAATGCGCAGTCGAGCGCGTTAAGTGCCGCGCCGGGTTTTAGGTGCTGCGCGAGATCGGAGCGGGTCGAAACGCGGCCGGCCAACGAACGGATGGCTTCGAGGACGCCGGTGACGCTTTCGCCATAGCGGGTATAGGGCACCGCTTCGCCGCGGCCCTGATGCGTGCCGTCTGAGACTTCGACGACGACGACCTCGGCGGCCGTTCTGGCGCCGCGTGAAATGATAAAAGCTTCCCGAAGCGGCCAGACTTCGGCTCGGGCTTCAATGGTCAGCGCGGTCATCGGTCATCGCCAGATTGGCATCGATCGTACCGACATCGGGTGACCGAAGGAGAAAGGCAAGCCCGCTACCTGATGCGGCCGGCGGCGTGGGCGAGAAACAGATATACCCGGCCGGTTTCCGAAACCAGATGTGTTTGCGCCGTGCGGCCGGATGTGTCGCGAGCTTCCGCTTCCTTGATGATGCGTTCGAAGTCGGACAGATAGCGGAAAATCGACTGCGCAAGATCGTTATCGGTTTTGACGCGCGCCGAGATCTCGTCAAAGAGCGTTCGTGCTTCCGGCGCATAGATGCTGCGTACGAGGACGTTGCGCTGGCCCGCACGGATGCGATTCCAAATGGCGCCTGCCGTCGCCTGGTCGAGCGCGCGCGCGATCATGCCGACGTCGAGACGAACGGGAGCGGGCGCAGGCGGCGGCTCCGGGGCCTGCGCGGGCGCCTCGTCCTCGTGAGAGGCGCGGGCCAATAGATCGCCCAGCGACCATCCTTCGCGTGCTTCCTGCTGTGATGCGCCTCTGCCGCGGCTCGGTGCGCCTTCCTGCTGAACGAGCGAGGAGGTCAACGATCCGCCGAGGCGAGCCGGAGCCGGGTCGGGGCGAGCCAGATCCGGCCGGGTGATTTCGCGCGGCGCGTTGGCGCGCTGGGAAATCTGCGTCAGCTGTTCGATCGCGCGCAACTGATCCTGGAGAGCGCGGCGCATGGATTCTGCTGTTTCGCGCGTGCTTGCGGGAAGGCGTGCGGCTTCCTCGCGGATGCGGGCCTGCTCGCGGGCAAGGGTGGCTGCCGCCTCCGCCGCGCGCAGGCGCGTTTCGTCGGATGCCGATGACAAGCGGGTGGTCAGGTTTTCGAATTCCCGCGAGAGTTCGCCCGATACGTTCTGGAAGCGGTTTCTCAAGTCGGAGAGCGCCCGGTCACCCTGGGCTTCAGTCTCGTGCTTGACGCGGTCGAGTTCGGCCATGAGTGCGCGCGAGCGGTTCTCGGCGCTGTCGCGAAGCTCTTCGGCGATGGCTCTCGCCTTGACTTCGATATTCGAGAACGAGCCTTCGAGGTTCGTCGAATAGCCTGCGATTGTCCGTCCGAATTCGTCGGCCTTGCCGGAGAGGCGGTCGAGCGTGTGCGAGAGTTCGGCGTGCCGCGACTGCAGCGTCGTCTCGATTTTGCTGTTCGCGCTGTCGAGTACGTTCGCGGCGTTGAGAATCTGCTGGCCTTGGTTCTCGAAGCGATCGGTGACGCCGTGAATTTGCGAGAACAGATTTTCGGCGACGTTTTGCAGGACGCCGGACTGCTTGGAGAGCCCGTCGATCGCCTTCATCGTTTGGCGCGTGATGTTCTCGCTGGTGCGGCGCACGGCGTTAATGCCGTTCATCACGGAATCGTCGAGTTCGGCTGCCTGATGCGCAATCGTATCGCGGAACGTGCGGGAATGCAGTTCGAGCGCATTGGTGAGCAGGGAAGCCTTCTCGCTGACCGCGTGATCGATGGCCGTTGTCGAGCGCACGATCTGATCGTCGAAGAGTTCGAGACGGCGCTGGAAGGCTTCATCGAGAGACCGCGTGCGCTCTACAAGTTGGCCGTCGAGGGCCTGGGCGCGGTTTGAAAGCGTCGTATCGAGTGCGCGGGCGTATTCCTCGAACACGGTCTGCAAATTTTCCGTGCGATTGCCGAGCGTGGTATCGAGCGTCTGCATATAGCCGTCGAACGTCACGCGCATCTGTTCGGTGCGGGCGCCGAGGGCAGTCGAGAATGCGGACGTGTAGTCTTCGAGAACGGACTGCAGTTGCAGCGTGCGCGATCCGACGGCATTTTCGAAGCGGCCCGTCGCGGTCGCCAAGGACCCTTCGAGGTTGGCGAGATTTTCGCCTGCGTTCGAAATGATGCCGCGCAGCGTCAGCTGCTGCTGCGAAAGCTTTTCGATGAGCGTCGGGATTTCGGTTCCGAGCGTTTTCAGCGTTTCGGTGACGTTGGTCGACGTATCGAGAAGCGCATGGCGTTCGCCGCCGAGCTCGTTGATCAGCTCGCGGATGCGGCGCTCGTTGTGCTCGTAGGAGCGCTCGAGTTCCGCGACGTGATTATGGACGAGGGCTTCGAGTTCGCCTGCACGGCCGAGGGCTCGCGACACGGCGTCGTTCATGAACGAGACCTGGCGGCGGACCGCTTGGCCGAGGCTCGCGATCGATTGCTCGGCGGTTCTGTCGGGTTCGGCGAGGCGGATCGCGACTTCGCTCATCGTCGCGGATTTGAGCGCAAGCGAAGCAATGTGCCAGTTCAGTAGAGCCAGCAGCCAGATAATTCCGATCGGCGCGACGATGGCCGTGATGGTGTAGAACGTCGCCGGATGCAGCAGCAGCGACGTGAAGGATTCGCCTGCCTGCCAACCGGGCGCCATCGTCAGTGCGCCGACGGTCAATCCGACGATGGCCCAGACGGCGCTGCCGATGGCGGCGAAGCGGAAGACTTTGCTCGAGGGCTTTTGCTCGAGTGCGTAGATCAGGCCGCCGATACTTGGGACGTCGTCGTTGGCCGCGATCTTTCCGCGTACGGGGCCTGCGGGGCGGCGGCGCGCAACGCGGCGAGAAGGTGCGTCATCGCTCGCGATTTCGTTGTCGGCCTTCAGCGGTGACGTTGGTGGCGCGGATCGCTGATGGTCGTCGCCGAGTAGCGGCGGCGGAAGGGCCAGAGGCGTGTCGATCGAGCCCTTTTGGATCGATGCTTGCCCGGCCGGCTGGGCGGTTGCTTGGCGCAGACCGTCGGGAGCGCTCAAGGTAGGCTCCGTCGATGCCGGCTGCGTTCTGCCGCCGATAGCCATGAGCTTCGCAATCTGATCCTGCGACATTGCGCAATGCCCCCCACTCGATCCGGTACGCGACACAAGCCCGTGCGCTTCAGGCCCACCGGAACTCCCATTTCGCACCCTATAAGATTTTTACTTGGTTACAAAATGGAAACACATGGGTAACCATACGGAATGTCTATGCATCTAAGGGGCTTAGCGATTTGGGCCGCGCATTGCGGCCGGATTGCGGCCAACGCGTCCCTCAGAGCCGCCTGCGGCCTCACGCCAGTAGGTTAAGTAGCGGTTTACGAAGATCGCCGAAACGCCGCGGCGCTCTTTACCCAGAGTTATCGCGCATTTGCGACCATGATTATTCAAAGGTCAGGCATGGCGAAGCTATGACCGCAGCAGTGCTAAGTGCATCGGAATGCGTATCATGGATATCCGACCGGCTCGCGCGTTCGACCTTCAGGCCCCGGAAAACCAAGGCTGTTCGAACGAATTGCCGGTCGATCTCGACCATTTGCGGCGCTACACGCTTGGGGATAAAGCGCTGGAAGACGAGGTTCTCGGGCTTTTCCTTGCGCAACTCCCCGAGACGATAGCGGCTCTCAGGTCGGCCGCTACCGAGCGGGACTGGAAAATGGCGGCGCATACCCTCAAGGGATCGAGCCGGGCGGTCGGGGCATGGCGGATAGCGCGATTGGCCCAGCAAGCTGAGGCACTTGTTTGCAGCGCCGAGCCCGAAGCGTGCTCGGACGCGATATCCAAACTGGAAGCCGCGGCGTCCGAGGCCAGTAGGTTTTTCCACCAATCCAGCAAATTAGCTTAAGCATCGGGGCAACAGCATTTGCGCGTCGCAGGGACGCGCGCCCGTTCGGCTTGAAATAGAAGCTGCGTCGATCTAAGTGTGCGCGCTAGCTAATCAACCCAATTCGCTCGAATCTGCCGAATGGCAGCCTTTTCAAGCCACAAGGACGCGCACGCAACCATGACGAAAATAACGTTCATCCAACCCGACGGCGAGAGTCAAACGGTGGAGGCGGAAAATGGTTTGACCGTCATGGAAGCTGCTAAGCTTAACGACATTGCCGGCATCGAGGCCGAGTGCGGCGGCGCCTGCGCTTGCGCAACGTGTCACGTCTACGTTGACGAAGCTTGGCGGGACAAAACCGGCAAAGCTGCCGACATGGAAGAGGACATGCTGGATTTCGCGTTCGATGTGCGCGAAGGCAGCCGGCTCTGCTGCCAGATCAAGATCACGGACGCTCTCGACGGTCTCGTCGTCCGCGTACCGGCAAAGCAGTTCTGACGTATCCTCATTTTTCAAACGGACGATCGCAATGATCGAGACTACTCCCGCCGCGCTCGAAGTTTCCGACATCTCCGAAGCGTCTGAAACGTCCGCGCCGATCGAAACCGATGCCGTCGTTATCGGTGCGGGACCGTGCGGTCTCTTCGCCGTTTTCGAATTGGGTCTTCTCGATATCAAGACGCACGTCATCGATATCCTGGACCGGGCTGGCGGGCAGTGCGCGGAGCTTTATCCCGAGAAGCCGATCTACGACGTTCCGGCGCTTCCGGTCGTGACAGGTCAGGAATTGACCGACCGGCTGATGGAGCAGATCAAGCCTTTCGGTCCGCAGTTCCATTTCAATGAGCGCATCGACGGCCTGAGCCGCGAGGCGGACGGCCGCTTCCGTCTCACGACCGACGCCGGAACCGAGTTCCTGGCTAAAGTGGTCGTCGTCGCTGCGGGTGGCGGATCCTTTACGCCGAAGCGGCCGCCGCTCAACGGCATCGAAGAGTATGAAGGCAAATCGGTCTTCTATTCGGTGCGCAAAATCGAAACGATGCGCGGGCACGACATCGTCATCGTCGGCGGCGGCGATAGTGCTCTCGACTGGACGCTCAATCTCGCGCCGGTTGCCAAGAGCTTGACGCTGATCCATCGTCGCGACGAGTTCCGCGCCGCGCCGCATTCGGTCGAGAAGATGCGCAAGCTCGTCGAGGAAGCGACAGTGCGTCTGATGATCGGTCAGGTCACGGCGCTTGACGGTGCGAACGGTCAACTGACGGCGCTCGACGTCAAGACCGCGTCAGGCATGGAGCGCATTGCCTGCTCGGCCATGCTTCCCTTCTTCGGGCTGACGATGAAGCTCGGACCGGTTGCCAACTGGGGGCTCAATCTTCATGAGAACCTCGTTGCCGTCGATACCGAGCGTTTCGAGACGAGCGAACACGGCATCTTCGCCATCGGCGACATCAACACGTATCCGGGTAAGCTGAAGCTCATCCTATCAGGCTTCCATGAGGGTGCTCTGATGGCTCAGGCCGCTCATAAGATCGTCTATCCTGACAAGAAGCTGCTGTTCCAGTACACGACGTCGTCATCGAGTCTGCAGAAGAAGCTCGGCGTAAAATAACGCGTTATTTCTCAGCGGCGGCGGCGATTTTCGCGCCGTCGCGCATGAGCTGCCGCAACGGTTTCGGCAGCTTTTTGAGCGCTGTTTTGATACGTGCGCGGAGAAATCCAAGGTAGACCCTTGCGTAGATTTCGCCCTTCAGCGTGAGCGGCATCACCCAATCGACGACGGAATCTGCCTTCTCGCACCAGTCGAATTTATAATCGTCGCCGGGGGCGAGCATATCGCAGGCTTCGAGGCCGTCAGCGTATCCGTCCTTCAGACTCTGCTCGAGGAGCAATACGCCGGCGCCGGATTTTTCGTACTCGAGATTGAAGGCGATCAAATGCATCGCGATGCGCGCTTTGCAGGCGAAGGATACTTCGAGTGCCGCGATCTCGCCGTTCGATTTCAAAGCCGAGACGATGCAGCCGGCCGGTTTCGCTTTGCCTTCGGCCAGATCGGCGAAGAGATCCGCCAAGCGCCGATCGGCGATCGCGTTCGACAGCAAGCCGCGGGATTTGAGCCACTCGGCCTTGAGCGCGACAGCCTCGACGGCAAGTTGACGTGCTTCCTCCCCGCCGCGGAGGCGGAGAAATTGCATCGGGCCTTTTTCTTCGAGCCGGCGGAAGAGGCGGCGGCGGTTCTTTCGGGTCTTGCTCGAATAACGTTGTTCGAAGGCGGGAAAATCCGCCGCCGACGTCAGATTCATGTAGGGCGCGACCAGCCGTTCGGCGGCCGTGGCGCCGAGTTCATTCATAAGTAGAGCGACGTTCGCGTCCTCCCGGACGCGGCGCAGGCGGAGGATGTCGGCACCCGATTGGGTGCGCAGTAAATCGAATGCAGCGCGCAGGATCGCGTCTTTATCCGGAACATTCTCGATGAGGGCGTCGCCGTATTGGCTAGCAGATCCGCCCATCCAGAAGACTTGCGTAATGCCGCGCATGCGCTCGGAAACGAGGGGGAACACCATGATGAGGCGATCGTCGCGGCGCGCCGTGATGAGCAGAAGTTTCAGTGTACTCGGCCGGCCGTCTCGCTCTTGCAGATAATGATTGGCCCAGTGCCAGCAGAAATTGAAGGTTTGAAATACGTTCGTCGGCTTGCCGGATTTAGCGAAAAGATCATTCCACTCTGTTTCGAGCGCATCGAACGCTGCACGATCAGTGATAAGATCAAATTCGCAAAACGTTGGATGCACGGCCGAGACGGCGCGGCATTTCTCGATGGCTGGCCGCTCGAAAGACGTCAGCGTGCGGGCGGCAGTGGTCATCATGGGCCAGCGCGATCTCGGTGGCGGGGCGGGCCCGCAGTTTCAGGATTTCCTTCCGATGGTGTAGCGGGCAAACGTTAGATGAGCGTTACGCCGCGCAATTCTGACTGATGTCCTTACGCGTGTGCGATTTCGAGAAATGCTAGGACAGTCAATAAAGCAGCGCTCGCCGCGATCAGGACCTTGCCGCGCCGTGTGGGTGCTGCGGTTCCCATTACCAGCGCTGCGATGAGCACGGCTGCAGATAAAAGATTGATCGGAACGAGGGCCGCCGGGCCGATCGATCCGCGGCTCGCCGGATACTCCAGCCCGATCCAGATGCTGGCCGCGATAGCCACCGAAAGAGCGCCGACGAGGCGAGGCCATAGTCCAGTGGCAGGTCGCGCGAGTCCCGCAATTGCGAGTGCCGCGAGTGGAACGATCAAAAGTACGAAACCAGCGAAACCTTTGATGATGATTTCGGCCCAGAGGATCTGCTGCACGCGAACATCCGGCAAAGCGCGATTTTCGAGATCAGAGGATTGGTTCGTCTCAGTTCTCGAAGACTTGCTTCATGTTGACGCCTTCAGAACTGTTCGAACCGCCGCCGCCCCAGCCGCTGAGCAGTCCTTCTTCCTCGACGGGTTCGGGCGGTGAGGGCGTGTAGTCACCTGCGAGATGACGCGTCAGCGCGAGTTTGATCTTCGCGACTTTCAGTTCCGAGCAATAATCTGCGCCCTTTTCAGCAAGTGACTTTGAGACACCGTTGAAAGACGCGTCGTAAACCTGCGTGAGCTTCGCGGCATCCGGAGGATTGGCGGCAGTTTCGGTCGACAGGAACTGATTTTTAAGTTTCGCCGGATCGAAATTATATCCGCACTTGATGGCGCGAGCCGATGTCGCTGCAACATCCATGGTGCGCGCGACGGGATCGTTTGCATTGGCGTTTTCTGCAGCCGCTTTCGAGCCGCCTCCCAAGAGGGAGCCGGTCGATAGACTGGGCAGCGACGCGCCGCAGCCCCCAAGGGCTGCAGTCGAGACAGCTACGAGAAAGATTCTGACGTGTTTCATTGGGATGTTCCCCCCACCCCGGATTTCTAAGCCATTGTCCCCAGGCCAAGCCCAAGGTCAATGATTAGAATCGAGTTAGCCACATTCGGAGCCTAATTGTTTCCGGCGCAACTCGATAGGGCCGATGGGATGTTACGCACCAAAGTACGTCCGAACGGCGTTCTTAACGCATCAACGCACGCATTCCGGCATCGAGACCGTCGAGTGTCAGGGGAAACATTCGGCCGTCGAGAAGCTGACGCACGATGCCGATGGATGGCGTCCACTCCCAATGCCGTTCGTCGACGGGGTTCAGCCAAATGGCGTGCTTGTAGATATCGGCGACCCTTTTCAGCCACACGGCGCCGGGCTCTTCGTTCATATGCTCCACCGAGCCGCCGGGGACGCTGATTTCGTAGGGGCTCATCGAGGCATCGCCGATGAAGATGACCTTGTAGTCGGCAGGGTAGGTGTGGAGCACCTGCCATGTGTCGATCTTGTTGGTGTAACGGCGGGCGTTGTCTTTCCAGACACCTTCATAGAGGCAATTGTGGAAGTAATAATATTCGAGATGCTTGAACTCCGCGCGCGCCGCGGAGAACAGGTCTTCGACCTCGCGCACATGATCGTCCATCGAGCCGCCGATATCGAAGAACATCAGGAGCTTTACGGTATTGTGCCGCTCGGGGCGGAGACGAACGTCGAGATAGCCCTTCTCAGCGGTGCCGCGGATCGTGCCATCGAGATCGAGTTCTGAAGCGGCTCCGGAACGCGCGAATTGGCGTAGGCGGCGAAGCGCGACCTTGATGGTGCGGGTGCCAATTTCGGCAGTGCCGGCGAGATCCTTGAATTCCCGCTTGTCCCAAACCTTGATGGCGCGCCGATGCCGGCTCTCGTGCTGGCCGATGCGAATGCCGGCGGGATTATATCCGTATGCGCCGTAGGGTGAGGTTCCGCCGGTGCCGATCCACTTGTTGCCGCCCTGGTGGCGCTCTTTCTGTTCGGCGAGGCGCTTTTTCAGCTCCTCCATGATTTTGTCCCAGCCGCCGAGTTCATCGATCTTCCTTTTGTCCTCTTCGGACAGGTGCAGCGTGCTGATACGGCGGAGCCATTCCTCGGGAATTTCTGCTTCGATTGCTTCGGGCAAAAGGTCGATGCCTTTGAAGACGTGCGCGAAGATCTGGTCGAAGCGATCGAGGTTGCGCTCGTCCTTCACGAGGGTTGCACGGGCGAGATAGTAGAAGTCCTCGACGCGTCCGCCCGCAATGCCGGTGCCAACGGCCTCGAGCAGCGTGAGGTATTCTTTCAGCGTTACCGGCAGTTTGGCTGAGCGGAGCTCAGTGAAGAAAGTCTCGAACATGTGAGAGAAATAAGCACTTTGGCGCGCCGGGACAATGCGCCAAGGGGGCCCACAACGCGAAGAAGCCGCCCGATGGGCGGCTTCTCGTATCCGGGTATTTACGGGCGGGAGATCAGTAGTTGATCAGAGCACCGAACGATACGTACTGGAAGTCGTCGAACCTAATGTTGCTGTTGTCATCATATTCGAGATGGCGATACTTGACCCACATCGACATTGCTGCGGCGTCGATCTCTTGGACGATACCGAGGCCCCATAATTTGGTGGTGTCCTTATTCGCAGCGCTGAAGTCGCCGAGAGCGGTGAAGCCGTCAACTCCGGACGCTGCGAAGATGCCTTCACCGTGAGCGTGCTCATACTCGCCGTAGAGGATGGTGTGGCCCAGCGGGTTCCAGCGCTGACGGATGCCACCCTTCAGGTACCAAGTTTCGGACTGGCCTCTGCTGCCGGTCAAGTTCGTCGCATCGTCGTAGTCATCGTGACCGTAGGCGCCGTAGATCCACAAGCCGGTCGGAACGTGCTCGGCATAGCCTGCAGCCTGGAAGTACTGCTGTGTGTTATTAAGGACTACGAAACCGCTCGACGTGTTGCAGCATAGCT
This sequence comes from Hyphomicrobium sp. 01T421, assembly GCF_056398805.1. Taxonomy (NCBI): domain Bacteria; kingdom Pseudomonadati; phylum Pseudomonadota; class Alphaproteobacteria; order Hyphomicrobiales; family Hyphomicrobiaceae; genus Hyphomicrobium; species Hyphomicrobium sp. 01T421. Next base: position 179,888 of record NZ_JBFTQC010000003.1, read on the forward strand.
CGTCAGTGCTTTCAGTATAGGACGCGACGGCTGCAACCTTGATGCTGTTCCATTCGCCAGCATAGCGCGTGGTGACTGCCCAGAGGTCATCCTCACCCCACGATGCGGATACAGAGAAGCCGCCAAACGTTGGTGAGTCGTAGCGAACGACGTTACGCGGGACACCTGCGCAGTCACCCAAAGCACCGCCCCAGCTCTGGCAATAATTGCCGCCCCAGACCGCGGGCGACAGAGAACCCGAACCCTTTTCGCGGATGAAAAAGCTGTTGTAGTCGAAGGCCACCCAGTTGGCCGGGACGAGCGTGCCTGAACCGTCAACGAGGATTGCCGAGTTATCGGCCGCGTCGGACTGCTTACCGACCGAGACCTTGCCCAGCTGATCGCTCTTGACGAACCAGAACGATTGCAGCGTGCTGACGCCATTGACCGTGGCGGGCCTGAGCAGAGCGTTCGGACCGTCGACGACGTTCTGACTTGTCGTCAAGCTATCCGAGCCGACAGCTTCAAGATGTAGAACGTAACCAGCGTACCAACCCGGCAAAATCGTTGCCTGGCCCGTGAACTTCACGTGGCTGGCAATCGTCGAGCCGAGGTCGGTGACGTAGGCGTTCGATTCACGGCCGTCGTCCCACCACATGACCTGCTGGCCGACCCAGCCGGAGACCGTGAGTGAGACCTTGCGGTTGCCTTTCCGCGCCGTGGTTGCTTCTAGTTCTGCGATTCGCTCCTCGAGATCTGCGCAGCAGTTGCCGCCTAGGTCCGCAGCAGAGGCGCTCGAGGCGAAACCGCCAGCGAGGACGCCTGCAGCGACCAGAGCGCCTACCCGAAATTTCGTCATTTCTACCTTCTCCCGTCTTCAGCACTTCTAGTCCTGGACGCGGTACTTCGGCGTTCGCCGCAGTCGGCCACTGATGGAGGAGCCCGTTGCGGGACACCGGCAAGTGACTTCGCCGCTTGAGGGGAGATTAGCGATTCGCGCTTGCGCAACAATTCAGGTTTGCAATTTGCGGGTTTATTCTTGGCAGGTGCAAGAAAACCTCATTTAATTCAATTGTCCGAGTGCGGACGAAAATCTGATATTCCAATCAAAGCGTTGATGAATTCGGCAATGATCCAATCGCAACATGTGCTTGTTGCGTCTATGCCACAGCGGCGAAATTGTGAGACACAAAAAAGGCCGCCCAAATTGGGCGGCCTTCCTATTCTGAGTTCAGGCGGGTCGGATCAGTAGTTGATCAGAGCACCGAACGAGACGTACTGGAAGTTGTCGTAACGCTGGCCAGAGTTGTCGTCGAAATCAAGGTGACGATACTTGACCCACATCGACATCGCAGCGGCGTCGATTTCCTGGACGATACCTGCGCCCCAAACCTGGGTGCGGTCATGCAACGAAGAGTCTTCGAAGATATTCGAGGTCTGCGAGAAGAAGTTGCTGCCCTTGATATGCTCGTACTCGCCGTACAGTACCGTGTGACCGAGCGGGTTCCAGCGCTGGCGGATACCGCCCTTGCCGTACCACGTTTCGGACGATCCAAGGCTGCTGTCGCTGTATTCGTCGTGGCCGTACGCTGCATAAGCGAAGAGGCCAGTCGGAACGTGCTCAACGTAGGCGCCAGCCTGGAAGTACTGCTGGGTCTCGTTGCCGAGATTGAAGCCCGCGACCGCGTTGATGCTGTTGTCGGTGCTTTCGGTGTAAGACGCTACGCCCGCCACCTTGAAGTCAGCCCATTCGCCAGCGTAACGCGTCGTGATGGCCCAGATGTCGTCTTCGCCCCACGATGCCGACACGGAGAAGCCGCCAAACGTCGGTGAGTCGTAGCGAACGGTGTTGCGAGGAACGCCCGCGCAGTCACCCCAAGCGCCGCCCCAGCTCTGGCAGTAGTCACCACCCCAGTGGCCGAACAGAGCGTCCGAACCCTTGACGCGGATGCCGAAGCTGTTGACGTCGAACGCCACCCAGTTAGCGGCGACGAGCGAACCCGAACCGTCAACGAGGATTGCTGCGTTATCGGCCGCGTCGGACTGCTTACCGACCGAGACCTTACCCAGCTGGTCGCTCTTGACGAACCAGAACGACTGCAGCGTGCTGACGCCGTTGCCCGTACCAGTCAGTGCGTTCGGACCGTCGGGTTGGCCCTGGCTTGTCGTCAAGCTGTCGGAGCCGGTGGCTTCGAGATGCAAAACGTAACCTGCCGTCCAGCCCGGAAGGATCGTTGCCTGGCCCGTGAACTTCACGTGGCTGGCAAGCGTCGAACCGAGATCGGTAACGTACGCATTCGATTCACGACCGTCGTCCCACCACATGACCTGCTGACCAACCCAGCCAGAGACCGTGAGCGAAACCTTGCGGTTGCCCTTGCGTGCCGTCGTTGCTTCTAGTTCTGCGATCCGCTCCTCGAGGTCTGCGCAGCAGTTCCCCCCGAGATCAGCCGCAGATGCACTGCCAGCGGACAGGCCACCTGCAACCAGGCCTGCTGCTACCAGCGCACTCAGACGATATTTGTTCATGAATTTAGCTCCCGTCTGCTTCGACTTGAGGAATGACGGACGGAACAGACTGTTCAGCCCAACACTCTTCTTCACGTAGTGCTTATTGTTAACCGTCCTCAAACCCGTCTTCAGCGGCGTACGGGCTTCCCCCCGAATTGCCGCTCAGGCCGTATCTATAAGCAGATCCGTTTCCGTCCGTGAACAGGATTAGACGTGTTGGCGATGGAATGGCGTGGGATTGTGACTGAAAGGTCACGAGCGCTGAAGTTGCCACACGATGGTCACTTGCGAACCGAATTTCAGCCGAATTGATTTTGTTGCTTGCCCAAGCGGTTGCAATTCGAGATCGCCACAACGTGTGCGTTGAGCACATGCATTATCATAAAGACGACCCTATGCACGGCGATTGAATAGTGGGGTCCTTACGGTACGCCAAGAGCATTCTCAGAAGAGATTTTGACTGTGTGCTAATTGCATCAGTGAGTCGCGGGTGATTCGGGCTAAATACGTTGTTCAAAAGCGGGTTAGTGCATTAAAGATAAAAGGCAAATGCCTTTTCTGTAATAACGATTGCGGGCGGTTCAATAGCGGTTGAAAAGTAGGTGTCGACCTAATTATGCTCGACGTGAAAGTCACACGCGTCGGGGGCTTCCGTGGAAAATCTGCCACAATCATCCGCTACCCATTTTGAGACCGGCCGCCGGGGGCGCTTGTGAACAGCGAGAGGGCGGTACGTACGCACCGCAGGGGTTGGCTGATATCGGAAATGACAGGTAATTTCGTTGATCGCCGCGCATTGCTCGAAAGGGCGGTGGCGGGAAGTTTTGCTCTTGGGCTCGCTAAGTTGGCCCTGGCAGTCACTGAGTCTCACGCCGAAGGGGAATCCGCGCCAGCGCCGGCACAGGCACAACCAAGCCCGCAGGGCATGGCGTTCGGGCAGACCACGTTGAAGGCCGAAGCGAAGAGGCTGGCAGACCAGCCGTTTTCCAAGCCGACCTTGGACGCTCTACCGGCGCCCTTCAACAAGCTCTCGTATGATCAATATAGAGACATCCGGTTTCGTTCGGAGAAAGCGATCTGGAAGGGCGAGCATCTCGGCTTTCAAGTTCAGCCGTTCGCGATGGGGTGGCTGTACGATGTTCCGGTCGATCTCTGGGTCGTCGAGAACGGCAAGGCGACTCGACTCGTCGCCGACAGCAACATGTTTTCCTTCGGTCCGCTCATCGGCCCCGGGCCGGATGCCGCGCCATTCGGATTTTCGGGATTTCGGATTCACGGCCCGATCAACCGTGCTGACGCCTTCGAAGAATATACGGTTTTCCAGGGCGCGAGCTATTTGCGTGCCGTTGGGCGGGGAGAGAATTATGGCGCTTCCGCAAGAGGGTTAGCTCTCAACACCGCACAACCGGCAGGCGAAGAGTTTCCGTTCTTTCGAAGCTTCTGGATCGAAAGACCGAAACCGCTCGCAACCGAAATCGTCGTCCATGCGTTGCTCGACAGTCAATCTACGACCGGCGCTTACCGGTTTGCGATCGCACCCGGAGAGACGACGGTTATGGATGTCGAAGCGACTTTGTATCCGCGAGTGGCACTCAGTCATGTCGGCATCGGTCCTTTGACGAGCATGTTCTTCCACGGGCAAGCGAGCCAACGGCGGACCGAAGACTTCCGTCCAGCTGTCCACGACAGCGAGGGGCTTGCGCTGGTGAATGGCAGCGGCGAGCGGCTCTGGCGTCCTCTCAATAATCCCAAGACTCTGCAACTCAGCGCTTTCATGGACAAAGATCCGCAGGGATTCGGGCTTTGGCAGCGTGATCGTTCGTTTCACAACTACGAAGACCTCGAGAGCCGTTACGAACGGCGCCCGTCGGTGTGGGTGGAACCTCAAGGACCGTGGGGCGACGGTTCCGTCGAACTCATCGAGATTCCCATCGAGGATGAGATCCACGACAACATTGCGGTCTACTGGAAGCCAGCGAAGGGTCTCGCCGCCGGTGGCCCGCATCTGTTCAACTACAAAATCTATTGGGGTCCCGATGTGCCGACGTCGTGGTCGGGCGCCCGCGTCGTCAAGACGCGGGTTGGAGGCGGGAAAAAGCCAGGCAGCATCGTCTTCGTCATCGATTTGACAGGACCTTTGGTCAAAGATGCGAAGGACTTGCCTGCTGTCGACCTCTCGGCGAGCGCGGGCAAGGTTTCCAACGTTTCTGTCCAGCGGAATCTCGAAATCTCAGGTGTTCGAGTGACGTTCGAACTGGCGCCCGGCGACAGCCAACTCGTCGAGCTGCGTTGTGTGTTGAAGGCAGGCGATCAGGCGGTTTCGGAGACTTGGCTCTATCGATGGACGAAGCCGTAAACGAGAACTTCATCGGCGAGGTGCTTCCCGCATCTCCCCATTCCAGTCATCGTCGCGACGCCGGTCCGTGGCGGCATTTGCCACATTCGGCGCCGCTCGACATGCCTATCCAGGATTTCGCGAAGCCGGTTGAGGTGGTCGCCGAAATCAGGCGCCGGGGATATTGGGTGCCTCGCACGGCGATCTTCGCCGGCGCCGCGGTGCTGACGGCAGCTTTCGCGCAGGAACTCTTCAGCATCCTGTCGTTCGTCGTCATCACGCCGGTTCAGTTCCTCTTTCTGATTCTTTCGACCATTGCCTTCGGATGGATTGCGATAGGCAGCTTGAGTGCTGCTCTCGGTTTTCTTCCGCTCTTCACGGGCGATAGGCCAGACTCCATCGAGCCACCGCTCCCGACGTCGTCTTTGACGTCGCGCACCGCGCTGCTGTTTCCGGTCTATCATGAGGACCCGGCGCGGATTGCGGGCGCCGTCGAAGCAATGGTGCGTGAGCTCGAGCACCTCGGGCGGAATCAGAAGTTCGATGTGTTCATCCTCTCCGATACGCGCGGAGATGACGACGGCACCAAGGAAGCGGCGGTCTATCGTGCTCTCAGCGGGCAACTCGATGAGATTGCATCGATCTATTATCGGCGCCGCATCAAAAACACCGGGCGCAAGTCCGGCAATATTGCTGACTGGGTCGAGCGGTTCGGCGCCGCGTACGAATCGTTCATCATTCTCGACGGCGACAGCGTTATGTCGGGCGGAACGCTTGTTTCGCTCGCCGCCGCTATGGAAGCCGATCCCAAGGCCGGTCTCATTCAGACGGTGCCGCGACTCGTGGGCGGCGAGACGCTGTTACAGCGCCTTCAGCAATTCGCCTCCAACACCTACGGACCATCGGTTGCCGCGGGCCTCGCATTCTGGCATCGCGACCAGGGCAACTATTGGGGCCACAACGCCATCATTCGTACGGCCGCGTTCGCCGAGGCTGCCGGGCTTCCCGAGCTTGCCGGCCGCAAGCCGTTCGGCGGCCATATCATGAGCCACGATTTCGTCGAGGCCGTGCTGCTTCAGCGTGCGGGCTACGGCGTGCACATGATGCCGTCCCTCGAAGGTTCCTACGAGGGGATGCCACCCAACATTATCGACGTCGTTGCGCGGGACCGGCGCTGGGCGCAGGGCAATCTGCAGCATCTGGCCATCGTCTCGCAGCCGGGTCTGACGCCAATGGGCCGGCTGCATCTCGGCATGGGGGCGGCCTCGTACCTGATTTCTGGCGTATGGGCGATGTCGCTCATCGTCGGCGTCGTGCTGGCGCTCCAGGGCCAGCAGATGATCCCCAGCTATTTCCGGGACGATAAGACTCTTTTCCCGATCTGGCCGACCATCGATCCGGGTGCCGCCTTGCGTCTCTTCATGGCGACCATGATCGTCGTGCTGCTGCCGAAAGCTCTCGGTCTGTTGCTTGCCTGGCAGCAGGCGCGGAGAGAAGGGACGTTCTTCGGGGCGATCCGCGTGACGATCGGCGTTTTGGTCGAGACGGTCTATTCGATGCTGATCGCGCCGATCTTCATGGTGACGCAGACGGTCGGTGCGGCCGAAATTCTGGCCGGGCGCGATTCGGGCTGGAACGCGCAGAAGCGTGGCGACGGCGCGCTGACGTTCGACGATGCGATGTGGTTCGCGCGCTGGCACACCGCGATCGGCGGCATCGTCGGCGCGATTGCCTGGACCGTATCGCCCGCATTGCTCGCGTGGATGTCACCGGTGATTCTGGGTCTCGTTCTGGCGGGTCCCGTCAGCTGGCTGACATCGTTGAGGGCGGGAGCCTTCGAGCGATGGGCGCTTGCGACGAATGAGGACCGGAAACCGCCCGCCGTGCTCGTCGATGCCGGCCACCGGTCGCGCGATTGGGCGCGAAAGATCGCGACGCCTGGCGGCCTGACGCAGCAGCCGGATGCAGCCGCGGCGTAGACGGGCGCGTCTCACTTCTCAGACTTGCTTCTCAGACTTGTTTCTCAGACTTTTCGGAGCCGCGCAGCGATCGCAGCAGCTCATTGAAGATTTCGCGGACCCGCAGCGGTTCGGCATCGAGATAGGGAAGAGGCCGGATCACCTCGACGGCGACGACGCCGAGGCGGGAGGTCAATGCGCCGTTGAACGCGCCTTCTCCAAGGCGCCGCGATAGTCTCCGCAATACGTCCTGGCCGACGAACTGGCCAAGAAGATCGTCGGTCATCGCGATGCCGCCGGTCACGATGATGTGGCCGACGACGAGGCGGGCGAGACGTAGCGCACCGAGGACGCCCGGCCGGCCGCCGTAGAGCCCGGCGAGCGTGCGGAACATCCGCACGTTCTCGACGAGGACGAAGCCCATGGCGATCCACATGATCGGGGAGAGCGCGGTGACGGTCGCCACGCGCTTCGCTGATTTCAGGATGACACGCCGGCTTTCGCCATCAATGGGGCGGAGAAGTTCGCGGTCTGCCAGACGCAGCAACTCGCCCGGTTCGAGCACGTCGCCGGTATGGTCCTTTACGCGCGCCAAGCCCCAGGCCAGATCCGGGCGGCCGCGGTAGTGAGCGAGAAGAGCGGCGACGGCCTTGCGCTCGCCCGGGAGGTTGGGTTTCGCAATGGTGTCGCGGACGAGTGCGCGGAGTTTCGCCAGCCGCGCCAGCCGGCGGAAACCCAGGAGCTCGCGCAATACGATGCCGAGCAGCGCCAGGGCGATGATCGTCATCAACCCAAAAGCGACCCAGCCGACCCAGTCCTGTCGTTCGAGCGCGATCGAGACGAACCGCGTGAACCACACGCCTGCGGCCAATGACGCGAGGGCCGCCATCGCGGAAAAGAGAATGCTGCCGAAACGGAAGCCGCGGTTGATATCACTCACCGTCAGGCGCCGGGCGGGAACGGAGGCGCGCCTGGATGTGACCGCGCCGCCGCCGGAGACGGCGTCGTCGAGTTCCGGTTCGTCGGCGATGTCGTCGAGCGGAAAGACGCGGGGCTTTCTCGGCGGCGGCTGATCGTTCTCGAATGTCATGCGAGATAATCCGAAATCAGGAAATCGAGCGCGCGGTCCAATCTGATATGCGGAAACGCGGTCGGCTTGCCATCGGAAAGCGTGTCGACCAGCTTGGGCGGGGCAAAGCGGACAAGTTCGAGGGACGCAGATTTCGCGTGGCGCGCCGCGTTGAGGGCGGCTGCCGGATCGGCCGGGAGGTCGCCGGGAAAAATCGCTACTTCCTTGACGCCATCGAAGGTGACGCCGCCGATCCGCTCACCTTTGATCGGCGTGCCACGAAGGCAGGGCAGAATTTCCCCGCCTTGTTTGGCCGTCGCCTCGCGCGTCGCACGCAGCGCCGAGAGCGCTAAAGCGTGAACGCCGGCGCCTTCGGTTTGGGCGCGCGTAACGGCGTCGTCGACGATTGCTTTCAGGAGGGCTTCGAGGCGGTCGTGGCTCGATGCTGGAAGATGATCGGCCTTCGTCGCAGCAAACAGCACGCGATCAATCTTGCGTCCAAGAAACATCGAGAGCCACGAGTTGGCGCCGGGCCGGAAGGCTTTCAGGATGTCGGTCATGGCGTGATCGAGATCGCCCACCGCTTCGGCGCCACGGTGAAGCGCGGTCAGAACGTCGATCAGCACGATCTGGCGGTCGAGGCGCGCGAAGTGATCGTTGAAGAACGGTTTGACGACGGACGACTTATAGCTTTCGAAGCGGCGCGCCATCATCGCCGCGAGCGATCCGCGTGGCAGGCGCTCGTCCGACGCGAGCGGCATCGGAAAGAACGTAAGAAGAGGAGATCCTTCCAATTCGCCGGGCAGCAGGAAGCGGCCGGGTGCGAGCGTCGATTGCGCGCCGCTGCCGCGCGTAGCCCGCAAGTAGGCGGTGAAGAGCTTGGCGCCGGTCATGGCGATCTGCTCGTCTTCCGCTGCGGCGGGGTCGGTGCCGGCGAGAAAACCGAGAAAGGGTTTCGCGAATTCGGCGCGCGACGGCGCGCTGGCGAAGCCCAGTGCTTCATTCGAAAATGCCCGGTAATCCTGCTCGAGGAGCGGCAAGTCGATCAGCCATTCGCCGGGATAATCGACGATGTCCACGTGCAGCTTCGAAAGTCCGATGGCGCGCTTCAGGGCGTAAGCCGAGCGATATTCGATGGTGACGCGCAATTCCGAAATGCGCTTCGTGCTCTCGGGCCATGATGGCGGAGAGGACAAGAGATCAGCGAGGTGGGCTTCGTAGTCGAAGCGGGGAACGCTGTCGTCGGGCTGTGGTTCGAGGTAGGCGCGGACGATGCGGCGCTCGGCGTCGGGCGCAAAGAACGGCAGGCGTCCTCCCGCAACGAGATTGCGAACGAGAGCGGTGATGAAAACCGTCTTGCCGGCGCGCGACAGTCCGGTCACGCCCAGACGCACCGACGGCGTCAGGTAATCGGCGAAACGCGCCTGCGCGTCTTTCAGAAGTTCGGAATAGGAGATGTCTGCCAAGTGGAGCCGCGCATGAGCCAAGAGAAAGGGAGCGGAAAGCCCCCTTTAAGTGGCGTAACTTGCGGGCGTCGACAAGGCGCTTCAGAGCCGTGCCCGGCGGCGTGGAGCGGCTAATCCGTGAAAGCCGCTCATCTGCAAAGGCTCAACCGTAAAAAACGACGGCGACGCCTGCCGCCAGTACAACGACGGCCATCAGCATGATGGCGCTCGATCGAAGAAACTCGGCCACGGTCCTCTCTCCCTTAGTCTGGTTCACAACGCGTGTTGGGACCTAGAATAGGCTCTGGGATTGAATAGGCCGTGAAGCAGGAGTTCAGCCAACGTTCATTCGCCGCGCGATGATCTGACCGACGGCGAGAGGATGCGTTGCTGCCCGTTTTGGAGGCTGCCCGGGCTCAGGCGTCGTGGGCTTTTCGGACTTCGAAAATTTCCATGATGCGGCAGCCGCGATGCGGGCCGTCGACGACGAACGTCCATTTGCCTTCGGTGAAGGTGTCGCACATCTTTACGCCCTTCACGAGGATCCAGTGCCCTTCTTTGCCCTTATGGATCGCCAGGATGTAGTAGGCCCAGGCGTTCCGCGGCTTTTGCATCCAGGTCCAGAGCGTCGGGCGTTCCTTGCGGGCGCGATGCATGTGGCTTTCCTTCAGCTCCATGCGGTAGCCGAAATAGGAAAGGGCAGCTTCGACCTCGTCGGCGTAGGTTCCTTTGACGACAGGTTTGCGGTGCGGCGGCAACTCGCGGCCTTCGCGAATGACGTCCTCGATCTTGGAGATGCCGAAGCCCGTGATAGCGGAAAGGACATAGGGCCCGCAGAATGCGACCCGCCCGGTGTCGTTCTTCGCCGAGTCGAGGCTCGACGCCGGCCAGGCGGTTGAAAAGCGATCAGCCATAATGAAAATGCCCTATACAAGTAACGACGGGATGCTCGTTCGATACGGTTAAGCAAACGTTAACGATCCAGGAGCCCTCCCCAGCCATGGCAGAACGCGTGAACGTTTCTTTCTTTCAAGAATTGATGGCGGCAGTCGCCGAGCAGGGGCGTGCGCTGCTGCCGAAAGCGCTGTTCGGCGAGGCCGGCGGAGAATCGATCGAGGTTCTGTCGCGGGCGCTGATGTCGGGACGGGGTGAAGCTTCCGGCGTGGCGATTGCTCGCCAGCTTCTCAATCAGCTCAAGAAAGCAACGAGCGAGGAACGGCTGCAGTTCTTCCGGTTTCTCGCTGACGATCTACAACCCAATCCCGCGCAGGTGGCGGATGCCGCCAGGGCCTATCTCGATTACCCGTCAGACAAGACGCTCGCCAAGCTGCAGAAGGCTTCGTACAGCCCGCGGCTCGAATTTTTCCGCCGCTTGAATTTAGCGGCTGGAGCGACAGCGGAAATCGTCGCGCTGCGCAGCGATCTCGTTCGCCACATCAAGTCGGACGACGCGCTCGCGGCCGTCGATGCCGACCTCGAAAGGCTTTTGACGTCGTGGTTCAACCGCGGCTTCCTCGTTCTTCGCCGCATCGACTGGCAGACGCCGGCGGCTATTCTCGAGAAGATCATCGAATACGAGGCGGTGCACGAGATCCGCGGTTGGGATGATTTGCGCCGCCGTCTCGATCCCAAGGATCGGCGCTGCTTCGCCTTTTTCCATCCGGCGCTCGTCGACGAACCGTTGATCTTCGTCGAAGTCGCCTTGATGCGCGAGATGCCGGACGCCATCGCGACCGTGCTCGACGGGCGCCGCTCGGAGGACGATGCGCCGCCGACGACCGCGGTCTTCTATTCGATTTCCAACTGCCAGGACGGCCTTAAAGGCATTTCGTTCGGCAACTTCCTCTTGAAACAGGTGGTCGAGGATCTCGCGCGGGACGTGGCGAGCCTCAAGACGTTCGTCACGCTTTCTCCGGTTCCAAGCTTCGCGCGCTGGGCCGACCGGGCGCTCGCGAGCGGCAGCGACGTGCCGATCTCGGCCGCCGACCGGCAGGCTCTATCGCGGTTGCGCGACCCGCGTTGGGTCGAGGAGACGGCGAAAGACGCACCCGGAACGGACGAGCTCAAGTCGGCGCTGATGGGCCTTGCGGCGCATTATTTTCTTGTCGCCCGGTCGAGCGACGATCGGCCGGTCGATCAGGTCGCGCGCTTTCATCTTGGCAACGGCGCGCGGCTCGAGCGGTTGAACTGGCTGGCGGACCCGTCCGAGAAGGGGCTCCGCGAGGCGCACGGTCTGATGGTCAACTACCGGTACGATCTGGCCGAGATCGAACGCAATCACGAGGCGTACGCTTATGACGGCACGGTGGCCGCATCCCGCATCGTTCGTTCCCAATTGAAACCGGCGGCCAAGCCCAAGGGGCTTTCGACGATGCCGGATCTTCTCGCGTTACCTGGTACGGGGAAGACAAAAAAGGGCCGTCCGGAGGAAACCAAGCCGTAGCGGATATCGTTTCGGATCGGCTCTACACGAACCTTGTAAAGGCCTCTCGCGCGTGCAGTATGCGGCTTGGGATTGCGGCTCGCGCACCGGTTGAGGCTGTGCGCCTCCAACCGCAATGCTTCGTCATTTTTTGAGGCTGACATGCGCTACGATCAGGACGACCGTGAAAGCAGCAACGTAGAGGATCGGCGCGGTCAAGGCGGCGGCGGTTTTCAATTTCCGGGTGGGGGCATTCAAATTCCTCTCGGGGGCAAGGGTGGTTTCAGCATCACGACGTTGCTGATCATCGGCGCTGTCATGCTGTTGTTCGGCATCAATCCGCTCGACGTTCTGCTTGGCACCAATGGCCAGATCGGCATGCCGCAGATGCCGCATTCGGATCGGCCGTCTCGTTCGCCTTCCGACATTCCAGGGCTTCCGGGTTCGCCGCAGAAGCAGGCGGCCGGCAATGACCAGGAAGCGGTGTTCGTCAAACGCGTGCTTGCCGATACCGAGGATGTTTGGACTTCGGTCTTCAAGAGCTTCGGGCGGGATTATCCGGATCCGCCGATGGTTCTCTATACGGGCATTACCCGCACCGCCTGCGGCGCAGGGCAAGCGGCGATGGGGCCGTTTTATTGCCCACTCGATCAGAAGGTTTACATCGATCTCGCGTTCTATGACGAGCTGAAGCGGAAGTTCAACGTCAGCGGAGATTTTGCGCAGGCCTACGTTATCGCGCACGAGGTCGGCCATCACGTGCAAAAGCAGCTCGGGATACTCGATCAGGTTCAAAAGCTCAAAGAGCGGGCCGACGACGAAGCGACCGCCAACCAGATTCAGGTTCGGACCGAGCTACAGGCGGATTGCCTTGCGGGCGTCTGGGCCAATCTCAACGATCAGATGAAGAAGCGCCTGCAGCCGGGCGACGTGGAAGACGCGCTCAACGCGGCATCGCAGATCGGCGACGATATGATTCAAAAGAAGATGACGGGCCGTGTCGTCCCGGATGCGTTTACGCACGGCTCGGCCGCGCAACGCGTTCGCTGGTTCAAAGCTGGTTTGGAAACCGGCAAGATGGATGCCTGCGACACCTTCAATACGTCCAGTCCGTGAGAGCTAGCGCCGGTCTCGCTGAAGAGTGCTCTGACTGGCGCGTGCACAAATGAATGAGCCGGAGGACGGGATTACGGATCGCAATCCCGTCCGTCATCGAGCGGCTCTTATAGTTCGGCGCCCTTGAAGTCGCTGATCTTGCAGCTGATCGATTGGGCCGCGAGTTCCTTGCAGAGTTTCTTCGCATCGGCCTTCGATTTGATCGGGCCTGCAATCAATCCAAAGCTCGGGTTCGCTGCTGTTCCGAGGTCGGCATAGCGCGGGCTCAGAGTGCCCAGTTGCTCCGCGTGTACCTGAGCAAGCGTGCTCCAGGTAATCCGCAGGCCGTCAACGGAGGAATCCGTTGCGATCTGAATTCCGATCGGTTTCGGCGCCGGCTTTACGACGGCTGGGCCAAAGCTGATCGCATCACCCGCGTTCGCCGTCTGCGTGCCCTTCGAGATGCTGCCCGTCACGATCGGCGCGCCGACTGGCTGAGCGACTGGCGGCCCAACTTGCGGCCCGACCTTGGGAGCGGCGTTGATGACTTTGGTCGCGGGTGGTCCGCTGGGTGCAGCTTGCGCTTGTGAAGCGCCCGAGGCGAAGTCCGGCACGTCGGGCGTCGGTGGTGGCAGCGGAGCGGCGGACGCCGTCTTCGCCGTGTCTTGGCCGCGAACCTTCTCGTCAAGCGCGGCGAGGTGCGCGCTCAGCTGATCCGTTTGCGTCTGATGAGCAGCGGCGTTCGCCTTGACGCTGTCGACCTCAATCTGAAGTCTTTCCAGCGATGACTTGAGGCCCTCGACGTCGGCCGACACCTTCATCACTTGCGTTTCGCCCAGCATGCGCTCCGCGACGCGGCCACCCGAAAAGTCGGGGAGTATGTGCGGCGCGAGAAACGCTATGCAGAGATAGCCGAGGCCGGCGGCCCCCAGAGTGAACCATATAGCTGCATATGGCGTGGCACCGGTGTTCCTGCGCATCGGCTTGTCGCTTGCAGTCTTGGTCATTGGTCTGTCGTCCTGATGCCTTAGGGGCCGGTCCGCATGGCGGTCCGTTTGCCCCGAATCGTTTTCACCGTGTGGATGAGGTTGGGTCCGGTGTGCGATTGCCGCAATGCCAGCGAGTGCGTTCGGCGCTAGAACCTGTGGACGAATGCAGACTTGCCGCGAGCCACCTATCCTTCGGGAACTCTTGGGCAAAGGGCTATCGGCAAAGATGCTTGAGGCGCCCTGTCGCGGGCGAGCAAATCGATACTTCGAGCAGTACTTGCTCCGGATGGATCGCTGGCGGTATGGCATGATGGGCAATCGGGGGAGCGCACGGCGTCAGCGCTCGCCCTTCGGCTCATTGCAATGACAAAGCAAGGTTTTCCATGAGTGTCCGGCTCTGTCTCTTCGTCGTGTTAGCTGCGGGCAAGGGCACGCGCATGAAGTCGTCCCTGCCGAAGGTGCTTCACAAAGTTGCCGGGCAGTCGATGCTCGCGCATGTCTTGACGACGGCATCGCGCATCGAGGGCGGCAAGATCGCCGTCGTCGCTGGGTCTCAAATGGATGCGGTCGGAACGGAAGCGGTGCGGGTGGTTCCCGGCGCGCGGATGTTCGAGCAAGCGGCCCAGCTCGGGACCGCGGACGCGGTGCTCGCCGCGAAGCCCGCTCTCGATGAGCAGGATGGCGGCGATGTCGTCGTTCTCTTCGCCGATACGCCGCTCGTCCGGGGCGAGGTCATCGAGCGGCTTCGTGCTGCCCTCGATTCGGGCGCGAACATTGCCGTTCTCGGTTTCAGGCCAAAAGATCCAACGGGTTACGGCCGGCTTCTGATCGATGATCATGGCGCGCTGACGGGGATACGCGAGGAACAGGACGCGACCGAAACCGAGCGGGCCATCGGTCTCTGCAATTCGGGCGTCATGGCATTCCGGGTTCCGCGGCTCTCCGAACTTCTGTCGCGGATCGGCAGCGCCAACGCAAAGGGCGAATACTATCTGACCGACGCGATCGAGATCGCGCGTCAGCAGGGGCTCAAAGCGACGGTCGTCGAGTGCGACGAGAGCGATGTTCTCGGCGTCAATACGCGGGAACAACTGGCTGTCGCGGAAGGCATTTGGCAGGCGCGCGCCCGTTCGGCATTCATGCGCGATGGCGTCACGATGATCGCGCCGGAGACTGTCTGGTTGAATTTCGACACGCGAATCGCGTCCGATGTGTCGATCGAGCCCAACGTGATCTTTGCCGCGGGCGTGACGGTGGAAGAGGGCGTTCAGATTCTAGGTTTTTGCCACATCGAAGGCGCGACGATCGGGAAGGGTGCGCGAATCGGACCGTTCGCCCGCTTCCGGCCCGGTGCCCGGATCGGGGCGAACGCTCACATCGGCAATTTCGTCGAGGTCAAGAATGTGACTCTCGGCGAGGGCGCGAAGGCCAACCACCTCTCCTATCTGGGCGACGGGAGCGTGGGGGCTGGCGCAAACATCGGCGCGGGCACGATCTTCTGCAATTATGACGGATACAACAAAGAGAAAACCGAGATCGGCGACGGGGCCTTCATCGGTTCAAATACGTCGCTCGTCGCGCCCCTTAAAATCGGCGCGGGCGCTTATATCGGTTCGGGAAGCGTCATTACCAAGGACGTCAGCCCGGGGGCTCTGGCGATCGAACGGAGCGCGCAAGAAGAAAGGCCGGGGTGGGCCGAGAAATTCCGGGCGGTGATGTCTCGCCGAAAAGCCGCTCAAAAAAAATGATAATTAACCACGCCGGGACTTTGCCGAGAGCGACAGGACACAAAGAGTGCGTTCGTCTGAAACACTCTGTGACTTGAGATGATTGTTAACCGCCCCCATCGTTCGATTTGGGGGAACCTTCTTTGGGGGAGCCGATCCAATGTGCGGGATCGTAGGAATTCTCGGAAAATCATCGGTTTCGACCAATCTGGTCGATGCCCTGCGGAGGCTCGAATACCGGGGCTATGATTCGGCGGGCATCGCGACGGTCGAGGGCGGCGCGATCGATCGCCGCCGCGCCGAGGGCAAGCTACGGAACTTGGAAAAGCGGTTGATCTCGGCGCCGCTCGCGGGCCGCACCGGCATCGGCCATACGCGCTGGGCGACGCACGGCCGTCCGACGGAGCGCAATGCGCATCCGCATATGACGGCGAAGGTCTCGGTCGTGCATAACGGCATCATCGAGAATTTCCGCGAGCTCAGGGCGCGTCTCGAGGCCAAGGGACACAAATTCGAGACCGATACGGACACCGAAGCCGTCGTCCACCTGATCACGGACGAAATGGATCAGGGTGCGGAGCCAGTAGCTGCCGTTCGCAATGCCCTGCAGCATCTGGAGGGCGCCTTTGCGCTCGGCATCATTTTCGCGGGCGAGGACGATTTGATGATTGCGGCCCGCAAGGGTTCGCCGCTCGCCATTGGCCACGGCTCGGGCGAGATGTACCTCGGTTCCGACGCCATCGCGCTTGCACCTTTCACGGACGCTATCACTTATCTTGAAGAGGGCGATTGGGCGGTTCTGCACCGCTCGGGCGCCGAGATCTTCAATCTGGACGGTGAGCGCGTGGAGCGCCCGCTCGTCAAAGCCGTAGCGAGCGCTCTTTTGATCGATAAGGGCAACTACCGCCACTTCATGGCGAAGGAAATTCACGAGCAGCCGGAAGTCATTTCGCACACGCTCGCGAACTACCTCGATATGACGACGGCGCGCGTGCGTTTTCCGGATTTGGGCGTCGATCTCTCGAAAATCAGCCGCGTTACGATATCGGCGTGCGGTACGGCTTATTATGCCGGGCTCGTCGCCAAATACTGGATCGAGCGTTACGCGCGTTTGCCGGTCGACATCGATGTCGCGTCGGAAATGCGTTACCGCGAAACGCCGTTGCCCGAGCACGGTCTCGCGGTGTTCGTCTCGCAGTCAGGGGAAACGGCCGATACGCTGGCGACGCTTCGCTATGCGAAGGCCAATGACCAACGCATCGCTTCCATCGTCAACGTTCGCACCTCGACGATTGCGCGTGAATCGCACACGGCGCTGCCGACGCTGGCGGGGCCGGAAATCGGGGTCGCTTCGACGAAGGCATTCACGTGCCAGCTTGCCGTGCTCGCCTGCTTGGCGATCGCAATCGCCCGGGCGCGTGACAAGATCACGGTCGAACAGGAAATGGCGCTCGTCAAATCGTTGATGGAGGTGCCCCGCCACATCGCTTCGATTTTGAAGAACGATGAGCCTTTCATCGCTGTTGCGCACGAACTCGCCAAGGCCCGTGACGTTCTCTATCTGGGCCGCGGTTCGAGTTTCCCGATCGCACTCGAGGGCGCGCTGAAGCTCAAGGAGATCTCGTATATACATGCCGAGGGCTACGCCGCCGGCGAGCTGAAGCACGGTCCGATCGCGCTGATCGATGAAACCGTGCCGGTCGTCGTGGTCGCTCCCGAGGACGACCTCTTCGAGAAGACAGTGTCCAATCTGCAGGAGGTAGCGGCTCGTGGGGGTCAGGTGATCCTGATTTCCAATGCGGCGCCTGAAAAAGCTGGTTGTAAACTCGCTGCCCACATCCAAATGCCGAGCGTCGACACTTTTGTTGCGCCAATGATTTATGCTGTGCCGACTCAGCTCATCGCCTACCAGACGGCGGTATTGATGGGTACGGACGTCGATCAGCCGCGAAATCTGGCGAAGTCCGTTACGGTGGAATAACCGGCTAAAAAAGCCGGTATACCGGTATAAGAGGGCGGGGGCCCACAATTTGCCTCGTTCAAATGATTGCAATACCTTGAGGGGAGGTTGCGCAATCTAGAACGTGACCATTGGGGAAGGTACGTACAATGACGCAGTTCCACGTGTTGGCGCGCCCGGTGGCGCTCGCTGCCATCGTGACGTGCGTGTTTGCCGGCGGCCTCGCCGGCTGGCCATCCGCGGGCGAAGCTGCCAAGGCAAAGTCCGCAAGCCAGGCGACGCAGGGGCCGAAAGCTGGCCAAAGCGGTGGCGGCGACAGTGACGCCGAACAGAAGGCCGTGGCTATTGCGGCTGCGAAAAAGGCTTACGATGCCGGGCTCAAGGAATATGCTGCCGGCCGTCACCAAAATGCGATTGGCCAGCTGACGATTGCCGTCAAGGCGGGCGTGCTTTCGGCCTCAGAAATGGCGAAAGCCCTTTACACCCGCGGCCTTGCCTACAAACGAGATAACAAGCCCGGCCTCGCTATTTCAGACCTCACAAGCGCGATCTGGTTGAAGAACGGGCTCAGCCCGAGCGATCAGAAATCGGCGATTGCGGAGCGCTCGGAGGCCTATCGCATGGCGGGCCTCGAAGACACGGGCAGCACGCCGGATCAGCGCGTTATCTCCGCCGCACAACCGGCAGCCGGCGCTACGGGCGCCAAGGTCGTTGCAAATCCGGCGCCGGGGCCCAATGCCGGGTCGGCCGGGCTTTCCGCGGCGGCTATTGCCGAAGCGGCCGGCAGCCAGGGTGGTGCGAGCTCCGGAGACGGCACGTCGGCGACGATTACGCGGCAGGACGCCGCCAGCGAGGCCGCGCAGGATGCGGCGCGCGCTCGTGCTACCGCAGCGGGAGAGAGTTCGAGCCTTCAATCTGTTGCGTCGCCGTCCGGATACGGTGGAGACGCAAGCCCGGCACCGCCATCTAGCGGGTCTTCGTTCGGGCAGACGGTCAGCGCCATACCCGGCAACGTCACGGGCTTTTTCTCCAACATGTTTGGAGGCGGATCGTCGTCCTCCGCTGCGCCTCCTGAGGCTAGCAACTCCGTCACAACGGCATCCACAGCCGCATCCGCGCCGGAGACTTCTAGTTGGAGCAACGCGACCGTTGTCGCGCCGGGGGCTACCGCAAAGCCCACGAAAATAGCGCTCGCAGCCGAGACCAACCCAAAGCCCGTCGCGACGAAGGGCAAGTATAAGATTCATATCGCTGCTCTCAGGTCGCGCGCAGACGCCGAGGCGTTGGCGCAGAACCTCATCGCCCAGCATGGCCCCGATCTTTCCAATCACGTGCCGACCGTCGATGAGGCCGTCATCGGCAGCATGGGGACGTTTTATCGCGTGCGGATCGGGGGCTATGCTTCGCAGGAAGAGCCGCGCGGTCTCTGCAACAAACTCCGAAGCAGTGGCCTTGATTGTCTGGTCGTGACAAACTGAGGCTCGCCCGGTCTCCATCGGGCTATCAGCTCGAGTAGGAGAGAATGGCCCCACCGTCTGGTTACGATCCCGGCCCTCGGGGTTCCCCGGCCGCCGACGCGAAGACGGATGCACAGCTGACTGCTGGGCTCAAGCGGCTCGCTAGCGATGACGGCAAAACGGGATGGCGGCTCGGATCGCGGATCCGCAACGCTTTTCTGACCGGTCTCGTCATCGTCGGCCCCGTCACGATCACGCTTTGGATCATGTGGGGCGTCATCCATTGGATCGACGCCTGGATCAAGCCGCTGCTGCCGACGACGTTCAATCCCGATACGTACCTGCCTTTTCCGTTGCCGGGGCTTGGTCTCGTCATCGCCATCGTCGGGCTGACGCTGATCGGCGCGCTTGCCGCCAACCTGCTCGGGCGGACGCTCGTCTCCTCGGGCGAGCTCATGATGTCGCGCACGCCAATCGTTCGCAACGTCTACGGGGCGCTGAAGCAGATTTTCGAGAGCGTCATCTCGACGACGGGCCCGAATTCGAGTTTCCAAAAGGTCGGGATGATCGAATTCCCGTCGAAGGAAATCTGGAGTCTCGTGTTCGTCACGGGCGAGACGACGGGCGAGATCAAGGATGCGAAGCCGGGCGGAATTGAGGATCTTCTGACCGTATTCATGCCGACCGGCATCGTGCCGCCGACCGGGTTCATTTGCTTTGTGCCGCGGTCGAACGTGGTGTTTCTATCGATGACCGTGGAGGAAGCAGCGAAGATCGTGCTCTCGGGCGGCATCGTCATGCCGGACGTCGCCGAGAAAATGAAACGGCTTGCGGCGGCGGAGAAGAAAGCGTCGCGTTTCCGTTTGGGCAGCGACAAGCCTGCTGCTTAGCCTTCTAACTAGGCTGCGCGAAACAGGCGAACCGCTTCATCGCATTCGAAGAGATAGAGCAGCGTTCTGAGCGCCTGACCGCGCGGCGAAACGAGGTTCGGATCTTTCTGAAGAATGAGTTCGGCGTCATCGCGGGCGGCTTCCAGCAACGCCTCACGGCCGGGGACCTCTGCAATCCGGAAGCCCGGCGCGCCACTCTGGCGCGCGCCCAGAATTTCGCCGCCGCCGCGAAGCTCGAGATCCTTCTCGGCGATCTTGAAGCCGTCCTCGGTCTCTTCCATCATCTTCAGTCGCGCTTCGGCGGTTTCACCGAGCGGCGCTTTGAAGAGCAGCATGCAGAACGATTCCCGCGTGCCTCGGCCGACGCGGCCGCGCAGCTGGTGAAGCTGGGCCAAGCCGAAACGCTCGGCGTGCTCGATTACCATGATGTTGGCATTCGGAACGTTGACGCCGACTTCGATGACGGTCGTCGCGACGAGAATTCTCAGGTTGCCGGCGGCGAATGCCGACATCGTCTCGTCCTTCTCCTTGCCCGTCAGTCCTCCGTGCAAAAGGCCGACGCTTTCGCCGAAGATCTGGCGGAGATATGCGAACCGTTCTTCGGCGGCGGCGAGATCCGAAATCTCGGACGTTTCGATCAGCGGGCAGACCCAATAAACCTGCGCGCCTTCTTCGAGCTGGACGCGAACGCGATCGATCAGGCGTTCCAGCAATTCCAGCGGTACGGCCTTGGTTACGACGGGTTTGCGGCCGGCGGGTTTTTCGGTGAGCTTCGATACGTCGAGGTCGCCGTAGTGCGTCATCAAAAGCGTACGCGGAATGGGCGTTGCGGTCATGACGAGGACGTTGGTGTCGCCGTTCGATCCCTTCGATTGCAGCGCCATGCGCTGGTGAACGCCGAAACGATGCTGCTCGTCGATCACGGCGACGGCGAGATCCTTGAACTGCACGTCCGCTTGAAAGAGCGCGTGCGTTCCGATCAGGATGTCGATCTCGCCCGTCGCGAGACGCGATATCACGGCGTCGCGGGCTTTGCCTTTTTCGCGCCCGGTGAGCAGGGCGATCCTGAGGCCTGCCGCGTCGGCAAGCGGTGCGATCGTCTCGATATGCTGGCGGGCAAGCACTTCGGTAGGAGCCATCAACGCGGCTTGCGCTCCGGCCTCAACGGCGACGGCCATCGTCATCAACGCGACCACGGTCTTGCCGGAGCCGACGTCGCCCTGGAGCAGACGCAACATCCGGTGGGCGGCTCCGAGGTCGTCGGTGATTTCGGCGAGCGCGCCCGTTTGCGATCCGGTTAGCGAAAACGGGAGTGCGGCCGTGATCATCGCGCGGATTTTCCCGTTGCCCGACAGGCGCCGTCCGCGTTCCGTCTTCAGGTTTCGCCGTACGAGTGCGAACGCGAGCTGACCGGCGAGGAGTTCGTCATAGGCGAGGCGTTGCCAAAACATGGCGCCGTTCGAGACGTCTTGCGCGTCGGCCGGCCGATGGACGCGCACGACCGCTTCGTTGAATTTCGGCCAGTAGCGCGCTTCGAGCCAACTGGTCTCCTGCCATTCGGGAAGTTCAGGGACGCGTTCGACGGCCTGGCGCGCGGCTTTGAGCGCGATCTTTCCGGAGAGCCCAGCTGTCAGCGGATAGACGGGCTCCAGCAACGGCATCTCGTGGCGGGCTTCGGGCGAGACGATGTAATCGGGATGCGACATCTGAAGCCGCTCGCCGTAGCGTTCGATGCGGCCTGAGACGTAGCGGATTTCGCCTTCGGGCAGCTGACGCTCGATGAATTTATGCTCGGCGTGGAAGAAGATGAGGTCGATGCGGCCCGTGTCGTCTTCGCACGTGACCTTGTACGGGGCCTTGGTGTTGCCTCGCGGCGAGGGCTTGTGTTTCAGCACTCTCAGTTCAAGCGTGACGATGGTTCCGGGAACGGCGGCTGCGAGCTGGGGCTGGCTGCGCCGGTCAATCACGCCGGTCGGCATGTGCCACAGCACATCGACGACACGGGGCTCGGAAACGCCCGGCGGCAGCGCCAAGCATTTTTTCAAAAGCAGAATGAGGCGCGGGCCGATCCCGGCCAGGGTTTGCGCCGACGCGAAAAGCGGATTGAGAAAGGCTGGTCGCATCGTAGAATTAGGCTCGCCGTTGGCAGGTGTCGCGGGGCCGCTACCGTTGGTCGCGGCAATAAGCATCGCCGGGTGCGCTAGGCGCGGGGAGCAGTGGGCGGTATAGGAACCCTTCGCGAATGGCGCACCGTGACGGCCGGCCGGCGCTCAGTCAAGCTGCTGCCGACGCTTTTACCATTGCCATGCAACCCGGACTTCATATGACGGACGATCTCGAGGCGAAGAGGCGGCGTGCGTCTTATCGCGCTCACCACCGCGGCACCAAGGAAATGGACGTGCTGGTCGGGCGCTATGCCGATGGCCGGCTTCGCTCCTATACTCTTGAACAGATCGAGCGCTTCGAGCGTTTCATGACAATTCCCGATCCCTCACTCCAGCAGTGGATCTTCTCCGGCCAGGGTTACAGCGGCATCGAATTCGAGGACCTGCTGAACGATATTCGGGCCTTCCATGGTCTTACGGCAGAGACGAGATAAGACGCATTAGATGACAACAAAAGTGCAAAATTCTCGCGCCGTGTTTACGGGTGTTCCGGAAGGTTTTGACGGCCGCGTCGTTGCCGATATCACGAAGGCTGCGCGCAGCGGCGACCAGCCGGGTCTGCACCTCCATATCGCCCGCGACGACCGCCGGCTCGATGAGCTTCAAGCGGCGGTAGCCTTTTTTGCCCCCGACATCGCGATCGTGCCGTTTCCGTCGTGGGACACCGTTCCCTATGACCGGACGAGCCCCAATCCGGAAATCGTGTCGAAGCGGATCACGGCGCTCGGCCGGCTTGCCGTCGGCGGGCGTAAAAAGCCGACGCTGGTGCTGACGACCATCAATGCGATTTTACAGCGCCTTCCACCGCGCAGCTTCATCCGTGGCGCCGTAAAGACGATCGCGCCGGCGACGAGGCTCGATCCTGCCGATCTCATCAAGCGCCTCGAATCTTACGGCTACGACCGGTCGAGCACGGTCATGGAGCCCGGCGAATATGCGCAGCGCGGCGGCATCATCGATCTTTATCCGCCTGGGCGGAGCAATCCCATCCGTCTCGATTTCTTCGGCGATACGCTCGAGTCCATCAAGGCGTTCGATGCCGAGACGCAGCGCTCGCTGAAGGCGGTTCCGAAATTTTCGCTGATGCCGGTCAGCGAAGTCGCCTTCGGGGAAGCGGCGACGGCGTTGTTCCGGACGCGTTACGTCGCGCTCTTCGGCGGCAATACGGGCGATGATCCGCTTTATGAAGCGGTCAGTAGCGGCCGGCGTTACGTCGGCCAGGAGCACTGGCTGCCGTTCTTTCATCCGAGCCTCGAGACGCTCTTCGATTATCTGCCGGGCGTCGGCGTCAGCTTCGACCATCTGGACGACGAAGCGATCGAAAGGCGGTTTGAGCAGATCCGCGAGCACTACGAGGCGCGCGTCGATTCACTCGAGGGCCAGCGCTTCGGAGCGCCGCCCTACAAGCCCGTGCCGCCCGACCAGATGTTTCTCGACGCCAAGGATTGGGCGGCCGCACTTGGCTCGCGAACGGTCTCGCGTCTGACGCCCTTCGACGATCCCGGCGCGACGAACGTCTATTCGATGCACGGAAAGCGCGGCCGAACGTTCGCGGCCGAACGCGCCAATCCCGACGCCAACGTCTTCGATGCGGCGGTTGCGCATATCCGGCGTGTTCATGCGGAAAACCGCAGGGTCATTCTTGCGGCCTGGACGCCGGGGGCGCGCGAGCGCCTGATCACGCTCCTCGAGGATCATGGTCTCGAGAACGCCGTGAAAGTCGAGAACTTCGAGGAAGTTCTGGCGCTGCCGCCGGGCAACACGGCGTTCGCGGTGTTCGGCATCGAGGAAGGTTTCGAGACGCCCGATTTCGCGGTCGTCGCCGAACAGGACATTCTGGGCGACCGGCTGGTGCGCCAACGCCGTCGCGCGCGCAAGGCGGCGGACGTTCTGACGGAAGCGACGAGCCTTTCCGTCGGCGATCTCGTCGTTCACAGCGATCACGGCATCGGCCGGTTCGCGGGCTTGCAGACGATCACGGCGCTCGGCGCTCCGCATGACTGCCTCGAGCTGCAGTACGCCGGCGGCGACAAGCTGTTTCTGCCGGTCGAAAACATCGAGCTGCTGACGCGTTATGGCGCCGACGAAGGGGATGCGCAGCTCGATCGCCTCGGTGGCGTGGGCTGGCAGACACGCAAGGCGAAGCTCAAGAAACGTCTTCGCGAGATAGCGAACGAACTCATCAAGATCGCGGCGCTTCGGGCGTTGCGGGAAGCTCCCGTGCTCGTTCCGCCGACCGGCGCTTACGACGAATTCGTCGCGCGGTTTCCGTATGAGGAGACGGAGGATCAGGCAGCCAGCATCGACGCGGTGCTCGGCGATCTCGCGTCGGGCAAGCCGATGGACCGGCTCGTCTGCGGTGACGTCGGCTTCGGCAAAACGGAAGTCGCCCTTCGCGCGGCATTCGTTGCGGCAATGAACGGTCTACAGGTCGCCCTCGTCGTTCCGACGACGCTCCTTGCGCGGCAACATTTCCGCACGTTCACGCAGCGGTTCCAGGGTCTACCTGTGAAAATCGCGCAGGCGTCGCGCATGGTTGGGACCAAAGAACTGGCCGAGGTGAAAGCCGGCGTGAAATCGGGCGATATCGATATCGTCGTCGGCACGCATGCTTTGCTCGGAAAATCGATCGAGTTCGCGCGGCTCGGTCTTCTGATCATCGACGAAGAACAGCACTTCGGCGTCAATCACAAAGAGCGCCTGAAGAAGATGCGCGAAGACGTGCACGTGCTGACGCTCTCGGCGACTCCGATCCCGCGCACGCTGCAGCTTGCGTTGACGGGCGTGCRCGAGCTTTCGCTGATCACCACGCCACCGGTCGACCGCTTGGCGGTGCGGACATTCATCTCGCCGTTTGATCCGGTCATTCTGAAAGAAGCGCTGCGGCGCGAACGTTTCCGTGGCGGGCAGACGTATTACGTGGCGCCGCGGATTTCCGATCTCGATGAGATGTCCGAGTTCTTGCGCGAGGCCGTGCCCGATCTCGTCTTCGCGCGCGCGACGGGGCAGATGACGCCGACGGAACTCGAGGACGTGATGACGGCGTTCTACGAGGGCAAGTACGACATCCTGCTGTCGACGGCGATCGTCGAGTCCGGCCTCGATGTGCCGAATGCGAACACGCTTATTGTTCACCGGGCCGATATGTTCGGCTTAGCGCAGCTCTATCAGCTGCGCGGCCGCGTCGGCCGGTCGAAGACGCGGGCTTATGCCTACATCACGACGCCGCCGGGACAGAAGATCACCGAAGGCGCGGAAAAGCGCCTCAAGGTTCTGCAGTCGCTCGATACGCTGGGTGCGGGTTTCTCGCTTGCTTCGCACGATCTCGATATTCGGGGCGGCGGCAATCTTCTCGGCGAAGAGCAGTCGGGCCACATCAAGGAGGTCGGTTTCGAACTCTACCAGTCGATGCTGGAAGAGGCCGTTTCAGCAATGAAGGGCGGCGATCTCGAAGCCGACGACAAGTGGAGCCCGGAGATCCAGCTCGGCACGTCGATCATGATCCCGGAGCCTTACGTTACGGATCTGCAGCTTCGGCTCGGCCTTTACCGGCGGCTGTCGAGTCTAGAGAAGCGGTCCGAGATCGATGCCTTCGCGGCGGAGCTTGTCGACCGCTTCGGTCCGCTGCCGCCAGAGGTCGAGCATCTTCTGGACGTCATGGAGATCAAGGGCCTTTGCCGCATGGCCGGCATCGCGAAGGTCGATGCGGGACCGAAGGGCGCCGTCATTACGTTGCACAAAGCGAAATTCGCGAACCCGGAAGGGCTCATCGCATTCGTGCAGAATTCGCGCGGCGCGCTCAAGGTTCAGCCGGATCAGCGCCTGGTCTATCGCTCCGATTGGGATTTGCCGGAGATGCGTCTGAAGGGCGTGAGAGCGGTCGTTCAGCAGTTCGCAGACATCGCGGCGAAAACGAAGAAGGCGGCTTAAGCGCGATCAGGGGTTTGTCGCGATGAGTGCGGCGAGGGCTTTGCGCTGTATCTTGCCGTTGGGCGTCCGCGGCAGCCGATCTACGAAAACGATTTCGCGCGGCACCTTGTAGGCGGCGAGGTGTTCGCTGGCGAATGCCTTGACCGCGGCCGCGTTCTTCGGTGCTCCTTCGCTCGGAACCACGAAGGCGCCGATGATCGATACGCCGCTTTTGACGCGGATTTCCGTGCAGGCGACTTCGGCGACGCCGGGGCATGGTGCGAGCGCGGATTCGATTTCGAGTGGCGAGACGCGATAACCGCCCGCGTTCATCAGCTCATTCACGCGGCCGAGGTGCGTGATGTAGCCATCGGCGTCGAGGGAGCCCAGATCGCCGCCGACAAACCACTCTCCGCGGTACACTTCAGCCTCTTCGTCCGGACGGTTCCAATAGCCAAGCATCATGCCCGGATCGGAACGGTGGACGGCGATGAGGCCTTCCTGTCCCGGAGGCAGCGGCTCGCTTCCGTTCGCTTCGTCGGCTGGGATGATCGCGACGCGACGTCCGGGTTGAGGCTTGCCGACGGTTCCCGGACGATAGGGAACATCGGGACCTGTCGAAATGTAGGTCGAGATTTCGCTCATGCCGAGCGCTTCGTAGAGCGGCAGGCCCGTTGCGCTGCCCCAGTCTTCGACGAGGCCTGGCGGCGGTGTTTCGCCACCCATCAATCCGTGGCGCAATTTGCCGAGTGAGCCGGGTGTCGGCCGCGCGTATTTCAATATCTGACGGAATACGCCGGGAACGGCCGCGAACAGGGTCGCTCCCGTTGCCGCGATGATAGCCGGCCAAAGCTCGGGTGATTTCTCTCCGGTGCAAACGATGGCTGTTGCGCCATTCGCCCATGGGTCGGTCAGACCAACGCCGAGCGTGAACGTCCAGTTGAACGCGCCGGCGTGGAGCATCCGGTCGTCAGCGGTGATGCCGAACCAACCTTGATACATGGGACTGCGTCCCCTGGCCGAGCGATGGGCGTGCAGAACGCCTTTGGGCTTCGCGGTCGTGCCCGACGTATAGATTAGGAAGGCCGGATCGTCCGCATTGGTCGCCGCGTAATCGGCGCGCTCGGACCTGCGGATGAAAGACGCGATATCTTCGGGTGAGAATTCCATGACGCCGGGTGCGAAGCCGGCCGCAAAAGGTTCGAAGGTCGCGATTGCCGAGGCGCCGCTATCCTCGAGGAGTGCCTTGAGTTCGGGGGGCGTCAACTGATCGGAAAGCGGCAACGCGACGAAGCCGCCGGCAATCGCCGCGAAGAACAGAAGTGCCGATTGGCTCGAATTTCCGAGGCGGATCGCAACTCTTGCGCCGGGCTTCAATCCGCGGGCGGCCAGTCCGCCGGAGAGACGAAGGACGGCATCCTCAATCTCTGCGAACGACCACGTCTCCAATGGGCTTTCAGGCTTGCAGGTATCGTAGACGAGCAGAGCTGTTTTTGACGGCGTTTCATGCGCCGCTCCGCCAATGGCGTATTTCGCCATGTTGAACGAATTGCTGGAGCTCGCTGTCATTTTCCCTCGATCCACCACGTGTCGACGGCATATCCGAAGATCGGCGTCTTATCCGGATGCTTGAGACGCGCCCAGTAGGCGACCCACTGCCGTGGCGTATAAAACAAGGGAACGACGTAGTCACCTGAGAGCAGCACGCGATCGAGCGCGCGGACCGACGATACGAAATCAGTCTCGCTCTCGGCCGCCAGCATGCTCTCGATCATGGCGTCGGCTGCGGGGTTGCGGACGCCCGCGAAATTATAGGAGCCTTTGGAATCCGCCGTCTTGGCTGACCATCGGAACAGCTGTTCGTTGCCAGGCGAAAGCGACGACGGCCACGAATTCTGGATCATGTCGAAATCGAAGCTCGACAGGCGCTGTTGGTATTGGGCGCTGTCGACGACGCGCACCCGGRCCGCGATGCCGAGGGGCGCGAGACTGCGCGCGTAGCTCAGCAGCAGGGCTTCCTGCGCGTTGCTGTTTGCGAGAATTTCGAACGCGAGTTGCTTGCCGGTCTTGGGGTCGATCAGGCGGCCATCCTTGAGAACCAGGCCGGCTTCCGTCAGCAGCGCAAAAGCCGCCTTCTGGTTCGGCCGGTTTTGGCCGCTGCCGTCGCTCACCGGAAACCGGTACGTGCCCTCCATGAATTCCGGCCGGACGGCGTCCGGGAAGGGTGCGAGCAGTGCACGTTCTCGTGCGTCCGCCGGGTGGCCGGTCGACGCCAGATATGAACGTTCGAAATAGCTCTCGGTGCGCTTGAACAGGCCGTTGTAAAGGACCCGATTGCTCCATTCGAAGTCGAAGAGCATCATCAGGGCGCGGCGCACGCGCTGGTCGGCAAAGATCGGGCGGCGCGTGTTGAAGACGAATGCCGTCATGCCGGCCGGGAGGCCGATGTCAAATTCCGCTTTGACGATGCGGCCGTCATGGACCGGCGGGATGTCGTAGCCGCCAGCCCAACGGCCTGGATCGTCTTCGAGCCTCAGATCGATGTTGCCGGACTTGAAGGTTTCGAACATGACGGATGCGTCGCGGAAATAGTCGAAGCGGATATCGTCGAAATTGAAGCGGCCGCGATTGACGGGAAGGTTTTTGCCCCAATAGTCCGGATCGCGGCGATAGCTGATCGATCTTCCCGCGTCGATGTTTGAAACCGTATAGGGGCCGGAGCCGAGGAGCGGTTTCATCCCGGCGGTTTCGAATTGTTCCGGCGTCATGTCGCGGGCAGCGAAAACCGGCATCAGGCCGAGGATCAGCGGCAGCTCGCGGTCGGTTGCATCTTGAAACGTGAACTTGACGCCGCGCTCGCCGACTTTCTCGGCAGCGGTGACTTTTGCGAAATAGGTGCGGTGGTTCGGGCGGCCTTTTTCTTTGAGCAACGCGAACGATTTGACGACGTCTTCCGGGGTGACCGGCTGACGGTCGGAAAAGCGCGCCGCGGGATTGATCGTGAATGTCACGGATTTGCGGTCGGCGGCGACATCGATTGAATCGGCCAAGAGGCCGTAGAGCGTGAACGGTTCGTCGAGGCTGCGCGCCATCAGCGCTTCGACGACGAATTCCCGGATGCCTGACGCGGGCGTTCCCTGCACGATGAGCGGGTTCACGCTCTCGTAGGAGCCCAGCACGCCCAGGGTCAGAGTGCCGCCCTTCGGGGCCTGCGGGTTCACGTAGGGAAAGGCCGTGAAGCCATCACCGAGTGCCGGGGCGCCATGAAGTGCGATTGAGGTCTGCGGAGCGGCCACGGCCGGTAGGCTCGCCGTCAACACTACCCAGAAAATGAGGATAAACTTCCCGAAGGACATTGCCGGTACCTGAAATGCTTTCACCGGCTTGTTACTACGCGATAATCCCGGCAGTGTGGCGCTAACGGACAGCGCGACTTCAGGTCTTCTAACGGGGCCGAGCGGGGGCTGTCCAGCTTGTCGCAGTGGCCGACGAGCAACGATGGCCGATAGCGAGCTGCGGCCCCCAATTGTGCTGGACCGCGGTCACGTGATTGCCGTAATCCGAGCCTTACTCGGCGCCGGATCGGCAGTACAGTGCCGGGTCTGCGCAGGCTTGGTGGCGAGCTTTTGACGCACGGCGATGAACTTAGGGGTAGGCGCCGGTGAGGCCGGCACAACGAATAAAGCGAGGATTTTTAGGTTGATGGCAAACGCACTATTGCGCGCGGGCGGCAGGGCGCTCGTATCGGCCGTAGCGGTTGCGGCGGTGATGTCCGCTGCGCCCGCTTGGGCCCAAGATGCAGCAAAACCGGCTGCACCGAAAAAGGCTCAGCCGGCTGCTGCTGCCCCGGCGGCAGGAGCGCCTGCGGTCAACGGAGCGGCGGCTGCTTCTCCCAAGAGCGCCTGGGTGAAACTTTGCGAGAAAGCGCCTATCGAAAAGAAGGGCGCAGACGGCAAGGAAGTGAAGGAAGAGAAGTCTCTCTGCCTCACGCACCATGAGCGTCTCGACGGCAATACCGGAATGGTTCTCGTTTCGGCAGCTATTCGCGAAGTCGAAGGCTCCGACAAGAAATCGCTGATGATCATGGTGCCGCTCGGGATGGCGATCCCTCCGGGCGTCCGCGCTGCGATCTACACGAAAGAACAGTGGGCGGCTGCGTCCAAGAATGAAAAGATCGATGAGAAGGCATTGAAGCCCATCGAACTTCATTATGCGCTTTGCCATCCGGCTGGGTGCACGGCCGAAACGGAAGCTACGCCCGATATCCTCGCCCAGATGTCGAAGGGCGGCGGACTGATGGTGCTGGCGATGAACGCCGCAGCACAGCCGATCGGCTTCCCGGTTCCTCTCGACGGCTACAATGAAGCCGCCGCTGGACCTCCGGTCGACAACAAGAAGTATGCCGAGGCTCGCAGCCAGCTGATGCAGCAGATCCGTCAGCGCCAGGCGCAGATGGCCGAGAAGTGGAAGGAAGACCAGCTGAAGAACCTGCCGCTCGATGGGCCGGGCGCTCCTCCGACCACAACCAGCTCGACGAAGGCGCCGGCTGCGGCAGCTGCCAAGCCGAAGCAGTAAGGTCTTCTGGTTTTCAAGTTTTACGCCGCTCCGGATGACAAATCCGGGGCGGTTTTTTTATCGGCGTTTTGCTGATCTAGTTCGTTGAGCCGGGACGAAGGCGATAGCCGCCATTGCCGTCCTTGAGGAAACGCTCACCGATATCGGGGTGACGGAGGGGCGCCGCATTGTCGTCCAGCAGCAGGTTCTGTTCCGAGACGTATGCGAGATAGGTCGTCTCGGCGTTTTCTGCATAGAGATGATAGTAGGGCTGATCTTTCCGAGGCCTGACTTCCTCGGGGATGGATAGCCACCACTCCTCGGTGTTTGCAAACTCCGGATCGATATCGAAGATCAGCCCGCGAAATGGATAGAGTCGATGCCGGACCACTTGGCCGATCGCGAACTTGGCGTGTTTGATATCGTTCATGGCATTTTTAATGTGTGGCGGCCCGGTTCGCGACGCAAGTCCAACAACGGAGACTAGAGCGCGCCATAAAGCGCCGCGCGCTCCGGGTCCTTTGATGCAACGATCTTTGCAAGATCGACGATGACCTTGGCCTGTTTCCAGGTCGCGTCGTCCTGCATCTTGCCGTCGAGCATGACGGCGCCCGTTCCGTCGGGCATGGCGTCGATGATGCGCTTTGCGAATTTGACCTCCGCCGGATCCGGCGAGAACACGCGCTTGGCGATTTCGATCTGTGACGGGTGCAGCGACCAGGCGCCGAGGCAACCCTGCAGAAACGCATTCCGGAACTGGGCCTCGCAGGCGGCGAGATCCGAGAAGTCGCCGAACGGGCCGTAGAACGGCTTCAGACCGTAGGCGAGGCAAGCGTCGACCATCTTGCCGACCGTGTAATGCCAAAGGTCTTGCTGATAGAAGGCGCGCGCTACGCCGGGGTTATCCTTCTGTGCGTCCGCGAGGACGCCATAATCAGGGTGACCGCCGCCGACACGGGTCGTTTTCATGCCGCGCGAGGCTGCGAGATCGGCCGGGCCGAGGCTCATGCCGTGCATACGCGGTGAGGCGGCTGCGATCGCTTCGACATTGTTCACGCCCTCGGCCGTTTCGAGAATGGCGTGGATCAGTATCGGCTTCTTGACGCCGTGTTTCGCTTCAAGCTGGGCCAGAAGCTGATCGAGATAGTGGATGTCCCACGGTCCTTCGACCTTCGGCAGCATGATGACGTCAAGCTTGTTGCCGACGTTGG
This sequence comes from Hyphomicrobium sp. 01T421, assembly GCF_056398805.1. Taxonomy (NCBI): domain Bacteria; kingdom Pseudomonadati; phylum Pseudomonadota; class Alphaproteobacteria; order Hyphomicrobiales; family Hyphomicrobiaceae; genus Hyphomicrobium; species Hyphomicrobium sp. 01T421. The sequence goes on from NZ_JBFTQC010000003.1 coordinate 211,564, forward strand.
CGACGATCTCGGTGACGTCGTCGAGCACCCAGGGTGAGTTGAGGCAGTTGATGCGCGTCCAGACGCCGGTCGATCCGAAATCGTTTTCACGGACCATCTGGATGAAGCCTTTGCGGGCATTTTCTTTCTGATCGAGGGGCACCGCGTCCTCGAGATTGCCGAGGACCACATCGACCTGGGACGCCAATTCCTTGATCTTGGCGCGGATCTTCTCGTTATGCGGCGGCACGAAATGGATCATGCGCTCGAGCGTGACGGGAAGGGCCCGGTAGGGTTCCGGAGCGCCGATGGCGAGGGGCGAGAAATGCTTGGCGGGAGTGCGCGTCGAAGCCATCGGCAGCTATCCTATTCAAAGGCTTGGATGAAGGCGCCACCATTGTGGGGTCGGTGTCTCGCTGTCAACCGGGCAGAGTTTACCTTTGGCGCGGGCGACACGCGTTCCGCGCGCCGGCCGCCCGCGCGGGACCCATGTTCACGCGCCGGCACCAGGTGCCGTACGCGACGGAAAGACAATGCCGGTCACGGTCATACGCATCCCGGCCGGTCAACGATGTAAGCCGCCGCCTTATGTAAAATAGACGGCCGTTACTGATTTCATTTCTCCAGATGCAAGTATCCGTCGTCCGGTGCGCTTAAGGCTGGTTATTCCCAATTACAAGGATTTCTCCAACTGGGCTTGATCACGAACCAGAAGATCGTAGCCTTTCTCGCGTGTGAAGAAACCGCGGGCGACGTTGAACAAGCGAAACCCGCGTCTCTCGTAAAATGCGATGTTGTCTACTTCCCATGATCCAGTGCAGACGATAAGCTGACGAACGGAGTTTCGTCGGCAATTGTTCGCAGCCTCTTGGATCAGCGCGGTTCCTATCCCCTGGTGTTGATTGTCGGGATCAACAGCAAGGCTGACGATTTCAGCAACCTTCTTTTCTCTCAAGATCTGGATCATTCCGATCACTCGATCTGCCTTACGCGCGACCAGGACTTGACCAATTTCAAAATAGCTGCGGATGTGAATCTCCGACTCATCAGCCAGTCGAAACAATGGGAGCAAGTCAGATCTCGCTCCTTCATAAAGTTGAACCCGCATATTCGTCAGCGATCCGTTGTTTGCATCCGCGGCTCAAGGTTGCTTCGCAAGCCGATCCTTGATTTTCGCCAAAGCCGCCCCCGCGCATATTTGGTCCTTATCGCCACCTTGATCGGCTCGTTTGCAGCGTCCATGGCAACGTCCAAGCTCAGAACATGACCGGCCGTCTGGACTTGTGCGAGCGTTGCGCTCGCACAAGACAGAACAACAGGCAACCTCATCGCCGTCGCGGCGGCAACTTCTCGTGAGTTCTCGTTCAACATGTTCCTGCCGCTCTTTCATATTTCGGATGTGCTCAGTCATTGGCTGAACTCGCGCACGCTGCCAAATCCTGCGATCCCGCGCAAAGGCTCGCCTTAAGGCTCGGGTGCCGACGAACAGCATCGCCCGTGACCTCGACGCCTTGGCTCCGCGCTCGTCGCGCCAAGTCCTCATCTTGGCAGTACGGCGTAGAAAGTTGGCCGGTTGGCAACACTTGGAATGTGCCGTTGCAGAGAATGTGTGCGCTGGCCGGCGCGGGTAGAACCAGTGCGGTAGCCAGCATGCAGAATGGAAAATTCCTGATCATCGCGTCCTCTCCTGACTTTGTTGTCGACAGTTGAGACTCGAGGGCCGCGAATTTTATTCCAGGACGGCCTCTGCCTTCTGCTCTGTTCGCGTACCGGCGCTTGAAATCATCGGAGATTGAGCCGACAAGTGCGACCTCCGGAAGCGGTGCCACGGGCGCGACGGCGCTCCATCGATTTTTAGAGGCGCGCCGATGATCGATGTCACCAATCAGCCGCCGCCGCTTGAGAATTACGATCTGCTGTCGAGCGATCCCGTCCTCCGCGATGCGCTGGTCCGCGAGCATGCGGGCTGGGCCTTGGACGAGCTTTCGATGCTCGGAAGGCTGCTCGGTAGCGCCGAGATGATCGCCGCCGGGGCGGAGGCCAATCGCAACAGCCCCGTTCTCAAATCGTTCGACCGGTACGGTCATAGGATCGACGAGGTCGAGTTTCACGGCAGCTGGCACAAACTGCTGGGTCTCGCGTTGAACGCGGGGCTGCATTCCGGTCCATGGGTCGAGCCGCGAAAGGGCGCGCATGTCGCTCGCGCGGCTGGTTGCTACATGCTGGCCCGGATCGAAAGCGGCGTTTATTGCCCTGTCTCGATGACGTACGCGGCCGTTGCGACGCTCTCGCATTCGCCGCCGCTCGCAGCGGAATGGTTGCCGCGCATTTATTCGCGCGTCTACGATCCGAGTTTCAGGCCGGCCGCGGAGAAGACGTCGGCGTTGATCGGTATGGGGATGACCGAAAATCAGGGCGGGTCGGATTTGCGTGCGAACGTCACGCGCGCTGTCCCTTACGCGAGCGAGGTGCACCGCCGCTTCTATCGGATCAACGGACACAAATGGTTCATGTCGGCGCCGATGTCGGATGCGTTCCTGATCCTCGCGCAGACCGAAGCCGGGCCGAGCTGCTTCCTGGTTCCAAGGTGGACGCGGGAGGGCAAGAGAAATGCGATCCATATTCGCCGCCTCAAAGACAAGCTCGGGAACCGCTCGAACGCGTCGAGTGAGGTCGAGCTCGATGGCGCTCACGGAGAACTCGTCGGCGAGGAAGGCCGCGGAATTCCGACCATCATCGAAATGGGAAATTACACGCGCCTCGATTGCGCCATCGGAACCTCGGGGCTGATGCGGCAAGGCCTCGCGCAGGCGGTGCACCACGCCCGCTACCGCCGCGCATTCCAGAAGCTGTTGATCGATCAAGCTCTCATGACGAACGTTCTCGCCGACCTCGCCATTGAATCGGAGGCCGCAACCGTTCTGACCATGCGGCTGGCTCGGGCGTATGACGAGGACGATGAGCAGGCGTTGGCGTTTCGCCGCGTCGTGACGCCAGCCGCAAAATTCTGGATTTGCAAACGCGGCCCGGCTTTTGCCGCCGAAGCGATGGAGGTACTCGGGGGGAACGGCTACGTCGAAGAGTTCAATCTGGCGCGAATCTACAGGGAAATGCCGCTTAATTCGATTTGGGAGGGCTCCGGGAATGTCATGTGTCTCGACGTGTTGCGCGCGCTGACGCGGACGCCCGCCGCCGTCGCGATGCTTCTGGATGAGGTCGTCGAACCTGCGACGGCGGACCCGCGCTTAAGGGCGCTCCTCGTCCGACTGCAGGAGGAAGCGAAGCAGCTGGATGAAGCGGGCGCGCGTTCGTTCGTCCGCGATCTCGTCCTCGCGTTGCAGGCGGCGTTGCTCATTCGCTATTCGCCAGCGGACGTTGCGGATGCGTTTTGCGCCACGCGATTGGCGGGTGACGGCGGAGCGTTCGGTCTTCTTCCCGCGGGCACCAACGCGCGTGCCATCGTCGACCGGGCGGCCCCGGCGTTCCGTTGATAAGAGTCGGATTAGGGCGAATGCTGGAGCCTTCGCGGGCTTTGAACTCTCAGCCGGACTTGGGATCGGGAGTCGTATTCGGATCGGCGGCGGGGCCCGCGGCGCTTGCGATCTCCGGAAGCATCTTCGCCATGCCGGCGAGGATCGTATCCACGGGAATTCCGAGAGATCTCGCGATCTGCTGAACGTGTTCGTCGCCGAGCGCGGCTTGAATTTGTTCGGGCGTGATCGGCAGATTGCTTTTGTTCTTGTCCAGCCACGAAGACACCTGAGCTCCGAAGCCCGCGTCTTGAAGTTTCGTGAGGATCGACTGGAGGCCTTCGTTTCCGAGGACGCCCTTCAGGATCTCCGGCAAGGCTCCTTGCTCGGCTTGTCCGACGATGTTTCCGACAACTCCCTTGAGTGTATCGCTCCAGCTCATGGTCTGCCCTTTCTCTGTTCGACACGTCATCCAGCGTGATTGCTTTTTGACCTCTGTCCAGGGCGTCCGCGACGTAACGGGCGTCACCCATGCATCACGGATCTGCGGCCGTTAACCGGAGTTCGTGTGACTTGAGCCAGTGAATACTAGGCTCACGTGACAGGGCCGTAAATGCAGGGATGCCGGTCAGAACGATCAATAACGGCACTGAAGAGCCACGACGGTGGACGATTGAGATGCTTCGCCATATCATGATCAAAGTTCATAGCTAACAGGCGACTATGATCATCAAACACATTCGATTCATCCGCGAGAGCGGTGCCGCGCGCGCCGGTGTTGCATGCTTGGCACTTCTTTTCTGCCTCGCTCCCGAGGCTCGTGCCGAGGATTGCGTCGAGGTGCAGTCGACGACCGCGGAACCCGATTTTACGGCTTGCGACGACGAACTCGAGTTCGATTTGGATACCGCCCTTGCAGAGCAAGGCCTACCGGTCGCGTCGGCACCTCCTGCGTCGGACGGCATGCCGTGGATCGCGCTGAGCAAAGGCACCATTCCCTCCAAGTTCAACGCCAACGATGGCAGTGTTTCGGTTCGCACGAGCTTGGGCACATTGCGCGATTACAATGCGCGGACCGTGTCCGTGCAGCGGCCGGACTATGCGGCAGCAGATGCTTATGCGGTGAAGCTTCCCAAAGCGGGCTCTGGGCCAAATGCTCCGATTGATGTTTGGAGCAACATCGATCTTAGCGGCTACAATGGATCGGAGTCGCATTCCTCGCGCGTCGGTTTCGGAGCGGACTACAAGATCAACAGAGCGACGAGCGTCGGCGTGTCGTTGGAGAAAGGCGATGCTCGTTCCTCGTCGGCGGCGGGTGTCGAGCAGGATCAGAAGGCATCGGCGTACGTCACGATGCAGGCGGCGCCGATGCTCAGCTTGGACGCGCGTACCGAATGGCAGGCGGGGAACAGCGAATTCGCGGCGAGCACGGGGGCTGCTCAAAAGAGTGCCGTCATCCTCGCGCCGAAGGTCAACCATTCGTTTTCGCTCGAAGGTGGAACGACACTCGAGCCATTCGTGACCTACAAGCGCGCCTTCGATTTATCGACGAGCCGCAAGGATGCAGCGGATACATCGTTCGACGCCGCGTCGGCGGGCGCGGGCGTGACCTATACCAAACCCGACGCTTATTCATTGAGCGTTACGGCAGACGTCGACAATGTCGGAATGACAGCGGAGCCGCAAAGCCTGAGCAGCAAGTTCCAGCTCAGCGTTCCGATCAGGTAACGGCGTCTCGATTATCGGCGTCTCGTTTTGGCGTCATGGGCTCACAATGGCGCCTTGAAGACGAAAAACGCTCCGAGCGCGATGAAGGCAAATCCGACGCCCTGATTGATGGTGATCGGCTGGCCTAGATAGGTTGCCGAAAAAGCCACGAATACGATCAGGGTTATAACCTCCTGCATCGTCTTCAATTCCGCCGGCGAATAGACCGCGACCCCGTAGCGATTTGCCGGGACGGCGAGGCAATATTCGAAAAACGCAATTCCCCAACTCACGATAATGACAAGCCATAGCGGTTTGTTGGTGAATTTGAGATGGCCGTACCAGGCGAAGGTCATGAAGACGTTCGACATCGTCAGGAGGACGATGGGTAATACTGCTTGTGGGATCATGTTGCTCGAAGGTCCGGATTGATTGCGCCTGATAGCTAACGCCATTCCTCAATTACCCGTCGAGCGGGCCAAAGGCAAAAGCGGAACCGGAATTCAACGAGAGGCGTTCAGGGAGCAGTCGAAATTGGCGAGGCTCAGATGCCGGAAAACATCAGAGAGACTGTTCCGAAGGTCCTGAAGACCCTTTGGGATCTTGAGAGTGAATTGCGCGGCGCCGCGCGGAACAGCGTCATCCTGCGACGCGAGGAAGCCAAGCACCACTTGGCGGAGGCGCGACAACACCTCGACGAGTTGCTGAGCCTTGTGCGTTCACATGGTTCCTCCGTGGAAGGGCAATCAGACCAGTCAACTGACACCGGAATTCCCCCGTCGATCAAACCCCCGTCAATCAATCATTGAGGAGAGCATCATGGCACGTGACGTAATTCTTTGGCTGGCAGGTGTTCCGCTGGTCGTGATCATCGGCCTGCATCTGTTCGGCTTCCTGCACTAACCTCAAAGTTGCAAACCCGGAGCCTTGGCTCTGGGTTTTCTTCTTCTGCGGATGGTTGTTTCAGCTGACAGAGTCGTCCGGTTCTTCCTTTTTAGCCAGCATGACTGCCACATGCCGGTTCAATGCGTCGGCTGCGAGTGTTGGAACGAGCCCCGGTCCAATAGGTCCATGAGCGGCGTTATATGCTGTCCGCATGTCGCCATCCTTACCCCAAACAATCAGCGCAAATCCCGCAACGTTGTTTCCCAGTCCGTCGACTGCGGAGTTGCACTTTTCAAACAGGTCTTCGCGCAGAAGCTCCGCGTCGCGCTCGGTTCGTGCAGCCTTTTCAGTGGTCAGCTGTACAAGTTTTGACATTGTTTCACGTCCGGTTGGGTGATCGTCGAAGGTGTTAACGCGCGGAAAGCGTTCAGGTTCATTGCGTGCGGTCTGACGAGGCGTTCTCTCTAGGTTTTCCGGGGGCTTGACTGCGGCATTTGGATCGGCATCCTGGGGAGAGCCGCGAAACGGAGGCGCCGGGATTGCCCGGTTGGTTGTGAAGGTGTCGGCCGGACGACATCGCAACAATCGAGGTCGTCATGCTTTCCGGCGCTACATCCGGCGTGAGCGCGCAGCATAAGCTCAGCGCGCTGTCTCCTTCCTGCATCGCTTCCGAACAAACCTACTCGGGCACCCATACTTTTCTGCGGGCGCCACGCGTCGACAGTGCACGGGCCGGCGATTTCGCCGTGCTCGGAGTACCGCTCGACATCGCAACGTCGAACAGGCCGGGAGCGCGGCTTGGGCCCGACGCGGTCAGATCTGCCTCCGCTCAGCTCGCCGAACTGAAGGCATACCCCGGCGGTTTCGATCCTTTATCGCACGTCAGGATTGTCGATCTGGGTGACGCTTTGCTCGACTTCGGTTTTCCGCAGACGATCCCAGCGGCGATCGAAGACGCTGCATTCGATGTCGTCGCGGCCGGTGGATTCTTGTGCGCTCTCGGCGGCGATCATTTCGTGAGCTACCCGCTGCTCAAAGCTCATGCGCGGATACACGGCCCGCTGACGCTCATTCATTTCGACGCTCATCCCGATACGTGGACGCCGCGTGTCGGGCCTGACGGTTCAGTCGAGATCAATCACGGCACGATGTTCGCGCAAGCGATTCACGATGGCCTGATCGATCCCAAGAAGTCATCGCAGATCGGCATTAGAACCTGGGTCGATGATCCGATGGGCATGAACATTTTCGACAGTGTCGCCGTCGCCGATAGAGGACCCAGTGAGATCGTTGCAATGGTGAAGGCGCTTGCGGGGGATTCTCCCTGCTATCTGACCGTCGACATCGATTGCCTCGATCCGGCCTTTGCGCCCGGCACCGGTACGCCCGTGGTCGGCGGACTGACGCCGCGCGAACTGCTCGCCATGCTTCGCGGTTTCGATGATCTTCGGATCGTCGGATGCGACGTCGTCGAAGTGGCGCCCGCCTACGATCATGGAGGCATCACGGCTCTTGCTGCGGCAACTGTCGTCTATGAGCAGGCATGCCGGTTGGCTCGCAAAAATGGGGCGCAGGCGGACGTATATCCATGCCCGGGCGGAGCGATACAAAAGTTCGACGCAAGGGCCGGTCAGTTGAACCGGATGTAAGTCCGGTTCCCGCCGGAACAGCGGAAGCGTCCTGGGACACGCTATTTCTTCTCGCGACAACGGCCCATAGGGGCTTGCCGCTAGAAGAGATGGAGACCTGCAATGACTGCTCTTGTTGTGATCCACCGGAATGCTTTCCGCGCTGCTCTCGCGCCGGCTCTCGCTCTCGCCGGCGTCACGCTGATGGCGGGCACTGCCTCGGCCGTCAGCCTGCGCGTACAAATGGCATGCGCCAGCGATTATTACGCCCACTGCAGCGCCTACAGTCCGAACAGCCCGCAGGTCAGATCGTGCATGCGCGCGGTCGGCGTCGGTCTCTCGAAGGGCTGTGTCGATGCACTGGTTGCGGCTGGCGAAGTTTCGGTTGTGGAGGTTTCGCGGCGGCGTGGCGGATCGAAGACCGCGGCGAAGTAAGTCTTTCGCAAAAATTCGCACGGTCGCGTTCGCGGCTGAGATATTCGATATCCTAAACCAAATCTTAACCATAAAGGCGAAAACGTTAAGCGGTGTTCAGTTGGCTTTGTGGGAAGTCATGCCGCCGCTTGATCTTTGGTTTGAACCGGCTTCCGATTTGCGTTTAGCCCAGGGCTTCCAAGTACGGTTGCCGCGTTCTCACGTTCATACACGCAGCAAGTCCAAACTCATTCAGGTTCCCATCGAGGACTTGCGTCCGACGCAAATGGCGGTGGGAATGCGGGCCGTTGCGGCCAAGCGAGAAAAAGTCGAACGACGCGCGAGAAGCCGGCGGAAGCTCAAATGTTTTCTCGAGGAGCGTCCGATCCCTGCCGTGCTCGGTCCCGGCGAAGACTTTTTCATCATCGATCATCATCACTTGAGCCTGGCGCTTTTGAAGAGCGACGTGGAAGAGGCATGGGTCGATGTTGTCGCCGATCTCTCGCATCTGCCGCGCAAGGGGTTCCTTCGGCAGATGACAACGCTCGGGCTGTTGCACCCTTATGATGCGCAGGGGCAACCGGTGTGCCCGTCAAAACTTCCCGAGACGTTGAAGGAATTGCGCGCCGATCCCTATCGCGACCTCGCTTGGTCCGTCCGCAAAGCCGGTGGCTTTGCAAAATCGGGCAAGCCCTTTGAGGAATTTCGATGGGCCGATTTTTTCCGGGCGCGCATTCCGAGGGCGACCGTGCGCCGTGATTTCGAGTACGCGCACAGACATGCCATGCGCCTCTCTGCTTCTCGTGAGGCCGTGCGGATGCCCGGATATATCGGGCGGTAAGCTCGCCTAGTGCCGCTGCTGACCGTTGAAGGTGAACTCGAACTCGTCGTGCATATTCTGTGCGGCCTGGCGCCAATCGGCTCCGGCCTGACCATTCAACGCGGCCTCGATTTCCGCGCGTGCTTGATGGCCTGGTTCCTGCTGCTGGTACCCTTGCTGATCAATCGCGGTAACTGGCTGGATGGGCGTGCGTACGGGAAGAGCGCAAAGCCGGGAAGCAAGATCCTGAAGTTCTCCGAGAATGGCTTCGCGGCGAAGTTCGTGTTGGATCGCGACGTTGCGAACGTCACGCAGCAACTGCTCGTCGACGCGGCGGATCGCGTCGGACAACGTCATCACGAAATCCTGTTCGGTGCGCGCATTATCCGCAAGGCGCATCAGCATTTCTTCGACGTTTTTGGATAGTGCGGCCATGGTTATCTCCTCGCGGCTTAGAGGTCCGATACCGCGCGATTCTCATGGCCAAAAAGTGATGACGTTATGCTCGAAATGCGAGCTAAGCGGCGCGCGAGGCTCAGTAATTTGCCGAGCATAAAAGAGCAGCCGACTGACTATTATTGCGGGAGAGTTATGCGCGCCGCCTGTCGAATTGCAGCGCGCCGTTGTTCTGGTCAGTTCGTGGATTTATGGCTTGAAGATCGTCAAGCCGGCGACGCCAGCAGACAGGTTCAGGCCAGTCTGTCCTTCGACGCTCAGAGGCTGGAGGATGATGGACTGGCTCGAGCCACCAAGGAGTGCGTTGGCGCTGGCGCCGATGCCGACTGCGGCGCCCGCGGTGACGCCGCCGTAACTTCCTTCAAGAGCTTCGCTCGGCATATCCGTCGTCGGTCCAAGGACTGTCCAGACGAGGGTGCTATCGCCTTTGACGCCGATGTCTATCCCGACTTTGGTGATCGTTGCGGCGTAACGATAGGTGCGCCCGCTGATCGGCGTTTCGAAATTGCACCGCAGGTTTTGCTTCGAGCCGAAAATGAGCCCGACGCCGCCCTTGCCGTAGCAGGTCAATGTGCCGACCGCGATTTTCGGTGCGGCGATGGAAGGCGAAAGCGGCGTCGCGGCCATTGCGGCGAATGCTGCGCATCCGGCAAGAACGCGCGCAATTGGGGGTGATGAAGTCATGGTCTTTTCTCCCGACATCGACTGTCGCGCGCGGGCATGTCCGGGCGCGTGTACACAAGGACAAAAACTCTGCACATGCGTGACGTTCAGGCCCCCTGTAGTCGCGGAGGTCTAAAGTCCCAAAGCGACGGTTCGGTGGCAGTTCGCGCGGTTACAGTCACGCGCGAGTGAAGGATATGGTGAACGGCTATCTTGGCGTGCGTCTTGAGCCGCGTTCAGTGCGCCGTCTCAGTGCTCCGAATATCGGTCTTTGAGTTCTTTGGTCCGCTGGATGGTCTTTTGGGTCATGCATCCGAGGATTGCCGCCGTGGCGCCGGTGCCGCCTGACCACTCCTGGGCCACGAGATCTTTGCAGTCGGCATCGCGATAGGCGATCCAGGCGCGTTGGGCGTTGCGCATCGCTTCCTCGAAGCTCGCCGTGTCGTATGGCTTTTCGTCGTCGCCGCGCGTTCGGATGTAATCAACCGCATTCGCGTAGGCGGCGTTGAGGGCCTTATCGGCGGCCTGATAATCCTTGTCGGCGCAGAAGTTCAGTTCCACCGTCGTACCAGCGTCGGCGCAATTGATTTCGGCGACGGCGGGTCTGGTGGTCCATAGGCTTGCGAGGCCGAGAGAGAGGAGAAGGCAGGGGATGTGTGCGGCACGACGGGGCATCGTTCTGAACTCCAAGTGGCGCTGCGTATGGTGTGTGCAAATTTGTACGCGGCGCGCGTCCAGGCCGGAAGGCTTTTATCCGGAACAATTCAGCATTGGGACGGAAACTCAATTTGCTTCATGATGGCGCCAGCTACACTCCGGCTTCATAGGCCGGTCATGAATTTCAGACAGGACATGATCCGTGATGCCCTTCACGGCCTATAGCTACCGCGATGATCCGGCGGTTCCGAGCTTTGACGATAGCCGGCCGTTGATCATTTTCGACGGACTTTGCGTTCTCTGTTCGAGCGGCGTGCAGTGGATGCTGGATCATGATCCGGCTGGGCAAACCCGCTTCGCGGTGATTCAGGACGCGCTGCCGGCCGCGCTTTACCGCCATTACAATCTCGACGCCAAGGTGTTCGACACCTTCATGGTGTTGAGCAAGGGGCTGCCTTACACGAAGTGGGCGGGCGTGTTGGCTGCGGCGCAGACGCTGCCTCAACCCTGGCGTGGATTGGGGTTCGCTGGCCAGATTATTCCCAGTGCCATCGGCGATCGCATTTACGATTGGGTTCAGCGGAACCGGCTGAGGTGGTTCGGCAGCCGTGATACATGCAGGCGTCCGAGTGTCGCCGAGAAGTTGCGATTTCTGGTTACATAGATTGCTCTACATGGATCGCTGCCGGTTGCGGCAGGTGCTGGTTGCCGCCATGATTGGGCAAAGCAGAGGAGGCGCTCGATGAGTTGGCTCAAGGATAACGATCCCATTCCGGGCGATTGCAAGTCTTGCGACGCGATTGAGCAAGTCATTGTGCCGCGCGCTCGCGACCTCGGCGGATTCGAAGTGCGGCGCGCGCTGCCGTCGGCGCAGCGCCAAATGATCGGGCCGTTCATTTTTTTCGATCAGATGGGCCCGGCGCAATTTCTATCCGGGCAAGGGATCGACGTCAGACCCCATCCCCACGTCGGGCTTGCGACCGTCACCTATCTTTTCGAAGGCGAAATGATGCATCGGGACAGCCTTGGGTCGTCGCTTGCGATCCGTCCGGGTGAGGTCAATCTGATGACGGCGGGGCGCGGCATCGTGCATTCCGAGCGAACGGCTCCCGACACGCGAATGTCCGGCCAGGATATGTTTGGAATTCAAGCGTGGATGGCTCTTCCGAAATCGCACGAGGAGAGCGCTCCGGCCTTTGCGCATCATGACGTGAGCGCGCTACCGAGGCTCGAAGGCGAGGGGAAGCGTGTTCGGCTCATCGTCGGCAGTCTTTACGGTGAGACGTCGCCTGCCGCGTTCCCACATGATTGCTTTTACGCCGAAGCCGTTCTGGCGCCGGGCGCGGTTCTGCCGCTCGATCCGGATTACGACGAACGTGCTGTCTATCTCGCGTCGGGGCGCGTCGATATCGGCGGGCAGACATTCGAGGGAGGTCAGCTCCTCGTCTTCAGGCCCGGCGATCGCATTTCAATTCTCGCGGAAACGAACGCGCGGCTGATGCTGCTCGGCGGTGAGCCGATGGATGGACCGCGGCATATCTGGTGGAATTTCGTTTCAAGCTCGCAAGAGCGCATCGACAGCGCCAAAGAGGATTGGCGGCAGGGCCGCTTTGCCATCGTTCCCGGCGATGAAACGGAATTTATCCCGCTGCCGGAAAATCGCTAATCCCTGATTTCGCCGTAATTCATTCCAATTCGCCACCGGAGATTGCGAGTTCCGTACAGCTGCCGTTCAGTCTTCGACTCCTAGAGTTCAAAAGCCGGAACCAGTGATCGCAATTGCGAATTGTTGGGAGGCAATAGCTTGGGAGACCGAAATGCGAAATCTACTTTTGGCAGTGGCGCTGGGACTCGGGATCGGCTTTGCCGCGACCGGAGCTCAAGCCGCAGCAATCGGTGGCGGCAGTCTTGCGGCAGTTGAATCGGCTGCAAAGAGCGGCAACAGTGTCGTAGAGAAGACGCACTATCGCCGTTGGCGTCATCGTCACAACCACTACTATGGACGGCGCTATTATCGTCCGTATTACGGATATGGGTACTATCGCCCTTATTATCGCCATCACCGTTACTGGCGTCACCACAACCGCAATCGCTGGTAATTCGTTCAGCCGCTCAGGCTGACCGGAAATCATTATAGGGGACGGGCTTAGCCCCGTCCTCTGTAAGGTTGCACGCCTTGATCCGGCAGCCAGACGTCTTTCGGGAGCGATCCCGTTTGCCAGAAGACGTCGATCGGTATGCCGCCGCGCGGGTACCAATAGCCGCCGATCCTCAGGAATTTCGGTTCGATGAGGCTCGCAATGCGTTTGCCGATCGCAACGGTGCAATCTTCATGGAAGGCGCCGTGATTGCGGAAGGACGCGAGATAGAGTTTCAGCGATTTGCTTTCGAGCAGCCATCCGCCCGGCACGTAGTCGATGACCAGATGGGCAAAGTCGGGCTGGCCCGTCACCGGACAAAGTGATGTGAATTCGGGTGCGGTGAAGCGCGCGACATAATCTGTATCGGCGTGCGGACTGGCGACGCGGTCGAGCTGAGCCGTTTCGGGACTGTCCGGTATCCCGACTTGCTTGCCGAGCTGAGTTGCGCCCGGCTTTTCCGCTGCCATTGTCCGTTACTCCGCAGCCAAACGCGCTTCGGGTGAAGGCCCGCGATATATACAACCCTCGCTGCAGCTATCGCGATGGACTTCAACCTGGCAAAGGCCGGGGATGCGGTTCGAAAGCCGGTTCCAGATCCACACGGCGATGCGCTCGAGCGTCGGCGCTTCGAGCCCGTCGATGTCGTTCAGCATGCGATGATCGAGCGCGTCTTCCGTTTCGCGGAGTGCTGCGGACAATTCGTCGAAATGGAAGATGTAGCCGGTCGCGGGGCCGGGTTCGCCTTCGACGACGATGCGCGCGCGAAACGAGTGTCCGTGCACGCGTGCATTCGGAGTGGCGGGTGCCGCCGACGGCAGGAAGTGGGCCGCCTCGAACCTGAATTCCTTGTAGATTTGCATGGCCGCTCCTTACGGGATTTCGCCCCGAGGCGCCACCCCCGCCGGGGGGCTCAAACCGCGCCAAACCGGCGCGGAAGGCCCATTCGTTAAGGGATTCCGAGAATTTTATGGGTTTGGACGGACAGACGCCATGCCGGATTGGCTTTGCAGTAGGCGATGGCCGCAAGCGTATTGGCGTGCTGATCGGGCCCATCCATCGGCTGCAGGAAGCGTTCCTTGAAGTCGAGTTCGAGATACCGGGCCGGATCGCCGCCTTCTTGCGGGAAGACGAGCTTCAACTCGTGGCCGTGGCGTTGCTTCAGGTCGGATCCAACTTTTGGCGAGACGCAGATCCAATCGATCGTTTCGAGGACTGGACGCGTGCCGTTGGTTTCGATGGCGATCCTGAAGCCGCGCGCGTGCAGCGCGTCGACCAGTTCCTGGTCGACCTGGAGCATCGGTTCTCCGCCGGTCAGAACGACGAGTATCGAATGGTTTGACTGAGGCGCCGCTTGCCGGCAGGCGTCCGCGAGGGCGTCCGCCGTCTCGAAGCGTCCGCCGCCTTCTCCGTCCATGCCGACGAAGTCGGTATCGCAGAACTGGCAGACGGCCTTGGCGCGATCCTGCTCGCGCCCGGTCCACAGGTTGCAGCCTGCAAACCGGCAGAACACGGCGGGCGTGCCGGCGTTCGCGCCTTCGCCTTGCAGCGTGTAGAAAATCTCCTTGATCGCATACATGCTGGGATACCTACGAAGCGCCGCGCGCAAGTCAAGTCCGGCCGGGGCGGATGGTGACCGAAGCGCGGTCCTGTCGCTAGTTCGGGCGCTATTTCGGGCGCGTCATGGGGGCAGGCCGGGTTTTGCGGGTATGCAGCACTACCCGCCGCATTGAAAGGCGGCCGGCAAGAGGCTTATTTCGGCAGCAGAGTTCAGTTTTTTCAGGAAGCACTGAACGGCCTCTACGTCCCGAAGCAGAAAGTTCTGGGCGGTAGTTTGGGGCTCTCGGTGACGGCGCCTGTCGGCCATATCGATCTCAAGGCGGCCGTCAACTTCTGGTCCACTTGTGGCAATAATACGATCTCGAAGAGGAAACATCGGGGCGGCGGCCTTGGTGATGTGACGGCGCGAATTCAGCTCGGTTTGGCAAAAAGGTGATTTTGCCCATATCGCTTATCTTCAGACTGTCGCGCCGACCGGCCGTTATGCCGTCGGCTTCGAACCCGATATCGGCCTCAATCGGCCAGGCATTGACGGCGGATGGGCTTTCACCGGGACGGAAAAGACAAGCAAGCTCCAATTCAACAGCACGTTGGGCGTCACCTATAATTTCAACAACGACGCGACTGACTATCAGAGCGGCATCTATTTTCACCACGAGTGGGCGATCGGCCGTGACATCTGCACTGGGCTCATGATTGGAATCGTCGGGTACGACTATCGTCAATTGACGGGAGATTCAGGTTCCGGTGCCCCGCTAGGTCCGCTTAAGGGAAGCGTCGATGCAATCGGGGCCGGCCTGACCTACACGACGATGGCGAACGGCGCGCCGTTGATACTCAGTGCGCGCCATTACGAGGAAATTGACGTTGAGCGCCGATGGAACGGCAGCACGACAATTCTTTCCGGCACTATTCGATATTAACGTCCTCAAATAGCAAATTGTTGCATTTTGTCTTTACCATGGGACGCGCAGCGATGCGTCGCGGCGGCATATTCGTTTGACTATCATTTGTTCGCTCATCCGACAGTAATCGGGGACGGGCAGGGCGACTACGCATCCAGAGCGAGGCTGGAAATGCGGTTAGCCGTTGCCGTATTGTTAAATCGATTGTTTGAATCGATTTTGCTCCTTTCTCTTTCCTCAACGCTCTTTGGGACTGCCGTATCGTGCGGCGGCATTGTCTCGACTTACGCAACGCTGAGAGCGGCAAGCGGCGCGCGGTGCCGAAGCCCTGACACCCATCAGAAGCCTTCATTTGTAGCGACTCTAGCAACTCCGTAGTTCGAACATTTCGCGCAGAAATGTAACGCATCAACTCGTGTCCAATAGGCAGAGGTACGATGGTTGCCAACAACGCAGATGTCGAAGATGTCGCCCACGAGAAGACGACGAAAGCGGATCGCAAGGGCATGGTCTTTATACCCGGCGGCGTCTTTGCCATGGGGTCGAACCGGCATTACCCCGAAGAAGCACCTGTCCATCGAGTGGCGATTGACGGATTCTGGATCGATGAGACGCCAGTCACGAACGCGCAATTCCGAAAGTTCGTTGAAGAAACGGGCTACACCACATTCGCCGAAATCGCGCCTACGGCCAAAGACTACCCCGGCGCCCTGCCGCACATGCTGAAGGCGGGATCGCTCGTCTTCCGTCCACCCACCGGTCCTGTCGGTCTGAACGATTGGAGCCAATGGTGGGCGTTTCGTTTCGGCTCGAATTGGCGTCACCCTTACGGCAAGGGCACGTGGATCAAGGGGCAAGACGATCACCCCGTTGTCCACGTCGCCTACAAGGACGCAGAGGCTTACGCCAAGTGGGCGGGAAAGGAATTACCGACGGAAGGCGAATGGGAATTCGCCGCACGCGGAGGCTTAGAGGGCGCCGAATTTGCCTGGGGCGATGAGTTGACGCCGAACGGGCGGCACATGGCCAACACGTGGCAAGGCAACTTTCCTCACGAAAATCTGGAACTCGACGGCTTCGCGCGCACATCCCCGGTCAAGACGTTTCCACCCAACGGCTACGGACTGTTCGATATGATCGGAAACGTCTGGGAGTGGACGACCGACTGGTATGCACCGAAACATCCGGCAGATGCTGCGAAAGCCTGCTGCATTCCTGAGAATCCGCGAGGCCCGAGCAAGGAGCGGAGTTTCGATCCGCAGCAGCCTCATATCCGCATTCCGCGAAAGGTCTTGAAAGGCGGTTCGCATCTTTGCGCGCCGAACTATTGCCGTCGCTACCGTCCCGCAGCGCGCCATCCGGAGCCTGTCGATACATCGACAAGCCACGTCGGATTTCGATGCGTCATCCGAAAATAGCAAAGAAGAAAATCAACAGTGGAGTTCCCGATGAGTACCGGCTCGAAGGACGCTCAAGACAACACTGAATTGCAAGCTACGCTGGATTGCAGAAATCTCCTCAGAAGTGGGGCCTCACTACTGGCTCTGTCTTCTGCATTGTCCACACGAGCTGCCGCACAAGAGACGCAACCGGCATCTCCCGCCGGGAAGTCTTCAGCGGGCGGAAAACCCAACATTCTTGTCCTCTGGGGCGATGATATCGGCATCGCAATCTCAGCACATACTCGAATGGTTTAATGGGATACGAGACCCCGAACATAGATCGGATCGCCAAAGAAGGATTGAAGTTCCAGCACTACTACGGCGAGCAATCCTGCACGGCGGGCCGCTCGGCGTTCCTGACCGGCCAGCACATCATGGGTAGCGGACTGAGCAGGGTCGGATTTCCCGGCGCGCCGATGGGCATGAGCCAGATTGATCCATCAATTGGCGGCCTACTGAAAAATCTTGGCTACGCAACGGGACAGTTCGGCAAGAACCACGTCGGTGATCGCAATGAGTCATTGCCCACGGTCAACGGGTTCGATGAGTTCTTCGGCAACCTCTATCATTTGAATGCCGAGGAAGAACCGGAACTGCCCGATTATCCGAAGGACCCGGTATATCGCGCCAAGTTTGGCCCGCGCGGTGTTTTGAAGTGCAAAGCGACGGACGTCGACGATCCGATGGTTGATCCGCGCTTTGGCAAAATCGGCAAGCAGACGATTGAGGACACGGGTCCGCTCACCAAGAAACGCATGGAAACGATTGACGACGAAACGTCATCGGCGGCCATCGATTACATGAAGCGGCAGCAGGCGGCCGGAAAACCATTCTTCGTCTGGTTCAATTCAACGCGCATGCACTTGCGAACGCATGTCCGCCCCAGCCACCGCGCCCGGTATACGCATGGAGACAGCGAGTACATCGATGGCATGATGGAGCACGATGACACCATCGGCACGCTGCTGAAAGCGCTCGACGACATGGGGATCGCTGACAACACGATAGTCGTTTATTCGAGCGACAACGGCCCTCACATGAACACTTGGCCGGACGGCGCGATGACTTGGTTCCGCTCGGAGAAGAACACCAACTGGGAAGGCGCCTTCCGCGTGCCCTGCGTCGTCCGCTGGCCCGGACACGTCAAACCTGGAACCATCACGAACGAGCTGATGAGCCACAACGACTGGATCCCGACGCTCTGTGCTATCGCGGGCGAACCCGACATCGTCAATAAACTCAAAGCAGGCTACACGGCTAACGGCATCAACTACAAAGTCCACCTCGACGGCATTGATCAATCGGCATTTTTGAAGGCCGTAAGCGGAACAGCGACGAACAACAACGGCACCGAGAGTCCACGCAAAAATTTCTTTTATTCCAGCGACGATGGGCTGCTGGTGTCATTCCGGAAGGGAGACTACAAGTACGTCTTCTCCGAACAGCGCATGGAAGGCACGATGGGCCTATGGGCCGAGCCTTTCACGACGCTTCGCTTGCAGAAAATCTTCAACCTCTTTCAAGATCCATTCGAACGCGCGGATATCACATCCAACACGTTCTGGGATTGGCAGATCGACCACGTGGGCTCGATGTATGGCGTAATGGATGACGTCTTCCAGTTCGCGTCGACGTTCAAGGACTTCCCGCCACGCTCGTTCCCGCCGAGCTTCAATCCGGCAAACATCCTGGACGAAGAAATGGATCAAATTAAGCGGAGGGAGGCCTTCAAGAAGAACTTGGACCTCGACCGCATTCGCGGCGGCTTGAACAGGATGATCGATGACCAGCTTCAACAGCGGGGCATGCAGTAGTCGCTGGAGCAGGTTCGTACTGGTCGCGATATCGCTGGAAGCGGTCCAGTCACAGGAGCGCGCGCTCTATCGCGGCCCAATTCGCTGACTGCGACAGCAAGATAGCGAAGGGCGGGAACAGCACCGCGCGGCCCTATCGTCCACGGGAAGAAATCCTCGACGGCAAATGGACATTCCCGGAGCCCCAACCGGCAGCGTGTGAGAGCGGCCGTCTCGGTTGCGTTGCAGCATAGGCGCGAGGCCTCATATCTGCCGTCCGGCAAATATATATGCAGTGCAATAAGAAGAAACGTATTGAACTAAACTAGACGAGAGCTACGCTCTTTTGCCCGCCGACCGCGGGCGTCCAAGGCGATTGCATTCCCATGAGTGTCGAACTGATCGATCGGGCCGGGTCGCTGACGCGCATCGGTGACCAGCCGCTTCAGCGTCAGCTTTCGGCTGCCACCGTCTGGTATGCAACGAGCGCAATTGCAGTAGGCCTTGCTTATTACCATTGGCGTTACGAAGGTTGGCTCCAAACCATCGTCTTCGCAGGGGCGATCACGACGGCTCTGATATGCGCGGTGACGTTTCTTTCCAGGCGCATCCTTTTTTCAATCACGCTGATCGCACTCTTGGTCGCGTCGATCGTCATCGCCTCCGAAATCAAGCAGCACTACATCGAGATGGTGCTGCATGCCTACGACGTTGTATTTTACCTGATGTCCTGGTCGACCATCGTCTACCTATGGACGGACCACAGGTCGATGTTGCTCGCGCTTCTGGCGATGGTCTCGATCACTATCATCACGGGCCTGGTGCTTTGGCGCCTTGACAGCTCGCGCGTTCCGCGTCGCGTCAGTGGCGCGTTGCTCGTCCTTTTCGTCGCCCTGAGTGTCGGGGCGAGCTACGCGAAAGGCGAACGGCGGAATACGCAGTTTTACTGGGACAATCTCTACGTTTCGTCGTTCTATTCCTCCTGGTCGGAGACTTTGCAGACCCTATGGAAAGGCCAGTTGTTCGACGCCCTGAAGTCGCAGCCGATGCCGCCCTTCAAAATTCCCACGTGCGCTCTGCAGCAGAAGCCGCCGCACATTATCCTGATCCACCAGGAAAGCGTTTTTCCTCCATCATACTTCTCCGAAATCAATTACGACCACCGGCTCGACCCGTTCTTCAAGTCGTTCGACGGACGCCTGCATAAACTACGCGTAGAAACGTACGGCGGAGCATCTTGGCTCACCGAGTTCTCGGTCCTCGCCGGCGTATCCTCCTATTCATTTGGCGGGATGCGCACGTTCGTCCAATCGCTCATGCAGGGAAAAATCCACGACGCCGTTCCACAGGTTCTGGCCCGCTGCGGATATCACAACAGCGTCTTCTACCCGGTTCCGAAGGCATTCGTTTCCAACGATCGCTTCTACGCGACCGTCGGAATGCCGGAGATTTTCGATTACAGGGCGCAGGGCGCCAAGCGCTTCGACGAGCGTGACCGTTTCTACTACGCAAACGCGATGAACGACATCGAGCGCCACCTCGCGGTGTCGAACAACCCGCTCTTCACTTTCGTCATCACGTCGGCGACGCACCTTCCGTACGACAAGACGTACGAGCCAGACGTGCACGTTTCGGGGGGCGGCCCCGGAACCGATCCGGAAATGAATGAATATCTGCGCCGTCTCGCGTTGGCGCACATGGACTACGATGAATTTCGCGCGTCGCTCTCGAAGCGCTTTCCAAACGAGCGCTTTCTCATCGTGCAATACGGCGATCATCAACCGATCGCAACGCGCACGCTGCTCGGCTTCGACGCGAGTTCGTTCGCCGAAGACATCAAGCTGACACCTGAAAGTCTCGGCCTGCTGACGTACTATTCCGTCGACGGCGTGAACTATAATCCCCCGTCTTTGCCGGAGGTCGATGTTGTCGATGTGCCCTATCTAGGCACGATCATGCTGCAGGCCGCACGTTTGCCCCTGCCTGACTCCTATCAAGAACGGTTGCGCCTTTTAGGCGTCTGCGACGGACGCTACTTTACGTGCAAGAAGTCGCAGGAGATCCTTGCGTTCCACCGCCGGCTTATGGATTCAGGCCTCATCGATGCACGCTGATCGCACCGGCTAACGACGGGTGAGTTCGACATGCATCAAGTCGGAGGAGCCGATCGCGTTCGCAGCTCCTTCCGATAAATCGATGATGCGTCCTTTCACAAAAGGACCGCGATCGACGATCGTGACGATCACTGATCGGCCATTGGCCAAGTTTCTCACCTTGATGTGCGTTCCAAAGGGAATGGTGCGATGGGCAGCCACTTTGCTCCGGCACGTCATCTTTTGCCCGCTGGCACTATCGTGGTGACAATACCGAGAGGCGATCCCAATCTGACCGGCGGTGACGCCCTCTGGAATTAGGATCACAAAAACCGCCATAACAAAGATTGCGCGCATAATTGACCTGCTAGCTTACCGATGTCCGGGCTGTAACCACGCGCGGCAGAAAACGGTTGCAAAATATGTGTGGTTAAAAAATTCGTGCGCATCGTTCTGCTCGGAATGTCAGCAGCCTATGGCCACTGACGGATCAAGGTTGAGTTGCGCTCATTCCCGTAAACGCAGGGGATCGATATCCCAGGATCGAAGCATACATCGAAATGCTCAATGAGCGCTGGATTGCGACCATGCGCGCTCGCATCGCCAACAGAGAGAAGCGGCGCCGGCACTTGGGCCACTCGCTCAGCACCTCATCGCAAAGCCGGACGACATAATCTTCAGCCCGGATTACCAGCACTTTCGCTCGGATGTCTCGTTTGTCGCAAAGATGTTCGACCCGTCCCATTGAGCTGCTGCGATGCGCCGGTCAAGATCCGTGACATTCAGCCATCGCATACCCATATGCGCTCTGAAGTCATTTCTATTCGGGGATATCCATGTCGTTTTCACGTTTAGTCGCTCTCATCCTTACCTTGGCTGCGGGGTTCGCGATTGTCGCGGCCGACGTCGCCAATGCTCGCGCTGGCGRCGGCAGAAGCTTCGGTAGCAGGGCAGGTAAAACCTTCACCGCGCCCCCGCCGACGAATACAGCTCCGAAAGCCGCGCCAATCGAAAGATCCATGGCTCCGAAAAGCGCTCCAGCAAGCGCACAGCCGGGCGCTGCGGCAGCGCAACCCTCGCGCTTCGGTGGAATGCGCGGCCTGCTCCTGGGCGGTTTGTTCGCGGCCGGCCTCGCAAGCATCTTCGGATTCGGCGCATTGGCGAGTGTCCTCGGATTTCTCCTGCAGTTCGCGCTTATCGCCGGCATCGTCTACCTCGTGCTGATGCTGCTTAGAAATCGCAGCCAGTCCGCGTTTGGACGCGCCGTTCCACAGGGCGCCGGCAGGACGCCGCAGCGTGATACGCTTGCGCAATCCGGCCTTGCCCGCGCAGCCGCAACCAGCGCCGGTTCGTCCGAACCAGCGCTCACAATCGGTGGCGATGACTTCGATTCGTTCGAGAGACTGCTCGGCAACATTCAAACCGCATATGGCCGCGAGGACGCTGACAAGCTGGGAGCCATGACGACACCGGAGATGCTCTCCTATTTCAGCGAGGAAATTTCCGAAAAGGCAAAGCAGGGTCTGCGCAATGAAATCTCCGGCGTAAAACTCCTGCAAGGTGACCTGGCGGAGGCTTGGCGCGACAACGGTTCGGACTATGCGACGGTTGCGATGCGCTACTCCCTCATCGACGCAACGGTAGAACGGGAGACGGGTCGCGTCGTCTCCGGTGATCTTACCCGTCCCACCGAAGCAACAGAACTCTGGACGTTCCGTCGTGACGATCGTGCTCGTGCCGATGGCTGGCAGCTTTCCGCCATCCAGCAGGCATGACGAAAAGGACATGCGAGGCAATCTTGAGGCGCTGATTTCAGTCAGCGCCTTTTGCTTCTCAAACGGATCTGACCCGGCTTGCTGCCTTTCCGGCTAGCATTTCTCTGTAATGTATTGAGTGCATTGGTGGCCCGCCAGCATGCAAATTTGTGGAAAATATATTAATGTTTCCCGTTACTTAATGTTTGTCGGCGGGGCGCATACCAACAATTCTACCAACGAAAACGATCCGCGGTCCCTAAAGCAGAGATCGGCAAAGATCCGAGCGACATCGAAGGCGGCCGTGCGCGAACGGCGACAATCCGATTGGCAGGCTGGCAATCGATGCCAGAGACAAGGCATCGTAAATTGGCCCTTTGACCGGTGCCAACGCGCTGAAGGAGGATGCGGGCAATGCTTCCCGGATCCCGTGGCAACGATGGCAGAGGGATCGTCTGCCGAGCCATCGGTGTAAGTCATTGATGTTGGATAATCTTCGCAATTAGTGGGGCATGCCGTCCCACATTTTATCCACAGTGGCTATGCGAATGCAGCTGACTCTTAATTGAGGGGGTCGCGGTTCGAGCCTGCGATCGCCCACTGATGATTTCAATTTTTGGTACTTTAGCTTCTGCCGGCTGATTAGTCTTTGCAAGCTTTCTCGGGTAGTGGGTCAGTTTGAAAAATCTCGGACAAGCCGCCATGCTTCTGCATTGATTCGAATTGGGGGAGATCATCCGCAATGGCAATGACTGTCCGGACATCAGGCTCATTCGGAAACTTTCTGGACCAAGCCGAGATTCCGATTAAGTGTCCGAAGTGTCTCGCTGAGACGAAGAAGACGCTCGGTTGGCTTCAAGCTAACGACGAAATGGTCTGCGGCTGCGGAGCCCACATCCGGTTCAACAAGGACCAGTTCACCGGGCCGGTTGCTGACGCTCAGGACGCATTCCAAAAGCTCAAGGACACCCTTGATAACTTCGGTCGTTCTTGACGTTTCTGACATTGCTCGATCTCCAAATGAAAAAGCCCGCTCGAGTGGCGGGCTTTTCGCTTGTCTGCTGGACGGCTCTAGGCGGCGATGCGCTTTTTGTATGGGCCGCGAACCTTTGGTGCTTCTGCGGCTTCCTTTGCTTCAACCAACGCAACGATATCCGAAACATCCCACAAGTGATCGCTCACGCCTGCCGCCATGGCCGGGGTAAGGCGCAGCGTCTTATGGATGCGGCAGAAGTTATAATAGACGAAGTGTAGAGCCACCGCGTTCGCGTGCGCTTCGAATTTCTTGCTGAACCCGTTCGTCAGGCGAGTGAACCGACGCATATGCATCCGCATCGTCAGTCCGCTCAACAAACGACGTGCTGATGTGGTCAGGATCGGGAAGGCCGATTATCGGCGTCTTGATCGCGCCGGTGCACTCGGCCGGACTGTAACGACCCTTCGCACTCTCGGGCACATCGCCGTAAATTTTCACGAGCTGCGCATAGTCAATACGGCCGGCGAATGCAGCGTCAACGGCTTCAATATATGCGCGAAGTCCGTCACTTGTTAGCTGGATACGATTGTCAATCCGTGAGGCAAGATCCGTCATGAAACGCCGAGCGCAAACTGCGTTGCGACCACCTACCAGCCAACTGACCGCAAGCTTTGTGTCTGCATCAATGCCAACCCAAGTCCAAGTATCGCCCGCGCCCGGAGGTGCTGCTTCTATGCTTTAGCGGTCAAGCATAAAGGTCATTTTCTTTTTATGACCTGCGTCGCGAGAGATTGTCGGAATGCATCAGACACAGACCGCGCCACGGATTTAGCTGCGTTGTACGCGTCACGGTCGATCGATTCATCGGCGCAGATACTGCGGTCCCGGTGCCGAAAATTCTTATCGTCGGCCTTCTTTTCACGCTCGTTTTGGCTTGCTTCCATTTTTCTCTCCCATATCTCGGAAATAGTTAGCTGCAAAATGATGGTTCAATTGCGGATCGAAGTAATGCTTTCTCTTGACCCAAATGAAGCCATCTCCCTTGGATATGACAGCTACATCTACCGGGCCTCCAACGGTTTCCCTATCTCGCGATATTCTGCGCTTCAAAGACGTTAGATTGACTAGCGCCTCCGCCATATTCGCCAACTCTTCCTTAGGAAGAGATGAAACCATATCGATAATTGGACTCGAGAATTTTTCCCTTCGATAATTAACCG
The DNA here is from genome assembly GCF_056398805.1 of Hyphomicrobium sp. 01T421. Classification (NCBI taxonomy): domain Bacteria; kingdom Pseudomonadati; phylum Pseudomonadota; class Alphaproteobacteria; order Hyphomicrobiales; family Hyphomicrobiaceae; genus Hyphomicrobium; species Hyphomicrobium sp. 01T421. The sequence goes on from NZ_JBFTQC010000003.1 coordinate 236,124, forward strand.
CCTGATCTCGGAAATTTTTGAACGCCTCTACCGAAAGGGCGGCGACGTCGGCCTTGGCCGCATTTAGGTCGATTCCAGGATCGTGGTATTTGTCGAGCACTGCCGCAGTTGTGCTGACGATCAAATCGGAAAAAGATTGGTCCAAGAAGCCGCTGTAGTTGGAATCAATCCCCTCCATGAACCGCACAACCATGTCTTTCTGGGCAAACGGTATTACAACCGCGCTATTGGTGGCTGAAACAGCAGCCTTCGCGTTTTTTTGATGCTTGAGATGCGGCCCAACGAAACCATCCAAAGCAAAGCCGTATAGAGCGGGCAGCTTCTCGTTCCGACCAAATCCGGCGATCACGACGCCTGACATATTCGGTGAATAACAATGGCGCGTCATGTGGAGGAGCAAAAGCTCACGCAACTTATCTGCCGAGCCATCCTTAACCGGCGCAGTAGAAATGAACGTGTCTATTGTTGGCCCAAAATCGCCAACAAATTTATTGTATTGATCTTTCGCCAAAAACTCGTCGCAGCGCTTAGCCCTAGCGATCTCATCGTCCATCACTTCGTGCATGATGATCTCAAAGGCTTTTTGCCCGGTATCATCAAGAAAACGACGCTGAGTCTTGGAAAAAACATCAGCAAAAATTGAATTGGCTAATGACTTGACGTTGTGCTCCCATTCGGGCCTAGAAAATTTGTAATTATTCTGCAAATAAACCAAAAAATCTTTGGCCCAATCTTCAATTGTATTTTCCTCGGCAGCAACTTTCTGCTTCCGGTATTCTTTGATTATTGTTTCCCACGGAAACTCCATGAATTCGGCATTTCCGTAGATCATTATTCCGACAGGGTGAACGCGTGAGAGCGTAAAAAGTTTGTTGACGGTGTCGAACGTCTTCTCCTGACCTTCAGCGCCGATGGTGACCTTGCTGTCCGCCGCGAGGGCGACAGCCATCTTATTCATGATGGCAATTTCAGCTGTCATCTTTCTTCCACCGCGCCTGCGCTGCCCTCTGGGCAATCTCTCGACGCTTGGTGGGGTCCAGCTTCGCCGCACGCGCGGCACCGCCCTTAAGCCCCCCTCGGCGTCCAAGACTGACTGCCGCAGGGTCCTTATCATGCGTGGCTTGCGCAAGGTTACCATCTTCCGGCTCGTCCGTGGCGATATCCACAATGCTCTTGGCGAGCTGATTGGTGTCTTTCAGTCGCTTGGGTGCTTTTCCGGTCATGCATAAAACCTGGCACGTGTTCGTCCGGTGTCAAGCGCACTAAATTTCAAACTGACCCACTACCCTTTCTCGCGCCGAATCATTCCCTCGCTTTGATTGTTTTGCCGAGTTTGATATCGAGTAAGTGATTCACGGAGCTTCTTGCGAAGACTCATCTTAAGCCTTCAATATTGAGCTGCGTGCGCACATCGTCAGACCGCAAAAAAGCCGCCAAATCGTCGAGCACGCTCACGATTGGTTTCCGCGAGGGACCTCTTAGCGCGCATTCCCAAACTACCGCCCATCGCCAACCGGCGCGTTCCAGCCTTTCGATGGCTTCCCTGTCTCTGGCCTGGTTCCGTGCGATTTTGTCAGACCAGAAAGTAGCGTTAGAACGAGGCATCACACCCAGCGAGCATTCATGTGCGTGCCAAAAACAGCCGTGCACGAAGATCACAGCCCGTATCTTAGGAAAAACGAGGTCTGGCGTGCCAGGCAAACGGCGATCATGTAAATAAAACCTTAGGCCGAGGGCGTGCAAGCCGCGCCGAATAGTCATTTCTGGGATCGAATTTCGGGCTCGTATTCTTGACATGTTGGTGCGGCGCTGCTCAGGCGTGAGTGGATCCGCCCGTGAAGCTTGGCGCCTCACCATATTTTTCTATGCCGCCAAGCTACCAACGCGCCGTCCTCGGCCACCCGAAACTTTAGCCAAGCTCTCTGCAATTTTTTGCGCTATCGCTCGTGCCAGCAACGGAGGGACAGCATTCCCGATCTGCCGAAAGGCAGCATTCATAGCTCCGCGGAATACGAAGCCGTCTGGAAAAGATTGCAAACGCGCCGCCTCCCGTACGGAAATGGTCCGAGCTTGGCTACTGTCGTAATGAATGTGACTATAACTATCCTTACCCAGGTGCGCCATTAACGTCCGCGCCGGGAGATTTGGCTCCATTTTACGCCACTTGTTGGGAAACTTGCCAGTGTCATAAGGGGGCACGATCGATGCTCTAAGTGCCTCCCAATCCCTTGATCCTGCGCGAGGTGCGGAGCCATTCAGTGTCTGTAACTCAGTCAAGGCTTCTTCGAACATGCGGACCGCTGCGGCGTGCGCTTCGGGATATTGATCCCCAGGCTGCAACCGACCGAACAACTTCCAGTCACGCGGCAGATAGCGAATTACATGGTCGAAAACGCCCGTGTCGTTCTCGAAGCCCGACCAACATCGCATTACGAGGCCATATTCGGACACTGGCGAGTTTGGGTATGGCGCTAACCGGTCGAAGTGCCGTGTGCCGCGGCGGAGCTCGCCACGCAAATGTTCTGTGATGACGGGTAAATCGGCAAGTGCCTGTGCGGCCGTCACGGCGGGCTTCAGTCTCTTGTCTGGAACTTCGACCGCGACGTATCCCTCGGCGGCGGTGGACAAATTGCCGTTTAACACCCTTAGTGCCACTTGACGACTACCGACGTAACCCGGCGGAAGCTTCATGAAATGTGTGGGAGACGGGAATGCGACTCCAACATCTAGCTCACGCCGCATGGCGATTAGTATCATCCGCTCGCGCATCTGTGGGACGCCATAGAAGGCGGCGTTGAGCAAAGTGTAGCGGGCCACATACCCGATAGATTCGAGGAATTCCCGAGTCTCTTCCGCCACGTTTTGACCCCCATGATTCAAAACGTCAGGTACATTTTCCATCACTAACGCCAACGGACGGAAGGCCTTCACAAATTTAAGGTAGTCGAGATATAGACGAGCTCGAGAATCAAACCGGAAGGCCTCAGGATGCTCGGCTATCTCGCGCAGCTTGGAGCGTCCGACTCTCGCGAAAGCTTGGCAGGGCGGACCGCCCACGAGGACGTCGACTGCTGATTCGACCGGCCCCAACCCAAGTTCATCGACCAAATTTTTGGGCCGCAACTTTGTGATGTCCCGCGGGCGAGCATGCCGTGGCTGGCCCGGGTGGAAATTTTCACCGTGCGAAGCCGCCGCATCCGCATCGACCTCGACCCCAGCCACGATCTCGAAGCCTTCTGCGTGGAATCCCAAAGACAGGCCACCACAACCTGAAAAAAGGTCCAACACGCGCGGACGTCCGCCTTTCGCGAGGCGCTCGATCCGCGTCAACACTGATGCATCTACGTTTTTTCTCAAGACTTGAATGATCTCGCCAGTTAATCGCCAGTTGGGGCCGAGCTCGGCAAATCTTCAATTCCAACATGGAGATTTGTTTCATCGAATCGGCTCCAAGGTGAGAGTCGATGCTCTCATCAATTGCGTCAACTGCGCCGCACAACGCAATGCAGTACAAGTGTTGTTTTTATCCAACTATCTTTGGAGATTGCCAGCCCGGAGAGGGCGATTTCTGTTAAATCACACGCAGTGGTTTAGCCGGTTGATGGTAGCGGCCGTTCGCCCAAAGTGGCCGTCGGTCGGAAGGCCTACGAGGGGATTGATGAAATTTATAATTTTAAGAGCGTTGCAACACAGCGAGCTAGGTATGTTCCATGCCTATCGCCGAAGTGGTCTTGAGGGATCACGCCAGCGGGCAATTAATTTCGACGCAGATGTCGTAGACCGTGTTTTTCCAACCGCTACCGACCTCGACCGCATCGTGCTTCGGCTTAGATACGATACAGACAGTGGGTCTCAAACCATCGATCATTCGCTAAAGCGCCAAGCTAAGAACTGGCGGTTTGAAGGCAATTGCCCCACGGACGAAATCTATGACTTTGTCGAACCTGGTTGTCTTTTCGCCTTGAACGTTGATGCGGGGGTTAACCCAGCGACCGGCGCCTGGGTGGTGTTCCCGAAGAGTGACCTAACTGCGCAAAATATTTTAGCCGATGGTGCCACAGCCGGCCTTGCTAGGGGCGGCATGATCGCCGTTGAACTCGACGAGGCGCCGCGCATAGTGAATCTGCTCGCTCGAGCGCGCCCCGACCTATTCACTGCACCCACCACCAAGGGAGAGTTCATGGCTACCGGCGGCCCTGGCGAGGGAGATTCGGCAGAATTCGGCGATACGCCGCTACGGCTTCCGCCGGGACCAAAACGGTTGGCAGCCATCCTTGGTAGCGCCGGCCACAGCTTTGTAAGTGCCGTTGCCGACATCATTGACAACTCCATCTCTGCCGATGCGACCGAAATCAACATCACGTTCGATCCTCCGAATAGCGGCAACGGCCGCTGGCTAGCTATTCGCGACAACGGCAAAGGCATGAGCGCCGAAGAGCTTCAAGAAGCAATGCGGATTGGAGGGGAGGCGGAATATGAGAGCCGCAGCCTTGGAAAGTATGGGTACGGTCTAAAAGGTGCGTCGTGGTCCCAGGCACGCGCATTCACCGTCGTGACACGCCAGCGAATTGATGGCTCGTTGGCGCACCTGACCTGGGACCAGGACAACATGGCCGATTGGTTAGTTGACGATAGCCCATTGGAGGATTGGGAGAATGAAATAGCAGATCCCGGCGAGCACGGCGTCACCGTGCTTTGGAAAAAGATGAAGGCCCCGACGACGGCGCCATCTGCCAAGGGGGTAGCTCCTCATGTCGCAGAGATCCAGGAACTTACTCGACACTTGGGTTTGGTGTTTCACCGGTTCCTCGAAGGAAATGCGAAAGGACGAGCTCTTTTGACGATCCGGATCAACGGAATTCTCGTCGAGAGCAATGGTCCAGTGAGTCATCCCCTCGCTCAGGCGTACGACGCCAAGACTCTCAAGATGCCATTCGAGGGCGGCGCTGCTGACGTGCGGGTCCAGCCTTTCGTGCTTCCTTCTGAAGAAGAGCTAAAAATATTTCATGCTTCGGAGGGACCGGAGGGCATTCAAAAGAGTCTAGATCGCATTGGATACTTCGGAAAACGAAACGAGACACAGGGGCTCTTCATTTATCGGAACGATAGGCTGATCCGGTGGGGCGGCTGGCACGAGATGTGGGCCACAAACGATGAAAAAATGAAATTAGCCCGCGTCATTGTCGACTTTGATCCTGCACTTGACGAGGCCTTCCAAATCAACATCTCCAAACAGTCTGTTAGGCTGCCTGGCTACCTGCAAGCAGAAATCAAGGAGCTAGCCAACCCAACTCGCAAAGTTAGTCGCGCCAAGTATGTGACGCCACGATCTTCGCCGCGACCAACACCGCCTCCGCGTGGACCAGCACCAAGTCCAGGAACTCCGAAAGTGCCGTCGCCTCCGGGGGGTCCATTTGTGCCCGCAGCCCCCGGTTCAACTCCCCAACCACCTGTCAATCCTTCAAGTGTAAAAATTCGTATTGTGACCACCAACAAGTTTGCGTGGAAGATTGTCGATGGTTTTACAGGCGGGCGAACACTTCAAATTAGCTCAGCCATTCCGGCGTTAGCAGAGCTGGCGCGATTTATCGAAGACAATGACGACGCGGCGGCATCGTTGGCGGCATTTCTCGAGGAGCTAGATGAAGCAGATGTCCAGCAGTCGCTAATCGGGGCAGATGCTGACGTATGATCAATATCAGACTCAAAGAGCTTCGCGCCTCCGAGCCTAGTTGGACCGATGACCTGCCCTCCGCACCGCACGGTGCCTGGGCGAAGGTGAAGCAACGCCTAACGGCTGGGGGCCGCTGGCGCCCAGAACAGCTAGCGAGCTTGGCCTCCGAATCGATGCGGGTGCTTCGGCATTTACCGGACCCGCGAACGTCAGAGTATTTCCAGGGACGCGGCTTAGTGGTGGGCTACGTTCAAAGCGGCAAGACCGCCAACTACATTGCTGTGTCGGCGCGCGCGGTCGATGCCGGCTACCGTATGATCATTGTTTTGTCGGGCATACACGACGCTCTTCGTAACCAGACCCAGTCACGAATCGAGGAAGAACTCATCGGTCCAAGAGAGCCAAGCGATCAGACTTGGACATTGCTCACGGGCACAACAGATGATTTTCGGAACCCTGGCACGGATGTACTCCCACGATCCGGTGTCATTTTGATCGTGGCCAAAAAGATTGTTCCAGTCCTCGAGCGCCTGGATACTTGGCTAAAGGCGGTCACGCCTCTTCTAGAAACTGTACCTATGTTATTGATCGACGATGAGGCCGATCAAGCATCGATCAATACTCGTGGCAATCGTGCGCCGGACCCGTCGCTCGATGACGACGTCGAAGAGCCTGCTCGAAGCCGCGATGGGCCCACCACAACCAACGCTTTGATCCGTTCAATCCTCGGGCGAACTCCGAAGGCGGCCTACGTGGCCTACACCGCCACTCCTTTCGCCAATATCCTTATTGATCCGACCGCTACCGACAGACGCGTCGGAGAGGATCTGTTCCCGCGGGACTTCGCGCTCCAACTGCCCCGACCCGAGGGCTATACAGGCACCGAGGAACTATTTGGCGTCAGCGCGCAGGGAAGAAACGTATTCCGCTGCGTGCCGGATGAAGACGTTGTGCAGCTTAAGCGTACGACGCATCGCCGGTCATCGGCTCCGATGGTCGCCAGCCCTCGGCAGGCACTCCTGCCTGAATCTCTTGCGGACGCGATGATAGCCTTCTGTCTTGCTGGCGCGATCCGAGCGGGCCGCCCTACGCTGACCAGCCAACCACACACCATGCTTGTCCACGTAAGCGTTCGCGTCAGGGATCAGGCATGTGTGGCGGATGCCATACGGAGTCAACAGGCCATATGGTTGGAAGCCATGCGCCAGGGACAGGACATCAGCGCCATGTTTCGCGAACAGTTCGACCTGCATTTTCGGGGTGTTACACTTCCGGCAAGTCGTGAAGAAGTCGTCGCGAATGCAATCGTGGTCTTAGGGCAGCTCGCTGTTGTTGAGCTTAACAGCGCCACCGGGGAAAATCTTGAATACAAAGACCGGCCTGATCGACACGTCATTGCAGTGGGTGGCAATCGTCTGTCGCGAGGTCTTACGCTGGAAGGGCTTACGATCTCCTATTTTCTGCGTACCGCGTCCATGGCCGACACGATATTGCAAATGGCACGGTGGTACGGTTTCCGCACCGATTACGAGGACCTGATCCGCATTTGGACAACCGATGGTATCGCCCATTGGTTCACTGAACTTGCCCTTGTCGAGCAGTCTCTTCGAGATAGTCTACAGGCTCTTTATCGGGCAGGTCGACGTCCTGCTGAAATGGCCATCCGCCTTCGGGCGCACTCTGGTCTTCTGCTGACTGCGCGCAATAAGTCTGGAATGGCAGAGACTATTCAAGAGTCGTGGTCGGCAGAGCACCCGCAGACCGTCATTCTACCGCTTAGAAACGAGCAAGGGCTCCAAAACAACAGGCGGCTTGCTGACCGGCTTGTGGCTATCGCATCCCCCGGTCGGCAAGTGTCTGGCGGGTGGATTTTCCGAGACATACCGCCCGAGATTGTGTGCGATTTTCTCAGATCCTATTACGTTCATCCGGACACCGTCTCCTTTAAGGTAGACGGGATTGCCGATTGGATCATGCGGCGGGCGACCGAAGGTGAATTGACCGAGTGGGCGCTGTTTCTCGCCGGAACTCAGACTGGTGCACCCGTCGAAATCGGCGGCATTTCCACGCGCCTAGTTACCCGCACTCGCAATAGCTCGGAAAGCATCGGCATCCTAATCGATCCGCGTCACGAAGGTGTCGATCTGCCGGGCGGAGCCGAAGCATTTCGACGAGATTCTGGCAACTATGATGCGGAAGCCATGCGCGCTGCACGGCCACGAACTCAGGGATTGCTTATCGTCTACCCGTTAAACCCAGTGCCTTTAGGAGTGACCAGTGTCGACGCGGTGATCGCCGTGGCGCTAAGCTTGCCTTACACTTCCGATGACCAGTCGAAGGCCATCGTTAACCGAGGCGTGGCCGCGTGACGCCCGAAGTCTTAATCGCTTCTTGGCGTGAATTGCGCGTCCGGAGACCCCCTGGTGAGAACCTGAGTCTTACCTCGCCGGTGTTGCGCGACGATGAAGACACAGGTCTAGAGCTCGCCGTCGATGCGGCGGGCGCTCTCCACTTGCTGGTCCCGGTGGACGGGCCGCCCGACCGTGAACTGCCGCAGGACCTGAACGGGTTACGCCTGCGCTTGGCGCAGGTGGGAGAAACTCGATGCCTTGATATTCAGTCACCGGCCGCACACGAGATAATGTTTGCTGCACTTTGCGGCCAAGTTATTGAAGCAATAGTCGGCGAGCGCCGGGATCCATGGGCGGCTGCTATCTCGATCGTTCGCAGTTGGCAGTCCGCTTGGAGGCCTCTGCGTCAACCGATGTCGCGCAGAGAGCAGGTGGGCTTGGCTGGCGAACTGCTTATGCTCCAAATGGTTTGGATGAAGGCAATCGGAACCGAGGCAATCCATTTTTGGAGCGGGCCCGATAACGAGAGGCACGATTTCGTCAGCGAACATCTTAACATGGAGGTTAAGGCGACGACCCGGAGTCGCCACGAGCATGAGATCTCGCGTGTGGACCAGCTATTGGCCCCCGAGGGTCGTCGGCTGCTATTCGCATCCGTCCAGCTAGAAGAGTCGGCGGCCGGCGCACAATCGCTCGCCACTCTCATTGATGCTCTGATCGACGACGTTCGGTGCGACGCAGCGGCAGTTGACGGCTTTTTGACGCGGCTCAACGCCCTAAATTGGATAGATGATATGCGGCGTTCGCCGGAGCTTTTGCGATTTCATTACAGAGACGCGCAAATCTTCGAGGTTGATGACGAGTTTCCAGGATTACCACAGGATTTCCGGCTCCCCCCGGGTGTGCTGTCGATTCGCTATACGATCAGCCTAGCAAATCTGCCAGTTTTAGATTCCGGTGAAGTCCTTGTAGACATCTCCGCTCTCGCTCGGGGCGGACCCTGAGGATGTGCGATCAATTCGGGGGCTCACCTTGATTTTGAGTCGATCCCAGCTGCCGACGCACTAATCGCGGGCTTCAAATTTGACCGTCCGACCGACCTGCCTTCGCGCAGATATCGAGCTACGAACGTGGGATTCGGCCTCTCGTATGTGCTTTCAACTCTCACCGCGGGTAGCGTAGGCATAGACGCGTGTCGTTTTCAAATCGGTGTGCCCTAAACGATTGCGAGTCGAGCGTAATCGGCGCGCCGTTAATCGATCGCATGACTCGCGTGGGCCGTGGCGCAGTCTGTGAGGTAAAGCGCTGGGGCTTATCGCCTTTGTCGACAAGAGCGATCTGCAACTCGCCGTTTGGACGCGAGATGACTTGCGACTAGGTCAACGAAGCGATTTTCGAACAAAAAGGCGGTCAGGAATCGAACGGTGCTCAGTCTAGATCAGCCCAAGAAACGTCTAATAAGTTCGGCGTCTGCATCGCTTAGCTTCACTTCCGTACTGTTCGCAGTCTGGATTGGGCCAGCATTCGCGCCGGTGAGCTGCCGCCTGTTTGTGTAGATGTCGCCGACTTCCTTTGCGGCTTGCTCAAGTAGTTGCGCGGCAAGCTGATAGTTTTGCTGCCTTTCGGCTCTCTCGGCCATCCGCTGGATCGCGCGAAGCCTCACCGCTCGATGAGCGATCGGGATGGAGATGAGGCTATCGAGAAACGCCTTCCGGGTATCTTCGAAGATCGTTGCCCACCGACGCGCGAGATTTTTGCCAGCCCGTTTAGTGGGGTCATAAGCCTCGATCGCTTGCTTGGTGATCTCGACGCCGAATTCCTTTTTGACGGCCTCAGTGACGTTGGCGGGGTAATCGAAGCACGCCAGCGCTTGGACGACAAAGGTCCGGGCCTCGTCCGTCAGTTTTCCATTTGCCATCAATACGTCAGGATAAGGTCAGTCATGCATCTTGTCAGATGACAATAGCCGACCCTTTCTGTGCCTCCTGTTTGCTGCCTCAGCGAGCGCGGACGCCTCTATCGTAACCAAACGCAATTCGGCTTGTTCACTCGCGGCATTCCTTGCTCCCGAGATGCCAAAGCAGGCGCGCAATCTTCGCGGGCTCACCGGCGGGTGGGTTTGTCCAGCATCTTCGGCCAATTGAACTTTTGGTCGTAAGGCGCCATAGGTTTTTCTTTGGCCGCCGCGCGTTCTGCATTGATCTTATCGTAGAGACTTCGGTATCGGCGCTCGTCAGCGATGACGGTTGATAAGACCCCCGTAGGCGGCCAAAACTTTCGTCCTGTCGCGTCCGCTGGAATTTCTTTTCCAGCAAGCGCGGCTATTGTCTGCGCCTCAGTTTTGTTCAGGCTCATGATGTGGGGACATGCAGCGAATGCCTTGCGAATAGCGGCTTGATTGAACCCGAATGATTGATTGAGGGCCTGCCCAGTCAACGCATCCCACAGGTAATCAGCTCCGGACTCGGGACGAGAAACCTCTTCACTGCTTTCATTTGAATTTATTCGCGAAGCGCTAGGGCTTTCCGGTCGCAAGCGCTTATGCCCTTCTTTCCTTGAAATGAGATCTTGCAGTGAAGAGTTCTTGCAGTCGGGTGCTAGCAACCCGGGGTTTTCGCCTCGTATGCCCGGGGTTATTTCGGTCGACACCCGGGCTTTTTGCACAAAGGTCGGGTGTCCGGCGCCCGGGGTTTTCTCATGTGCGTTTTCCATCTTCCTGAGGCGTCCCGGCCCAAGCCGCGCGGGCGCGATCGCCGCTAAGAGTGCAAAGTCGGAATAAAGGAACACTTCCTCGACGTAGGGTAGCCAAACGGCGTTGGGCTGTCCCTGTCGCTTCTCCTGTCGAAGCGCTCCACAGTCAACGAGCGCATCGCGCACATCCCGGACAACGTCTTCAGCGCAACCCAGATAATCTGCTATTCGCGTGGCGCTGTCGGTGCACCGGCCATTCGAGTTATCTGATCTGATCGACACGTAGTAGAGGTATGCCGTCGTAAGGGCCGTTCTTCTGGTGCAGTGCCGGACGGCCCTTGCTATCGCCAATGCAAGGGCCGAACCGATAGCGCCTTTGCGCTGATAGCCTTGAATCATTCCGACTTCGGCCGGTTTGCTCTCGTTGCGTGGTGCCAGATTGCYGAGGTAATCCTCGATGGCCGCGGTGAGGGATGTCAGGGGCGCTGCGCAAGTGTATGTCGATGTCATACGATGTGAGCTTTCGTCCAGCTCTTTGGCCATTAGACTGGCGAGTTCATCTCCGAAGTCGCTGTAGTCCGATAAGGGACTATCAATATCGCGCAGGTCCAATATCAGCCCCCTGATGCTTTCAGGACCACTGATCGCCGCACTGCGTCGAGGCAAGAATGGTCATTGTCTTGGGTGGCTAGGGTACTGGCGCCTGTCATGCGAATGCCCCTCCTTGCTTTGATGCTGGGTCAGGAATCGGCGTCCCGGCGCACTGGGTCGGGTGGACCTCTTGCCAGCCCCCAATTTTGGGCCCGGTCCGATCGTTTTCGATGACTGTCAGTTTAGATCCACGCTCGATGTCTATCCGCATAGCGGGATATGAGGCGTCGGCGTGCCAGAATTCGATTGTTCCGGTAACGCCCAGCGCTAGTAGCGCACGGCAGGCGTCGAAGCCCGGGTGATGACTTTCGATCAGGTGAAAGACCTCGTACTCAACGAGGTAGCGGGCACCTCTGGCGCCGATCCCTATTGGGATCAAAATAGCGCGCTTGCCATCGGTGGCGAGAAGCTCTGCCATCGGTGTCACGCAAATTGTTCGCCATGGGGCTTACGAAGATCGACAATCGGCCTGCTAGCAATCCAGGCTTCAACCTGGCTTTCTCGCCACCCGACGGAGCGGGACCCGATCCGGATGCCTGGCGGGAATTCACCGTTTTTCAGAAGCTCGTAAAACTTAGAATTGCCACAACCGATCCTGTCTTGGACCATCTTTGCTCTCAGTACTCGATCCGGCTTATTAGTTGTCTTATCCATTGGCGCCCTCGCTGCTTCATTTGAATGTGCGAGCATGTTGCGAGGTTCGAGAGCAAGTTTACAGTCACTACCGCTACAAGAAACTCAGAAAAGCGGACCACATTTTACAGCGGTCGGCTCGAGCGCCCGGCCGTCATCGTGCGCACTAAGTAATCGGCTCGCCGAGGATGTTTTTGCGTTTCCAAAAGGTCGGCCATCGCTTCGTCGGGGATGGACTGAGCTAGTGCCCGAGCAAAGCTCGTAGCATTCATCGAGCCACGGCTCTTCGGCAAAAGGAGCCAAACAGATTTCAAAAGCGCCGGAAAACCTGCTTTTCCCGCTTCACTGCCGAATACGCCACCAGCTCCGATAAACGCATACGCAAGGCACGTCGCGAACACGCGCGTGGTATCAGTTGGATACAGAGCCTCTCGTTCGTCAGGCTCTTTGGCGTAGTACGACCGCCGAGCTTTACCCACTTCGGTGAAACACCGCAGCAAATGAATTATCTGAGCTCGCCACTCGTCTGAAGTGATATCGGCGCCTATAACGCCATCGCGAAGATTTGCCACCAGGCAATGAGCGCGTAACGCCTCTGCCCACTCAATCCCTGACACACCATGACCAGCAATCAAAGCGATGAGCTTCTCGGCCGATTTCATAATCTCATCAGCTTCATGGGCAGCGTCTTTGCTGCGGCTCCGGTCACCTTTTCCTTTTGCCACTCGATTGAGTTTCAATCGATCTTCAAAGTCCTGCTCGTATTGAAGAACGATCTCGATGAGACTATCAAGCCGCTCTGACGTGAACATTGTTCCCGGGAGCCGAGACAATTCAGAGCGCGCCTTTTCTTCTTCGGGGCTCATCGCTTATCGCCAAGCGCAAATCTCGCCCATGTGTCCATTAGTTCGCGACGCTTCTCCAAGAGCTTTCCGCGCCTGTAGGCGGGCTCGAACTTATTTTCAATGGCGTGGGCGAGCGCCATTTCCGCGACTTTACTCGGGAAGTCAGTCTCTTCGCTGCACCCATCTCGGAACGTACTGCGGAAGCCGTGCACTGTCGCTCCGACCTTGAGCCGGTGGAGGGTCCGCGTCATGGCAGTATCCGAGAGCGGCTTGTATGCTGCGCTTCGTATCCCTGCCGATTGCCCGGCGATCTTCCGATCGACAATGCCCAAATCCATTAAGCGGCCTCGCGCGCGATCAGGGTCACCTTGCCGTTAGCCTTTACCTCATCGAGCCAATCGGCCCAGCGCTGCAACATCTGACGCCGTCCGGGAAGGTATTGCGCGGAATTGTAGGCGCCTCGCACTTCGTCCCGCTCATCGTGCGCAAGCTGTCGCTCGATCCAATCACGATTGAATCCCATCTCGTTGAGGGTCGTTGACGCTACTCCGCGGAAACCGTGGACGGTGGCTCTGCCGTGCCAGCCCAGCCGATACAGGGCATAGAGCATCGTGTTGTTGGACATGCAGCCTTCGCGAGAGGGCGACGGGAATAGGAAGCCGTTGGCGTCAGATCCCGGAACGGCTGCAAGCTCTTTGAGTGCCGCAACGGCTTGACGCGGCAACGGCACCAAGTGCTCGAACCGCGCTTTCATACGCTCGGCCGGAATGCGCCACAGTGGTTCGCGCCCATCTATGTCCTCGAATTCCTCCCAGCGCGCCGCGCGCAACTCCCCGGTTCGTACGAAGGTCAACACTACCAGCCGCAGCGCAATTGCCGTGCGCCGATCTCCGTCGTAGGAGTCGAGCGCTCTCAAGAAAGCGGGTAGCTCGTCGCGCGGCATTGTCCGGTGGTGTTGCTGCCGGCCATTAGGTTTCAATGCGCCCTTCAGGCCGCTCGTGGGATCATGGTTGGCTCGGCGAGTGATAACGGCGTAACGAAAAACCTGCCCGCAAGTCTGTCTCAGTCGCTTTGCTTGTTCCAGAGCGCCCCGATTCTCGACCTTGCGCAAAGCGTCGAGAAGTTCCAGCGCGTCGATTTCCGCGATCGGCCGGCGACCAAGAGAAGGAAAAATGTCCCTCTCTAGCCGGCGCTGAAGCTGATCGGCATAATAGGGGCTGAGCGCGTGGCGCTGATTGTTTAGATACTCAAGAGCGAGCGCTTTGAAAGTCGCATCGCCCCCGAGCCTAGCAGCGACCTTTTGCTGTCTCTTCTGCACTGACGGGTCAAGCCCATCGGCGAGTAGCTGACGAGCATCGTCTCGTCCCTTCCGAGCCCTCTGAAGTGTAACGGCCGGATATCCCCCCAGCGCGAGGGTCTTCTGTTTCCCAGCAAAGCGGTATGCGAGGCGCCACAACTTTGCGCCATTCGCTTGGACCAGGAGGTGCAAACCACCGCCATCTGAGATCTTATAGGGCTTTCCTTGCGGCTTGGCGTTGCGAACCGCGGTGTCACTCAATGGCATTGATGTTCTGTTGGTATCCTGGCGAAGCGATACCAACAAAAATACCACCAAACTTTACGGATGCCAACGAACCGCAGCGGACGGAACCGTGCAATTAACAGGCAAATTACTGAAGAATCTGCGCTGGGCGCGAACGGCAGAGAACTTCAGCGGAGGTGGAATTGGTGGGCCCGCCAGGACTCGAACCTGGAACCAGACGGTTATGAGCCGTCAGCTCTAACCATTGAGCTACGGGCCCCGCACGCGCTTCTCTTAACAGATGTTCGCAGAAGGACCAGTGCCGGTAGGCAATTCTGCGTTGGCATTCTGTCGCCGCATAACTTTATCCGGTTTTCTGCCCTCCGCGGCGCTTGTCGTAGAGGTCATCATAGGTTTTGCCGGTGGCCAAACGATAAGCCGCGTTGCGCACAACGCGAAAATTGCGCTGCAGGCCGCGGCGGAGCGCCCAGCCTGGTCGGGTCGGATCGCGAATGCTATCGTGCACGATGACGGCGTCGGGAAGAGCATCGTGCAGTTCTATGCCTGCAAGCCTGATCGGCAGCGTTCCGATCGAATAAATCTCGGAACTATCCGACATCGCATGGATCAGCATGAACTCGGCTGATTGACCAGGGCGCGCGCTGCGGCACGTGGCTTCCCATCCGGCGATGAAGGCGTCAGACCCTGGTGTCGGGCGCAGGAGCATGACGCGAGTCGTCGGCTTTAGAGCTCGTTGCGTTCCTTTAGCGGTGCCCTTCGTTCGCATGACGACGTCACCACGCGTCTTCAGTATATCGCTGATGTCGCCGCGGACCCGGCAATCGACATCCATGAAGACGAGATTTTCTTCCGGGTAGTCGTGACGCGCGTGAGCAAGAACAGTCGGCTTCTGCCGGGTCTGCGAGTACCAGTCGCCTTCGACGATCGGACGCGCGTAAAGGTGATGCGAGATTCGATGCTCGGCGAGGTTTTCTGCGAAGGCCCGTGCTGCAGGTTCATAGTTCGGCGTGAAAAATCCGATGACGAGAAAGTCCGAGGCGAAGGTCTGACGGATGTCGGAATCTTGGCTTCTATTGCCGGAACCTTCGCGAACCTTCGTTTCCATCGTTCCTCGGGTCTCGGTGTCTTCGGGAATTCATGTTGCGCAGCCGCATGACGGCGAAGGCCGCATGCTATAGCAGGAGATCCGAGCGTCGCAAGGCTGCCCAGGAGCGCACAGACGCGCCAAAAATTGCGCGTTCAGCTGAAATACAGGATTTTGCCCTCTTTTGCCCGCGAACCGCTTATAGCGACCGGGCACAAAGGTGAGGAGACCAACATGCCAACAGCTCTGCGTTCTCGATTTCTCGTTTCGGCGCTCTCGGGCGCCGTCGCGACGGGTTTCCTCATGACACAAGCAACAGGACTGCAGGCTCAGCAGATGCCCATCGAACGCTCGATCACGGTCTCCGCGACCGGCACAGCAGAGGCCGAACCTGATAGCGCTCGCATCACCTCGGGCGTCACGACGGAAGCCAAGACCGCGCGTGAAGCTTTGACCGGCAACAGCGAGACGATGAGCAAGGTCATCTCGGAGCTCAAAGCGAAAGGGATCAGTCCGAAGGATATCCAGACCGCAGCTTTCAACGTCGAGCCGGTGATGGATTATTCCAAGGATGGACAACCGCCGCAGCTCAGGGGATATCGCGTCACCAATCAGGTCGTCGTGTACGTTCGCGTCCTCGATAAACTGGGCGAGGTCCTCGACGAGATCGTAAGCGCAGGCGCCAATCAAATTCAGGGATTGGCGTTCGTGGTTTCCAAAGAGGATACGCTGAAAGACGATGCCCGCAAGGAAGCCGTCGCGAATGCTTTGCGTCGCGCCAAGCTTCTGGCCGCAGCTGCCGGCGCCGAAGTCGGCAACGTCTTGCAGATATCGGAAGAAACGCAGGCAAGCGGCCCCGTGACCTATGCCCCCCGGTTGGCCAAGGCGGAAATGTCCGTTCCGATCGAAGCCGGAACGAGCACGCTCGAGGCCCGCGTGACAGTCACCTGGGCGCTGAAATAGCGCCGCCCGGCATCAGATCAGTTTGACGATTTCGACGTCGACCTTCGCCGTCGTCCCACCGCCGGGCTGCTTCAACCAGTCACCGTAGTTGTGCATCTCGCCTGTCTCGCGAACGCGCGCGAGACGGGCGAGGTCGATGTTGGCCGTCACCCACTCGGCGGCGTTCAACGTGCCTTGGGCGAGCACGCCAGTGTCCGATACGTCGTGTTCTGACGGCACATAAATGCCTGCGGCGCCGGCATTGAAGTCGACAGCGGGCGACCAGGGCGCGTCGCCGACGGTCGGGCTCTGCACGGCGGCAATCGTATTCTCGAGCGCGCGCGCCATCGAGCCGGTGCGAACGCGGTGATATCCGGAGACCCGCTCCGTGCATGAGGGAACGAGAAGCACTTCCGCTCCCGCTTCCGCCATTGCCCGCGTGATGAGGGGGAATTCGCTGTCATAACAGATCGCGACACCAATGGTGCCGAGCGATGTCGAGAACACGCGCACCGGACCACCCGCGGTGACGCCCCAACCATGCTCGAACGGCGTCATTACGAGCTTCTCCTGCTCGCCGACCGAACCTTTGGGCGTAACGAGCTGGGCGGCGTTGACGAAGCGGCCGTCGATCTTCTTCGTCGGTCCAGAACCGACGAGGATATGCACGTTATGCTTCGCCGCGAGCTCCAGATGGAACTGGACGCGGCTCTCTTTCAGCTCCGCCACTTTCGTCAGCGTCGCCTGCAAATCTTCGTAGACCTCGGGGCCAAAGCAGGCAGCCTGCTCGATTGCCGCGTATTCCGGAAATACCAGAAGCTCCGCGCCGGTCGCCGCGCCGTTTTTGACCCACAGCGCGATCTTCTTCTCCCATTCGGCAAGCGTCTTCGGCTGGCCGATCGGATATTGCGAGCTCGCAACTTTAAGATGCTTCGCGGTCATCAGAGGGTCTTCATCCAGAACTGCATCTTGTGGGACGTCTCGCCGGGCTGATCGATGTCTTGCCAGTCGTAGGTCGCGATGATCCCGTCGACAGGAGCATACCCGCGCTTGCGCCAGAACGGATCAAGTGGGGCGTAGTCTGCCGGCTTCAACGGATGATCGTCAGGCCGAACGACCCGGCAGAATGACGAATGGGTGAACCCGCCAAGCTTTTTTGCCTGAGCCTCACGGCCGTCGAAGAAAGCGTGTCCCAGTCCATGGCCACGGTGGCTCTTCAACAGCACGCTCTCGCCGCAATAGAAGATCTTCGTGATGTCGTAGCCGGCTTGCGTGAAGGGCTCGCCGAATTCGTCCGCGTGCTCGATCATCGGCGCACCGGTCGACGCGCCGACCATCTGGTCGCCGTCATAGGCCGCGATGACGACGGCCCCTTTGGCCTTGGCGAACTTCTCGAGATACTTTTGTTCGTATTCGAGCGTGCCCTCGTAGAGATACGGCCAATCGCGAAACACGATCATCCGCAGGCGGCTGAGATCGGGAAGGACCTTCAGAATGTCCTCCCCGGTTACCGATTTGACGTCGAGTTTCTTCTTGTCGCCCGCGGTCGTCGTCATGTCTCGTCGATGCCTCAGCCCGCGACCTGCGCGATCCAATCCGTCAGATTGTAATAGGTGGTGACGCGCGCGATCTTGCCGTCGCGGACCGCGAAGAACGTGCCGGCCGGCAGAACGTATTTCTGGCCGACGGCGTCCGGCAAACCTTCTTCCGTGTTCTTGTAAGTTCCGTGCACGTTGAATTCGGCGGCAGCCCGTGTCGCGTCCTTGGAGACGAGGACGACGATGTCCTTCAGCTCTTCCTTATAATTGTGCGTCATGCGCGCGTTGAAGGCGCGAAACTTCTCTTTACCCTGGCGGCGCTCGCCCTGGTTGACGTCGTGGATCACGTCGTCCGTCAGGAAGTCGAGCATGACGTCGGTGTCGCCGCGATTGAACGCCGCGTAGTAGTCGCGGATCAGGGCAGCTGTTGCGGCGCGTGCTTGCGATTCAGGCGAGGTGTCGGACATCGGTTGTCTCCCGGAAGGCTCTGCGTTTGATTTGCCGCGGTGTTTAGCAGGTCGGAACGGGCCCTTCCATGCGCAAGCGTGCTGGGGTAAACGCGACATTTCACCTTCGATTGCGCAGCGGGGAGAAGTCGATGGCGCGCCTTCAAGAGCTTTTCGTCACCCGGATCTACCGGGAAGAGCTCCAGCGCGGCCCAACATCGTCGCTGCTCCAAGAGCTTGGGGAGGCGGCGCGCGAAATCTCCGCCCAAGACCGGGCAGGGCAGGCGTGGTCGAAGGCGAACGATTATGCGGGATATACATCTTATGCGTCGCTAAACGATCTGCCCGACAGGCACCCGGCATTCGCCGATCTCGTCGCGGTATTGGATCGGCATGCGAGTGCCTTCGCGAAAACGCTGGAGTTCGAGTTGACGGGGAGCGCCTCGCCCTCGACAGCCTATGGATCAATGTCCTGAAGCCGGGCGGTTTTCACACCGCGCACATCCACCCGCATTCGGTGATCAGCGGCACGCTTTACCTCGCCGTCCCGAAGGACGCGAGCGCGATCAAATATGAAGATCCGCGGTTGCCGATGATGATGGCCGCACCCGCGCGCAAGCCTACGGCGAAAGAGCAGAACAAGACGTTCGTCGCGGTCGCCCCGGCCGCGGGCACGCTGTTGCTCTGGGAAAGCTGGCTCCGAAGTGCCCGTCAATCACGCGAAGGCCGAGCGGGTGTCGGTTAGCTTCAATTATCGTCTCGATTGATCGATCGCCCCGGTGAGGGCACGAGACGCGTCCGCTACGCTCCAAGCACGTGGATCACGACCTGCCGGGTATGCGGCCGATGGCGGTGCTCGAATAGGTAGATGCCTTGCCACGTGCCGAGCAGCATTCGCCCGTCCGCGATTGGGATAGCGAGCGCCGTCTGGGTTAGCGCACTCTTAACGTGCGCCGCCATGTCGTCCGGACCTTCCGACTGATGCAAGAAGAGCGGATCGCCATCCGGAACCAGACGCCTGAAAAAGGCCGCGAGATCGAGCTGGACGTCCGGATCGGCGTTCTCCTGGATCAGCAGCGAGGCCGACGTATGGCGGCAGAAAACATGGGCCAAGCCGGTCAAAATGCCTGCGTCTTCGACGACCCGGGCCACCGCTTCCGTGAATTCCACGAGGCCCGCGCCATTGGTTCTGATTTCCAGCGTTTCCTGGTGCTGTCGCATTCTGGTGCCGGCCTCCGAGAGAGCCTATATAAGGGGGATGAGCAGAGCATTCGTCAAAGAATCGGACGCAGTAGAGGAGCTTCCCGAGAAGCTCGTCTCTGAGCACCGTAATCTGGTAACGCCGGAAGGCTTGGCTCACATCGAGGCCGAGGTGGGAAGGCTGCAGGCGGAGCTTGCGGAAGCGCAGCGTTCGGGCGACCGCGATGCGATCCAACGGGCTTCGCGCGATTTCCGCTATTGGAACCAGCGTTTTGGCAGCGCCGAGGTTCAGAACCCACCGACCGGCTCATCGGTCGTCTCGTTTGGATCGCTCGTGACCCTCGAACGGGACGACGGCCGTATCCAGAAATACCGCCTGGTCGGTGAAGATGAATCGAACCCGGCGAAGGGCAAGATTTCCTACACCTCGCCATTAGCGCAGGCACTTATGGAGAAGAGCGTCGGCGACGTCGTTCAAGCCGGCACCGGCGAAGCCGAGATCGTGAAGATCGAGTAGAGCCACTCACCGCCTCGAAGTGAATGCGCTAGATCGCTATTTGCAATCGCCGGCGTCGGATGATGGCATAAACGTCTTCATCGCTTCCTCGATTTCGGCAGCGCTCATGTCGCGCTGATGTGTTGCGATCGACCACTTGTGACCAAACGGATCTTCGATGATGCCGTAGCGATCGCCCCAGAACATATCGGCGATCGGTATCAGAGAGGTCGCCCCCGCTTTCACCGCTCGCTCGATGAACGCATCGACGTCGGCAACATAAAGATGGATCGTAACGGGACTGCCGCCGAGCGCTAAAGGCGAAAGCGAACCCCATTCCGGGTCCTCATCGACGAGCATCACCTGCGCATTGCCGATTTTGATGGCGCCGTGCATCAGCTTGCCGTTCTTTCCCGGCAATCGCATCATCTCGACCGCGCCAAAAGCCTTCTTGTAGAAGTCGATGGCATCGCTGGCGCCAGCGCAGACCAAATGCGGAGTGATCATTTGAAGGTCGTCACTTCGGATGCCGTCGGCGGTCTTCTCCTGTGTTTCCTGTATTTGGGTCATTTCGCTCCTCCATTTTTTATTTGGCGGCCGCGTAAGACTTTTTATTGGGGAGCGTGGGTGATCGAAGGGCGTGGCTACCAAGCTCCCTGCGGCAGCTTTCGTGAGAATGTAGGCTTCTTCAAGAATTGCCAAGCGCCGGAACTGGTTCGAGAGATGGTTCGGGAGATGGATGAGCTCCCGAAATACGGCGCTCAAGCGCGGAGCGACGGCCTGCAATGCGTACACGTTATGGTTTACCGCGCACGAACTCAAAGGTTCACGGCGCCGCCGGGGCAGTCTCTGCAGCCAGGGCCGGGAGTGCCGCGGCATCGTGTGGCTGGAAATAAAAAGGGCCGCTTTCGCGGCCCTTTCAATCAGTTATCCAGGAAGCTGCGCAGCTTGCGCGAGCGGCTCGGATGCTTCAGCTTTCGCAAAGCCTTCGCCTCGATCTGACGGATACGTTCGCGCGTCACCGAGAACTGCTGGCCGACTTCTTCCAGCGTGTGATCGGTATTCATGCCGATGCCGAAGCGCATGCGGAGAACACGTTCTTCGCGCGGCGTCAGCGAAGCCAGAACGCGCGTCGTCGTATCCCTGAGGTTGGATTGGATCGCCGCTTCGATCGGCAGCACCGCGTTGCGGTCCTCGATGAAGTCGCCGAGATGCGAATCCTCTTCGTCGCCGATCGGTGTCTCGAGAGAGATCGGCTCCTTGGCGATCTTCAGAACCTTGCGAACCTTCTCGAGCGGCATCGCGAGCTTTTCAGCCAGCTCTTCCGGCGTCGGCTCGCGTCCGATCTCGTGCAGCATCTGCCGCGACGTGCGCACGATCTTGTTGATCGTCTCGATCATGTGCACGGGAATACGGATCGTTCGCGCTTGGTCCGCGATCGAACGCGTGATCGCCTGCCGGATCCACCACGTCGCGTAGGTCGAGAACTTGTAACCGCGGCGGTACTCGAACTTGTCGACGGCCTTCATCAAGCCGATGTTGCCTTCCTGGATGAGATCCAGGAACTGCAGACCGCGGTTCGTGTATTTCTTCGCGATCGAGATGACGAGCCGAAGGTTGGCCTCGACCATTTCCTTCTTCGCCTGCCGTGCCTCGCGCTCGCCCTTTTGAACGGCTTTGACGATGCGGCGGTATTCGGGAATCTCAAGACCCGTCTCGGTCGCGAGCTGATGGATCTCGCCACGGATCTGCTCGACCTGACCGCGTTCGGTCTTGACGAACGAGCCCCACTTCTTGCCGTTGTTGGCAACGCGGTCGAGCCATGTCTGGTCGAGTTCGTTGCCGTAATATTCGTCGATGAAATGCTGACGCGGCACGCCGTAGCTGTCAGCCAGGCGCATCAAACGTCCCTCAAGACCGATGAGGCGCTTGTTGATCGCGTAAAGCTGCTCGACGAGGCTTTCGATACGATTGTTGTTGAGCGACAGCGATTTCACGTCGACGATGATCTCGTCGCGGATCTTCTCGTAGGCTTTCTGCTGCTGGCGCGAACCTTGATCGCCGACGAGCTGCTGTTCGAGCTTTTTGTCCTGCTGCTTGCGAAGCTTTTTGTAGGTCGCGGCAATCTGGTCGAAGGTCTCGAGAACCTTCGGCTTCAGCTCCGCTTCCATCGCGGCAAGCGACATCGCGTTCTCGAACTCATCATCATCGTCGCCTTCGCCGGACTGTGTCTCGGACTCTGCTTCAGCAGCTGGACCTTCGCCCGGAAGCGCCGAAACTTCCTTGGCCTCGGGGCCTTCATAGGTCGCTTCGAGATCGATGATGTCGCGGAGAAGAATCTTGCCGTCGTTGAGCTCATCCCGCCAAATGATGATGGCCTGGAAGGTGAGGGGGCTTTCGCAGAGCCCCGCGATCATCGCCTCGCGACCGGCCTCGATGCGCTTTGCGATCGCGATCTCGCCTTCGCGCGACAAAAGCTCGACCGATCCCATTTCGCGCAAGTACATGCGGACGGGATCGTCGGTGCGTTCAGCTGGCTCCGACTTGGTTTCGGATTTGACGAGCGAGCTGCTGCTCTGAGTGACGAGGGCGCGGCCCTCTTCATCCTCAGCCAGCTCTTCGGCCGCTTCTTCCTTTTCCTCGCCTTCTTCGGTTTCTACGACCGTGATGCCCATGTCGGACAACGTGGCGTAAAGGTCCTCGATCTGGTCGGAAGAAACCTCCTCCGACGGCAGAACCGAATTCAGCTGGTCGAGCGTGACGTAACCCTTCGCCTTCGCTGTTTTCAGAAGACGCTTTACGGCCTGGTCCGACAGGTCGAGTAATGGGCTGTCGCGTTCTGGAGTGTCGGCGGCCTGGTCTTTGTCTTCCGTCTTCTGGACTGCCTGCTGGGCGCGTGCCATCCTTGGTTCCTTGTCGTCTGCGCCGCTCCCGCACGAGAGAGGCTAAATCACAAAATCTTGGCTTCGAACTGCCGCATGCTGCAGCTCGCCGAAGCGGGAATGTTAACCACGCGCCTATCCAGCGCGCTTAAAGTCCGAATTGTCGTCGTCGGGTTGATCGAACTCGTCCATTTGATCTGTCGCCGTCTCGCGGGCGATCTGGCGTTTGATGTCGAGAAGGCGATTTTCTGCGTCTTCTGTGCAATCCCGATACCAAGCCTCCTCAGCGTTCTTCAGGGCAAGGCCTAGCTCGGCCTGTCGCTGCTGGAGCGCAAGAATATGGTGCCAGGCGGCTTCGACATCGGCGGCGGAGGCATCTGGCTCGGCAAAACGGTCGCTTTTGTGCGTAATCGTTCGCGCGACGAGGTCCACCACCTTTGCAACCCCCGATTTGCTCAATTGGGTTCGTAAAGTTGCGCTGTCAAGGGAATTCTGGCGCGCATGCACCGCTAAAATTTCATCGCGAAGCGCTGAAATCGCAGGGGAGGCGAACTCGATGACCGCAACAGCCTCCGAATGCTCATCAATCAGCCATGGATGGTTAATAAGTGTTTTCAGAATAAGAGCCTCACGCGGTAATATGCTCTGAAAATGACTTACGAGCTCCGGACTTGCCGTCATTGCACCAGGATAAGACGGCTTTTTTGGAAAGCGCTTTTCGGGCCCATTGAGCCGATAGCGCTCGCGTCCACGCCAGTCAGGCGCCGCCACAGGCCGGGCGTACGAGGACTGGACGGATGGCCCGCCGGCGCCTCGGCTCTGTGCGGAAAACCTTTCCCGCCCAAGTTGATACAACCTGTCGCGTAGCTCTCGGGAGTAGTAGCTACGAACTGTCGCGTCCTGAATGAGTTCGGCCAGAGCTTTGAGACGGGCCTCGAGCGCCGCGCGCTGCTCCGGGGTGCCGACCGGGTGGGCTTTCACCTCGCGGTCCCAAAGAACGTCGATGAGCGGACGCGTCTTCTCCAAAACTTCGGTCATAGCGCCAGCGCCCCGCTGGCGAATGAGATCGTCCGGGTCGAGGCCGTCTGGCAGAAAGGCGAAGGCGACACTGAAGCCAGGCTTGACCAATGGGAGTGCGATCTCGACGGCACGGTCAGCTGCCTTGCGGCCGGCGCCATCGCCGTCGAAGCACAACA
This sequence comes from Hyphomicrobium sp. 01T421, assembly GCF_056398805.1. Lineage (NCBI taxonomy): Bacteria > Pseudomonadati > Pseudomonadota > Alphaproteobacteria > Hyphomicrobiales > Hyphomicrobiaceae > Hyphomicrobium > Hyphomicrobium sp. 01T421. The sequence continues at coordinate 260,296 of NZ_JBFTQC010000003.1, forward strand.
GCGGTTCTGGTGCAAAACGCCACAAGAGCTTCAACTGGTCTTCGGTGAGCGCAGTTCCAAGGGGCGCGACCGTTTCGACGAAGCCCGCCTCGGCAAGCGCCACGACGTCCATGTAGCCTTCGACCGCGATAACCCTGTTTTTGTCGTGGGCTGCGGCCCGGGCACGCGCGGCATTGAATAGAATGTGGCCCTTGTGGAAGAGCGGCGTCTCCGGAGAATTCAGGTATTTGGCGGGCGCCTCCTTGTCGAGCGCCCGGCCGCCAAACGCAATGACACGTCCCTTCAAATCGAGGATCGGAAAGATCACCCGATTGCGGAAACGGTCATAAGGTTCAGGGATGTCATCCCCGGCAATGAGCATTCCGGCGGTCGCCATGTCGGCAGCCGAGAACCCCTTGCCCTTGAGGTGCGCGCTGAGCGCTGAGCGCGAGTTCGGCGCGAACCCGAGCCGAAAGGTCTGGATCGTCTCACGCGCCAGTCCGCGCCTCTCGAGATACCCTCGGGCCTCGGAACCCCGATCCGTCCGCAAGCTGTCCTCGAAGAACGCGGCCGAAGCCTCGAGTAGGCGGTAAAGCCTCTCGCGCTGGTCTTCCTGCTCGACATTGCGCTCAGTAGCCTTCGGCATGGGCACGCCGGCTTCCGCCGCGAGCCGCTCGACCGCCTCCGGGAACTCGAGGCCCTCGGTCTTCATCAGGAAGGTGAAGATGTCGCCGTGCTCGCCGGACGCGAAGCAATGGTAGAAGCCCTTCTGATCGTTCACGAAAAACGAGGGCGATTTCTCCGTCTTGAACGGTGAGAGACCTCGGAATTCGCGGCCGGATTTCTTCAGCGCAACCTTGCGGCCGACAACCTGGCTCACGAGCAGCCGGGAGCGGATTTCATCCAGAAGGTTCGGACTGAAGCGCATCGGCGTGGTGGGCCTCGATGAAGCGAAGTCTTATGCCGAGGCCCTTTTGTTCGCCCCGGCACGCAACTGAATAGGTGATTCGCCTAGAAGCACGGCGCTTCAATGCCTTGTCACGCCAAACCATACCCGCTTTCCACAGAGGGGCCGTTTCGAGCAGATCGCGCAGCCTCGATTGGTCGGCTCAGCCAAGCGCGGCTTTGACCGCAGCGCTCGCCTTCTGAAAATCCATTTGGCCCGCGTACTTGGCTTTGAGCAGGCCCATGACCTTGCCCATGTCTTTGGCCGACGTGGCGCCCGCTTCCTTGATTGCTTCGGCGACCGCGGCGGCGACGGCGGCTTCGTCCATCTGCTTCGGCAGATAGGCCTCGATGATGTCGATCTCGGACTGCTCGGCGGCTGCAAGATCGGGGCGGCCGCCGCTTGTATACTGCGCGATCGAATCCCGGCGTTGTTTCACCATCTTCGTCATGACGGCGAGGATACCCGCGTCATCGAGTTCCTTCCTCGTTTCAATCTCCGCGGTTTGGATGGCAGCGTTGATGAGCCTCAGTGTCGCGACCTTTGGCTTGTCACCGGCTTTCATTGCCGTCTTGAGATCGGCGCTGATCTTGGCGCGCATGGGTAACGTCTCCTTGAAACTGAGGGATTGGTTTACGAGGTGCATGTATCTCCCGGCAAGCGTTGCGGGACATAAGTTTTAGGGGGAACCATAATTGACGTTGAATGGCGGTTCCCCTAGGTTCCCGCGCGATTTGAGCCGTTGCTCGAAGACCCATTCAATGGATGACAGATGACCGCACCTGAACCCTGGACAGAAGTGCCTCTGACGGCGCGCCTCGTGCTTGACGATGGCACAGTCATAGCGGGCCGTGGTCTCGGTGCGACCGGCACCGCCGTCGGCGAGGTTTGCTTCAATACCGCGATCACCGGCTATCAGGAAATCCTGACGGACCCGAGCTACGCCGGGCAGATCATTACATTTACCTTCCCCCATATCGGCAACGTCGGCGCCAATAAGGAAGACACAGAGACGTCCAATCTCGCGTCGCGCTCCGGTGTCCGGGGCTGCATCTTGCGCGCCGACATCACCGAGCCTTCGAATTACCGCGCAGCCGAAAATCTCGATCAGTGGCTGAAAGCCCGAGGCATCATCGCCATCTCGGGCGTCGACACGCGAGCGCTGACGGCGCGCATCCGCGAGAAGGGCATGCCGAATGGCGTCATCGCGCACGATCCATCCGGCAAGTTCGACATCGACGCATTGAAGGCCGAGGCGAAAGCCTGGCACGGCCTTCTGGGTCTCGACCTCGTCCCGGAAGTCACCAGCGGTCAGAGCTACTCTTGGGATGAGCAGCGCTGGGTCTGGAACGAAGGCTTCAAACGCAACGAGAACCCGGAATTCCACGTCGTCGCGATCGATTACGGCCTGAAGCGCAACATCCTTCGCTGCCTCGCGTCGGCGGGCTGCAAGGTCACAGTCGTTCCGGCAACGGAAAAGGCCGAGGACGTGCTCGCTCGAAATCCGGACGGCGTCTTCCTGTCCAATGGGCCGGGAGATCCCGCAGCGACCGGCAAATACGCGGTGCCGGAAATCAAGAAGCTCGTCGATAGCGGCAAGCCGGTGTTTGGCATTTGCCTCGGCCATCAGATGCTCGGCCTCGCGCTCGGCGCGACGACAAAGAAAATGCATCAAGGCCACCACGGCGCCAATCACCCGGTGAAGGACTTCACGACGAACAAGGTCGAGATCGTCTCTATGAACCACGGCTTCGCAGTCGATCGCGAGAGCCTGCCTGGCGGCGTCGTTGAAACGCACGTCTCGTTGTTCGACGGTTCGAATTGCGGCTTGCAGCTCGAAGGCAAGCCCGTGTTCTCCGTGCAGCACCATCCGGAAGCCTCGCCCGGCCCGCAGGACAGCCACTATCTGTTCACGCGCTTCGTCAACATGATGCGCAAGCAAAAGGGATTGCCGGCGAGCCGGGAGCGCTGACCGGTGAAAAAATCGGGGGGAGCGAGAGGCTTCGGAGGCCGGCTCGCGGCCGTTTTTTCGGCGCTGACATTCGGAGCAGACGCGCAGGCTTGTGCGTTCGAGCAAGGCCCATTCCTGCAAGAGATCGCGCGACAGGCGAAAACCTGTTCGCACCCTCTTTGCGGACAAATTCTCGCAACCGCCGACGCCGTGCCCGTAGTCGCCAATGCGTCGTGTGCAGACCATCCATGGATGCGCCTCAAGACCGAGGCGGCCACCGCTATGTCTTCGGGCGGCGCGCTGATCCTCGGTGAGACCCACGACAACGCCGAGCATCATCTTCTGCAAGCCGCGGCTCTCGCCGAATTTGCGGACACGTCGAACGCGAAGCGACCCGCGGTTGTCTTCGAACAACTTCGCGCCGACCAGGAGACGGGCGTCGCGAGCTTCAGGGCGCTGCCGGGAAACGTATCGGGAAGCGCAACGTCCGAGACGCGCACCGTCGACGATCTGAAGCGCCTCGTGGACTGGGATAAATCCGCGTGGCCGAAGAATGTCTACGAACCTCTCTTCAGCGCCGCGATTGCGCTCGATCTGCCGATTTATGCCGGCGACGTTGCTCGCGCAGAAATCATGAAGGCTGCCAAAGGAGGGGAGGGCGCCGTCGCCCTTGAGGACCGTTCGCGCCTCGGTCTCGATGTGCCCCTGGGCGAAAAGCTCGACGCTGCCTCGGTGAAAGAAATCGAGGACTCCCATTGCGGCGCGCTTCCGAAAGAAGCATTCGGCGGCATGGCCTACGCGCAGCGCTATCGCGATGCGCATCTGGCCGATGCGGTTATCGCGGCCGGACGAACCAACGGTGCAGCCTTTCTGATCGCCGGCACGGGACACGCGCGGACGGATCGCGGCGTGCCCTGGTATGTTCGTCAGCGGGCGCCGGAGAAGAAGATCGTCTCGGTGATGTTCATCGAGGTCGAAGACGGCAACGCCGACGCTCAGTCCTACATACCACGCGACCCAGATGGCCAGCCGGCCGCCGATTTCGTCGTCTTCACAGCACGCACTGAACGCGGTGACCCTTGCGAGAAGATGCGCAAAAAGTAGTCCCGCTCAAGGCGCGCCCCGAATGGACGATTCCACAAATCAACCTTGCTGAACTTTAAGATCGCTTCACGTGCCGATCTGAGTATAACGCAAGGAAAAAATCTGGAGGAAATCGATGCGCGCGCTCTGCCTGGCCGTCCTCTCGCTCGCCGTAGCGACACCGGCCTTCGCCTCCGACTGCACGACCGACGTACTAGCGGCCTTTGAGAAACAGCGCGCGTCGAAGGCATTCCGCGTCGAATTCAGCCAGCCGACGGCTGAGGGCGAGGCGCATATGCGAATAGACTACATGCCGCCCAATCGCATGCTGCAGACCGTGACGTCGCCGGCGATGCCGGGCGAGCAGCAGACGATGCTGGTTGGCGATCGCGCCTTCGCCGGAACGAGCGGAGCCATGGAAGAGCTGCTGCCCCAGTATACCCAGTCGATCGTCGCCGAGGTGAACCAAACCGTATACGCGCCGCCCAAGGGTCTTGGTGACTTCGAATGCCTCGGTCCCGCGAAGCTCGATGGCCAGGATTTCATCGCCTATCGCACCGCGGACAAATCTCCGCCGGAAGCGGATCATACGAAGATCATGGCGCGGACGATCTACGTCGATCCGACGAGCGGACTACCGGCGTTCAACGTCGTGGCGTCCCGCGCGGACGGCGCGAACCCCGTTCTGAAGGTCAAGTATTCCTACCCGACCGATATCGACATCGTTGCACCCACGAACGCTCCCGTGCAAAAGCTCCGTTAAATCCAGCCGCCCCCGGCATAATTTAGGATATCCGTATGCGCCGCATCGCGCTCGCCCTAGTTACCGTCGCCGCCTTTTCCAGCAACGTTCTGGCGCAAGCCCCGGCCCCCGCGGCGGCTCCGGGAGCAAAGCCCAACGCCAATCCGTGCAGCGATGAAGTTTCCGCCGCACTCCAGAAGTTGAGAAAGTCGTCGTGGTTCCGCATGGACACTCACATGCTGACCGAGAACGGCCCGTCGACGATGCAGGTCGATTACGTTCTTCCCGATCGCATGCACCAGACCGTAACCGCGAAACTGACCAACAAGACGACGGAATTGATCCTCGTCGGCAATGAGGCGTGGTCGAAGCAGGATGAAACCGGCTGGAAGCCGGTGCCGCCGAAGGTCGCGAGCCAGATCAAGGAGCAGATGCAGGACTCCGTCGTGACGCAGCAGACGGATGTCGGCAGCTACGCCTGCAAGGGCCGCACGACCATCGACGGCCGCGATGTCCTGTCGTACCGGCTCGACACGGAAGCCGAGAAGGGCTCCACCGCCGACCCCAACCAGGCGTTCCGCATGTTCTACGTCGACGCCCTCACGGGCTTGCCGGTCAGCAATACGCTTCTGGCGCCGGGACACGAGGACAAGCCGATCTTCAAGACGAGCTATACGTTCCCGATCGATCTGAAAATCGATCCCCCAAAGGATGTGGCGGCGCCCCCGGCCGCCCAGACGCCTGCCGAGACGCCTGCCGCCGACCCCGCGGCCGGCAAATAGCCTTCGAGCACGATCCGTCATCTCATGCGTGCCGGCCGTGATGCTGGCCATGCTCCCTGAGATGGCTGGTATGACCGGTTTGGCCGATGACCGGGCCCCCCTTCGGCGCTAGAAGCAGCGCCGGAGAATTCAATGACCACGATAGAATCGTCACGCTCGGCGCTGCGCGCGCCGATGGCAACGGCCTCCCTTACTGTCCTCGTCGCAGTCAGCTTCTGTCATCTCCTCAACGATGTGATGCAGTCGCTGCTGGCAGCCGTCTATCCGATGCTAAAGCACGATTATGCCCTGAGTTTTTGGCAGATCGGGCTTCTCACAATGGCGTTCCAGGTAACGGCGTCGCTACTGCAACCCTTCATCGGCTACTTCACCGACAGGCGCCCCGTTCCCCATTCGACCAGCATCGGCATGGGGTCGACGTTCATCGGACTCATGATGCTGGCGTACGCGACGAGCTATGCGGTCCTCATCGTGGGCGCCGCCTGCGTCGGCATCGGCTCGGCTATCTTTCACCCGGAATCGTCCCGCATCGCGAGGCTCGCATCTGGCGGCCGTCATGGATTTGCGCAATCGCTGTTTCAGCTCGGCGGCAATTTTGGCACCGCGCTCGGGCCGTTGCTCGCGGCTTTCATCGTGTTACCGCGTGGACAGCAGAGCATCGCCTGGTTCGGCGCGATCGCGCTCGTCGGCATGGTGATCCTCTGGAAAGTGGGCGAATGGGGAACGACCGCGCGGGGCAAGGTCAGCAAAGAGCTGCTGCCCGCGGGGCTCATTCATTCGCGCCAACGGACGGCCGTCGCGCTGACGGTTCTGGCCCTCCTGGTCTTCACGAAAAACATCTACATGGCGAGCCTATCGAGCTACTACACCTTCTACGCCATTCATCGCTTCGACGTCTCCGTGCAGCAGTCGCAGTTGATGCTGTTTGCGTTTCTCGGAGCGTGCGCCGCGGGCACCATTCTCGGCGGCCTGTTCGGCGATCGATTCGGTCCCAAGATGGTGATTTGGTTCTCGATCCTCGGCTGCCTGCCGTTCACGCTGGCGCTGCCGTATGCCGACCTCAACTGGACGATTGCGCTGTCTGTGGTGATTGGCCTCATCCTGTCCTCGGCCTTCCCGGCAATCGTCGTCTTCGCGCAGGAACTCGTGCCCGGCCGGGTCGGCATGATTGCCGGCATCTTTTTCGGCTTCGCGTTCGGCATGGCGGGCATCGGAGCGGCGGTCCTGGGCGTCGTCGCCGACGCGCGCGGCATAGATTATGTCTACCAGATCTGCTCTTACCTGCCGTTTCTGGGCCTGCTGACGGTCTTTCTTCCGAGATCCGATGCACAGGAACGTGACAAGGTGAAAAAGGGATAAACACGCTTATCCTCGAAGAACGGCCTCGCGAAAAATTTTCGGGGTTTCCCCCGCGAGGCGCATTGCCTATAAGGCCCACTTAGCCCGACCTCTGATCCAATCCTGAGCCGACCGCGATATCGCGAGCCTCGGCCAAATCCGTGCGCCGAATGCCAAAACGAACTGACATCAACTCAATTCTCATCATCGGCGCAGGCCCGATTGTCATCGGACAGGCGTGCGAGTTCGATTATTCCGGCACCCAGGCCTGTAAGGCGCTGAGGGCAGAGGGTTATCGGATCATCCTCGTCAATTCCAATCCGGCGACGATCATGACCGACCCGGATCTCGCGGATGCGACCTACGTCGAGCCGATCACGCCGGAAGTGGTGACCAAGATCATCGCCAAGGAGCGCCCCGACGCGATCCTTCCGACGATGGGCGGACAGACCGCTCTCAACACCGCGCTCGCACTCCACAAGCAGGGCATCCTGCACAAATACGGTGTCGAGCTCATCGGCGCCAAAGCCGAAGCCATCGACAAGGCCGAGGATCGCCAGCTTTTCCGCGAAGCCATGCGCGAGATCGGCCTCGAAACGCCGCGCTCGGAACTCGTGAACTCGCGCGACGAGGCGGCAGCGGCGCTCGAGAGTGTCGGCCTACCCGCGATCATCAGGCCGTCGTTCACCCTCGGCGGCACAGGCGGCGGTATCGCTTACAATCGCGAAGAGTACTTCGAGATCATCGAACGCGGCCTCGATGCGTCGCCGACGTCTCAGGTCCTTGTCGAGGAGAGCGTCCTCGGCTGGAAAGAATTCGAGATGGAGGTCGTTCGCGACAAGGCGGACAACTGCATCATCATCTGCTCGATCGAGAACATCGATCCGATGGGCGTGCACACGGGCGACAGCATCACCGTCGCGCCGGCGCTGACGCTGACTGACAAAGAATACCAGATCATGCGCGACGCCTCGATTGCGGTTCTGCGCGAGATCGGCGTCGAAACCGGCGGCTCGAACGTTCAGTTCGCGGTCAATCCCGCCGACGGTCGTCTCGTCGTTATCGAGATGAATCCGCGCGTTTCGAGATCGTCGGCGCTGGCGTCGAAGGCGACGGGCTTCCCGATCGCCAAGGTCGCGGCCAAGCTCGCCGTCGGCTACACGCTCGACGAAATCCAGAACGAAATCACGGGCGGCGCGACCCCGGCTTCCTTCGAGCCGACGATCGACTATGTCGTCGTGAAAATCCCGCGCTTCGCGTTCGAGAAATTCCACGGCGCCGACACCACGCTGACGACGTCGATGAAATCGGTCGGCGAAGCCATGGCCATCGGCCGGACGTTCGCGGAAAGCATGCAGAAGGCGCTTCGCTCGATGGAAACCGGCCTGACCGGTTTCGACGACGTGCAGCTCGAGGGCCTCGGCCAAGGCGACGACAAGAACGTCGTTCGCGCTGCCGTCTCCCGCCCGACCTTCGATCGCATTTTGAAGGTAGCGCAGGCATTCCGCGAGGGCTTCTCGCTCGACGAAATTCATCAGTACTGCAAAATCGATCCCTGGTTCCTGACCGAGATCAAAGCCATCGTCGACACGGAAGCGCGGGTCCTCGCGCACGGGTTGCCGAAGTCGGCTGCCCAGCTTCGCGCGCTCAAAGCGCAAGGCTTCTCGGACGCTCGCCTCGCCAAGCTCGGCAAAACGACCGAAGCGGCGTTTCGCGAGGCGCGTAAAGCGGCGGGCGTCGAACCCGTATTCAAGCGCATCGACACGTGCGCCGCCGAGTTCGCCTCGCCGACCGCGTACATGTATTCAACCTACGAAACGGGCCTCACCGGCGACCCGGTCTGCGAGGCCGATCCGACCGACAAGAACAAGATCATCATCTTGGGCGGCGGACCGAACCGCATCGGCCAAGGCATCGAGTTCGACTACTGCTGCTGCCACGCGTGTTTTGCGCTGACCGCGGCCGGGTTCGAGACGATCATGATCAACTGCAACCCCGAGACGGTCTCGACGGATTACGACACATCCGACCGTCTGTTCTTCGAGCCGCTGACTGCGGAGGATGTCCTCGAAGTCATTCGCGTCGAAAGCAAAAAGGGCACGCTCAAGGGCGTGATCGTCCAGTTCGGCGGCCAGACGCCGCTGAAGCTCGCGAGCGCATTGGAAGAAGCCGGCGTGCCGATCCTCGGAACGTCGCCCGACGCCATCGATCTCGCCGAAGATCGCGATCGTTTCAAAGCGCTGATCGAAAAGCTGCAACTCATGCAGCCCAAGAGCGGCATCGCCAAGTCTCCGGGCGAAGCCCGCGGCATCGCCGAACAGGTCGGCTATCCCGTCGTCATTCGTCCGTCCTACGTGCTCGGTGGCCGTGGTATGGAGATCGTGCACGATGGAGCAGAGGTCGACCGCTACGTCGCCCGCCTTTCCGCGACACTCGACAAGCCCTCGGAACTGGTCGTCTCGGCCAAGCGGCCGCTTTTAATCGACAGCTATCTGACCGACGCGGTCGAAGTCGATGTTGACTGCCTTTCGGACGGCAAGGACACCTTCGTCGCCGGCATCATGGAGCATATCGAGGAAGCCGGGATTCACTCCGGCGATAGCGCCTGCTCCCTGCCGCCGTACTCGCTTTCGCCCGCGATGATCGCTGAACTCGAGCGGCAGACCCGGGAGCTTGCGCTCGCGCTGCGCGTCGTCGGCCTGATGAACGTTCAGTTCGCCATCAAGGACGATCAGGTCTTCATTCTCGAAGTCAATCCGCGTGCGTCGCGAACCGTGCCCTTCGTTGCCAAAGTCATCGGGCTGCCTATCGCGACGATTGCGGCCGAGGTGATGGCGGGTAAGCCGCTCGCGGCGTTCAACCTGAAGAAGCCGTCCTACAAGCACGTCGCGGTGAAGGAAGCCGTCTTTCCGTTCGCCCGCTTCCTCGGCGTCGATCCGATCCTCGGACCGGAGATGCGCTCGACTGGCGAGGTCATGGGTATCGACCACGACTTCGCGATGGCCTTCGGCAAGAGCCAGCTCGGCGCCGGCCTGAAGCTTCCCTCGGGCGGCACGGTTTTCGTCTCGGTGAAGGAAAGTGACAAGGCTCGCGTCGTTGCTCCGGTGAAGGAGCTTGCGGCCATGGGCTTCAAGGTCGTCGCCACCCGCGGCACGAAGCGCTTACTCGAGGCCAACGGCATTCAGTGTGACGCGATCAACAAGGTGCTGGAAGGCCGCCCGCACATCGTTGACGCGATGAAAAACGGGGATATTCACCTTGTTTTCAATACAACCGAAGGGTCAAAAGCCCTCAGCGACAGCAAGGACATTCGGCGCACGGCCTTGCTTCACCACATACCCTACTATACAACATTGGCGGGGGCAGTAGCGGTTACACGGGCCATTAAAGCGCTGGCATCGGATACGCTGGAAGTGGCGCCGTTGCAGGCCTTCGCCCATCGCTGAGTCTTTCGTCGAGAGTTCGGGACGCGCCGGAAGGCGCGGCCGGGCTTCGCTGCTTTCCTGTATGCCAACTCTACTGTTACCGTGTGTGTTGGGGGCCTCTTCCCCGCAATGGATTAGCCGTTCGGAAGAATTTGGAGAAGATGATGGAACGGGTGCCGATGACGCTTGAGGGTTACAAGAACCTCGAGGAAGAATTGCACCGCCTGAAGGCAGTCGAGCGTCCGCGCATTATCGCGGCGATTTCCGAGGCTCGCGCCCATGGCGACCTTTCCGAGAACGCAGAGTATCACGCAGCCAAAGAGCAGCAGGGCCTCAACGAAGCGCGCGTCTCCGAGATCGAAGACAAGATCAACCGCGCCGATGTCATCGATATAACGAAGCTTTCCGGCGACACGATCAAGTTCGGCGCGACGGTCACGCTGCAGGACGAAGATTCAGGCGACAAGGTCACCTATACGATCGTCGGCGATACAGAGGCCGATATGCGCCAGCGCAGAATCTCCATCTCGTCGCCGATCGCGCGTGCGCTCATCGGTAAGACCAAGGGCGAAAGCGTCGACGTCACGACGCCCAAGGGGACGCGTACACTCGAAGTCTTGCAGGTGAACTGGGGCTGAACTCGAGCCACCGACTCAGGCTCATTCTAAGCCAAACCAAACAAAGCCGAGCCTAAGCCGCAAGGCTCGGGCTCGCTACTCGTTGCCGCCTTCGAAGAACGCAGAAGCGGAACGGCACTCTTCCTTCGACTGAGTAAGGTCGAAAGCGCGATCCTCTCCGGTTTTGCCGGAAAGTTCGATGTCGCCGGCGCCGCCTTGGATCGCGATGCCGGTGTCGCCGGTCTCGAGGCGAAGCGCACCGCCGCTTTGCGGTGTGAGGCGAAACACGCCGCCGTCGCCTTCGAGAAAGCACTCGAAATCGGTATCGTTGGTTTTGCAGCTCGCGGCCTGTCCATACCATTCCGGGCCGCTCGTCAGCATGAGCCCGAACCCGATTTCAAACCGGTCTGCGGAATTCGGCGTGCCGTCCGAATTCCGTTTCGAAAGGTCGATCTCGATTTTGCGAACGCGCTGGTCCGGATGATCTTTGAGATGAGCTTCCTCATACGTCCGGGCAAAGCAGGGCGCGCCGTCGAGCACATTCGCGAAATAGCTATTGTAGAGATCGTCCGACGTAGCGGCGGCCGAAGGCAATATGCTGACAACCGAGAGAACGAGCGCTCTTCCAATCCGAAGCGCCATATCAGAAAAGGTTGCCATCGGCCCTCCGCAATGCCCGTTCCTCTCAGGTCCCTTCGGGGCCAGCCACTGTGATCGGCACCCCGGGCTCCCGTTTTGCCCGGCGGATCGTAAGGTAGGTCTTGACGCTGGCGACGTTGGGCGCCGCAGTCAATTCATCGAGCACGAAGCTCTGGAACCGTTGCAGATCGCGAGCGATGCACTTCAGTATAAAGTCGCTTTCGCCGGACAGCATGTAGGCCTCACGGACGAGGGGCCAGCCCAGAATTCTGTTTTCGAATGAACGGAGATCGGACTCGGCCTGATTGTGGAGCCTCACCATCGCAAACGCCGTCAGCGCATAACCGAGCCTTACCTCATCGACGAGAGCAGTATAGCTTGCGATAAGTCCGGCTTCTTCCAATGCCCGAACGCGGCGAAGACAGGGCGGAGCCGATAACCCGATGCGGTTGGCGAGAGCGATATTGGTAATCCGTCCGTCGGCTTGCAGCTCGCGCAAGATCCGCCAGTCCGTTGCGTCGAGTTCGATAGCCATGGAGCCGCGCCACTTCAGGGAGATTTGAGTAATATCAGGAATGTAGAACGGCGCACGAAGTTTCGCTTATTTCTTTAACAAGATCGCCGGCAGCCTCGGCATAGCCGCGGTGAGGAGCCCAAAAGTTTGTCCGTCATGGCACGTAGCGACCCGCCTTCAGCTCCATATTCCGGGATGTTCCAGGGTCAAACGGCCTGGATCTTCTCTGACGGCAAGGCGGGCCACGAAGCCCAGGTCCTGGGCGTCGTCGAAGCGCTGGGGCTGCAGGCCGAGATCCAACGGGTCGACATAGCCGGTATCTACAAGTTTATGGCCCCCTGGGGTCCGCTGCCGCCCGAGGCTCCCAATGGCGGCAGAGCGCGTCTCGACCCGCCATGGCCGGCGTTTGCGTTCGCAACGGGCCGCACGACGATACCCTACATCCGCGCCCTGCGGCGGCGCGCTGGCCTCGAGACATATACCGTCATTCTGATGGACCCCCGAACTGGAGCGAATAGCGCCGACCTCATATGGGTCCCCGCGCACGATCGCCGCCGAGGCCCGAACGTCATCTCGACGCTGACGGCGCCGCATCGCTTTTCGCCCGCGCGGCTGCGCGCGCTCAACACCAACCCGGCGCCGAGGATCGCCGGGCTGCCGAGGCCCCGCATTGCGTGCCTGATCGGCGGTCCGAACGGCTATTACCGATATTCGCCGGCTGATGAGGAGCGCTTGGTGGACGCCTTGGCCGGGTTGGCGGCAAGCGGCGCCGGGCTCATGATCACAACCTCCCGTCGAACCCCCGAGCGGCTCGCAGCTCGGATCAAAAACTCGGTGGCGGCCGAGCGCGCCTATTTCTGGGATGGCGAAGGGCAGAACCCGTACCCCGATTTTGTCGCCCACGCGGACATGTTCGTCATCACCGCCGACAGCGTCAGCATGACCTGCGAGGCAGCAGCGACGGGACGTCCGATCTTTATTTTCTCGCCCTCCGGCGGAAGCGCGAAGTTCAACCGTTTCCACTCTGGCCTCGCGTCCTATGGCGCGACGCGGCCTTTACCCCCACCTGGTGAACCGCTGCCGTCGTGGACCTATGACCCGTTGCATTCGGCGGACGTCATCGCCGCAGAAATTGCGAAGCGCTGGCTCCGGCGTGCCGAAATGCTCCCCGGGCTGGTCAAGGCAAAGACGTAACGAGGGTAGGCGAGAGGTGCAGACGAGATGACGACAGTCTTCTCCCCGAAAGATGTGGTCTCCGGTTCTGCCGATCTCTGCGCTGGCGGAACGCTCGCGCAATCGCTCGACGTTATTCATCCTTCGGAACGACGCAGGCTGCAACTCTGGACGGAGTTCGGACTGATTTACGTCGGAACCCCGCTGCTGATGCGGATCGCCGTTTTCGAGTACGGTGTGCCGCTGTTTTATGCGCTGCCGCCGGTGCTCATCGCGTTTGTCGCGTTCCTCTATTTCGATCGCACCTTCAGCCTGAAAACGGAGGCGAGCCGCGGCGTCGCGAGATCGACCGTGCCCTCGATACTGGGCACATTCATCATCGGCAGCGCGCTGGTCGGCTCGCTCGTCGCGGTATTGATGCCCGAGCGCCTGTTCGCACTCGCCGCCGAGCGTCCCGGCCTCTGGCTGAAGATTATGGTGCTCTATCCGTTCACGTCGGTCCTGCCTCAGGAGTTCGCGTATCGCGTATTCTTCTTTCACCGTTACGGACCGTTGTTCCATTCGCGATGGAGCCTGATCCTCGTCAACGCCTTGGCATTTGGATTTGGCCACATCCTTTTCCGCAACTGGATCGCAGTCGGCGGAACCTTCGTCATCGGACTGCTCTTGGCTTGGCGGTACGAGCGCACCCGATCGTTCTCAGCGGTCTATATGGAGCACGTCCTCTGGGGATGGCTCGTCTTCACCATCGGTCTCGGCGTCTATTTCTTTACCGGCGTCAAAAATCCCGCGTGGTGACGGTCAAGACCGAGCTTGATTTTGCTCTGTGTCCTGCGCCGTTTGCGACAAGCTGATCCGCCCTCCTGCCCGCCCCCAAAAGTCGCCCCGCGGCACGTCGCACATGGGCGCAATGATGCAATTGAGGAAGTCGCGACAATCGGGTAGGAAGGCCCCAATCCCTAAACCTTACCCCCAACGAGGCGCCGCGCATGGCAGCACACCAGTACGTTTATCACATGCATAAGCTGTCCAAAGCCTATCCAGGCGGGAAGCAGGTGCTGAAGGACGTCTCCCTTTCGTTCCTGCCGGGCGCAAAGATCGGTGTCGTCGGCCTCAACGGCTCCGGTAAATCGACGCTGCTGAAAATCATGGCCGGCCGGATCGACGACTTTACGGGCGAAGCCCGCCCCGCTGACGGCATCAAGGTTGGCTATCTGCCGCAAGAGCCAGAGCTCGATCCGAACAAGGATGTTCTCGGCAATGCGATGGAGGGCGTGGCCGAGAAGAAGGCCATTCTCGATCGCTACAATGAAATCGCCTCGAACTACACCGAGGAAACCGCCGACGAGATGACGGCGCTCCAGGACCAGATCGATGCGCAGAACCTTTGGGACCTCGACGCTCAGGTCGAGCAGGCGCTCGATGCTCTGCGCTCGCCCCCCGGCGACTCCGATGTCACGAAGCTCTCGGGCGGCGAGAAGCGCCGCGTCGCGCTGACCAAGCTTCTGCTGTCGAAGCCCGACATTCTTCTCCTCGACGAGCCGACCAACCATCTCGACGCCGAGAGCGTCGCTTGGCTCGAACGCTATCTGAAAGAGTACACGGGCTGCGTCATCCTCGTGACCCACGACCGCTACTTCCTCGACAACATCACGGAATGGACCTTGGAACTCGACCGCGGACATGGCGTGCCGTGGAAAGGCAACTACTCCGGCTGGCTCGAGCAGAAGGCCAAGCGCGAGGCTGTCGAGAAGGCGCAGGAAGAAGGCAAGCAAAAGACTCTGTCCCGCGAACTCGAGTGGATCAGATCGTCGCCGAAAGCGCGTCAGGCCAAATCGAAGGCGCGTATCACCGCTTACGAGAAGCTGGCTGACGAAGCCGGCCGCGAGGAAGCGGGACGCGCATCGATCCAGATCGCGACCGGACCGCGCCTCGGTGGTGTCGTCATCGAAGCGGAAGGCCTGACGAAGGCCTTTGGCGACCGGCTGCTGATCGACGATCTCTCGTTCAAGCTGCCGCCCGGCGGCATCGTCGGCGTGATTGGCCCGAACGGCGCCGGCAAGACGACGTTGTTCAAGATGCTGACCGGTGCGGAAACACCCGACAAGGGTTCGATCCGTCTCGGCGATACTGTGAAGATCGGTTACGTCGATCAGTCCCGCGCGCATTTGGACGACAAGAAGACGGTCTGGGAAGAGATCTCAGGGGGTCTCGATCAAATGCTGCTCGGCGGCAAAAAGGAAATCCCGAGCCGCGCCTATTGCGGCTGGTTCAACTTCAAGGGCGCTGACCAGCAGAAGAAGGTCGGCATGCTGTCGGGCGGTGAACGCAACCGCGTGCATCTCGCCAAGCTCCTGAAGGAGGGCGGCAATTTGCTGCTGCTCGACGAGCCGACCAACGACCTCGACACGGAGACGCTCGGCGCGCTCGAAGCTGCACTCGAAGATTTCCCCGGTTGCGCCGTGGTCATCTCGCATGACCGCTTCTTCCTCGATCGTCTCGCGACGCACATTCTTGCCTTCGAAGGCGACAGCCACGTCGAATGGTTTGAAGGCAACTTCGCCGACTACGAAGAAGACAAGAAGCGCCGCCTCGGTGATCAGGCCGTGGAGCCGCACCGCATCAAGTTCAAGCGCTTCGAACGGTGACGCAATACGAGGCCAGCTGACAGACGGACACGCACATCCACTCGGAGAGCATGTCCGTTCAGGCTGGCCTCAGTACATCTGAACCGGCAACACGCCGCCGGGTCCGATCATCAGCCCCCAGATTTCATCGGCGCCGACTTCGACTGGATCGTTGGGTCCGGCGCCGCCTGCGCCTTTGAGCTTATATGGATATTTTCCCGGCGCGACGTCGAGCGTCGGCCCATCTGGGCCGTTTTTGCCCGCACCGGCCGGAACCTTGATCGTCTTTCCGGCGATGGTGATGACGGCATCGGTTTCGAGGAAGTTGCCGATCAGGAGCTTCGTCTGCCCGGGCTTCGCCATCATCCCGGATTTCTTCGCCTTATCGTCCTCGCGCACGCCAAGCGCGATTGTCGTCTCGCCATTGGCGCGCCCGAGCGTGAGGACGGCGGGCCCCTCAGCCGTCACGTAGTGAACCTCCGCAGCGTCATCCTTGATGACGGACTTCGACGCATCCTCTTTCCAATCACGCTTGCCGAGCTCCCGGCGATAAAAAGCAAGCACCGACAAAAGCTTCGCCGGGACATTGGCATTAGCGCCGTGGCGAAACATCGACTGCTCGCTACCGCTCAGCGAATGTTCTTTCGGCACGGGGAGGCCTCCGGCATCTTCGGCTTCGAGTTCCTTTTCAGGCTCGTTGCCCGTCGCGCTAGCAGCATCGCTGCTTGCTGAAGCCTCTTCGGTCGCCTCCGGTTTCTCGAGTGCCGACCCCGAGGCGCTGACGTTGACCGTATCGCCCATCTTCATCAGCGTGAGCGAAACGTCCTGCTCACCCTTGTGGAAGCCGAGCACCACCATGTTCGCTTGGTTGATCACGGACTTCTCTTCGCTCCAACTGAGCGTCTTCATCTGGCTCCTGTAGAACGCCGCGATTTGCTTGATGCTGGAGGACGAGTTGAATTCTAGTTGGCCGCTGGCGCCGTCGAAGTCGATGTCCGCCGCTGTCGACGGAACCGGAATGGGCGCTGTGTTGCCGTCGAGAACGGTCAAGGCCTCCGTGGGCTCGTCGGAGATCTTGTCGGCCTTGTCGGCGGCAGCGGGCTTGGCTCCCCGCATCGAGTCCTCGACCGACTGCTGCGCCTGTTTGATGATGCTTGCCGCCAGATCGTCGATGGCATCGCCGACCTTGTCCTGGGGCTTGGCTGCCGGAGCCCGAGAAGCCTCAGGCGCCTTCGCCGCTTCCTTCTTTTCAGCGGGGTGCAGGACTTCAGGGGGAACGGACTCGATCTTCACCGTCGTTTTGCCGTCATCCGCGCTCTGCAGCACGAGTATCAGCGGTTTGCCAGCGTCGCGAACGTAGTAGGCATAGAGGCCCTTCTCAGTCTTCTCGTCAGCGTAGGCCGACTTGGCATTGTCCTTGACTGACCAAGGCGACCAGCCGCGCGCGATCAGCTCCGTCCGCAGGAAATCGGAAGTCGCCGCGAGGTTGCCGGCCGTCACGCACGAGAGAAACGGCCGATCCCCGTCGAACTTGATGTCCGTCGCATCCTTGGGAAACGGCAAGTCGTTCGCGATGATCACTCCGGTATAGGTGACGCTCGTCGCGTTATTCTGCGCCGGCGCGACGGTGATGAACACGGAGAGGCCAGTCGCGCCTTTCTTCAAGTTCGCGATAGCCATGGTGGGGCTCTTGATCGGCTCGCCGAAGGCTGGCGCATATGGCTGCCAACCCGCCGCCGTGAGCGCCGCGACGGTGCCGTCGGCCGTCTCGGCGACGGCTCCCGGCGACGTGAAAATCGTGGACGACGGGCTGGCGAAGATGACCTTGGTGCCGGAGACGCGCGGGAGCTTGTTCGTGTCGAGAGTTTCGTCCGCTGAAGCACCGGTGATGCCAACGAAGAGTGCAAATGCCGATAGGACACACGGAATAAGTGCGAGGAAGCCACTGCTGCGCATGACGTTTCCATTCTCCGACGCGGGCGATGTCATTGCCGCCGGAGGTCCTGCATATGCGAGCGGCCCGCCGATTGCGAGAGAACCGGCCGGCAAATTCGGTTGAACACGGACAATTCACAGCAAAAAGCCGCGCTTCGGTTAAAAGCGCGGCTTCCGAAATGAGAGTCTGTGGACTGATTAGCCGTTGCTGTTGTCGATGATCGGAAGTTTCTTTGCTTCTTCCGAGCTGAGCGACAGCTTCACGCCGTCGGAAACGCTTGTGATCTTGTCGCCGGAAATGGCGAAGACCTTCGCGTTGATGCCCGCTGCAACACCGTCCGTCACGAGAATTTCTTGAACCTTGCCGGCATCGTCGGATTTGACGCCGTTGACCTCACCGATCTTCGCGCCATCGGCGCCATAGACCGCGGCTCCGATTTTCAATTCGCTGGCCGAGACGGCTGATGCGCCTGATGCGGGAGCTTCAGCACCCTCAGCTGCAGCTGGCGCTTCCTGGTGTTCCGCCGGGGCAGTAGCTTCGGCCGGAGCTTCGGGGGCCCCTGCCGCGCCATCCTGCGCGGGCTCTGCGCTGGGAGCAGCCTGCTCCGATCCATCCTGTGCCGCACCTGCGGTCGGAAGCGTATCCGCACCGCCTTCAGGGGCAGGTGCCGCTTGATCGCTCTCCGCGGCGGGTGGCTGTTGATCATCCGCCGATGCCGGTGACATCGACATCGCTGTGCCGAGGCCGACGACAAGCGCCATGCCGAACACAAAACGCAACTTCTGAGAATTCATCACCCGTCTCCATCCCCACTCACGACCGTACGCGCACAGCACTTATGGAACGTGCGCGTCGTCATTTTCCGTCCCCGTTTGACAAGGACCATGAGTACGGCCCTTTGTCAAAATTCTCGGCGCCGGCCGATGGAAGTGTGATTTGCAGGCTATTCCATGACCGTCACCGGCAATTGCACACGTACATCCGGCGAAAAGCGCCCGATGGCAGATGCTACCGGCTCAGAGCCAATACAAGAGCGCGCGGATTATTTCCGTTCTCGGTGATGTAATTCTGGAAAAGATCGTCGAGGAACGACGTCATCCAGAAGCCGACCACCTGCGCATCGCGAACCTTGTAGCCCGACCCCGATTTCATCACGAGCCAGCGGATGTCGTAGCTTTCGCCCGTCATCAGCGTGAGGCGGCTGTCGACATTCGTGCCGCCCGCGTCACCAGGACCCTGACCCGTCACGACAGCGCTTCTGACCATGTACTTCGGGCCTTCTTTGGCCGCGTACTTGGCGATGAAATTGATCATGCCGTTGTAATACGCCGGACGTTCTTCCTTCGGCAGCGTCCGGGCATGAGGACCGAGCGCCGTCAAGCCGATCCCGGGCACATCCATGTGCTGGCGCAGCACCTGGGCAAACTGTGCGACCCCGCCGGACTTCTGCGCGACGATCAACTCGTTTTGAACGCGCTGCATGTAAACAGCCGGAGATTCAGCCCGCGCTCCACCGGCAGAAATGGCGGCAAAGCAAGCGACCAAAATGGCAAGGCAACCAGCGGAGCGGATCCGTGAAAATGCCCACAACATGTCTAACCCTCGCATAGTCGTCCCCTGAAAAACCGGAAGTGGCAGGTCACCCAATCAGACTCTGCCGTCCTCACTGCTTCGAAACAAGCCTCTCAACGCGTTAGAGAGGCAACAATCACGTCAAAACGATGCCGGATGGCTACGCTGCCACAGGATTTTCTCGGCCCGAGACCTGCGCGCTGACGGCAAAACCGCGGTCGGCCGGAGCAGAAGGAAGGCTCAGTAAATTGCAAAGCTCCTCGACTTCTCGCGCTCCGATATGCTCGGCGGTCATCAAAACGATGCTGCGATTTTTATTGGGATGCACAAGGACGGCCTCCTGCCGCACGCCCGAAAGGGAAGAACGCACATGCACGGCCACACCCTCGTAGGTGGCAAGCGGCATCCGCCAAAACGTCTTCGAAAAGGCAGTCCGGTCAATCACCTTGACCTCGCCATCGCGGATATCGACCTCGCGGTCCGAAAGCAAAGCGAGGAGAATGTTGCGCAATGGCCAAACGATGAGGCCGACCCAGAACACGAGAGCAAGCGCGAGCTCTATCGCAACCATGGGGTGTGCAATCATCGCGCTCCGGACTTCCGGAGAAGCGATGGCGTAGGCCGCGAAGCCCACTTGCGGGCCGACGATCAGGGCGGCCAAAATCGTCATCAGGACAAGGCCCGGAACCCGGGAAAGCTTCGAGTTGGTCTGGCGAAGTATGATCGGCAACCTATGGGGGCTGCTCGAAAGCTCAATGACTTCAAAATCCTGACGCCGCATTCCGAACTCGATCCCCGCAGACCTAACGGCGGCACATTATGGCGAATATAGCTAAAAGGCCGTTAACCTACGTACCAGCGTTCAATTAAGGGAATTGAACTCGCCACTTGACACATAAACATATCTTTATATGTTGTGGCGCATGCATCGATCGCCCGAAATGCGAACCGCTGATCTCGTCGCCGCGCTCAAAGCAGCGGCCGAGCCGACGCGTCTGCGGATCTTGCTGCTGCTCGCGGGCGGCGAACTCAACGTCAAGGATCTGACCCTCATCCTCGGTCAAAGCCAGCCGCGGATCAGCCGCCATCTGAAGCTCCTGTGCGAAGCAGGCCTGATCGAGCGCTTCCGGGACGGCAGCTGGGTCTATTTTCATATTTCCGATCGCCAGCCGGGCGGCCGCTTGGCGCTGCGCCTCGTCTCGGACGTCGATCCGGCGGAGGCTTCGGTCCGGCGTGATCGCGAGCGCGCGGAAGCCCTGAAGCGCGAGCGCGAAGCCACCGCCCAGTCGTTTTTCGAACAGCACGCTGCCGATTGGGATCGGATCAGAACCTTGCACGTCGCGGAAAACGACGTCGAGGCGGCGATGCGCCGTGCCATCGGCGAGGGGCCATTCGGCCTGTTCGTCGATCTTGGAACGGGCACCGGCCGCACGCTCGAACTGTTCGCAGACCGGTTTGCGCGGGGGCTCGGCCTAGACGTCAATCAGGCGATGCTCAACTACGCGCAGGCCAATCTGAAATCCAAGGGATGCCTCAACGCGCAGGTACGTCACGGCGATATCTATTCGCTGTCGCTCGCCGATCGGCAGGCCGACGTCGTGGTCATGCATCAGGTTCTGCATTTTCTATCCGATCCGGCGCTCGCCATTCGCGAAGCCGCGCGCGTGCTCGCTCCGGGCGGCAAGCTGCTGATCATCGATTTCGCGCCGCATGATCTCGAGTTCTTGAGATCCCGCGAAGCGCACGAGCGGCTCGGCTTCCCGCATGAGCAGGTCGCCGGCTGGCTCAAGGATGCAGGTCTCGTTCCGAAGTCGACCGAGGATCTGAAACCGAAGGACGGCGACAGCGAAGAAATCCTGACCGTTACGATCTGGCTCGCGGAACGGCCCGCGGCGCAGGCGTCGGTCGCAAGAATAAGCGCACCCGCTGAAGAAGTGCGCGAGGGGGCAGGCTGATGGCACAAACGAATGAACGCAAAAGCAAGCTGCTGGGATCGGGCGATATCCTCGTCAGCTTCGAATTTTTCCCGCCGAAGACCGAGAAAATGGAAGAGACGCTGTGGTCTTCGATCACGCGGCTTGCGCCGCTCGGCCCTGAATTCGTCTCAGTGACATACGGCGCAGGCGGATCGACGCGTGAGCGTACGCACGCAACGGTGACCCGTCTCCTCAAGGAGACGCCGCTGAAGCCTGCCGCGCATCTCACCTGCGTCGATGCCACGAAGGAAGAGGTGAACGCCGTCGCCAAGACCTATTGGGACGAGGGCGTCCGCCACATCGTTGCGCTACGCGGAGATCCCGCACAAGGAACCGGCGCGAAGTACGAGCCCTATCCGGGCGGCTACAAAAACGCAGCCGACCTCGTCGCAGGATTGAAGGCCATTGCCGATTTTGAAATTTCGGTTGCGGGCTATCCCGAGAAGCATCCGGAAAGCCCGTCGATCGAGGCCGACATCGAAAATCTGAAAGCCAAGGTCGATGCCGGCGCCGATCGCATCATCACGCAGTTCGGTTTCGATAACGCCTACTTCCTGCGCTTCATCGAGCGCGCCCGTGCTGCAGGCATTTGGGTCCCGATTTCTCCGGGCATCGTGCCGATCCATAACTTCAAGCAGGTCGCGGGCTTCGCGAAGCGCGCGGGCGCGACGGTGCCGTCCTGGCTCGCGCGGCGTTTCGAAGGGCTGGAAGACGACAGCGCCACCTCTCATCTCGTCGGAGCCGCCGTTGCGACCGAGCAGGTGATGGACCTCGTCGACGAAGGCATCAAGAAATTTCACTTCTACACGTTGAACCGCGCCGATCTCGTTTACGCAATTTGCCATCTGCTGGGCTTGCGCTCTGTCAGGGCGGCGAACGCGGACGCTGCGTGAAATTTCAGGAAAGTTGAGGCGTGATATGAGACGCAAACCAAGTTGGGCCGCGCTTGAAAAGGCCGCAAGCGAACGCATCCTGATCATCGACGGTGCGATGGGCACGATGATCCAGCAATACAAGCTCGGCGAAGAACATTATCGCGGCGAGCGCTTTGCCGATCATTCGAAGGACATCAAGGGCAACAACGATCTGCTCGTGCTGACGCAGCCGGAGATCATCCAAGAGATCCACGGCAAGTATCTGCAGGCGGGTGCCGACCTCATCGAGACGAATACGTTCAATGCGCAGCGCATTTCCATGGCCGACTATCATATGGAAGAGCTGTCGTATGAGATGAACGTCGAGGCGGCGAAGCTCGCGCGTCGCGCAGCTGATGAATGGACGAAGAAAACGCCCGAGAAGCCGCGCTTCGTCGCGGGCGCCGTCGGGCCGACCAATCGCACGGCGTCGCTTTCGCCGGACGTCAATAATCCCGGCTACCGCAACGTCAGCTTCGATGAGTTGCGCGAAGCCTATAAGGAGCAGGTGAGGGGACTGATCGACGGCGGCTCCGACATCATCCTGATCGAGACGATCTTCGACACTTTGAACGCCAAGGCCGCGGGCTTTGCCACTTTGGAAGTCTTCGAGGAAAAAGATCTCGAGCTGCCGATCATGATTTCCGGAACGATCACGGATCGTTCGGGCCGAACACTGTCGGGGCAAACGGCTGAAGCCTTTTGGTACTCGATGCGGCATCTGAAGCCGTTTTCGATCGGGCTCAACTGCGCGCTCGGAGCCGAACTGATGCGGCCGTACATCGCCGAGCTTTCGCACGTCGCTGACGTGCGTATCTCGGCATATCCGAATGCCGGCCTGCCGAATGCGATGGGCGAGTATGACGAAGGCCCCGACGAGATGGCCTGCAAGGTCGAGCCCTGGCTGGCCGACGGCTTGGTCAACATCGTGGGCGGCTGCTGCGGTTCGACGCCTGACCATATCGCGCACATCGCAAGCCACGCGAAATCCTACAAACCGCGCGCGCTCCCCGAGCATCAGCCGCGCTTGCGCCTTTCCGGCCTCGAACCGTTCGTCCATGGGTGAACTGAGCACAATGACCACAGCCAACGCCGCACAGTCGTTCATCAACATCGGTGAGCGCACAAACGTCACGGGTTCAGCCAAGTTTCGCAAGCTGATCGAGCAGAATGACTATGCCGGTGCCCTGGCCGTTGCACGCCAGCAGGTGGAAGCCGGCGCGCAGATCATCGACGTCAACATGGACGAAGGCCTGCTCGATTCCGAAAGGGCGATGTCGACGTTCCTCAATATGATCGCGTCAGAACCCGACATCAGCCGCGTGCCGATCATGATCGACAGCTCGAAATGGAGCGTCATCGAGGCGGGCCTGAAGTGCGTGCAAGGCAAGCCGATCGTCAACTCGATCTCGATGAAGGAAGGCGAGGGGCCGTTTCTCGAGCATGCGCGCAAGG
Organism: Hyphomicrobium sp. 01T421; assembly: GCF_056398805.1. Taxonomy (NCBI): domain Bacteria; kingdom Pseudomonadati; phylum Pseudomonadota; class Alphaproteobacteria; order Hyphomicrobiales; family Hyphomicrobiaceae; genus Hyphomicrobium; species Hyphomicrobium sp. 01T421. The sequence goes on from NZ_JBFTQC010000003.1 coordinate 283,965, forward strand.
TTTTGCGCTATGGCGCAGCTGTCGTCGTCATGGCTTTCGACGAGCAGGGCCAAGCCGACACGATTGAGCGCAAGGTCACGATTTGCGAGCGCGCCTATAAACTATTGACCGAGAAAGTCGGCTTCCCACCGGAAGACATCATCTTTGATCCCAACATCTTTGCCGTCGCAACCGGCATCGAAGAGCACAACGGCTATGGCATCGCCTTCATCGAGGCGGCGCGTCAGATCAAGGAGAAGATGCCGCTCGTCCATATCTCGGGCGGCGTTTCCAACCTGTCGTTCGCCTTCCGCGGCAACGAGCCGGTTCGCGAGGCAATGCACTCCGTGTTCCTCTACCACGCCATTCAAGCCGGCATGGATATGGGCATCGTCAATGCTGGACAGCTCGCGCTCTATGACGACATCCCGGCGGAGCTGCGCGAACTTTGCGAGGACGTGATCCTCAATCGTCGCCCCGACGCGACCGACCGGCTGCTCGACTCGGCCGCGAAATTCAAAGGCGACGGCAGCGGCCAGAAGGCGAAGGAGAAAGATCTCAGGTGGCGCGAAGCGCCCGTTCAAGCGCGCCTGACCCACGCCCTCGTGCACGGCATCACCGATTTCATCGAAGCCGACACGGAAGAGGCGCGCGCCGAGGCCGACAAGCCGCTGCACGTGATCGAAGGTCCGCTTATGGCCGGCATGAACGTCGTGGGCGACCTCTTCGGCGCCGGCAAGATGTTCCTTCCGCAGGTCGTGAAATCGGCCCGCGTCATGAAGCAGGCGGTTGCATATTTGCAGCCTTACCTCGAGGCCGAGAAGAAAGCGTCAGGCCTCGACCAGAAGCCCGCCGCGGGCAAAATTCTGATGGCGACCGTCAAGGGCGACGTCCACGACATCGGTAAGAACATCGTCGGCGTCGTGCTCCAGTGCAACAACTACGAAGTCATCGATCTCGGCGTCATGGTGCCCGCCGCGAAAATCCTCGAGACGGCAAAGCGGGAAAAAGTCGATATGATCGGCCTGTCAGGCCTCATCACGCCGTCGCTCGACGAGATGTGTTTCGTAGCAGGCGAGATGGAGCGCGAAGGCTTCTCGATGCCGCTTCTGATTGGCGGCGCGACGACCAGCAAAGTGCACACGGCCGTCAAGATCAATCCGAACTACAACCGTGGGCAGGCCGTCTACGTTCTCGACGCGAGCCGGGCCGTTGGCGTTGTCTCGAAACTGCTGTCGGATACCGATAAGGCGCCGTACGTCGAAAACATCCAAGCCGAGTACGCCAAGGTTCGCGAGACGCACCTCGCCAACGAAGCGCGCAAGCAGCGCATTACTCTGAAGGCCGCGCGCGACAACAAGTTCAAGATCGACTGGCAGGCGTTCAAGCCGGTCAAGCCGAGCTTCCTCGGCGCGCGCAGCTTCTCGAATTTCAGCCTCGCATCGCTCGTTCCCTATATCGACTGGACGCCATTCTTCCAGACGTGGGAGCTGACCGGCCGTTATCCTCAAATCTTGACCGACAACAAAGTCGGCTCGGAAGCGAAGAAGCTCTTTGACGACGCTCAAGCGTTGTTGAAACGCATGGTCGCCGAGAAATGGGTAACGGCATCCGGCGTCGTCGGCTTCTGGCCGGCGAACAGCATCGGCGACGACATTGCGCTCTACGCGGACGACACGCGGTCCGGTGAGATGGCGACGCTACACACTCTGCGCCAGCAGATCGCCCGCGATCCGACGCGCAACCGCGCTCACGTGGCTCTTGCCGATTTCGTTGCGCCGAAGGAAACCGGGATCACCGATTACGTCGGCACGTTCGCCGTGACGACGGGCCATGGCGAAGACGAAGCCATCGAACGGCACATCAAAAAGACCGATGACTATAATCGCATCATGGTGAAAGCGTTGTGCGATCGCTTGGCGGAGGCGTTCGCCGAAGCCATGCACGAGAAGGTCCGCAAGGAGCTTTGGGGCTACGCGAAATCCGAAAAAATTTCGGCCGAGGATTTGATCCTCGAGAAGTACCAGGGAATCCGCCCGGCGCCCGGCTATCCGGCTCAGCCCGATCACACGGAAAAGGCGACCATCTGGAAGCTGATGGACGTCGAAAAGGCCGCCGGCATTACGTTAACGGAGAGCTACGCGATGTGGCCCGGTTCATCCGTGTCGGGACTTTATTTCGCAAATCCCGAAAGCCACTATTTCGGCGTCGGCAAGGTGGAGCGGGATCAGGTCGAGGACTACGCGGCTCGCAAGGGATGGACAGTCCAAGAAACGGAGCGTTGGCTCGCCCCCGTTTTGAATTATGAGCGGGCGAGCACAGCCGCGGCGGCTTGAGGCTCAACTCCCAAGGAAAAAAAATCGGCGCGGTCCGCATTCGGTACCGCGCCGTATGGTCGTTTGGCTCGCGCCAGACATCCCAGAAATAGTCCCCCGTCTCGTTGGCTCCTTGGAGCATCGCGCGTGGGATTACTGTTTCAGGCATTTCCTCCAGACGGTCGCTCTCATTGGGTCCCGAGCACGACCAGACCACGAAATCCAAACGACAATCTTACCGCAAGAGAGTTAAATTCGCCCTGCAGAGCCTTGCCACCGGCCCCCCTTTGAAGGCCTTGGAATTCGTCTCGCTTTCTTCGAAGCGTCGGCCGGAAGCTATGCAACAGCTGACATCGCTGACAAGCAAAAAGCATTTTGCGTCGCAGAAGCAGCCCTGCCTCAAAACGATTAATCTCAGTGCCGAGATCGCGGCCGAGCCCATAAGCAAAGACCGCAGCTCCCGCGGGGATGGGGGCGGCCTCTTCAAAAAGCCCCGCAAATGCGCGGTTATCGGGATGAGCCCGAGGATGGATCGCATCCCGTCATAACTGGCGGCTTGTTGCGATGCGCCGCACAATAACGATCCAAAATTAATTTCTTGCATTCACCACGACGTTCGTGGCGTTCGCCGGTAGCGAGCCTCGTAGGCATCAAGCCTCATTGGCGGCCCAGGCAACTCAGCCGCGCCGCATCGCCGCCTCAACCAATCGTTAGTCGTTTTCGAAAAAGTATTTCTGCGGCGCCATCGGCGACGAGCCCGTCGATGATCCCGACGCGAGCGAATCCGTGCCGTTCGTAGAAGGCCTGCGCGCCCGCGTTGAAATCGGAAGCGACAACCCAAAGATTGCGATCGCCAGCCGCTTCCGATCCGCGCTCGAACCACAAGAGGGCTGAGCGCCCCACGCCCTGGCGATGGAACGCCGGCAGGATGCCGAGAAACTGCAGATAGGGTCCCCGGAGCCAATTGCTCCGGATGACAATTGCACCCGCGAGCACGCGATCGACGACGATCTGGAAGCGCTGCGCACCCGGCTCCTCGCCGTCGAGGAACGCGGCGAGCGTCTCTCCCGTGTAATCGTAACGCGCCCACGGATCGATTTGTGCGAGCGTCGCTCCGAGACTTTGCGCCGCCTCGGCCGTCATCGGTTCGAACGTCACCGCGCGATGGGAGACCGGCAGTATGTCGGCTCCCGTCATCTCAGTGATCGGTCGCTAGGGGTTTCTGCGAAGCGTCTTTTGGCGTCTTTGATTTGGACGGTGGCTTCTGCGATGACGACGGCGCAAGGACGGCTGTCGCCCCGTTCTTGCCGGTTGAATTCTGGGCGGTTGAATTCAGCGGATGTTGCAGGGCGCTGAGGAAGTCGTAGCGATTGGTGTCGCCAGGCTTGCGATCGTAGCATTCGGACGTGATCACCGGTTTGCCCATTGTCATCAGTTCGCTGACCGTCACGAATTTATAGCCCTTGGCCTTCAGCTTCGGAATAGCGATCGCGAGTGCTTCGGCGGTGTGCCAGCCGCGCCCGTTCGCGTGGTTGACGATGATCGAGCCGGGCTTTGCTTCGTTCACCATGGCTTGCGCAATCCTGGCGGCTGATACGTGCGGATCGGGATCGCCCGTGGCGACATCCCATTGGATCGCAAGCATGCCCGCATCGTTGACGGCTTTCATCGACGCGTCGTTGCAGGCCCCGTAGGGAAAGCGGAAAAGCGTCGGTTGCACTGGAATGCGGCTCATCGAGTCCGGCGCTGACGACGCAACGCATTGCTGCGCACCCAAGCGGCCGCGCGCGTCCTCATATGCCTTTTGCGGAGCGAGCACCTGCTGGTTCACGGCGGCAGGTTGCAACAGGCGCAGGTTGGCGTGCGTTTCGGTGTGATTGCCGATTTCGAACAACGGATCGGCCAACAGCTGTGCGGTGCGCTGTTGATGTGAAACCATCCACTTTCCGCCCGCAAAGAACGTTGCCTTGACGCCCTGCTGCCGTAGATAATCGAAAATTCGCCCGTCGTAACCGGCGACTTCTTCACGTTGCTCGCAAAGGTCGAACGTCAGCGCGATTGCCTTCTCGCCGGGCGGAAGGTTGACGCGGCGGATCGCACCGCGAAGCGTATCGGGAACGGGAGACGCAGGCGTAAACCCGGTGATTTTGATCTGAGCATCGAAAGAGCGATTGCCCTTTGTGATCGCCTCTTCGCCCTGAACGGCCGCAAGGGCCGCCGGCGAAAAACACGCTTCGAGCAATGTCTTGTCGCCGGCCCATGCAGTTGTCGCAGTGAAGGAGACGACAGCCACGGAGCCAAGAATGCGAAACCAGGTGATGCGCTCGGTCAATTCATTTGCCCTTGAATACTGGCTTGCGCTTTTCAAGAAACGCCCGGCGGCCTTCGGCATAGTCTTCGCTTTCGAAGCAGGCGGCGACGGCCGCATCGAGGCGGGCCATATCGGGAGTCTCGGGATGACGTGAGATTTCGTCGATCACCTGTTTGGCTGCCGCGACGGATAAGGGTGCGTTCGTGGCAATCTCCAGCGCGAGCGCCCTGACGGTCGCCTCGAGTTCTGCCGTCGTCACGAGTTGCGAAACAAGGCCCATCGCTTCTGCATCGGCGGAGCGGAAACGGCGTCCAGTGAAGAGGAGTTCCTTGGCGCGCGCTGCCGGGACGGCGGCAAGGATCGGCCGCACCCAGCGTGCATTGTAACCAATCCCGAGCTTGGCCGCCGGAATGGCGAACTGGCTCGCATCGTCCGCAATCCGCATATCGCAGCAGAGCGCTAGCCCAAGTCCGCCGCCGAGACAAAAGCCGTGGATCATGGCAATCGTCGGCTTGGGGCAGCTAATGAGGGCGTTGAAGGCGTTGTCGTTCAACATGTCGTAGGTCTTAGCGGCATCCCCGGTTCGGGAATTTTCGAATTCGGAAATATCGGCGCCGGCCGAAAAGGCCTTGTCGCCCGCGCCGCGTAAAACGACGACCCGGACGTCTGGATCGGCAATGGCTTGCGCGACCGCGCCTGGTATGGCCTCCCACATGGCGGCCGTGAGCGCGTTCATCCGGGCCGGATTATCGGCCGTGATCCAGCCGATGGCCCCGTCCTTGACATATCGCAGCGTCGGGTTGGCGACTTCCGCGGCTTGAGCCATGCGTCTTGATCCTTCTGTTCGGGCGGCCATCTAAGGCGCAATAAAACGGCCGGCAAACCGGGGCCAGGGCGGCAGATGCACGCGGCGGCGAGAAAGTGTATATGTTAATGACGCGATCGATTGACCGGGGTTTACACCAGCGTTAATCGGCTGTTGCTAATTTGGATCGGCCCGCGTGCGTGCGCAGGGGTGCCGGACCTCATTCCGCGTAGAGGCAAGACGTGTCGAACACAAAGACAGCCACTTCCAAGGTCCAAATCGTCGACCCGATCTGGGCGCAGATCCGCGCCGAGGCCGAAGCCGCGATGAAGACCGAGCCCGCGCTCGGCAGCTTCATCTTCGCGACCGTTCTCAGCCACCAGATGCTGGAAGATGCTGTCTGCCACCGGCTCGCCCAGCGGTTGAACCACACCGACGTGGATGCCGGGCTGATCTCGCAAACATTCCAAAGCGTGATGGCCGAGCATCCGGGCATCGGCGCAATTTTCCGTGCCGACCTCCAGGCGGTCTACGACCGCGATCCGGCATGCACGCGCTATCTCGACCCGCTGTTGTACTTCAAGGGTTTCCACGCCCTCGTCACGTATCGCTTCGCGCACGCGCTGTGGAAGAGCCGCCGCTATGATTTTGCGCTCTATCTGCAAAGCCAGTCGTCGCGAATGTTTGCGGTCGACATTCATCCGGCCGCACAGTTCGGCAAGGGCATCATGCTCGATCATGCGACGGGTTTCGTCGTCGGTGAGACGGCCGTCGTCGGCGACAACTGCTCGTTCCTGCACGCGGTGACACTTGGCGGCAGCGGCAAAGAGATGGGTGACCGGCACCCGAAGATCGGCGATAATGTGCTGGTCGGAGCGGGGGCCAAGATTCTTGGTAATATCAAAGTCGGGCGTTGCTCGCGCGTGGCTGCCGGATCGGTGGTTCTCGCCGAAGTGCCGCCCAACGTAACCGTCGCCGGAGTACCCGCGAAAATCGTCGGCAGCGCAGGTTGCGCCGAACCCGCCCGCTCCATGGAGCAGGGTTGGGTTGATGATTTCGGCGGCCTCTGAAATTCGTCCAGGAGAAAGACATTGAAGAAAGAAGAACTCGCGCGCCTGCAGTCGTACCTGCGTAAAACGTTCGGCGCCACGAATCTCGAAATCAGGCCTCAGCCGAAGAAAGACGACATGGCCGAAGTCTTCATCAATGGCGAGTTCGTCGCGACGCTTTATCGTGAAGTCGAAGAGGGCGAGACGTCCTATCAATTCCAGATGGCGATCCTCGATATGGACCTCGAAGGCGTCTAGAGCCCGATCAGCATGCCCCTTTATAAATTCGATGGCGTAGGCGTGAGCACGCCGGCAAACGGCGTGTTCTGGGTTGCCCCCAACGCCGTTCTCCTCGGCAAAGTGAAGCTCGAGGAGGATGCGAGCGTTTGGTTCGGCGCAGTGCTCCGCGGCGACAACGAATTGATCACCGTCGGCGCGCGGTCGAACGTGCAGGACGGCTGCGTTCTGCACACCGATCCCGGCTTCCCGCTCACGATCGGCGAAGACTGCACGGTCGGCCACATGGTGATGCTGCATGGCTGCACCATCGGCCGCGGCAGCCTCGTCGGCGTCGGCAGCATCATTTTGAACGGCGCAGAGATCGGCGAGGAATGCGTCATCGGCGCCAACACGCTAATACCGGAAGGAAAGATCATCCCGCCCCGGTCGATGGTTATGGGCTCACCCGGCAAAGTCGTTCGTCAGCTGAGTGACGAAGAAGCTCATCGCTTCGGCGGCGGCGCACGGCGGTACGTCGAAAAGTGGAAGCACTACGCGGCCGGCCTCATGCCCCAAACTTAAAATCCTGACGCTAAAGCCTCGTTGACCGCGTTTGCATGAACCGGCCCAAAAAAAAGCGGGCCGGCGTCTCGGGGGAAGACGCGCGGCCCGCGAACAGGTCGGACTCGATCGGGGGATCGGCCGGGGGAACGGCCAAAGATCGGTTTTCAGTCCGGCCTGCAAAGTTCTTTCGTCGACTACTGTCCAATCACCGGTAACCCGGCGTCGTCTCGATGATCCCCGGATTGACCGACTGAACACCCGACAGCGCAGAAGGCGTCGCGGCATCGTTCGGGTCGAGTGATACCCAAACCTTCGGATCCATATACGACTGCCGCATCACATAGTGATAAGGCGTCTGGTTCCACAGCCGGACGACATCGACCTTGTTGTCGAGGATGAAATCGCCTTGCGTCGTACGCGCCGTAAGTACGGCGTGTCCTTCGTTCTTTTCGTCGCGAACGACCGTCATCAAAAGCGATGAGGACGGCCACCCCCGAGTGATGAGACGATGGCGCTTAAGAAGTTGGTAATCTTCGCAATCGCCGCGTGTTTTCGGCAGCGTCCAGTATTCGACCACGCCGTAAACTTCGAGGTCGGTCGCGGGCTCAATCTCGTGATTGACCGAGCGATTGACTTCGTCGAGCTCGCTCAACGCCTGTGGTGTCGCCTGGTAACGCGCGTCATCCTGTGAGGTGACGACACATTCCTGAGGCATGCGCTCACAGAAAGCCACAAAGCCATATGGCGGCTGGGAACTTCCGTATACCCGCATAAATTCGGGAGCTCGCGTCGCGGGGCTGACCACCGCTACCTGCTGCGCTGCCGCCGGCATCACTGCCGCAAATAGTCCAACCGCCAAGTAAATGGCTACGCTACCGTACTTCATGATACGCCCTCGAACACGGTACGATACAGTACGCGAGACAGCTGCTTTTAGCATGAATGCCCGCCGTGGCATTCGCACTAAAGTTACATCCAAATTGAACTTTATGATTTTGGCAACTCGGCGGGCGATTTGAGGCATCACACAACCAACGCGTAATGTTCAAGGAAATCTGTCGCGCAACGCCTCGGGCGAAAGCAGCGACAGAAATTGTAAACCAATGCCGTGTCCGTGGTGACGCCGAACGATAGCTCGCGTCTTTCCAGCGATCACGAGGCTTCCGATCGGCGGCCGCGCCGGAGTGCCGATTGAAGCGCCAGATGCTGAAACATCGAGCAATTCGACGTCAATTATGACGCCTTCTTCGACCCTCAACGTCGTCCGCCGCCCGCGAGTTCCTGTGCGCTCATGCAGCCGGCCGACCTCATCGGGGAATTCGTCCTTGTTCACCAGCCACATGATTTGCGCCGCGAGCTTCTCGCGTTTGTGCTCAGTGACTTTAAAAGCAAATGCGAAGCCGTCGGACGTAATCCGAGAGACGACACCTTCGAGACCGCCGAGATGCTCGAGGTAGACGACGACGCGCTCACCGATTTCGGGAACGTTCGTCGTTATGATCGCGGCGCCGCCGACTGAGATGTCCTTGAGCTGGCATGTGTATTCGGTGCGGTCAGAGCGCATGAAGCGGCCCGGAAGCGAAAGCGGAACCCTGCGATGCTTGCGCAAGTCTCCTGCCTTCAGCGCATCAGTCTGCTGCAGGACTTCCCGGATGATGCTCGAATGCACGGACATAGCCGACCCTTGGGACTGAACGGGGTGGGTTCATTGGGCGCTATCCGCGGTGTCAACACATGAACGCTACCCGTAATGACTATGCCGAAGACCTCCTTAATGAAGTTCTAATCAGCGCATCAAAATCGATTGGCTCCGGGTAAGGTTATGTCCGTCCTAAAGATTATCTGTCTTCGCCGTTCCGCTGAGGCCGCCCTCATAGACGCGGAATTGCCGGCGCGCCGATCGCACAATTCTGGCTTCTCGAATGGTTGGGCAAAACGGTGTCTGGCGATTGACGGTTTCGACTTCGCGGCGCGTCGCGCCGTCGGGCCGGATGAGCTTGTGCCGGACGAGCGAACGATGCGGAAGAGGTACCCTGCCGAGCCATTCCGGCCTGTCGATCGGCACGACCGAACCGAGATAGCGTTCCACGACATCGCGCGTGTGGACCAAAGGCAAAATCGTGACTTCGAAAGAGGCCGAGTGACCGCGCCCGTCATGGGCGGACATCTCGAATACGCCGACCGCGGCCTCCGACGTGATGAGAGATATTTGCCCTTCCAATGTGGCGGCATCTTCCTCGTTGAAGAGCCCGAGCAGATTTTGCCCGCGCAATTCCATGCCGAAAGCTTCGGCGATCCGTGTTCCGGCGAGGCGGAACCGCAGCGTCGCATAATCGACGCGCTCGAGAATGAACGTATCGGGGAGATAATTGGCAATGCTCGAGGGGTCGATTTCGAAACGCTTCGGCGCCAGCCGATCTCCTCTAAGGTCGTTCCAATAGGTAAACAACGATTGGCTGACAGCTTCTTTCATGCGAACGGGCACCCGGCAACGATTGCAACTTGACCGGACGCGGTTAAAGCCGGTCCGTACCATTTCGGCGCACGACGCTAGTGCGCCGGCCCGACGGACCTGTGGGGAGCATCCTTCGTGCCATCCGGGAGATCTTCCGCTTGAGGCGCGGGTTCTCGGTGTTGCCCGGCTCGAACCGAACGGCTAACAACGGCCGTCCGGCAGACAGATGCCGCATCGCATCAAAGTGGGACGTCCCAGTGAACCGAGAACCAATCTTCAACGTCCCCGGCACGGTGCTCGCGATCCTTGCCGTTTTGATCGCCGTCCACGCCGCGATGTCGTTTCTGACACCGGACCAGCTCATGTGGTGGCTGCTCGCGCTCGCTTTTATTCCCGCGCGCTATTCAGGATTGGCAGGCGAGCTGCCGGGCGGCGACGTGTCGGCAGTCACGTCGTGGATTACGCACATGCTGGTTCACGCCGACATTACGCACCTCGTGTTCAATTCGGCATGGATGCTCGCGTTTGGATCTGTCTTGTGTGCTCGCCTCGGGGGTGCTCGCTTTTTAGCGTTCTCGATAGCGGGCGGAATGTGCGGTGCACTTCTGTTTCTCGTTATCAATCCTGAACTGCTGGCGCCCGTCATCGGAGCAAGCGGCGCCATCTCCGCGATGATGGGCGGCGTCATGCGATTTCTCTTTCCGGCGCTCGATAGGGGCGAGGGCTATTTGCTTCGCGAACAGCCGTCTGCAATCCCGGCGCTAACGTTAAGAGGCGCATTGAGCGACAAACGCATTATCGTTGTGTCCGCTGCATTTCTTGCGATCAATTTGCTGGCGATCATCGGCTTCGGTAAATTCGGCGAAGAGGGTGATATCGCGTGGGAAGCGCACGTCGGCGGATATCTATTTGGTTTGTTCGCACTCGGTGCTTTCGATCGTGCAGCGCAAAATGATCCGCCGCCTTCACCGGATTTAGATTGAAGCCTTGCATTCATTCCGGATTTGCCCCAGCCTTTAGGCAGTCCGCCGTAAGAGCGGATATCAATTAGGGTGAAAAACGCAGCGTTGTGCCGGCTGAAGACGGGCAAGCTTGCGAATGCTCCGGAGCGCGCAAGCGCAAAGCTCTGCATTCCGTCACGCACGACGTTCGGAACGGAGGCTGAACCAGTGATCATTGGACAAATACTCAAGTCGAAAGACCGCGGTGTCATGACTGCGCGTCCGGATGACTCGATCCAGGAAATTGCTTTGCGGCTCGCCAGCCGCAAGATCGGCGCCATCCTCATTCTCGGCGACACCGAAAACGTCGTTGGCATTATTTCGGAGCGAGACATCATACGATTGGTCGCGGAGCATGGAGCCGCAGCGCTCTCGATGCTGGCCAAAGAAGGAATGACTCGCGATGTCGTTTGCTGCACGCGTGAGTGCACGCTCGACGAGATCATGGAGACGATGACGAAGGGACGCTTCCGCCATATTCCCGTCGTCGAAAACGGCGCGCTCGTCGGCATCATTTCGATCGGAGACGTCGTCAAGCACCACACGGCCGAGGTGGAGCTTGAAGTAACCGCGATGCGCGGTTACTTGGCAACCGGCTGATCGTTCGCGATCGAACCACCTGTTTGCAGGCGCGCGCGATTGGGTGCGCGCCTCGGATCGCATATTTCAATTTCGCGGACCATGTCGTCGAGCTGACGCTCGACGGCTTGGCTGCCGCGCTCGATGGCTTCTTCCGCGCGGTGAAAATCGAAGAGGCCGACGTCCTGAAGCCGCGGCGAAATCATGGCGTCAGGGGGATCACCGGCAAGCCGCGAGCGCGCGATGCGGTCCTGTACGATGTTGAGAGCATCGACCATCACCGTCGAGATGCCGGGAGCGCCATCGCGCTTTCCGAGAATCTGACGTTGCAGAAGCGCGCGCACGCCGCGCTTGTCCTGCGGCTCGACTTCCTGAGCCATGTGCAAAGCTTCTTCGCCTTCCGCAAAAAGCGCTTCCGGTGTGGAGATGACGCTTCCGCGGCCAAGAATATCGAAGTTCAAATTGACGGCGATAACGTAGCGAGCGCCGAGCGCACGGCAGACCGAGACGGGAATGGGGTTCACCAGTGCGCCGTCGAACAGCCAGCGGCCATGAACTTTGACCGGTTTGAAAACACCCGGCAGCGCATAGGATGCGCGCACGGCATCGACCAACCGGCCGCGCGACAGCCAATGCTCGTGCCCGGTGCCAATTTCCGTCGCGACCGCCGTGAAACGCGTTCCAAGATCTTCGATGTTGCGGTCGCCGAGATGTTGCTCGAGGCGGTCGCACAAACGCTGGCCGCTGATCAGGCCGGTGCCGGCGAAGTTCAAGTCGAGGTAGCCGAATATGCGCTTCGGAGTGAGTTCGCGCGCCCAGCGCTCCAGGTTGTCGAGATGGCCGGCCGCATGGCAACCGCCGACGACCGCGCCGATCGACGTGCCCGCGATAATATCCGGCTTGATGCCGGCGCGTTCCAAAGCTCTGAGAACGCCGATGTGCGCCCATCCGCGGGCGGCACCTCCGCCCAGCGCTAATCCGATCCTAAACCCCGCCGCGCGTTCCATGATGGCACTCCCTGCCAGCGGGCGACGGCTCTACCAGCCGAGCAGCGTCCGCAAACCTTATGCTAGCGCTGCGGCATTAAGGCCCCGCTACCAATAGGTAATCAAGGTGTGAACAGGGCGAGCCAAAGCAACTGGCGGAAGCGCCGGGATGGCAGCAGAGATATTCGTAGTTAGGCCAGCGTCTTGTCAGGCCAGCGTCTTCGGCTCCGGAAGGTCGGCAAACTCGAGGACGGGCGTTCCGCTGCCGGTCGCCTGCACAACTCGGCGATAGAAGCAGGAACGAGCGCCCGTATGGCAGGCGACCCCGTCGCCTTGAACCTCGGCGGCAACCCAGATGACGTCCTGGTCGCAGTCGGTGCGCAGTTCGATGACCTTGAGCAGGTTTCCGCTCTCGTCGCCCTTTTTCCAAAGCTTGGCCCGCGACCGGCTCCAGAAATGCGCAAACCCGCTGGCGATGGTTTGCGCCAGGGCTTCCTCGTTCATGTACGCGAACATGAGCACATTTCCCGACACCGGATCCGTCACGATCGCGGGTATCAGGCCGTCCGGTCCGAATACGGGCCGAAAGGAAAGGGTGGTCTCGTCGGTTTCGCCGTCCGCCATCTGCAACTCTGTCTAGGTTGTGGCCATCATTGGGCCCGCCATAATATCGGGTCCACCGCCGCATAGGCCAATTATGGCCAACTATGGTGGTTGGAAAGGCCCAATCGTCATGGGATCGTTGGGGGTATCGTTCCCCGCCGGATTGCCGGCAGATCTCGTATTCGCGGCCGGCAGGCCTTATATACGGCGACTGATATGTTTAGACGAGAGGCGGGACACCGCCCGCAATCCAAAAGACCATAAGACGCAAAAGAGACCTATGGCCAACCTCGATGAGATCTACAACACGCGCATTCTCGAGCTGGCGGGAGCGATCTCGCGAACAGGAAGACTAACCCACCCCCATGGCACCGCGACGGGTCATTCCAAGCTCTGCGGATCGACTGTGACTGTCGATCTCGAACTGGAGAATGGCCGCGTCAGCGATTTCGGCCAGTCGGTCAAGGCCTGCCTTCTCGGTCAGGCGTCGGCGTCGGTCATGGCCCGCGAGATCGTCGGTTCGACGCCGGAGGAACTCCGCACCGTCGCCAACACGATGCGCGCCATGCTGAAGGAAGGGGGACCGCCCCCCGGCGGGCGTTGGGCGGACCTTGCCGTCCTCGAGCCCGTCCGCAACTACAAAGCGCGCCAGGCTTCGACGCTGCTTGTGTTCGACGCCGTCGAGAGAGCTCTTGACGATGCAGTCCTTCGGACGGACGCCGGGCTGCAGGTTGCGCGCTAACCTTTACCGCAACTTTTTGCGACTAAGGCTGCCGCGAAATCATTCAGCCAATCGACGAGAACGATGCGGCGTGCTGTATGTCCAAAAGACCCGACCTGCAGGACGCAGCAGCGCCGACAGCCTCAGCAATGCCATCTTTTTCAAGCGGTTACATCCGTCAATCTGAGTGTGGAAGTCGAACCGTCTGCCGAGTATGCAAGTCACGAGTCGAACACGAGTCGAAGAGAATTTTCGGGCAGGCCGAAGCGGCGGCGTGTAAACGCCCACAAACCATAGCCTAGAGCAGAAACGGAGTTTGAGATGGCAGCGCAGGATAACGATAGCGGCGCGCGCGCGGATGGTGCGGCCTCGTCGACCAGCGCGCTCAAATGGGCCGTGATCGCAATTCTGGCGTTCCTCGCGCTCTATGGCTGGCATGGCAAGACGTCGGCCGAGGGCGAACTTACGGCGATGCAGGGTGAAGTGACCTCGCTCCGCAAGGCGGTCGACGATGCCGCGCAGGTCAGAAAATCATCGCAGGACGAGATCGATCGCCTGAAGGCTGCCGAGACCGATGCGCTGCGTCAGGTCGACGAGGGCAAGGCTGACGTTTCGACGGCGATGGCCAAGGTGTCGGAACTCGACAACAAGGCGAACGCGTTGGCCAAGGAAACCGACGATCTGAAAGCCAAGCTCGCAGCCGCCGAAGAGGAGGCGAAGGCGAAGCTCGCGGCAGCGGGCGACGAAACCAGCAAGGTCAAGGTTCTGCTCGATATCGCGAACAAGGCGAAGGCCGATGCCGAAGCAGCCCTGGACACAATTCGTGCTGAAAACGACAGCCTGAAATCGCAGCTGAGCACTGTCCAGAAGGAGCTGGACGCGGCGAAGGCGGCGCCGCCTGCGGCACCGACCCCGGCACCTCCGGCTCCAGCCGCACCGGCGACCCCGACGCCCTGATAACTGCGACCCGATAACCGCCACCTGATAACTGCGTCGGGTTTGCGCTTGCGTCCGCCCACGGACTTGACGTCTGCTCGAACTATGAGTTCCACGTTCGCCAAAACGCTCCTCAAGGCCCCGGTCCACGTCTACCGCTACACCTTCAAAGGCATGGCGGGCGGTCAATGCCGCCATTGGCCGACGTGTTCTGAATACGCACTGCAGGCCATCGAACTGAATGGCGCTTGGCGGGGGTTCTGGCTGACCCTCTCTCGCTTCGTGAGATGTGGGCCGGGCGGCACGCACGGCGTCGATATGGTGCCCGATATTCGCGCCGTTAAACACACCTTCCAGCCCTGGCGTTACGGCCGCTGGCGCTGAGCTGGTGCTGCGATTGGGCTGACTTGACTCGAGCGCCGCCACACCCCATTAGCGCATTCGAAATCGTCTTACGCCGCGTTCGTTTGCGGCGAGTGAGCAAAGGAGGCCGCGATGACTGATGTTACGATTACGTTCCCCGATGGCAAACAGCGCCAGGTCGCTTCAGGAACCACGGGCCTCGAAATCGCAAAGTCGATCTCGCCCTCACTCGCGAAGCGCACCGTCGCCATGCAGCTCGACGGCGCATTGGCCGACCTCGCCGATCCGATCACCAAGAACGCGTCGATCAATTTCGTATCGCGCACCGATCCGGCGGCTCTCGAGCTGATCCGGCACGACGCCGCGCACGTGTTGGCGGAAGCCGTGCAATCGCTTTGGCCCGGCACCCAGGTCACCATTGGCCCGGTGATCGAGAACGGCTTCTACTACGACTTTGCAAAGCAGCAGCCGTTCGAGCCCGAAGACATTCCCAAAATCGAAAAGAGGATGGGAGAGATCATCGCCAAGAACGCACCTTTCACAAAGGAAGTATGGTCGCGCAACCAGGCGAAGAAATTCTTCAAGGACAAGGGCGAGTACTTCAAGGTCGAACTCGTGGATGCGATCCCTGAGGATCAGGACCTCAAGATCTACAAGCAGGGCGATTGGCTCGACCTCTGCCGCGGCCCGCACATGACCTCGACCGGCCAGGTCGGCAAGGCTTTCAAGCTGATGAAGTTCGCGGGCGCCTATTGGCGCGGCGATTCAACGAAGCCGCAGCTCCAGCGTATCTACGGCACTGCCTATGCGACCGAAGACGAGCTCAAAGCCTACCTGCACCAGCTGGAAGAAGCCGAGAAGCGCGACCATCGCAAGCTCGGCCGCGAGATGGATCTTTTCCATTTCCAGGAAGAAGCGCCGGGCTCCGTTTTCTGGCACGCGAAAGGCTGGACGTTGTTCCAGACCCTGATCGCCTACATGCGCCGTCAGCAGCAACGCGCCGGCTACCAGGAAGTCAACTCTCCGGACATGATGGAGAAGCACTTCTGGGAGCTTTCGGGTCACTGGGAGAACTACGGCGAGAACATGTTTACGACCGTCCTGCCGGACGAGCGTGTGTTCTGCTGCAAGCCGATGAACTGCCCAGGCCACGTGCAGATCTACAAGCACGGCCTGAAGAGCTACCGCGATCTTCCGTACCGCATCGCTGAGTTCGGCAAGGTTCACCGCTATGAACCGTCGGGCGCCTTGCATGGCATGCTCCGCGTGCGCCATTTCACGCAGGACGACGCGCACATCTTCCTGACCGAAGATCAGATCATGGAGGAATGCCTCAAGATCAACGATCTGATGCTTCAGATCTACAAGGACTTTGGCTTCGAGGACATTTACATCAAGCTCTCGACCCGGCCGGAGAAGCGTGTCGGCGCCGACGCGCTTTGGGACAAAGCCGAGAAAGCCTTGTCGGACGTGCTCGACGAAGTGAAGCGCCGCTCGAACGGTCAGGTGAAAACCGCGATCAATCCGGGCGAGGGCGCCTTCTATGGCCCGAAGCTCGAGTACGTCTTGAAGGACGCCATCGGCCGCGACTGGCAATGCGGAACGACGCAGGTCGACTTCAATCTCGCAGGCCGCCTCAGCGCGTTCTACATCGACGATCATTCGGAAAAGAAAACCCCCGTGATGATCCACCGGGCGATGTTCGGCTCGCTCGAGCGCTTCACCGGCATTCTGATCGAGAACTTCGCCGGTCACTTCCCGTTGTGGCTTGCGCCGTTGCAGATCGTCGTCGCGCCGATCGTTTCGGACGCGAACGACTACGCCGTCGAAGTTGCGCAAAAGGCCAAGGCAGCGGGCCTGCGCGTCGAAACGGATCTGCGCAACGAGAAGATCAACCTGAAAATTCGCGAACATTCGCTCGCGAAAATTCCGGTCATCATCGTCGTCGGAAAACGCGAGGCCGAGGAAAAGAAGGTCTCGATCCGCCGCCTCGGTTCGCAGGATCAAACCGTGCTCGGCCTCGATGAGGCGTTAACCGCACTCGCCGCCGAGGCCGTGCCGCCAGACCTTAGATAATGGCCTCAGATAACTGCCGGTAAGCGGCGCTCCCATTGAACGCGCCGTTCCAGCACTCGAATGTGATCTGCACGCTGAATATCGGCATATCGGCGGCTTCGCGCCGCCGCCGTTTCTTTTGGGCCGGCCACGTGCAACCAACGCCTTGCGCTCCGCGTTTGCACCATGAACTTGCAACGAACGGAGTTTTGACTATGGCCGCATCTACTTCCCAGTATGGGACATCGACATCACTCGACGACGTCAAAGGCAAAGCCAAACAGACCTTTGACGAGGCGTCCGACCGTGCGCAGGAGATTGCTGGCCAAGCTCGGCAGCAGGTCGGCGACTTGGCGGGCAACGTCAAGGGCGCAATCGACAAATCGGTGAAAGATCAGCCGATCGCAACATTGGCTATGGCAGCCGCGGTCGGCTTCGTCATCGGCGCACTTTGGAAGTCGTAATCACTCGCTTGCGGACAGCGCATCGTCAGGCAACGTCCCGCTCGTGACGACATATTAGGCCGTCGAAGGCTCGATTGGGCGACTGCCCTTTGGCGCCTCGGCGGCCTTCGTGCGCGTGCGTTGGATCACGATCCAAACGAAGTGTGAGCGAACTATGGTTTCGGAATTGTCGCCGGCAGATTTGCGGTCTTACGGTTCGACGCGGCTTTCTTGAGTTCGCCGCTATAAAGATCGATCGACGCCGCCCCGACCTCCTGAATAAATGCCCGGACCAAGCGGCCCGAAATCGTTCCCTTGAGCCACTGGATGAGGGAATTCGATAGCTTCTCGCGCAATTCGTACGTGGCAGCGGTTGCAGGATTGAACATCCGCGCAAGACGCCATACCGACCAGGCCCGTCCGGCAACGTCGTAGATTCCGCGCCACCGGTAGACCTGCGCGAATTGCGCGACCGTCAGGCGGTTGCCAAGCGGAATGCTCCCTTCGAATACCGGCCTGAGACGCGCGCTGACCTGTTCGAGAAGCGTCAAGGCTTCTGGAACGGTAAAGCGCAGCATCGGGTCCTTGCGGTCCGGATGATAGGTCTTGGCGACGATCTCAACCGTCTCGAGACCGGTATTCAGCAAATCGTTCCACGATCCGATGGTTCGCGTGTTTGCGTCGCTCGCAAATGTATCGACGGCCTTCTGCGCGGAGGATCGCAGGGAATCGCCACCGGAGGAGCCGGGCGGAGGGATCACCTCGGCGGCCGGCTCGTCTTGGCCGGCCTTAGGAGGGGGCCCAAGAGTTCGCCGCTGGAAGAAGAACGCAATGAGCGTGCAGCAGAGCGTCGCTGCAGCCCAATAGATCAGGTAGCCATGTTGCCAGAGCCACAGACTACCCAGCGGGATGAGAGCCAGCGTCGGGAACAGCAGTCCAAGGAATACGATCAACAGGCGTAGTGGTGATAGGGCGTCGCTCATTCGGCGCTCCGTCGCGGTTCAACCTCGGGAAACGCAACCTGTCGACCCGCGGTTCCTATTCAAGCGCCGACTTCTTCAGGCCCGGCTTCCGGACACGGCGCAGCGTCCGAAGCTCATTTCCAGCGACGGTTCGACCACATCCACTGTTCTGGGAATTCTCTCACCCAGGCTTCGAATTGACGGGTCATCTCGGCCGTCGCCCACTTCACGTCGTCGCCTTGGTTGGCAGTTCGCGGTACGCGAAGTTCTTTCAACTCGATCTCGAAACGGCTGTCCCGGCCGATGCGCAGGCACCGCGCCATCCAGATACGAGCGCCCACCCGGCGAGCAATCATTGCTGGGATGCTGACAGTGCGGGCGTCTTTTCCGAAGAACGGGACGGGTAGTCCTGTGTGATCATAGAGATCGCAGACGACGCCGAGACGGCCGCCGTTGCGAACGTAATCCATGATGACCCGCGCGGTTTTCTGGCTCTCGCCGTGATCACCCTCGACTTTGCCCCGGCCGAAAAGACCGCCGGGATAAAGGTCGCGGCGCTGATAACGGACATATTGGTCGATGTAGGGATTGTTGACCGTGCGATAGACGCAGGCAGGATTGGCGCCCGAGATCGTCAACGGCCATATGGCGAGTTCCCAGTTACCCATGTGAAGCGACGCGCCGACGATCGGGCCGAGCTTGCTCGAATAGCGGGCGAAGACTTCAGGGTTCTTGATGGAAAGACGCGACGGCTCGGCGATGATCTGGTCGATGCGCATCGTCTCGGCCATGACGCGCCCGAGGTTTTCCCAATGCGCGAGCGCAATGGCTTCACGTTCCTTTTCGGACTTCTCCGGAAAAGCGATCCTCAGATTGTCGAGCGCTCGATTGTGGCGTTTCGGGTTGATCCGGGGCGCCAGACGGCGCCAGCACCAGGCCGAGAAATGCGTCGCGGCATCGAGAGGTACGGAGCGCACGACCCCGGCTATGCCCCGAAGCAGCCAATATTCGAGCCGGAACTGCAAATCGCGCAGCCGTGAAATTTCTGGCGTGGACAGTGCCCGACCCTCGTTTGCCGTTGACCGAGGGTCATGCTCCCCCGACGAGGGGCCCGTCAAGCTTCCATCGCCCCATTTCCCCCGGTCACAGCCGCGGAGGAGGCCATCAAGGCGGGAGTTGAAGCGGACGGCCTGAAGCCTTCCCGCATGATCCGAACTCGCAAGGCGGGGCTGGAAGCAAGTGCAAAGAGGCCAAACCCGCGCGCGAGGCCGACGCCCGGGAGGTTACTCAGCAGGGACCGGTTCAGAACGTCGACCGCGAAAACCCGCGTCGCAATGTCTCTGCGTCGCGCGCCTTCATAACGGGCGAGGGTCGCGTCGCCGCCGACATCCGATCCGTTGCGTTTCGCGTCACTGGCTATCTCGGCAATCGTGGCCGCATCCCGGAAGCTGAGATTGAGACCCTGCGCGCCGATCGGCGGAATCACGTGGGCAGCTTCACCCGCGAGCACAACCCTGTTTTTGCCGAGCGCGCGTGCGGTTTGTCCCGTCAGCCGAAAGGCCTGCCGCGGAGAGAACTCCGAAAGCGCGCCCAAATGCCCTTTGAGCTCCGCGTTGAGTGCGCGAGCAAAACCCAGATCATCAAGCGCGAGCAATCTCGCTGCCTCTTCGGGAGTATCAACCCACACGAGGTGAGAAAGCCCGGATCGGCCGGGAACGACGGTCAACGGCCCAGCGCGCCGATGCAACTCGGTCGATACGCCCCGATGCGGACGCTGGTGCCGGAAGGTCGCAACGATTGCCGACTGCGGATACGACCAGGTCGAAACCTCGATGCCGGCGAACTGCCGCGCCGAGGATGCCCTGCCGTCGGCGGCCACGACGAGCCGCGCCCGGATCTGGTTCCCATCGCTGTCCGATACCAAAATATGATCGGCCTTCGAGGCGAACCCCGTCACGCCTTCGCAGACGATACGGCTGAGACGCCCAGCGCTTGCACCCTCGAGAGCTTGGGTGAGGGGGACATTCGGGACATTGTAGCCAAAGGCGTCGAGTTCGATTTCCTTTGCCTGGAAATGCACCTCCGGCGCGCTCAGCAACCCGCCGCTCGCATCCGCTATGCTGATACCCGAAATCGGAGCGGAGACATCGGCGAGCGCCGGCCAGACGCCGACAGCTTTCAAAAGATCGATGGAACCGCCAAAGAGCGCCGATGTGCGCCCGTCCGTTATGCTGGAACGCGGCCCGAGGACGGCGGTGCTAAGTCCCGAGAAAGCACAAGACAATCCCGTGATGAGCCCGGCAGGACCGGCGCCCACGACAGCAATGTCAAAAATGTCTTCTCGGCTCATGCCTTAGCCCCTGAAAGTGTGATCATTGAAACACAGAAATGCTCCAAAGGGCAGCCGTTGCAGGCGTGCAACGCTGTTTCGGCCGGACTGTCACGCATCTGTTAAATTGGCGTGGTTAGCAGACACGTAAGTTGCTCACGGAGAAAAACTCTCAGGGGCAAACGGCGAAAAACTCGCCCGGCGCGAAGGGGATTGCGCGCCGTCAAGTTTGGGGTCTGTAAACAGAGGGGCACCGATGAAGTCGGTATTCAAATTATCTAGTAGCCGTATGGCGTTAGTGGCAGCCTTCGGGTTGGCCATTGGATTTACACCCGCGCAAGCGGCCGATCTGGGCGGCGATTGCTGCGCCGATCTCGAAGAACGCGTAGCCGAGCTCGAAGCTACGACCGCCCGTAAGGGCAACCGCAAAGTCTCGCTGACCGTCACTGGCTGGGTCAACGAAGCCGTTTTCCTGTGGGATGATGGCACCGAGCGCAACGCCTATGTCGGCACCAACTCGCTCGAGCAGTCGCGCGTCAAATTCACCGGCGAAGCTCAGATCGCTCCCGGATACTCGGCAGGTTACACCCTCGAAATCGGCCTCCAGGGCCATGGCTCGAACAAGTGGGATCAGAACTCTCCCTCGAGCAGCAGCGACAGCTCTCTGACGGTCCGTAAGAGCAACTGGTGGCTGAAGAGCAAAGACTACGGCAAAGTCACGGTCGGTCTCGAAGGCACGGCGATGTATCACATCCTCGACGATGCTGACGGTGCCAACACGCGTAACTTCGCGGACGCGCAGGCTGCAGCGGTTGCACAAGGCGCATTCTTCCTCCGTAGCAACGGCAATTTCGTCAATAACCTGCGTTGGAGCGACGTCCTCCGCGGCGTAGACAACGGCACGGACGGCCAGGACGGCCGCCGCAACATCGTCCGCTACGACTCGCCGACGATCGCCGGTTTCACAGTGACGGCGTCGTGGGGTGAAGACGATATCTGGGCTATGGCGTTGACCTACGCCAATACGCTCGGCGACTTCAAACTCCTCGGCAAAGTCGGTTACGGCCAGAACTCGGACGAAACCATTTCTAAGTGCTCGACAACCGGTAGCAAAGGTGTCGGCGGTCAGGATTGCGAACTGTTCGGCGCAGCCGGTACCATCATGCACGTCCCCACGGGTCTGTATGTTTATGGCGGCTACGCGCAGAACCACGACAATGCCGAAGCTAAATCTGGTAACGGCGCTGAAGCCACGGACACGATGTGGTTCGTCCAGGGCGGTATCGAGCAGAAGTGGATCCCGCTGGGTAAGACGACCGTGTTCGGCGAATATCGTCACGATGACGGCGGCTCGAACCTCGACAAGTCGTTCACGGCCAACGGCTTCAGCGGCTACGTGCACAACAGCAGCCTCAACTTCGTAGGTGCTGGCGTCGTTCAGAACATCGAACCTGCTGCCATGGATCTCTACGTGATCTATCGCCATGCAGACGGCGACGTTACGAACTCTGCCGACGAGTCGGTCAAGCTCGATGCGTTCGATACGGTGATGATGGGCGCTCTGATGAGATTCTGATCGCTTATCTCCCGTCTGCGTCAGAGTACTGGGGCTGCCTTCGGGCGGCCCCTTTTTGTTGCGGGCTCGCCGCCCATAAGCCGCAATCCGGCGATGGCCCGCGCCGGGAAAACATGTGTCGTTCGAGCAACATGGCTATGCTACAACAGCGACGATAAGAAACGTCCTCTGTCCAGTTAACGATGGGCTAATGGCATTGAAGTTCTGCTATCTACCGCGCAACACTACGGCATGTGCGTGCTTCCGAAGCATTGCGGGGTAGACGTGAGACGATTGATTATGGTGACTGGCATGCTGGCGGCGTTGGCCGCTGCGGCGAGCACCAATGTGTTCTCAATGGAAGAGCAGCGCGGGGCGATCCCGGGCGGCGTGTCCGCGCCCGACGCCCCGAAGGCTCAAGAGCAAGATCAGGCAAGTCCTTCGAAGCCTGAGGGCACCGAAATCAGAATTCCCGGACTGGGCAAAATCGGTACGTTGCCGAAAATGGACTTCGGCCTCGATCTTTTGTACGGCGCGGCCGAGGACAATAATAAAGCTCCCAATCTTCCCGATTCGCAGAATTCCGATGATCAGAAAGACCTGATGATCCACGGATCAGTGAAACACCGCTTCTAGAAGCCGATCGCGCATCTTGAGCGGCGGTCTGGGCTCGTTCTCCGCGCAATGTTCTAACTGCAGACATGTCTGCCTGTACATGTCTGTCTGTCGGCTGTCCGTTGGTCGACACCGGGTTTACCCGCTCTTAATGGCCCCTCTCATATACCGTCGATCTCACCCTCTCTTCTCGGGGACCGCGGCTTGCGTTATTTGAGCCTCTCAACGAACAGGCCGAACGGAGCCGGGCGGCTCATGGAGCAGCTTGCGATTATGTTGGCCTGTATCGCGCTGACGAGCTATTTCGCCTACCACATTCGATATGGACGGCACGGCCTCGAGGTGCGGGCTCAGCTCATCGAGCGCTCGGCGCTTCTCGATTTCGAGATCAAAGGTCTCGAGAGCGTGCGCACGAAACTCCGCCACGACGTGGCGCTGCTGTCTCCCGAAATCCCGAACGCCGATATCGTGGAAGAGACCGCGCGCGACATGCTCGGCTATGTGCGCGCCGACGACAAAATCATCACCGCCCAATAAGCACCGTAGTTGATTACTACGCCTTGGCATCTCACAGCTCCAAATGAGTGCTCCCGTGGGATAATCACCGCTTGAGCACCAGGCCGAGACTGGCTACGTCAGAGATGCGTTTGGTGCATCGAGGGGAGTCCATGAAATGTCAGACCTGCAGGATTCCGACGTCCTCCTCGAACTCGATATCCCGGAAGAAGTGCCGGAGGCCGAGCAGGCCGTCGAGCTTATCAGAGCTTGGGTGGCGGACGGCGCACTTGTCGTAACCCTCAATGGCGAAGCCTTCGGCCCGCGATTGGAAGAATGGGGCAGATTGCTCGCGCAGATCGGGCACCACGTCGCGCGTTCGGCTTCCGCGAACGGAGAATCGAGCGAACAGCGCTTGATCGCGGCCGTCCGTAAAGGCTTCGACGAGGCATTCCCGAAGAACGAATTGGCGGCCTTCGGCAGAAGCCGTAAGCGCGTGACCCACTAGCGCTGTCGCGCTCGTATCGTTGCGTCGAGAGTACAAGCGCCGCCGTGCGCAGCGGGCCGTGCTGCCCGCTCTGTTGCCCATTTGCGCCAGATAGTTGATCTCCACACTTTCGGGTCATTCCGCCGCTTTGGCGGGGGATGACGAGGGTTCCCCTCCTTGCGCCGCGTCCTCTCGGATCGCTAACAATTTGTGCGTGCGCGTCGAGTTGTGGGTGGCAACTCTCTGGGGGTTTAGATGAGAAAAGTTCATATTGGCAAAATCGGTTTCGTCGTCGTTGCGGCGGCACTCACGTGCGGATGCGCGAACTCGGGTTTTGATCTTTCTACGGCCTCTGTGATGGCGCCTGAGAAGACCGCGGCAAAATCGGATCCTGTCTGCGCCTCGCTCGCAAGTCAGATCACGACCTTGAAGGGTGACGGCACGATCGAGAGACTCGAGAAGGCGGCCGACGGCAAAGGCGACAAGGTTTCTGTAAAGCGCACGGCCCTCCAAAAGCAGGCCGAGCTCAACAAGGCCTACGGCGAATACCAGACCCGCTGTGGCACTGGCATTCCCAACCAGGTCGCCTCGCAACAGCCGGCAAAACCTGCCGCGGCTGCAACGACTCCTGCCGCGAACTGACCTGATCCCGAGCATTGCCGCGATGATGGCGCACACGCTTTTTTGGCGTGTGGAAAACGGGTATTTTGGAATTTCTGTTGCTGCATCAGTGCCACAGGAAGGCCACGGGGGATTGCGAAGGCTCCCTGGCTGTGATCTCTGCGACGTTAGAAGAGCCGTCCTCGGGAACCTCTTCGTAAATTCAAGCTGAGTGAGACGGATAATGCGGGGTTGTTTAGCGGTTGGTCTTGTGATCGCTCTTGGCTGCGCGCTGCAGGGATGCGGCGGGGCAGCGGGAACTACCGGCGGCGATCCGGGAGCGAAGCCTCTTCCTGCGGGCGAATCGTGCGGTTCAATTCGCGGCGAACTCAATCGGCTGGATTCCAGAGGCGTTCCCGCTCAAGTCGAACGCGCCAGCGGCGGCGGCAAGCTTACGCCGGCCCAACGCGCCGACGTCGACAAGTACAACGACCTGCTCAACCAGTATCTGGGTGCTCGCTGCCACGTTTGAGCTTCCAGTTTTGACTCCACGGTGACGATCCGGCGATGACGGTTCAGTTGCCGCCGTTTCGGTGAGGAAGCCTTCGGAGCTGACATGGACAGTCAAACGCGCGGTTTGGTCGTCTTCGCTATCATCGGGATCATCGCCGGCTTTCTGGCCTCTCTCGTGGTTGGTGGCGACGGCCTGATCCGATACCTGATCACCGGCATCATCGGCGCCTTCGTCGGCGGTTATCTGTTCCGGGCGCTGGGCATCAATCTCGGCATCAGAAACGCCTTCGTGTCGGAAATCGTCACTGCCGCGATCGGCGCAATCGTGATCGTGCTGGTCGCCCGCCTGATCGCCTAGTCTCATCGCTTGATAGAGCAACACGCCATCACCGCCGCACAGCGGTGCGGCTGCTTGAAGCATATACTTTCCGCTGAGCGGCGACCCGTGCCATAAGACCGGCGCCATGCCATCTTTCTCCACCCAGCGCCACGTCAGCTTTTCGGCCGAGCAAATGTTTGCTCTCGTCGCCGACATTGAAAAATATCCCGACTTCCTTCCGCTCTGCACCGGCCTGACCGTCCTGTCCCGCCAGCAAACCGCTGCGGGAGAGGAACTGACAGCCCGCATGAGCATCGGCTACAAATCGATCGCCGAAAGCTTCACGACACGCGTCGTGATCGATAGGTCTGACCGGCGTATCGATGTCAGCTACCTCGACGGTCCCTTCAAGCACCTCGAAAATCGCTGGAAATTTTTGGACGATCCATCGGGCTCGATGATCGATTTTTTCATCGACTACGAATTTCGCTCGAAACTGCTCGGCGCGCTCATGGGCGCGATGTTCGATCAGGCATTCCGGCGTTTTACCCACGCCTTCGAGGAACGCGCTTCTCAGGTCTATGGCGCGGCATCCAAGACGGCGGAAACCTGACGGCAAAAACTAGCGGACGCTCTTGTCAGAGTTTTTGGCGAGCGCCAAGCCTCTGAGCCGATCCAATCCTTTGGCATTGCGAAGTTTGGTGCCTGAGAGATTGGCGCCGCGAACATCCGCATCGGTCAGGTCGGCGTCCGTCAGATCAGCGCCTGACAGATCGGCATTCGTCAGATCGGCGCCCGAAAGGTCAGCGCCCCGCAGGATCACGTCGCGCATGACCGCGCCTTGGAGCCGCGCGAAACTCAGTTGCGCTCGGCCCATGTCGGCGCGCGTGAGAATGGCCCCAACAAGGTTTGCGCTCGTAAAGTCGGTCCGCCAAATGTGCTCGATGAAGCCCGTGGTGTACGTGGGTGCACAATGGGAATCGGTGAGGTCGGCGCCGGCAAGATTCGAGCCCGCGAAGGTTCCAAAAAACCGCGCGCCGCGCATCGAAGCGCCCTTGAGGCTCGGTGCCTCGGCCGGAAGTGGGGCGAGCGTTGAGAACGATGACGGACGCATCAGGCTCGCATTGTCGAGGCGAGCGCCGTCGAGCTTCGCGCCGACGAGAGTGACGCGGTCCAGTATCGCGCCGGAGAGATCCGTCCCCGAAAGGTTTGCGCCGGAAAGATCGGCCCCGAAGAGATTGGATTGACTGAGGTCGGCCTGTTTGAAGTCGAGGCCAGAAAGATCAAGCCGCGTCAGATCCCGATGATTGAGGGAAGGGTGACTTCCGGGAGCGGCCCGAAACACCAGGATCGAGACGTCCCGCGCCGACATATCGGCGGCGACCGACGGCCCGAATGTGAGCCCCAATTCCAGCGCGCTTGCAGCCACCAGAACGAACGCGCGGACGGCGGCGCCAACGGATGCCCAGAATATTCCCGGCTTCATGCAGCTGCCTCTAGAAGCATCCTGAGGGCCGCCCGGAGGCTGGCGAGGCGAACCTCATCCCTCCCAACCTCGCCAAACATATGGCGTTCGACGAGCGGAGCGTCGAACACGGAAGCGATCCCGATGTAAACCAGCCCGACGGGCTTGTGCGGGCTGCCGCCGCCCGGCCCGGCGATGCCAGTGATGGAAACGGCCAGATCGACCCCCGTCGTCCGGACGACGCCGTCCGCCATGGCATGGGCCACCGCCTCGCTAACGGCCCCGTGGCGCAGGATGAGCCCGCTATCGACCCCAATCATGCCGGACTTCGCATCGTCGGCGTACGTGACGAACCCGCCGAAAAACACGTCCGACGAACCGGCTATGGCTGTAATCGCGCTTGCAACGAGGCCGCCCGTGCAGCTCTCGGCCGTCGCCAGCAGCCGGCGCTTGGCTCTGAGAGCGGCAATGAGCCGGCCGGCGTCATCGAGTACGTCAGGTGGAAACACGCGGGAAGCCTCGCCATTGCTCCCAAAAGAAGGAGGGGAGCGCTTCAGATGAAGCACTCCCCGGCAACGCTATCTAGAGAGAGAAGAATGTGCAAACGGCTTGGCTGATCAAGCCGCGGCTAAGACCTCAGCATGTAAAAGCAGGCTATCGAGGACGGACCGGCTATCGGAGCCCATGGCCCCGACAGCACGCTTCTGGGCGCCTTGCCAAATCGGGTAGGCATCCTTCAGGACTGCCTGACCTTTGGGCGTAAGGTGCAGGCCGCGTCCCCGCCGTCCGGCGGGAGGATCCATTATGATATGGCCAAGTGCCAAGAGGCGCTTCAAGTTGCGAGAGAGGGTCGACTTTTCAATGTCGAGTTCGTGACCGATCTCGACGGCCGTGATGGCGTCACGAGAAGCCAGCTGTGCCAGCAACGTATATTGGCTCGCGGTGATGCCGAGTGGGCGCAAGGCATCGTCGTAAACCCTCGTGACGATCCGCGAAAGCTGACGCACACGGGTCGCTAAGCACATCTCCGACTGTGCCTCAGCGATTGTGCTGATGGCGTCGTCGTCAGGCTTGCGTTCGAGATTTTGGGGCATGATGTTCATATCGGCTCCCGTATGAGCACTTTCGTGGGTCGTGGCAATACAACCACTTAACCATTTGATGCCGCGATTCTGCCTTGAGGGTCAACGAAGAAAGCCGTTGCAAAGCAGCATCAATTTCGTTGGCGAGACGAATAGATGGGAGCACGCAACCCGGTAATCACGGTTTGGCTGAAACGTGTTCATCGCGGGCGGCCTGATAGATTTCGATGGCAGCTCCGGCGTTCAGAGCCGCGATGCCGAGCCCAACGATGAGATCCGGCCAGCGGGACGCCGTTCCAGCAGTCAAAAGTCCGGCGAACACAATCGCGATGTTCGCGGCCACATCGTTTCGGGCCGACAAAAACGCCGCTTTGGTCAGGCTGCCGCCTCCCGCACGAAATGGTGCGAGGAGCCACGCGCAGACGGCATTGACGGCGAGTGCTCCCAATCCTGTGAGACTGAGCGGAAGAGCGTCCGGAACGCGGACGTCCGCAAAGTTCTGCCAAGCCGTCCAGAGCGTCGCGAGACCCGGAACAAGAATAATCACCGCAAGGAGCATTCCGAGCTTGGCTCGGCGTGCAGCGCTGAAACCCAACCCGGCGAGGATAAGCAGATTGATCGCGCCATCCTCGAGGAAGTCGACGCTGTCGGCGAAGAGCGAGACGGAGCCGATCGCGACAGCCACGGCAAACTCGATCCCGAAATATCCGAGATTGAGTGCCGCAACATTCCGGACCGTCACGCGCAGCCGGGCATTCGTCGCGATGTCGTCGGCAGCGGGATCAGGTGCCTCGCTCATTTGGCGTCGTCGGCCGGAACAAAGACCATCGCCGATGCCATTGCGGCCATGCCTTCTCGGCGGCCGACGAAACCCATGCTTTCCATCGTCGTGGCTTTGATACCGACGCGGTTCGGCGGAAGACCTAAGACTTCGCCGATCAAGTTCTGCATCGCCGGGCGGTGCGGTCCGATGCGCGGAGCTTCGGCAAGCACGGTAATATCGACGTTGCCGATCCGGCCGCCGATCTCTCGCACGCGGCGAACGGCATCCTCCAGAAACAGTCGCGACGCAGCGCCCTTCCATTTCGGATCGGACGGCGGGAAGTGCTGACCGATATCGCCATCTCCGATCGCTCCAAGCAGAGCATCCGTCAGCGCGTGCAGCACGACGTCGGCGTCGGAGTGTCCCTCGAGTTTGTGCGTGTGCGGAATTTTCACGCCGCCGAGYCAAACGTGGTCGCCTTCTGAGAAGCGGTGAACGTCGAAGCCCGTGCCGGTGCGCGGTTCGAGTGCGCTAGTCATTTGCCGGTCTGCCAATTCGAGATCCTCTGCCGTTGTGATTTTGATGTTACCGGTTGAATCTTCGACCACGGCCACCTCGAGACCGGCCCATTCGGCGATCGCAGCATCGTCGGTAAACGTATCCAAGTTCTTCTTCGCGGCCTCGCGGTGGGCGGCGATGATCGGCCCGAATTGAAAACCTTGCGGTGTCTGCGCGCGCCATAGCCCAGCGCGGGCGACAGTCTCCTTAACGACGCCGTCGCCGGAAGTCCGCTTCAGGGTGTCGGTGACCGGCAGCGCCGCCAGGGCCGCGGGCCGCTCGCGAAGCGCCGCAATAACGTTCGATATCGTCTTCGATGATACGAACGGCCTCGCGGCGTCGTGGATCAAGACGACGTCGGGAGCCGCCGGCGCCAAAGCTTCGAGACCGCGCAGGACGGACGCTTGCCGGCTTGGGCCGCCAATGGCGACGCCGGAAAGCTTGCCGAAGCCAAATCCCGCCGTGGCACGTTCGTACAACTCGCCATCGTCAGCATGGATGACGACCTTGATCTCGGTGATCTCGGGATGGCGCGCGAAGGCATCGATCGCGCGGGTGAGGACCGTTCGACCTCCGATGGCCGCATATTGCTTCGGCCCGGCGCCCTGACCGCCGGAGCTTTGGCTTGAAGCCGCGCGCGTTCCCCGACCGGCCGCGACAATCAAAGCGGCAATGCGCAAGATACGATCTCCCTGAAAATGCTCTATGGTCGAAAGCCCAGGCCTTCCGTGCCCGCTGGCGCGAGCTTTCGCAACACCCTCTCGCCCGCTGGAATGGCCGCCGTGAAACCGGAACTGCCAATTTCATAATCGCCAGATGCTCAGCCGCGTCAAATCGGCAAATCCGAAACGTCTTGTTCACCCTTGCGAAATCCCTGAACGGCGCATAGGCTGCCCAAACTCGCGGCACATCTTTAATCTGCACAGGGAATAGGCAGAACGGTGAGAGCTGGTTTCGACCAAATGCTAGAAGACATCGTAAACGGCGCGCCGCCCGCAGTCTTGGCGCCCATGTCGGGGGTGAGTGATCTGCCCTTCCGGCGCCTTGCTCATCGCCTTGGAGCGAGCCTTGTCGTTTCCGAGATGGTCGCGAGCGAGGAATTGGTCAAATCGCGTTTTGACGTCCTGCGCCGGGTCGAGGGACGGGACCTAACACCGTTTGTCGTACAACTCGCCGGCCGCGAAGAGCGGTGGATGGCTGAGGGCGCCCGTATCGCCGAAGCGAAGGGCGCGAACATCATCGACATCAATATGGGCTGCCCGGCCAAAGAGGTGACGGGCAAGCTCTCGGGCTCCGCGCTCATGCGCAATCTCGACCACGCCCAGGCTTTGATCAAAGCGGTCATCAATGCCGTGAAGGTTCCCGTGACGCTGAAGATGCGGCTCGGCTGGGACGACAACACCCGCAATGCGCCTGAACTCGCCAAGCGAGCCGAGGCCGAAGGCGTCAAGCTGATCACGGTGCACGGCCGCACGAGATGTCAGTTCTTCACCGGCACAGCCGACTGGACCGCCGTTCGTCCCGTCGTTGAAGCGACCTCGCTTCCCGTCCTGGTCAACGGAGACATCCTATCGCCCGTCCACGCCGCAGAGGCGCTGCGAGCATCCGGGGCGAGGGGCGTCATGGTCGGACGCGGGGCCTACGGGGCACCGTGGATGCCCGGGCGCATCGCAAACTTCTTGGCGACGGGCCGCGATGCAGGCGATCCGGCACTCGACGACCAGCGCGACATTGCCATCGAGCATGTCGAAGCGATGCTCGGCCACTACGGCAGGGACCTCGGTCTGCGCAACGCCCGCAAGCACGTCGGCTGGTATTTGGCGACGAGCGGCGCCAGCGAAGCGGTCGTCAAGTCGTGGCGCGCCAAGCTCTGCACGATGCTTGAACCCGAGCGCGTGCTCGACGGCCTTAAGACTTTTTATTCTTGTACGGAGTCCCGCGCGGCATGAGTAGCAAGTCGGCATCGGTACGCAAATCTGATCGTCACTCGGCGCCGCCTCCGGCCAGAGTGGTCGATTGCGAGGATCTATTGAGTGCGCTGCCGCACCCGATACTCGTCGTCGCCAGCGATCAAACCATCGTTTTTGCCAACGCGGCGGCTGAATCCTTTTTCTCGATGAGCGCGTCCGCGCTGACGAGAAGCCGAATTTCCGACATCGTCGCATTCGGCTGCCCGCTGCTTGGATTGATCGAGCAGGTGCAGGCCACAAGCTCGACAGTCAATGAATACAGCATCGAGGTCGCAACGCCCCGGTTCTCCGGTGCAAAGCTCGTCGATGTTTACGGCGGCCCGCTTCTGGAAGAGCCGCGCAACATGTTCCTCATGCTGCAGCAGCGCTCGATGGCGCAAATGATCGAGCGGCAGCTGACGCATCGCGCGGCCGCGCGCTCCGTGTCGGGAATGGCCGGCGTCTTGGCGCACGAGATCAAAAATCCCTTATCCGGCATCCGCGGCGCAGCCCAGCTGTTGGAGCCCGCTCTTTCCGACGAAGACCGCGCGCTGACCCAGCTCATCTGTTCCGAAACCGATCGCATCCGAAACCTCGTCGATCGCATGGAAGTGTTCGGTGACGAGCGCCCGATCACGAAGGATGCGGTCAACATTCACGACGTTCTCAATCACGTGCGACGCATCGCGGAGCACGGGTTCGGCCGCAACATTCGCTACGTCGAAGATTACGATCCGTCGCTGCCGGCCGTTCTCGGCAACCGCGACAAGCTCGTGCAGGTCTTCCTCAACCTTCTGAAGAACGCGGCGGAAGCCATCGGCGATAGAACCGACTCTGGCCGCATCATCATGCAGACGGCGTTTAGGCCGGGCGTGCGGTTATCGCTTCCCGGCTCCGATATGCGCGTCAGCCTCCCGCTGATGATCCAGATCGAAGACAACGGTTGCGGCATCCCCGATCATTTGAAGCCGCATCTCTTCGACCCGTTCGTCACCACAAAGACGTCAGGTAGCGGCCTCGGCCTCGCCCTGGTCGCCAAGATCATCGCCGATCACGGCGGCATCATCGAATGTGAAAGTGAGCCCAAGCGCACGATCTTCCGCGTGCTGCTTCCCATGCAACGCACGCGGCCAGCTCCCGTGCCGACGACGAGAGAGACTTAATGGCCAGAGGCACCATACTTATCGCCGACGACGACACCGCCATTCGCACGGTGTTGAACCAGGCATTGGCGCGAGCAGGTTTCGCGCCCCGGGCGACTGGCAACGCGGCGACGCTGTGGCGCTGGGTGAGCCAGGGCGAGGGCGATGTCGTCATCACGGACGTCGTCATGCCGGACGAGAACGCGTTCGATCTCATTCCGCGGATGAAGAAGCTGCGGCCCGACCTGCCGATCATCGTCATGAGCGCGCAGAACACGCTTATGACGGCGCTGACGGCGGCCGAGAAGGGCGCCTTCGAATATCTGCCCAAACCCTTCGATCTCAATGAGGTCGTGGCGGTTGTTTCGCGTGCGCTGTCGGAGCCGGGGCGAAAGCGCCAGACGGTCAACACCGAACGCGAGACGGACGAACTGCCGCTCATCGGCCGTTCGCTGCCGATGCAAGACATCTACCGCGTGCTCGCCCGCCTGACGCAGAGCGATCTGACGGTCATGATCAACGGCGAGAGCGGCACGGGCAAGGAACTCGTCGCGCGCGTTCTGCACGATTACGGCAAGCGCCGGCACGGCCCCTTCGTCGCGATCAACATGGCGGCGATCCCGCGGGAATTGATCGAGAGCGAGCTCTTTGGGCACGAAAAGGGGGCCTTCACCGGCGCCCAGACGCGCACGCCCGGCCGCTTCGAGCAGGCCGAGGGCGGTACGCTCTTCCTCGACGAGATCGGCGATATGCCGCTCGAGGCGCAGACGCGGCTTTTGCGCGTTCTGCAGCAAGGTGAATACACGACCGTTGGCGGACGCACGCCCATCAAGACCAACGTGCGCATCATCGCGGCGACGCACCGCGATCTCAAAACGCAGATCCAGCAGGGTCTATTCCGGGAAGATCTTTTCTATCGGCTGAATGTCGTGCCGATCCGCCTGCCACCGCTTCGGGAGCGGCTCGAAGATATCGGCGATCTCGTTCGCCACTTCCTGAGACAGGCAGCGCGGGAAGGCCTCGGCCAGAAGTCGATTGAGACCGCCGCGATCGAACGCCTCAAGTCGCATCCTTGGCCCGGAAACGTCCGTGAGCTGGAGAACGTCGTCCGCCGCCTTGTCGCCCTCTACACGCAGGACGCGCTGACGGCTCAGATCGTCGAGCAGGAGCTTGCGGGCTCCGCGATCTCGGCCCCGGTCGGAGGCGGCGCCGAAGGCGGCGATCTCGGAGAAGCCGTCGAACGATACCTCTCGCGGTATTTTTCTTCGTTCGGCAATGAACTGCCGCCGCCAGGCCTTTACGACCGGGTCATCCGCGACGTTGAGAAACCGCTGCTCAGCGCGGCGCTGGCCGCCACGCGCGGCAATCAAATTCGCGCCGCCGAGCTTCTCGGCCTCAATCGCAACACGCTGCGCGCGCGCATTCGGGATCTCAATATCCGGGTATTTCGCACCGTCGAAGGCTGATCATCCGGTTCTTATCCCAAAAAGTTATCCACAGGCCTTGACCGAACGTGCGTTTGGCGCTTGATCTGCGCCACACCCGTCGCGAAAATGTCACAGTTAGGCTGTTGGGTCTGGGCAGCTGTAGCGTGATCGTCGCTGCATGCTCGCCCGGCGTGGAAATACCGCGTCGGGAAATGCCGTCCACGGTAATGGGCGGACGGTCAATTGGGAACGAATTCAGAGCAATAGTTGGATCGGTCGACAACTGATGAGCGCCAGCAACAGCGATGGCAAAGCCGACACGATCGCCCCGCGCGATAGAGTGCCCACTGCTGCTTTGGTCCAGGAAGGGGCAACACCGCTGAACCCTTCCGACCGCGCATTCTGGTTCGGCCTCGGCGTCGTGCTGCTCTCTTTGATGTCTGCGCTCGTCAGCTATCTCATCCTGACGGGTCTAACCGCGATAACGCCGCGCAACGAATATGTCTGGACGGCGCTGGCGGTGAATGCCGTCCTCCTCGTCGCGATGTTCGGCACCATTGTCTGGCAAGCGCTCGGACTTCGCCGTGCGTGGAAGCAGAAGGTTCCAGGAGCGCGGCTGCACACGCGCATCGTCGCTCTCTTCACGCTTACGGCTGCGCTGCCGGCCGTGCTGCTCGCCGTCGCCGCGACGACGACATTCTCCCGCTCGCTCGACGGCTGGTTCTCAGGGCGCACGCGCGCCATCGTCGAAAACTCCTATGACGTTGCGAAAGCCTACGTCGACGAGCACAGCCAGATCATCCGGACCGATATCGTCAACATGGTCCGCGACATCAACGGCGAGGCAGCGACCCTCAAGGACGATCCGGACGCATTTCAGAAGTTCCTCATCGGCCAGGCAGGTCTCAGAGATCTCACGTCGGCCTACATCATCGATGGCGAAGGCGTGCCCATCGTCCTTGCGCTCGATGATCCGAAGTTGCCGTATGTCGTGCCGCCGCCCGCCGCGATTCAGCAGGCGGAATCGGGCCAAGTCGCATTATCGAAACCGTCGAGCGATTATCGGATTTCCGCGATCACCAAGATCGACAGCATGCCGGGGCGGTATCTCTACGTCGCGCGCGGCGTCAGTCCGAAGGTTATCAGCCATCTCCAGAGCACCGAGCAGAATGTCTATGAATATACACGCCTGAGGCAAGCCAAAGGCGGCCTGAAGGTCGCGCACGGCCTCATCTACTTCATGATCTCGATGACGTCTCTGCTTGCTGCGATCTGGGTCGGCATGTGGTTTGCGGGCAGGTTCGTCGCGCCGATCCGAAGGTTGATCGCAGGCGCGCAAGAAGTGTCGAAAGGCAATCTCGAATTCTCGCTGCCCGAGAAGCGGGGAGAAGGCGACCTGCGGCGCCTCTCGCATACGTTCAACGTGATGACGCGCGATTTGAAGCAGCAGCAGAACGCGCTGGTCACCACCAATGCGCAATTGACCGAGCGGCGGAACTTCATCGAAGCCGTTCTGTCGGGCGTCTCCGCCGGCGTCATCGGCCTCGACAGCGCCGACTGCATCACCCTTATCAGCCGCTCCGCCGAACGCCTGCTCGGCTTCACGAGTGCGGAAGTCGTCGGCAAACCCCTGAAGGATGTCGTTCCGGAGTTCGCGTGCATTCTTTCCGCCGGCGACGAGCCCGGTCTGAAGAGCAAGCAGTACGAAATTCAAAAGCAGATCGGCGACGAAGAGCGAACGTTCGCCGTCCGGATCACGCACGAGAGAGAGGGTGAGGGAGACGTCGGTTCCGTCGTCACGTTCGATGACATATCCGAACTCGTCCAGGCCCAGCGAACGAGTGCATGGGCGGACGTCGCGCGACGCATCGCGCACGAAATCAAAAACCCCCTCACGCCGATACAACTTTCCGCCGAGCGCCTGCGCCGGAAGTTCGGGTCGCAGATTGGCGAGAACCGCGAGCTGTTCGAAACGCTGACGCAGACGATCGAACGCCAAACCGGTCAGATCAAAAGCATGGTCGACGAGTTTGCGTCGTTCGCGCGTATGCCGCAGCCCGTCATGGCGGATCAGGATCTGAAACTCGCTGTCCAAGAGCCGGCCGTCCTTTTCCGCGAAGGCCACAAGGACATAAACTTCAAGCTCGTTCTTCCGGATCGCCCGGTCACCGCGCATTTCGATCTGCGGCTGATCTCGCAGGCGGTCACCAACCTCATCAAGAACGCTGCCGAGGCGATCGAATCCTACGGCGAAGCACAAGGCCGTCCGCCCGGCTATAAGGGCGAGATCGAGGTGCGGCTGGTACCCCTGCCGGACCGCGTCGCGATCGAAGTCATCGACAACGGCATCGGTCTGCCGAAACAAAATCGTGCGAAGCTTTTGGAACCCTATGTTACGACAAGAGCCAAGGGCACTGGCCTCGGTCTCGCCATCGTGCAGAAAGTCGTCGAGCAGCACGGCGGCACGCTGGCCCTTGAGGATGCTCCCGTAAGCAATACGAGAACGCGCGGCGCTCTGGTTCGGCTGACATTGCCGATAAAGGTCGGACCATCCCGCGACATGACGACAGATCAAATACGCGCCGCAGCGCACTTAGCCGGCGGAGCATGAGATGAAACGCTTAACCCCCCAGGAGCGCAGCAATGTCAGCTGATATATTGATCGTCGATGACGAGGCAGATATCCGGGACCTGGTCGCCGGCATTCTACAGGACGAGGGCCACCGCACACGGCTTGCGCGCGATAGCGATGAAGCTCTGCGCGCGATTGAAGACAGAAGGCCTCATCTCGTCGTCCTCGATATCTGGCTGCAGGGAAGCCGCCTCGACGGACTGGAAGTCCTGACGGTGATGAAGCGGACATATCCCGATCTGCCCGTCGTCATCATTTCAGGCCACGGCAACATCGAAACCGCCGTGACCGCCATCAAGCGCGGCGCTTACGATTACATCGAGAAGCCGTTCAAATCCGATCGCCTCATCCTCGTCGCCTTGCGCGCGCTCGAAGCATCCCAGCTGAAGCGGGAAGTTCGAGAGCTCAAGGAGCGCTCCGTCGTTTCCGCCGACATGATTGGCAAGTCGCCGGCGATCAACCAGCTGAAGAACAACATCGACAAGGCAGGCCCAACGAATAGCCGCATCATGCTGCGCGGCGCGTCAGGGACCGGCAAAGAACTCGCGGCCCGCGTTCTCCATCAAAAATCGCTGCGCGCCGACGGACCGTTCGTCGTGCTCAACGCGGCAGCCATGGTACCGGATCGCGTCGAAGACGAGTTGTTCGGAACAGAGGACCGCACGGGCGGCCCGCGCAAAGTCGGCGCTTTGGAAGAAGCGCACACCGGCACGCTCTACATCGACGAAGTCGCCGACATGCCGATGGAAACGCAGGGCAAGATCCTGCGCGTGCTCGTCGAACAGAAGTTTCTCCGCCTCGGCGGCTCGCAAAAAGTTTCGGTCGATGTCAGGATCATCTCATCGACCTCTCGCGACCTCGAGCAGGACATCCGCGAGGGACGCTTCCGGGAAGATCTCTACCATCGCCTGAATGTCGTGACGCTCCGGGTGCCAAGCCTCGCCGAGCGCCGCGAGGATATTCCCGAACTCATCCAGTATTTCATCGGTCAGGTCGCCCAGACGTCGGGCCTCGCACCCCGCAGGATCGGCGAAGACGCCATCGCGGTGCTGCAGGCGCACGATTGGCCGGGTAACGTTCGCGAACTGCGCAACAACGTCGAGCGTCTCTTGATCCTCGCGGGCGGTGAGCCGAACGCCGCGATCACGGCCGACATGCTTCCCGACGAGATCGGCTCCAACGTGCCGTTGCCCGTCAACGGCGGCGCCGAACATCTGATGTCGCTTCCGCTCCGCGAGGCGCGCGAAATTTTCGAGCGTGAATACCTCCTGGCTCAGATCAACCGGTTCGGCGGCAACATTTCGAGAACCGCTGAATTCGTCGGCATGGAGCGATCGGCATTGCATCGCAAGCTCCGCGCGCTCGGCGTTTCCTCCGAGCAGCGTAGCGGCGACCTCCGCTCGGCGTCCTAGGAGCGAGGTTGCTTGACACGCATCGTTTATGTCAATGGCGGCTACCGGCCCTATGCGCAGGCCGCCGTTCATGTCGAAGACCGCGGCTTCCAATTCGCCGATGCGATCTACGAGGTCATTGAAGTCCGCGACGGCGGACTGGTCGATGCACCCCGGCATCTCCAGCGTCTCGCCCGGTCGTTGAAGCAACTTGCGATCCCGGCGCCGATGACGGAGAGCGCGCTGCGCCACGTCATTCACCAGGTGATCCGGCGCAATCGCGTCCGCGACGGCATCGTTTATATGCAAGTCTCGCGCGGCGCTGGGCCGAGGGACTTCGCGTTGCCGCCTCCCGAGACGCCGCCGACGCTTGTCGTGATCGCTCGCGCCCAACGGCGGGGATGGGCGGCCGAACTCGCCGAAACGGGTATCAGTGTGAAGACCACCCCGGACAATCGGTGGGCGCGCTGCGATATCAAAACGGTGATGCTGCTGCCCGCCGTCCTGGCGAAGGACGAAGCACGCCGGGCCGGAGCCCGCGAGGCATGGTTCGTGGACGCCGCCGGCAACGTCACCGAGGGGGCCTCGAGCAACGCCTGGATCGTCGCCTCGAACGGTTCGCTCGTCACCCATCCGCTCGACCATCACATTCTGCCCGGAGTGACCCGGGCAACCGTGATGGATGTTGCGAAAGGGGAGGGAATAAAAATTGAACAGCGGACCTTTACCCGGGAAGAAGTCCTGAACGCCCGCGAGGCATTTGTGACATCCGCCACCAATATCGTCATGCCGGTTGTTAAAATAGATGGAGCTGCAATTGGGGATGGGCGGCCGGGGCCGCTTGCCCGCCAGCTGCGGTTGAGATTTCATCAGGTTGCTGAATTTTCGGCATGAGGCAGGTGCGAACGTTGCCGCATTGTGCGAGGCAACAATGGATGTAGAGTGCGGCTCGCTTCGATCATCACCGCATTTCCTGGTGACCGCTGCATCGGTGCTTCGTTGCTGTCCACCGCAACAGCACCGGTCGAATACGAGAAGACGCTAGAACAAGACGTCGAGATAAAAAACGGACAAAAAAAATGGCGGCTGAAAAACCTCAGAATCTCCAAGACACATTTTTAAATTATGTTCGCAAAAACAAAACGCCACTCACGATCTTCCTCATCAATGGCGTGAAACTCCAAGGCATCGTCAGCTGGTTTGATAATTTCTGCGTTCTCCTGCGCCGCGATGGTCACTCCCAGCTTGTCTACAAACACGCAATTTCCACGATCATGCCGGGCGGCCCCGTCAATCTGAACGACCAGGACGAAAGCCCCGCCGGTTGACCTCTCGTTCTAAAGACGGCGAGGGCGAAAAGGGCGAAGGCGGACGAAATCGCGAACGTCGGCGTGTCTCGAAGGAGACGAGAGCGCCGAAGACGCGAACGCTCGTTGTCGTGCCCGCATGGAAGCGTCAGCCGAAGCCCAAGACCACGCAGCCGGCGGAATCGTCCGCGCAAATACACACGCCGGAAAATCGTCTGGCCGAAGCCGTCGGCCTGGCGCGAGCCATCGAACTCGACATCATTGACTCGACGATCGTGCCGGTCTCCGAACCTCGGCCGTCGACATTGCTCGGATCGGGCAAGGTCGAAGAGATCAAGGGCCTCGTCGAAGAGCTCGAAATCGGTCTCGTCGTCATCGATTACAACATCACGCCGGTGCAGCAGCGCAATCTCGAGAAGGCGTGGAACGCCAAGGTTCTCGATCGCACCGGGCTGATCCTCGAAATATTCGGCGCGCGCGCCAGGACACGCGAAGGCGTGCTGCAGGTCGAACTCGCGCATTTGACGTATCAAAAGGGCCGTCTGGTTCGCGCCTGGACCCATTTGGAACGCCAGCGCGGCGGCGGCGGCTTCCTCGGCGGCCCCGGCGAAGCCCAGATCGAACTCGATCGCCGAATGCTCCAGGACCGCATCGATGCGATCAAGCGCGACCTGGCCGACGTCGCAAAAACGCGTGATCTGCATCGCAAAGGCCGGCGTAAAGTGCCGTACCCCATCGTCGCGATCGTCGGCTATACGAACGCGGGCAAGTCGACACTCTTCAATAAAATCACCGGCGCTGGCGTCGTCGCGATGGATCAGGTCTTCGCGACCCTCGATCCAACCATGCGCGAAGTAAAGCTCCCCAGCGCCCGGCGGATCATCCTGTCCGACACGGTCGGTTTCATCTCTGATCTCCCGACGATGCTCGTCGC
Organism: Hyphomicrobium sp. 01T421; assembly: GCF_056398805.1. NCBI lineage: Bacteria > Pseudomonadati > Pseudomonadota > Alphaproteobacteria > Hyphomicrobiales > Hyphomicrobiaceae > Hyphomicrobium > Hyphomicrobium sp. 01T421. The sequence goes on from NZ_JBFTQC010000003.1 coordinate 323,874, forward strand.
CGCCTTCCGCGCGACGCTCGAAGAAGTGGTTGAAGCCGATCTCATTCTGCACGTGCGCGACATCGCCCACGAAGAAACCGACGCGCAGGCGCAGGACGTCGAGAAAGTGCTGACGGATCTCGGTATCGATACCTTGCCCGTCGAAAGCCACCTTCTCGAAGTCTGGAACAAGATCGATCTTCTGCCTGCGGAGCGTCGAGAGGAGCTGCAACACGAAGTGCATCGCAATGCACGCCCGCCTGTGCTCGTCTCGGCGTCGACAGGCGAGGGCATGGCGCCGTTGCTGCATTCGATCGATGAGCGCCTCGGCGCGTCGGACGAAATTCTCGACGTGATCCTGCCGGGAAGCAATGGCGCGCTTCTCCATTGGCTGCACGAGACGTGCGATGTGCTCGCACGAGAAGCCCGCAAGGATGGCAGCATCGAATTGCGCCTCCGCGTGCCGAGCGAAAAGAAGGCGCGCGTCATCGGGCATCTTCGCAAAGCGGGAATATCGGTCTAAGCTCGTCCCGTGGATGAGCGCGTCACATGCTGCATAGCGGGCGGTGGACCTGCGGGGATGATGCTGGGCGTGCTTCTGGCGCGCGCCGGCGTCGCCGTGACCGTACTCGAGAAACACAAAGATTTCCTTCGCGATTTTCGCGGCGATACAATTCATCCGTCAACGCTGCAGTTGATGGACGAACTCGGCTGGCTCGACGATTTTCTCAAACTTCCACATCAGGAAGCCAAGAGCATCTACGGGCAGTTCGGTGACACGCGTCTCGAGATGGCGAATTTCTCGCATCTCCCGATCAGGACGAAATTTATCGCCCTGATGCCGCAGTGGGATTTTTTGAACTTCCTTGCGGAAAAGGACAGGGCCTATCCAAAATTCAGCCTGAAAATGAACGCCGAAGCGACAGGCCTCGTTTTCGATCGCGATCGTGTAACGGGCGTAAAGATCAAGACGCCGGAAGGCGCCATGACCATCAACGCCGATCTCGTGGTCGCAGCCGACGGACGCTCATCAGTACTGCGCGGCGCAGCCGGCCTCGTCAGCGAGGACTTCGGCGCGCCGATGGACGTGATGTGGTTCCGCCTGCCGAGGCTCCCAACCGACACCGAGGAAACGCAAGGCCGCTTCGATGCCGGGCATATCTTCGTTATGCTCCAGCGCGGAGATTATTGGCAGTGCGCCTACGTCATCCCGAAAGGTGGCGATGCGAGAGTGCGAGCGGCGGGCCTCGACGCTTTCCGCAGATCGGTCGGCGCACTTCTGCCATTTGACGCCAAGCGCGCCGACGCCATTGCCGACTGGGATCACGTCAAGCTTCTGACGGTTGTGGTCGACCGCCTCAAGACGTGGGCGCGGCCCGGCTTCCTCTGCATCGGAGACGCCGCGCACGCAATGAGCCCCGTCGGCGGTGTCGGTATCAACCTCGCGGTTCAGGATGCCGTCGCCGCCGCCAATCTTTTGTGGCTGCCGCTCAAGACCGGCAGTCTGACGTTCGAAGATCTGGAAGCCGTACAGAAGCGCCGCGAGTTCCCGACCCGCGCGACGCAACGCCTGCAACTCGCCGTTCAGAACGCGGTGATAGCAAAAACCCTGGCGGCCAGCGGCCCCATAACGCCGCCGCTGATCATCCGGCTGTTGACCCGGCTGCCGTTTGTCTCCCGCATCCCGGCGCGCCTCATCGGTCTCGGATTCCGGCCCGAGCACATCTCCGAAGCGATAAGGAATGCGAACGGAACCTAACGCTTCTCGAGCGCTTTCGCCTCATCCCAAAGCGCATCCATTTCGTCGAGCGAAGACTGCGACGGGGATTTGCCGCGCTCGGCGAGCGCCTTTTCGATATGAGCGAACCGCCGGACGAACTTGTCGTTGGCGCCGCGCAGCGCATCCTCCGGATCCAGCTTCAGATGCCGCGCGATGTTCGCCATCACAAAAAGCATATCGCCGAATTCTTCTTTGACCGCGTCCTGATTCACTTCCGCGCTCGGCGGCCGGCTCGACGAAGGAGAGTCGCCGGACGCAACCAAAGCTTCTTCAAGCTCCGCGACTTCTTCTTTCAGCTTTTCGAACACGGGCTGAAGGTTCGGCCAATCGAAACCGACCCTCGCGGCTTTGTCCTGCAACTTGATCGCGCGTGTCAGAGCCGGAAGGCCCACCGGAACGTCAGCCAGCGTTGCGGACGAATGCCCGCGCGAAGAACTTGGCGCCAAGACGCGCAAACGTTCCGCAGCCTTCTCAGCGCGTTCTTCCGCCTTGATCTCTTCCCACGTCGATTTGACTTGAGACGGATCGCGCGCCGCACCATCGCCGAAGACATGAGGATGTCGCCGGATCATCTTCTTCGTGGAGGACTCGACGACGTCGCCGAATGCGAAGGAGCCTTGCTCCTCCGCGATGCGCGAATGATAGACGACTTGCAAAAGGAGATCGCCGAGCTCGTCCTTGAGATCGACGAGATCCTTGCGCGCGATCGCATCGGCAACTTCGTAGGCTTCCTCGATCGTGTAGGGCGCAATCGTCTCGAAGGTCTGCTCGAGATCCCAAGGGCAGCCCGTTTTGGGTGTCCTGAGCGCCGCCATGATTTCGATCAGCCGGGTGATGTCGCGCGATGGTTTGATTGATGCCGCCATGTCCGTCCTCTTTGGATCGGGCGGACAGTAGACGACCCCGAAAGGATGGACGAGGGCCAGTTCCGTGGAGTCCTGCGGCTATGTCGCCCGGCTATCGTGCCAAGCTCGCCGAAATGAACCGCGGATTGGATAAGACAATTCCTAACGGAACCATCCAGGCGATCCATGCCGCGAGCGCGTAGACGGGGTCGAACGGCAGGTGGAGTACAATCGCGGCGCCCGTAATCACGCGGAACCAGACGGCGCCCGTCGTCACCGCAACCATCGCCATCATCAGGTGCGCGTGGCGGCGAACGTTCCGCTGGCGGATCGCGACGAAGGCTGATCCGAACAGGTAAAGCCAGACGAGACCTTGCACGAAGAATCCGGCCCGCGCCAACGCCGGAGAATGGCTCATGATGGCGACAGGTAACGACGTAAGCCCCCCAATCACCACAAATACGCCCAACAGCCGGCCAAGCGGTCTGTGAAGCTCGGGCCGATGTCGACACGCGATGACGATCGGTGCGATCAACAACGCCATTGCCGACGACAGCATGTGCGCCGGAAAAAGAAACGGCGCGCGACCGGCGAGTACGAACATTTCATAGGGCAACGCGATGAGGCCGGTTCCTGAACCGATCGCGACCGCTCCAACGGGAATTATGAGGAAGCCGATGATCGAAAAAATCGCGACGCGAAGACCGAGCCTCGACAATTCGCCGGGGCGCAAAGTGGCTGGCGCCGTCACGCTCGCAGCCGCAGGAGTTGTCGTCGCCATATCGGTCATCGCGGTCACCATCATCGTCTTCGGTTTTGGCGGCTCTGCGGCGGCCGGCGACGAAGCCGCCACAAAAGTCGAAGAAATCGCGCCGGTATCCATCGCGGGCAGATGGACCGGTCACTATTACGGCTACGGCCGGAACGGCGACGCGCAGGACTGTGGCGACGATGGCTGCGCCCTGACGTACGATATCGTTGCGTGCAAGGACGGCTGGTGCGGGATAGCAATCAAAGACGACAACTCTTGTGGTGAGGTCGCCGTCCATCTCGCGATCGACGCTGGCCAAGGCGACGGCGCCTTCAAGGGCAAGCTCGAACTCGCGAAAGGCGCCGCGCCCTATGCGATCGAAGCCTGGTACAGAACTGACGAGGAAAGCAAAATCGGCCAGCTGCACCTTCTCGGCGATACCGGCCCTGAGCTTCTGCTGTTCCGCCGGTCCTATCCGTTCGAGGCGAACTTCGCGCGGGCAGGCGATGCAACTTGCAAAGCCGATAAGGCGACGAGCTGACGGCGCTGAGGTCCGCCCAGACCAGGGCGTCTCCCGTTTGCGACGCCCGTTGCCGAGCGGAATAGCTCTGCTAGTCTCGACGGCGGAGCGGGGGATCGATGCACATTATCTTCAATGGCCTGATGATGGCGCTGGAGCTGGCGGCAATTTTCGCTGTCACCTGGACGGGCTTCACGGCGCCGTTGATCTTCGCAGCCGGAACCGCGCTGTTGGCCCTCTGCGTCGGCGCGGCACTCGAGATCGCGCGCCTCAGATACGAGTTCCCGTTTTATTTCGACCGGCCTCCCGGACGCTCGATGATCGTCATCGTGACGGTCGGGGCGCTGGAGGCAGTAACGAAGGCCGTTCTCGCGGGCGTCGTCGGGCTTCTGACATTTCTCGGCACGGATCAGGAGCGGCTGAAGTTCGTCGCCGTGATTTTCGCAATTTCGCTCTTTCTCGGCGTCCAGGCCGTGCGGTTCCTGATGGACCGGCTGAAGGCCCGCCCGATGCGTTGGGGCTACTTTCGGTTGGCAGCACCGCTCGGATTGTTGTTTTCCGCGGGCCTGACATTCCTGCCGGCGCCCGGCATAACCGAACTTGCAAAGCGAGCCGCGTTCGATCTTCCCACGAAGCCGACGATGGAGCAGGCGAGCGAGTTCCTCTTCCTGCTGAAACAGAGCTTCGACGAGATCGTCGTCCGCATGCTGTCCTGGGTGTTCGATCCGGCGCTGGCGCAGGCGATCGGAGCCATCGTCTCGGTCAACATGCTGTCGGGCTTTGTCATAGCGCTCTACGCCGTGTTGATCGCGGAAGGAATCCGGACGCTCGAACGCCGCGAGCCATAGCATCTGAGACGGCGGAGATGATCCGCGGGAGGATTAGTTGGGGCGGGAACTCCTTCGTCCGCCAGAATGAAATTGATGGCTCGCTCGCTCCGCGTTTTCCTGTCCCGCGAAAACTACTCCGTTAGGAGATAGCCGCGCAGCGGGCCCATTGTCGGCTTTTCGAATCGACGGCCCATTTCTCAAAGCCATTCATTTCAAAAACATCCCGCTCTCTCAATCCGAGCCTGTCCTTTTCAATCGCGTAGATAACAACGAGTAATCGGATGCTCTTCGATTGCTTCAGCTTTTTCAACGAGCTCGATTTGCTCGATGTGCGCTTGCACGAGCTTCACGCGCTCGTGGATTATTTTGTGCTCGTTGAAGCGCGCCGGACATTCCAGGGAGCCCCCAAACCGCTCTATTTCAGCGAGAATGCCGATCGCTTCCGAAGCTATTCCGGCAAGATCATCCCCATCGTCGTCGACTTTCCCGAGACGAGCGACGGCTACGGATTGGATACAAAGCCCCTCGATGCGAATTGGGCGCGAGAGCACTACCAGCGCAATCAGATCGGCAAGGGATTAGTCAAAGCCACGGCAAGCGATTTGATCATCGTGTCGGACGTCGATGAAATCCTGAGCGCCACGGCGTTGCGACGCGCGCTGAGCGAGCGCAAACCGGGAGAGCTGACGATCTTCGAGATGCCGGTCTACCGTGGATCCGCCAACCGCCGGGTGAGGAGCCCACCTTGGGACAAGGGACCACGTCTCATCGAGTATCGACAATTTCCAGGTGCCCAACGTCTTCGCATGACTAAGATCTGTGCGTCGGCGCGGCTCAGAGGTACGGCGCTGGGGCACCTTCATGCCAGAGCTTGGAATTGGATCAACACCGGAATCTGGGCCCCAGTGCGCGTCGTCCCGGATGCCGGTTGGCACATGACGAGCTTGGGCGATTGGGAAGCATGGCGCCGCAAGGCCGCGTCGTACTCGCACGCGGAACACAAATTGACGCCGAGCTTCGAGTGCTCGAGCGAGTACGCGAAGATGGTCGCCGACCAGACCGATATCGTGGGCGTCGCCGAGCTGCCCGATTTCATCCGCCAGAACCCGGAGAGATTCAGGCTGGCATGACGGCCTGATGAGCCCTTCTCAATTTCGCATAATATATATTATGGAAACTAGCCGGCGGACCGCCATATGTATCAACGCGATACGGCGGATCCACCAAGCGGCAATTTCTAACAACCGAGGTCAGCCCAGGGCCGATCCCAGCGGGACCGAAGCCTACTTCTCAGCTTTCTCGTGATGCTCCGCGACGTACGCATTCAGCAGCCTCACGCCCCAGCCGGCACCCCAGCTCTGGTTCGTGTCGTTGCGGCTGCCGTCCATCGCGGTACCGGCGAGATCGATGTGGCTCCAAGCTGTGTCCTTCTGCACGAACCGCTGCAGGAAGGCTGCGGCGGTTGCAGCACCCGCCCAGCGCCCGCCGGCATTCTTCATGTCGGCGTTCTTGGAATCCATCATTTTGTCGAATGCCTTGTCGAGCGGCATGCGCCAGACTTTTTCGCCGGTCGCGCGTGATGCCGACAGCAACTCGTCCGCAAGCTTGTCGTCGTTCGAGAAGAGACCCGCATACTCTTTGCCGAGAGCGACCATGATGGCGCCGGTCAGCGTCGCGAGATCGATGACGACCTTCGGCTTGAACTGTTCCTGCGCGTACCAGAGCACGTCGGCGAGCACGAGGCGGCCTTCGGCATCGGTGTTGATCACTTCGATCGTCTGGCCCGACATGGACTTCACGATGTCGCCCGGACGAACCGCGTTGCCGGACGGCATGTTCTCGACGCAACCGATCAGGCCGACGGCGTTGACGTTCGCCTTGCGCTCCGCGAGCGCGTGCATCGTTCCGATCACGGCAGCCGCGCCACCCATGTCGCCCTTCATGTCCTCCATGCCGGCGGCAGGCTTGATCGATATGCCGCCGGTATCGAAGACGACGCCCTTGCCGACAAAGCAAACCGGCTTCTGCTTCTTGTTGCCCTTGGCGCCGTTCCAAACCATGACGGCGAGACGGGACGGCCTAACGCTTCCCTGACCCACGCAAAGAAGCGAGCCCATGCCGAGCTTTTCCATGTCCTTGACGTCGAGGATCTCGACGCTGACACCGAGCTTTTCGAGGGATTTTGTCTTCTCGGCGAGTTCGACCGGTCCGAGAATATTTGCGGGCTCATTGACGAGATCGCGAGCCACGTTGACGCCGTTGGCAACGGCCTTCAGCGGCTGGAATGCGGCCTTCGCCTTGTCGGGATGCGGCACGTGAATGACGAGCTTCTTCAAGCCGTCCTTGTCCGCTCCGTCTTCCCCGGATTTCTTCGTCAGGTATTTTTTGAAGTTGTAGTGGCGGAGCAACGCGCCCTGAGCAATCAGCGCGCCAACTTCATCGGCGGAGATATTGCCCGCTGCTTCCGCGTCGACGATCACGCTTGCCGCCGACGTCTTGCGATTTTGAATGGCACCCAATATCGCGCCGCCGAGATCGACGAGCTGCAGATCGGTGAGCGTCGCAGCCTTCCCGAGACCGCCGAGGATCAGCCTGTCGATACCAAGTTTTGCCGGCGCCAGAATCTCGATCGTCGACTTGTATTTGCCTTTGAAATCGGCGGCAGCTGCAGCCTTGCTCAGCGCGCTTGCGGATTTCGTCTCGAGCTCACGAGCCCGGGAGCCAAGAACCAAGCCATCGCCCGCCAATGCGACAGTTACAGATTCATTCTCGGCGTTGAGCGGCGCGAACGTGACTTCGAGGCGGTCGGACATTTTCAAAGCGACTCCAGGTTAAGAGGTGATCGGGGGGGGGCATGGATTTGAGGCGAGGGATTTGAGACAAGGAATTCGAGACCAAAGATTCGAGGCCACGGATTTAAGGCCGGGGATGGAGATAGGGTGCCGGGATGCGGACGCCGATCCGCAGGTTTTCCCACACTGTCACGGCAGCGACAGAAGGGGCAAGCACCGGTGGTTAAGGGGCACAACTTAGTCGTTCACGAAGGCGTGGCAAGCAAGCCTTTGCAAACGCCCTTCCCTCCAAGGCGCTTTCACGATCTAAGCAACTGTGCCGAAAGAACGATTTTTGCTATCGGCCGAACGGCCAGGAAACGGCCAACAGCCGAAATTCCGCCACTGTGCTATGGGAGCCGGACGTATCCCCACAGGAGCCGGTGATGGGGAGATTGCTTCGGCGGGGTGGCCGGAGGGGGGAGAGCGGCTAACGCATGCGAATTTTCTCGAGATACGTCTTCCGGCAGGCAACGAGCGCGTTTCTGCTCATACTGGCGTCGTTGACCGGCATCGTCTGGATTGCGCTGGCGCTGCGCCAGTTCAATGTCGTGACGAGCCAGGGTCAGGACACCTGGATGCTCATCAAGATGACGTCCCTCGCCGTCCCGAATCTCATGGCGATCATCGCCCCGTTTTCGTTTTTGATCGCAGCCCTTCAAACGCTCAATCGCCTGAATACCGATAGCGAACTCATCGTCCTGTCAGCGGCAGGTTCCAAAGTCTGGACAGTGGCGCGGCCGTTGATCCTGCTGGCTTTGCTCGTCAGCATCTTTCTCGCGTTCGTCGGCCACCTCGCGCAGCCGTGGAGCATGCGGCTCTTGAGCGATTATCTGGTGCAGGTCAGAAGTGATCTCCTGACCCAGGTCATCCAACCCGGGCGCTTTTCCAGCCCCGAACCCGACCTGATGTTTCATATCCGCGACCGCTCGGCCGACGGCGAGCTTCTCGGACTTGTCATGCACGATACCCGCGACAAGTCCCAGTCCCAGAGCTACCTCGCCGAGCACGGATCGATCGTGAAGCAAGACGGAACGGCCTATCTCGTCATGTCGACCGGCCACATCATCCGGCGGACGGATGCCGACGCCCCGCCGCAGATCGTGGCTTTCGATAAATACGTCGTTGACCTCGACCGGTTCGAATCCCAGGACGACGGCTCGGGCGAAAAAAAGCCCCGAGAGCGGTATTGGGACGAACTTGTGCACCCGAGCCCGGACTCGAAAATATTCAAGAATTCCCCCGGCCAGTTCCGCGCCGAAATTCACGAACGGCTGGTCGGCCCACTTTATCCGATCGCGTTTGTGTTCCTCATCGTCGCCTTTGTGGGCCAAGCGAGATCCACCCGCTCGAGCCGAATGCAAACCCTTGTCCTGACATTCCTTTTCGCCGCCACCTGCCGAATGGCCGGATTGGCGTTGAACAGTGCCGTGACGCGGGACGCCTCGATGCTCGTCGCCCTCTACGGGGTCCCGATAGGCGCCATCGTACTGTCGTTGATCGTCATCAAGAACTCTGACCGGCAGAAGTCGGGGATCTCGATCTTTGGACGCGCGGCTGACGCGATGACGGGAACAATTGAAAAGGTCCTTCGTCTCATCTTGCCGCGCCGGAAGGTGGCGCCATGATTCGCTCCTTCACCCTCTCGCGCTACATCGCCAGGTTGTTCTTCGTTGCAATTGCATCAACCCTCGCCGTTTGCGCGCTCCTGATCTTCATGATCGACTTCGTCGAGTTGCTTCGCCAGTCGAGCAAGTACGGCAACGTTCCGGTTGGAACGCTCGTCGGAATTGCCCTGCTCCGCCTCAGCGCCTACGTCGAATTTCTGATCGGCTTCGCGGTCCTCGTCGGCACGATCAGCGCCCTCCTGTATCTCAACCGCAAAAGCGAACTCGCCGTCATGCGCGCCGGCGGCATGTCCGTCTGGCAATTTCTGGCTCCTGGGCTGACGGTCGGACTTATGGTCGGCGTCTTCGCCGTGACCGTCTACAACCCGCTTGCCGCCCGTGGCCGGGCCAAATCCGAACAGGTGTTCGCCAAGGCTTTCGGCAACGATACCAATCTCTTGCGCGCCCAAGGTGGCGGCTCGTGGATCACGCAGAACGGCGTCGACGGGGAATCGGTTTTGGGTGCCGCAGCGGCGTCGAACCGGGGCCTGACCCTCACCGGCGTCATGATATTTGCTTATGATCGCGAAGGGCATTTCTCCGAGCGGGTGGACGCGACGCAAGCCGAACTCAGAGACGGCTATTGGCACCTGACGGATGCCTGGGTTTCCCGCCTCGGCCAGCAGCCCGAGAAATTCACGTCCTACCTCGTCTCGACCTACCTCACACCCGACCGGGTCCAGGAGGCTCTCGGCACAGTTTTCTCGGTATCCTTTTGGGATCTGCCGGAGCTGATAGAAGCTGCTGATAAGGCAAAACTTTCAACTGAGCGGCTCAGGGTGCAGTACGAGTCCCTTCTGGTTCGCCCTTTGCTCTGTGTGGCAATGGTCCTTTTGGCAGCAACTGTGTCATTGCGGTCATTCCGCTCAGGTGGCATCCAGACTATGGTTACGACTGGAATGGTCGGTGGGGTCGGGTTCTTCTTGCTCTCGGAAATCGCGAGACAAATTGGCATCGCAGGTTTGGCGCCGGCGTGGGCCGCGGCATGGTTGCCCGTTGCCTTGGTTTTAATCATCGCAACCACGGTGCTGTTGCACCAGGAGGACGGTTGAGTGATGCGTGAAGGGCGGATACCGCAAGAGGGTTGCGGGCCGTTAAGCGAGGGTTCCGGCCGCCGCCAGGCGCGCAGGGCCGCTCGTGTGCTTCTGCGCGCCTTCGCCATCACCTGCATTGCAACCGTTGCCAGCCTTGGCCACGCCCCGCTTGCCCACGCTCAAAGTATCGATCCGGCGACCGGCGGAACGCTTGGCCAAACGAAGAAGAACAAGTCGTCGTTCGGAGCTGCAAATTCGCCGGGCACTATCTTCGGCAAGGTCAACACGAATATCGATCGCGCGCAGCCCATGCGCTTGCAGGGCGACCAGCTGATCTACGACAAGTCCGGCGATCGCGTAATTTCGCGCGGCAACGTCGAAATCTTTTACAACAACTACATCCTGACCGCCGACGAAGTCGTCTATGACCAGAGCGGCGGAACGCTGACGGCCGTCGGCAACGTCACGCTGAAAGAGCCCCAAGGCAACATCGTCCACGCCGACCGCTACACGCTGACCGATGACTTCCGCGACGGTTTCGTGTCGGCGCTGTCGATCGTTTCGGCCGACAAGTCACACATCTCAGCCGACCGCGCGACTCGCCGCGAAGGCAACACCACCGAATTCGAGAACGGCAAATTCACGCCGTGCCAAAGCGATGGCAACACGCCTCCCCTTTGGTGCATCAGCGCCGCGCGCATCATTCACGATCAGGAAGCAGCGACCCTCACCTACCAGGACGCCYATTTCCAGATCTACGGCCAGCCGATCTTGTATCTTCCCTATTTCCAGAGCCCCGACCCGTCTGTGAAGCGCAAGTCCGGGTTCTTGACGCCTGACTACGGCCACTCATCGACGCTCGGCTACATCACCGGCATCCCCTACTTCTGGAATCTCGCGCCGAACTACGACGTTACGTTCGAGCCGCTCTACATGAGCGAACAGGGCCTCTTCCTGAAGGGCGAGTGGCGCCATCGTCTGGCCAACGGCGAATACACCATCAAGCTCGCAGGCATCGACCAGAATTTCAGAAATCTACCGGGCGAACCGGGACCCAATGAGAAACTCGACGGCCTCCGCGGCAGCGTCGAGACGCACGGCCTGTTCTCGTTGTCGAGCTGGTGGAAATTCGGCTGGGATGCGATCGTCGAAAGCGACGATCAGTTCCGCCGCTTCTATAAACTCGACAGCATTCTCGTCACCGATCGCGTCAATCAGGTTTACCTGACCGGACAATCCGACCGGAACTACTTCAACGCGACGCTTTATCAGTTCGGCGGCCTGTTGACGGACGACACGCCGAGAACCGAAAGCTACACGCACCCGATCATCAACTACAATTATGTGTTCGCCGACCCCGTCGCCGGCGGCGAACTCAAATGGAATACCAACGTCCTGAGCTTCACCCGCGCGGACGGTACGACGGTTGATCCCCTGACCAATGGCCGCCAGACCGACCAGAACATCAATCGGGTGATCACCGAGCTCAAATGGCGCCGCCGCCTGACCGACGCGATCGGCATCAGCTACACGCCGTTCGCCGACGTGCGCGGCGATATCTACGGCTACGATAACGTTACGAATCCTCAATCGGTCGTGCTCAACGCGGCAGGCACCGAGGTTGTATCGTCCGAACAATTCTCCTCCACGGTCACGCGCGGCGTCGTCGACGGCGGTGTCCTGGTGTCCTATCCCTGGGTCGCAAACAACGCGGGCGGATCGCACATCATCGAACCCATCGGGCAAGTCGTCGTGCACCAGGAAAGCCTTCCGCAACGCCGGCTGCCCAACGAAGATGCCCAGAGCCTCGTTTTCGACGACACCAACCTGTTCGCGACCTCGAAGTTTTCGGGCTACGACCGCATCGAAACGGGTACGCGCGTCAACGCCGGTCTGCAGTACACTTTCCAGTCCAACGACGGTGGCTATGCGCGGTTCCTGGCGGGCCAGAGCTATCAGCTGTCTGGCGAGAACGCCTATTTATTCCCGGGCCGGACCGACGACGGCAACTTCACCTTTAACCCCGCTAACGGCCTTCAGACGCGGAACTCCGACTATGTTCTCGGCGCCTATTTCGCCCCCATCGCCGATTTCCGGATTATTTCGCAGAGCCGGTTTGACCAATCCACGTTCGCTTTGAGACGCCAGGATCTTGCCGCAGTCGCCAAATACGGGCCGTTGTCGGTGCAGACCGGCTATTCATATGACGCCGCGGCCTTGTTCACGAACCCGGATGATCCCGACGTGATCGCCGTTCCGACGCGCCTCGAGGAAATCCTGGGCTCGGCGACCTTGCAGCTGACCAACCGTTGGAGCCTCGGTGGCTCGACGCGCTACGATCTCGAGACCGGCAATTTCCGCTACGATAGCGTGAGCGTTAAGTACGCCGACGAATGCTTCGTGCTGACTGCCTCCTATATCCAGTCTAACTACTCCGATCTCTCGATCGAGCCCGACCAGACGGTCATGCTGCGGTTCGAATTTAAGCATCTCGGAGATTTTGCGGCGACGACCGGCAACCTCGACTTCAACATGGGCGGCGACCAGCGTACGAACTGATCCCGGCTGCCCGCGTCCATTCCTGTCCCCAACGGAGACCGGATTTTGGCCACTCTTGATGTGGATAAGGCCGGGGTATCGGGCGTGGCTGCGGTATCCTGACGTCCGCGCCGATTCGGACCTATGGAAGTCGTAAAAGCATGCCCTCGCCACGGACCATTACCGCTCAATTTCCCTCGCTAGCTGGGCGATGCGGCCGCGCAGGTCTCGCAGGTCTCGCGAGCGTCGCCTTTTCGTTCGCCGTCGCGGCTCAGGGCGGCACGGTTGCGGTAACCGGTGACGGCACGTCGTCACTGCCGAAGCCGGCGGTCGGTGACACGGCCACCGGAGCGTCTACCGATACGCAGGGCAAAGGCAAAAATCAGAAGAAGAATTCACCAACGGCAGGTGCCAGAGAGTCGGCCGGCCGGGATTCTGCGCCCCCCTCGAGCGACCAGCGCGCGATCGCCGCTCTCGTGAACGACGAGCCGATCACCGGCTACGAACTCGAGCAACGCGGGATGATGCTGAGCGGCTCGACTATTCAGAACCAGGCCAAAGCCAACTTCGAAGCCATCATCAAAAATCCGAAGACGTCCGAGCGGCTCAAGGCGTTGCTTCAGGAAACGGTCAAGGCGAACGAGGGAAAATCGCGGGAAGAGATCATTGCAATTTTCGAGCGCCGCAAAAAAGAATTTGGCATGAGCCTGCAGAAGCAGGCGTTCGAAAGCGCCAGGAATTCAGCTATGCCCGCCATGAAGAAGCAGGCCCTGGAAGAGCTCATCGATGACCGGCTGAAGATGCAGGAAGCGAAAAAGCAGAGCGTCGCAATCGAAGATGCCGAGATCGACCGGATCGTTTCCGGCATTGCAGAACGAAATAAAATGACAGTCGACCAATTCGCCAAGCAAATGGGCGGCAGCCTCGACCCGATCAAGACCCGCATCCGGGCCACCCTCTCGTGGAATGAAGTCGTGCGCCGCCGCTTTGGCCCGTTGATCAATATCACCAACAGAGATGTCGATAAGCTCGTCGCGGCCACCTCCGTCGCCGGCAACGACGACGTCGAACTGCAGGTGCAGCGCGTCCGGATATCGATGCCGGTCAAGATCGACGAAAAGGGCGTCGCCGCGCGCATTCAGGAAGCTGATAGGCTGCGCTCGAAGTTCACCGGCTGCCAGACGACGGCGGCCGCGGCAACCGGCGTCCCTGGTGCCACGTTCGAGGATCTTGGGAAACGCCGGCCATCCGCCATTTCAGAACCGACCCGCACACTTCTCGTCAACGCCGCCGACGGCGAGATGCTGCCGCCGACCGTAAACGATGGGGCGATCGAGCTTTGGGTCGTTTGCGGACGGACCGTGGTGAAGGCGGTGGACGAAAAGCGCACCCAGGCCGAGGGCGAACTCAAGCAGAAAGAGTTCGAGCTGATGGCCAAACGCTATCTCAAAGACCTTCGCGAGGACGCCCACATCGAGTACCGGATAAATGTCGGCTCCCGCTAAGGGGACGCGCGCGAACCTGGTACACGCCACATGACACTGACGCCCACAACACCGGCGACCCTGCCGCCTATGGCACTGACGATGGGCGACGCCGCCGGCATCGGCCCCGAACTCGCCCTCCAGGCCTGGAAAGACCGTTTCGCCGATAAATTACCGAAGTTCGTACTCTACGCTGACGTCGATATGATGCGCGCAGTCGCTCGCGCGGCCGGCGTCGATCCCGCCATCATCGTGCCCGTGGCGGACGCGTCGGCCGCGGCGCAGATCTTCGACGATGCGCTGCCGGTCATTCCCATTCCGCTCGCGGAGCCTGCAAGGCCCGGCGCGCCCAGTGTCACTAATGGCCCCGCAACGATCCTCGCTATCCGCCGCGCCGTCGCCGATGTCGCCGCGGGACGCGCCTCCGCGGTTGTTACGAACCCGATCGCGAAGTCGGTGCTCTACGGCGCAGGCTTCGAGTTTCCCGGACATACCGAGTATCTGGGCGCGCTCGCCGCGGAATTTTGGCCGGGAGCGCCGTCCGTCCCCGTGATGATGCTCGCCTCGTCGCAGTTGCGCGTGGTCCCGCTGACGATCCACGTCGCGTTGAAGGACGTGCCTTCCCTTCTGACTTTCGATAAAATCGTTGCAACCGCACGCATCATGGCGGCATCGCTCAAACGCGACTTCGGCATTTCAAATCCCCGCATCGCCGTTGCAGGACTGAACCCGCACGCGGGCGAAGACAGCGCTCTAGGCTCGGAAGATGCCGAGATCATACGGCCGGCCGTCGAGGCTCTGAAAGCGGAGGGGCTTGACGTGACGGGCCCCCACGCCGCCGATACGATGTTTCACGACGCGGCGCGAAAGACCTATGATGCGGCGCTCGCCATGTATCACGATCAAGGATTGATCCCGATCAAGACGCTCTCATTCGACGAAGGGGTCAACGCAACGATCGGCCTGCCGTTCGTCCGCACCTCACCCGATCACGGCACGGCATTTGCGATCGCCGGCAAAGGGCTCGCTTCGGCGGCAAGCCTTAAAGCCGCTCTGAAACTCGCCGGCGAGATGAGCGCACGCAGATCTCTCGCGACCGCACCATGAAAGCCCCCGCGCCCCTTCACCGTGAAGGCCCCGATGGACTGCCGCCACTCCGCGATGTCATCGAACGCTACGGCCTCAGCGCCAAGAAAGCTCTTGGCCAGAATTTTCTGCTCGACCTCAATCTGACGCGCAAGATCGCACGCCTCGCCGGCGATTTGAGCGAGCGCACGTTTGTCGAAGTCGGCCCCGGACCCGGCGGACTGACCCGCGCACTTCTGATCGAAGGCGCGAAACGCGTCATCGCAATCGAACGCGACGATCGCTGTCTCCCAGCGCTTGCCGATATCGCGGCGCGCTTCCCGGGACGGTTGGACGTCCACGCGGACGATGCCCTCAAAGTCGATTGGCCGAAACTGCTGGAAGGCGCCGGCCCGGTGACGGTCGCGGCAAACCTTCCCTACGGCATCGCCTCGCTGCTCCTCGTGAACTGGCTCGAAACCGAGCCCTGGCCACCATGGTACGACCGCATGGTTTTGATGTTCCAGCGCGAGGTTGCCGAACGCATCGTCGCCGCGCCGAAGTCGAAGGCCTACGGCCGGCTTTCCGTTCTCGCGCAGTGGCGAACGGAGGCAAAGATCGTCCTCAACCTGCCGCCAGAGGCTTTCACGCCGGCCCCGAAAGTTGCATCAGCTATTGTCGAGTTTCGCCCGCGGGCAAAGCCCGAACCCGCCTGCCGCGTTGCGACGCTGGCCCGCGTGACGGGCGCAGCCTTCGGTCAACGCCGCAAGATGCTCCGTTCGAGCTTGAAGCAACTGACGCCGTTTCCTGAGCTTCTTCTCCAGCGCGCCGATCTATCGCCCGAAAAGCGCGCGGAAGAACTTTCCGTTTCGGACTTCGCCCGTCTCGCGGCCATTTTGGACGAGGCCGGCGCGGCGAAGGACTAAAGCGCCGACTGCAATTTGCGAACGAAGTCGGATAGCCCCAAGAGCCGCGCCCGCTTCAATCGTTCGGCCGAGAGGATCGACAGCGCCGCAGCGGTGCTCTTCTCGATCTCAGAGTTGACGATCACGTAATCGTATTCCGGCCAGTGGCTGATCTCGGAAGACGCCGCCGCCATGCGTTTCGCAACGACGTCGGCCGGATCCTGCGCACGCGATTTCAGCCGGCCCTCTAGCACGTCGCCCGACGGCGGGAGAACGAACACCCGCACGACGTCTCCCGGCATTTTGCCGGACAGCTGCTGTGCGCCCTGCCAATCGATATCGAACAGAACGTCCCTGCCCTGGCGAATGGCATTTTCGACCGGCGCATGGGGCGTGCCGTAAAAGTTGTCGAAGACGCGCGCCCATTCGAGCAGCTCGCCTCGCTCTTTCATTCTCTCGAACGTCGCATGGTCGACGAAATGATAGTCGACGCCGTCCGTTTCGCCGGGACGCGGTTGCCGCGTCGTAACGGAAACCGACATCTCGATGTTGTCGTCGGCCGCGAGCACGCGTCGGGCAAGCGTCGTTTTCCCCGCACCCGACGGCGACGAGACGATGTAGAGCAATCCCCGGCGCGCGATGTGCGGGCCGGCAATGCCCCCGTTATCGATTGAATTGTCCGCGGGGTTCTTGGTCATTCTATTCGACATTTTGCACTTGTTCGCGAAGCTGGTCGATGACCGTCTTCAACTGCAGGCCGAGCCGGGTGACGTCGACCGCGTTCGCTTTCGAGCAAAGCGTATTGGCTTCGCGGTTGAATTCCTGCGCCAGAAAATCAAGCTTCCGCCCGACTGCCCCAGGTTCGCTGATGATATCGCGTGCGCCGGAGACGTGGGCGGCAAGCCGTTGCAGTTCTTCCTCGACGTCGGCACGCGTCGCCATGAGCATGRCTTCCTGATGGAGCCGGTCTTGATCGAGTGCGGCTGTCGTCTCGAAGAGACGGGCCATCGCATCCTTCAACCGCGCGACGATGGCTTCCGGCGACCGGGAAGGCGATGCACGCACCTCTCCCGCCAGACGTTCGATCTGAGCGAGCTGATCGCGAACGATATCGGCGAGACGCGTGCCCTCGGCGCGCCGCGCTTCGGCAAGCTTATCGAGCGTGGCCGCGAGACTGCGCAAGACCGCGCTTTCACGAGCCGCACGCACTTCGCTGTCCTCGACCGCTTGATCCGCGGTCTCGAGCACGCCTTTGATCATGAGGAACTGTGCTGCATCGGGCTTCGCCGCACCCGATAACGCGGATACCCGGTCGGCGGCCTTCATCACGTCGGCGAGCACGAGTTCGTTCAAACGCACGGAGCCGTTGCCCTGCTGCCGTTCGAGCGCGAGGGAGAGCGCAATGCTTCCGCGGGCAAACCGCTTTGAAACGGCGTCGCGCGCGGCGACTTCGAGCCCCTCGTAGCCCGGCGGCAGGCGCAGCCGAACGTCGAGGCCGCGCCCGTTGACGCTGCGCGCTTCCCACGTCCACGCCAAGCCATCGGCCGAGCCATCGACACGGGCAAATCCCGTCATGCTGGAAATTGTCATAAGGAAAGGTCTCGTCGACGGGGTGAGCTAGCGGCGCGCAACTTAACGGGTCACGCCGCCCCCGCCAACAGGAGTTGTGATCAGGTGCGCTCTATTGCTTCTTCGGTTTCCGGACGGGCAAGGGAACGTCCGTCGTATTCGCCGAAGAAACCGGAGCTTCCGACCCGTCGTCGGCGCCGTTGGCTGAGGGCGCCGGAGCTGAGGTCTTGGCGGCTTTCTGCCCCTTCGTGGTGGCTGGGCTCTTCGGCGCGTAATCGGGCCCCTGAGGGATCGGAACCGTGCCCGTGTCCTGATCCGGCGTGTCGCTTGCCCCCTGCTTGGCTTTCGCCTGCTTCTCGACCGCCCGCCATTTCTGGACGGCCGAATTGTGATCTTTCAGCGTTTCCGAGAAAGTATGGCCGCCAGTACCATCGGCGACGAAATAGAGATCGGACGTTTTCGCCGGATGCAGTGCGGCCTCGATCGTGGATTTGCCCGGGTTGCAGATCGGCCCCGGCGGCAAGCCGTTGATCTGGTAGGTGTTATACGGCGACTTGGTATCGATATCGGCCCTCGTGATGCCGCGGCCAAGAACGCCCTGCCCGCCGACGATGCCGTAAATGATGGTTGGATCGGATTGCAGCCGCATCCCCTTCCGCAGCCGATTGTAGAAAACGGCCGCCACGCGATCGCGCTCGTCCTGACGACCCGTTTCCTTCTCGACGATCGAGGCGAACGTCACCAGCTCTTCGACGGATCTGACGGGGAGATCGGGATCGCGCTGCTCCCAGAGTTCCGTCATGACCTTCTCCATCCCGTCCCGCATCCGGTCCAGGATCTCGTTCCGAGAAGCGCCCTTCGAAAAATAATAAGTATCGGGAAGCAGCGTGCCTTCGGCGGGAATGCTCGTGATCTCGCCGCTGAGGTTCGGCTCGGCCTTGAGCCGCTCGACGATCTGCTCGCTCGTCAGGCCTTCAGGTAAGGTCGCCTTGTAGAGGATCGACTTGCCCTCGGCGAGCGTATCGATCACCTCCCGCATGGAGGCGTGTTCCTTGATTTCGTATTCGCCGGCGCGAAGCTCGCTCGTCTTTCGGCCGCCGAGGAAACCTTGCAGCAGATAGCCGCCGACGAAGGTCCATCGATTGGTGATGACGCCTTCTTTTTCCAGGCGCTCGGCGATCGCGATCCGGCCTTCGCCCTTGGGGATCACGACGGTGCGCGGCGCATCGAGTGGGCCGGGACTTTCGAACTGATTGAAAATGGCGAACGCTGTTCCGCCGACGAGCACCATCACGATGAGAGATACCGTCAGGACGCTGCTGATGACGCGCACGAACCCGCTAATGGCGCGCGACGGCTCACGGGCCTGGACGCCGCGCGGACGACCCGGCGCGCGACCCGGCTCTAACCGTTCGGCGGGGCTTCGAGCTCCAGCAGTCCGAGACGTTCTGTTCCCGTCCGGCCGCTTTCTGTTTTGACTCATGATACCGCGAGCACCGTCATTGAAAGAGCGCTGCGTACGAGATTTGTTGCCTCGAATTGCGCTGCTCCATCCCCCACCACCCGCGCGGGACGCTCAACGTAAAATGTGGCAAAAACCCGTACCCGCCGCAGCTTTCACGCGACGCGGCGGAGAACGAGCGACGCATTCGTCCCGCCGAAGCCGAACGAATTTGAAAGCGCGATATTGATATCACGCTTTTGTGCCTTGTGAGGCACAAGATCGATCGCCGTCTCGACCGATGGATTATCCAGATTGAGCGTCGGAGGAGCGATGTTATCGCGGATCGCGAGAACGGAGAATATCGCCTCGACCGCGCCAGCTGCCCCGAGCAGATGCCCGATGGCCGACTTCGTCGACGACATCGCAAGCCGCCCCGCGCTGTTACCGAACAGCCGTTCAACAGCTTTGAGTTCAATCTCGTCGCCCATCGGCGTCGACGTGCCGTGCGCGTTGACGTAGTCGATCTCGCTTGGTGCGACGCCTGCTCGCGCAAGCGCGGCCTTCATGCACCGGTAGCCGCCGTCGCCGTCTTCGGCAGGCGCAGTGATGTGATAGGCGTCCGCTGACATGCCGTAACCGATAACCTCGGCGTAAATCTTGGCGCCGCGAGCCTTGGCGTGCTCGTAACTTTCGAGGACGACGACACCGGCGCCCTCGCCCATCACGAACCCATCGCGGTCCTTGTCGTACGGCCGCGAACCCTTTGTGGGATCATCGTTGAAGCCGGTCGAGAGCGCGCGGCAAGCGGCAAAGCCCGCCATCGAGATACGGCAGATCGGGCTCTCCGTTCCGCCAGCCACCATGACATCGGCATCGTCGAGCGCGATGATCCGCGCAGCGTCGCCGATCGCATGCGTACCGGTCGCGCAGGCAGTCACCACCGCGTTGTTCGGACCGCGCAAGTGATGCTTGATCGAAACGTAGCCGCCGGCGAGATTGATGAGGCGTCCCGGAATGAAGAACGGCGAGACGCGGCGCGGGCCCTTCTCCTTGAGCAGGAGGGCAGTATCCGCAATTCCCGAAAGCCCGCCGATGCCCGAGCCGATGAGAACCCCAGCGCGCTCCTGCGCGTCGGAGGTATCGAACTTCAAACCGGAATCCGCGATAGCCTGATCGGCAGCAGCGACCGCATAGATGATGAAATCATCGACCTTGCGCTGCTCTTTCGGCTCCATCCAATCATCGGGATTGAACTTGCCCTCTGACGCAGCGCCCCGCGGAATGAAGTTCGCGATCTGACATGTTATGTCGGAAACTTCGAATTCCTCGATACGCCGTGCACCGCTTTGGCCCGCGAGAAGATTGGACCATGAGGCCTCGACACCGCATCCGACGGGAGTGACGAGACCCATTCCTGTAATGACGACACGGCGCATCGATTTTTTCTTATTTCCCGTTGCATTGATTGCGATCGGCGCTGGGCGCGTAGAGGGGGCCGGTTGCCCAGCCCCCTCTTAATTCTGCCCGGTAGACGCAATTGCGCCAAGGACGAAAAGGAACGGCGGCGCTTTTTAAGCGGCGCTTGCGTTCTTTTCGAGAAACTTGACGGCGTCGCCGACCGTCAGGATGTGCTCGGCAGCATCGTCCGGAATTTCGCAGCCGAATTCCTCTTCGAATGCCATCACGAGCTCAACAGTATCCAAGCTGTCTGCACCAAGGTCGTCGATGAAGCTTGCATTGTCGGTGACCTTGTCGGCCTCGACCCCAAGATGCTCTACGACAATTTTCTTCACGCGCTCTGCGACATCGCTCATCGTCAATCCTCGTGTCTTTCTAATTTTTGGCGGCCTTTTATTGCTCGCCTGTTCGCCCTGCAGAACCCGCTATAAGCCGCATGACAGGATATCAACTTACGGGAAGTTTAGCCTGTTCGGATAGGGGTTCGCCCCGTTCAGAAGTCTTTTTTCGTTAGTCGCCGTAGCGTGAGTCTCAACGCTCGGCATCGTCTCTAACTTGCACGGCCCTGAGTTGTCCCCAGCTTCGCACAGTCCCGATGACGCGATCTCGACGCCTCAAAACCGTGGTGTCGTTAACACACTTCAGCACCAATGCAAAGTACGTGGTGACGCACCATTCGGCATCAGAATGCCTGACCGGCTCAAGGCCAATAAATCAGGCATTCTGGGCGTTTACCAATGCCCAAGGCTGCATCAAACCATCGCCATGCCGCCGTTGATGTGGAGCGTTTGGCCGGTGATATAGCCGCCTTCATTCGAGGCGAGATATAAACAGCCTGCTGCCACGTCCAGCGGCTCGCCAAAGCGTTGCGCAGGAATGATTTGAGCGATCTCGCCCTTCTGCTTTTCAGTCAGAACATCCGTCATCGCCGTCTTGATAAAGCCGGGCGCGATGCAGTTTGCCGTGATCCCGCGTGACGCGACTTCACGTGCGAGCGATTTGGTCATGCCGATCATACCGGCTTTGGACGCTGCATAGTTGCCCTGGCCCGGATTGCCGAAAACGCCCGAAACCGATGCGATGTTGATGATGCGCCCGTACCCGGTCTTGGACCGCATCATGTGGCGCGAGGCAGCGCGGCAGAGCATGAACGTCGAGGTCAGGTTGACCGCGATGACGTCATCCCACTGATCGTCCTTCATCACCATGAAGAGATTATCCTTGGTGAGACCGGCATTGTTGACCAGGATATCCAGCCGTCCGCCGAGCGCCTTCACCGCCTCGTCGACCAGCTTCCCGACGCTTGCACGATCGGCGAGGTCGCACGGAACGACGTGTACCCGGTCACCGAGTTCTTTCGCCAAAGCGTCGAGTGCCTCGACCTTGCGTCCGGAAATCGCGACGGAAGCGCCCGCCTTATGCAGCACTCGCGCGATCTCCGCGCCTAGTCCGCCGGTGGCGCCCGTGACGAGCGCAGTCTTGCCGGTCAAATCGAACATTCAGATCTCCTTATTGAGTGAGTGCGGCGATCGCCGCATCGATATCGGCCGGTGTCCCAACGCTCATCGCGTTGGCACTAGGCGCTGTGCGCTTGACGAGCCCGGCCAGAACCTTGCCTGAGCCGATCTCGTAGAAATCCGTCACCCCGGCCGCAGCCATCGCAGCGACGCATTCGCGCCAGCGAACCGTGCCCGTAACCTGCTCGACGAGGCGCTTTTTGATGTCGTCCGGGTCGGAAATGGGCTGCGCCAGAACGTTTGCAACGACAGGCACCGCAGGAGCGCGAACTGTAACCGATGCCAAGGCTTCGGCCATCGCGTCGGCTGCAGGTTGCATAAGCTTGCAATGGAAGGGCGCAGACACCGGAAGAGGCACCGCGCGCCGAACGCCGAACGCCTTCCCAATTTCCATCACGCGATCGATCGCCGTCTTGTGGCCGGAGAGCACGACCTGTGTCGGCTCGTTGTCGTTCGCGACCTGGCAAACGTCGCCCTGTGCGGCCTCGGCCGCAACTTTCTCGGCCACATCGACCCCGACGCCGAGCAGTGCCGCCATCGCGCCCACGCCGACCGGAACGGCCTTCTGCATGGCGAGCCCGCGGAGGCGGAGGAGCCGCGCCGCGTCTGCCAGCGAGAACGCTCCGGCAGCTGCGAGCGCCGAATATTCCCCGAGCGAATGCCCGGCGACGAACTTCACGTTGTCTGCGAGAGAAAAGCCGCGCTCCTTCTCGAGAACCCGCATGACCGCGACCGAGACGGCCATCAAGGCCGGCTGAGCGTTCTCAGTCAGCGTGAGGGTTTCTTTCGGCCCCTCCCAGATGATCGTCGACAGCTTTTCACCCAGCGCGTCGTCGACCTCATCGAATACGGCGCGCGCCGACGGAAAAGCATCCGCCAGCGCCTTGCCCATGCCGACGTCCTGGCTGCCCTGCCCTGGAAAAACGAATGCGCGTGCCATCGTTTGGAAAAATACCTTGTGCTGGATTGCCGGGAAGCACCCCCACGGCGAGATTTGGCGGCCTTAGTCCACCTGAGCCATCCCGGTGTCAAGAGACGCACGTCTTCGCCCGGCGGCCGGCTCCCCTCTTGGGGAGTCGCCGGGCGCAAACAAAACAGAGGGCTATTTCGCGGGGACAGGCTCACGCAGCAAATCGTCCAGGTCCAGGGCGCGGGTGAACATCGCGATATTCCCGGCGGCGTCGCGCGGCCACTCGGATTCCGGGCGGTCCCAATAGAGTTCCACCCCATTCCCGTCCGGATCATCGAGGTAGAGGGCCTGGCTCACGCCATGATCGCTGGCGCCGGTAAGCCGTACGCCAGCCGAGATCAGCCGTCGCAACGCATCGGCGAGCGCTCCCCTCGTCGGGTAAAGAATGGCGACATGATAGAGACCGGTCGTACCCCGAGGAGGCGCGCTGCCCCCTCGGCTTTCCCAGGTATTGAGCCCGATGTGATGATGATATCCGCCCGCTGAAATGAAAGCCGCCTGGTTGCCTAAACGCTGCGTCAGCTCGAAGCCGAGCACGCCGCAGTAGAAATCAAGCGCCCGCTGGAGATCTGCGACCTTGAGATGGACGTGACCAATTCTGACGCCTTTATCGATCGGCGAAGGCGTAACAGCTGTCGTGCGAGGCTCGTCCATCACGGGTAAAGCTCCCAAATTATCCTGAGCCAGGAAATGGGCGGCCTGCGAGCCCAAGGCAAGGCTCGGCGCCGGTGCTCTCCCCTCGCCGAAAAAAAGCGCCGCGAGACCGCGGCGCCCATGTGAAGGCGGATTGCAGAGTGGCTCCGATCAGCCTTCGACGGTTTCGACTTCGCAAAGCTCTCCGTCGATCAGGTCGAAGAGAACGTCGGTGCCCGACGCTTCGGCCTGGGCCAGGGCTTCCACGAGGTCATCATCGATTGGCGCGACCTTGAGGGCTGCGACATCCGATCCCCCGTTTTCCTGCATCGACGCCTCGCCTTCGCTTTTGGCGGTCGCCTCGTCGTCCTCGACCGCCCAGATCGTTTCCTCGGTATAGGCTGCAAACTTCATGTCTTCTCGTCTCCCTTCACGCGCCGGGACCGTCCCCCGGCACCGCATCTAGGCCATGATTCCAGCGCTTGGCGGGTGACAGTTACGCGGCTATTGAGCAGAAATAGACATTCGTGGCGGGGCGCTGACCGGGTTGCCCTCTGCCCAAATTCCTGTATAAGCCCGCTTTCCCGTCGGCAGGAGGCTGAACGGGGGCTTAGGTTGTACCAGCTGAATGGCCGGTCGAGCCCGAGGGGCGCTTCGCGCGCTGTCCCCCAGTGTCTTCTCCTATTTGGTACCAGATTGGCCTTTCTCGGCCTTTTGGGGCTTTGCGCCGGCGGAAAAGCTGACGTCGAAAGACGTTGAAACTCAAACCGAAAGGCCAACCGTATGCCGCTCTATGAGCATACATTCCTGGCGCGCCAGGACATTACCCAGGCCCAAGTTGAAGCCCTCATGAAGGAATTCCAGGGCATCATCGAAGAGGGCCAGGGCAAGATCACCAAGCAGGAATACTGGGGTCTGAAGAACCTCGCGTTCAAGATCAAGAAGAACCGCAAGGCGCACTACGCCTTCTTCAACATCGATTCCCCGCCTGCAGCCGTCGCTGAAATGGAGCGGCGCATGGGCATTAACACGGACGTCATGCGTTTCATGACCGTCCGCGTCGAAGAACTCGAGACCGAGCCGAGCATCCAGATGCGCAAGCAGGATCGCGACGAGCGCGGTGATCGCGATCGTGGCTTCGGCGGCCCCGGTGGCGGCCGTGGCGGCCCGCCCCGCGGTGATCGCGGATTCGGTGGCGGCGGTCGCGAAGGCGGCTCCACATTCCGGTCGCGTCCTCCCCGTGAAGGCGGCGGCCCACCGCGTGACGGCGACCGCGGTCCCCGTCCCCCGCGTGAAGGCGAAGCGCCCCGCGCGCCCGCACCCCGTCGTGATTCCACACCTGGCTCGGAGGGCTAACCAATGGCTGAAATCGCCTCTTCAGGCGGCGGAGCCCGCCGTCCGTTCCAACGTCGCCGCAAGACCTGCCCGTTCTCGGGCGCCGGCGCACCGAAGATCGATTACAAGGACGTCCGTACGCTCGGCCGTTATATCTCCGAGCGCGGCAAGATCGTTCCGAGCCGCATCACGGCTGTCTCGGCGAAGAAGCAGCGCGAGCTGGCACGCGCCATCAAGCGCGCTCGCTTCCTCGGCCTGCTGCCTTACGTGATCAAGTAATACCGAAGGCGGAGCGGCCCCTTGTCGCTCCGCCTCTCTTTCTTTCAATACGTTGGGTCGGAACGGGGAACCGGATCTGGCTCTAACCGCACAGATCGCGGGACAGCAAACGAATGCAGTCGAAAGCTTTCATACTCGCCCTCGCCGCCGGATTGATCTCGGCGGTGGTCTTCGCGTCTGCGACGACCGGCGCTTTCCTGCTCCGCATCATTCTCTTTCTGCTGACGCCGCTCCCGATCTATCTGGCGGGGCTGGGCCTCGGCGCTGCTGCGGCCGGCATCGCTGCGATCACCGCGACCGCTATCGTATTGTTGATCGCCAATCCGCTCGCAGCCCTCGTCTACGCCATCAGCACGGCGGCTCCTGCAGTCGTCTGCACGCGTCTCGCACTCCTCAGCCGCACAGAGGGAGACGAACGCCAATGGTATCCGATCGGCCGCGTTGTCGTTGCCGCCGCGATTTTCTCGGCTGTCTTTGCGATGCTCGCGCTGATGCTGATGGGCGGCGACGTCGAGACGCTGACGAAGTTGTTGCGCACCGTCGTCGAGAGTTTCGTCAAGACCGAGCTCTCGCAGGTGCCGGGCGCTCCCGCGATCGGTCCGAGCGAGATCGATTCCATCACGCGCTCGACGCTGTCATCGTTGCCTTGGGCGCTGGGTCTTCTCTCCATGGGAACGATCCTGCTCAATCTGTGGATCGCCGGACGGATTACGGTCGCCTCGGGGCGCCTTCAACGTCCATGGCCGGATCTTGCGGCATTCACGATGCCGGCGAGCGCGGTGTTCGTGCTGCTGATCGCGATCGCACTGTCGTTCGTCGATGGGATCGCGGGACTTTTCGCTGGGGCGGTCGCAGCCCCTTTCACGTTCGCATTTGCTCTCGTCGGCCTGGCAGTCGTTCATTCACTGACGCGCGGCTCGCCATGGCGGACATTCATCCTAACCGCTCTCTACACCGGCCTTGTGTTCCTCCCCTACATCGGTCTGCTCCTCGCAGTCACGGGCTTGGCGGAAACCGTCTTTCACTACCGAACGGCCGGCCGGCCCCCTGAAACACCATCCACCTGACAATTTGATTCAACGCATCCAACAGGAGCTTCAAACTATGCAAGTCATTCTCCTCCAGCGTATCGGCCGCCTCGGCCAGATGGGCGACATCGTCAACGTCAAGAACGGCTACGCTCGCAACTACTTGCTGCCCCAGAAGAAGGCGCTCCGCGCTACTGAGGACAACAAGAAGGTATTCGACGGCCGCCGCGCACAGCTCGAAGCCGATAACCTCGCACACAAATCGGAAGCCGAAGCCGTATCGGCCAAGCTGCAGGGCCAGACGTTCGTGCTCATCCGCGCGGCCGGCGATACGGGCCAGCTCTACGGTTCGGTCTCGACGCGCGACATCGCGACCGTGATCACCGAAGGCGGCTTCACCGTCGACCGTAACCAGGTCGTTCTCGACAAGCCGATCAAGGCGCTCGGCGTGACGCCCGCCAGAGTTCAGCTGCATCCGGAAGTCGTCGCCTCGATCAATCTGAACATCGCTCGTTCGCAGGACGAAGCCGACAAGCAGGCCCGTGGCGAAAACGTTGCGATCGTGAAGGAAGAAGCGCTCGAGCTCGAAACCTTCAATCCCGACTCGGCATTCGAAGGCGGCGCTGGTCCGGACGACGAATCAGTCTGAGCGCAGACGCATAAACACTGGGTTGCTTGGTCGTGGCGCGAATCCCACGGCCAAGCACTTCCCGAGCGCCATGTTGATAACGGGGATGCTTTACGGGTTGCATGTCCCCAGGCCGCGAATGCGACGCGGAATCTGCTAAGCCTCCCCGCATGGCAAATCCCGCATTCCTCAACACCGAGAAGCTGAAGCAAGCGTCGTCGGCGGACGAGGCGCTGACCTTCCGTCAACCGCCTCACAATCTCGAAGCCGAACAGGCGCTCCTCGGTGCGATCCTCGTCAACAACGAGGCGCTCGACCGCGTTTCCGGCTTTCTGTCTCCCGAACATTTCTTCGATCCGCTGCATGGGCGAATCTACGAAACGTTGGCGACGCTCATTCACGCCGGCAAGACGGCGACGCCGATCACCGTCAAAACATTCTTCGAGAACGTCGAACCGATCGACGCGAACATGACGGTGCCGCAATACCTCGGCCGTCTCGCAGCCAACGCAACGACGATCATCAATGCCGCCGAGTACGGCCGCACAGTCTACGATCTCTCGACGCGCCGGTCGTTGATCATCATCGGCGAAGATCTGGTCAACACCGCCTACGACAGCGCCGTCGACCACCCGCCCCGGTCACAGATCGAGGAAGCGGAAAGCCGCCTCTACTCGCTCGCCGAGCAGAACAAGTACGGCAAGGGATTCGAGTCGTTCAAATCCGCGCTGATCACCGCCGTCGAGATGGCGAACAGTGCGTTCCAGCGCGCAGGTCATCTATCGGGCGCATCGACCGGCCTCTCCGATCTCGACAACAAGCTCGGCGGATTGCAGCGGTCGGATCTCATCATCCTCGCGGGCCGTCCGTCGATGGGTAAGACCGCGCTCGTCACGAACATCGCCTACAACGTCGCCAAGGCTTACCGGGCCGAGCGCCAACCGGATGGGTCGAACAAGACAGCCGATGGTGGCATCGTCGGCTTCTTCTCGCTCGAAATGTCGTCCGAGCAGCTCGCAACGCGTATCCTCGCCGAGCAAGCAGAAATCAGCTCGGAAAAGATCCGCCGCGGCATGATCGATGAGAACGAATTCCGTAAGCTCTCCGAAGTCGCCTCCGAGATGTCGCGCATCCCGCTTTACATCGATCAGACGGGCGGCATCACGATCGCGCAGCTTTCAGCGCGAGCGCGAAAACTGAAGCGCCAGCACGGCCTCGATCTTCTCGTGGTCGACTACCTCCAGCTGCTCGCCGGATCGAAAGCGAGCAGCAGCGCCAACCGCGTGCAGGAAATCACCGAAATCACGACGGGTCTCAAGGCGCTCGCGAAAGAACTGGCCGTACCGATCATCGCGCTCTCGCAGCTTTCTCGTCAGGTGGAGCAACGCGAAGACAAACGCCCTCAGCTTTCCGATCTCCGTGAATCGGGCTCGATCGAGCAGGACGCCGACGTCGTCATGTTCGTCTTCCGCGAAGAATATTACGTCGAGCGCACGAAGCCTGCCGAAGGAACGCCCGAATTTGCCGATTGGATGACCAAGATGAGCCTGGTATCGGGCAAGGCTGAAGTCATTATCGGCAAGCAGCGTCACGGTCCCGTCGGCACGGTCGAATTGGCCTTCGAAGGCCAATACACGCGCTTTGGCAATTTGGCTCGGGACTATATGGTGCCCGAGCGTTAAGTGATCGGGTGGAAACGGCGAGATGACGGTCAATATGCGCATGCCGGAAAGCCTAGCCAGCGCCACCGGTACGATCACGGTTGATCTCGCGCAAATCGTGACGAACTGGCGGGCGCTTGCAAACAAGGTCGCGCCGGCCCAGTGCGCAGCCGTCGTGAAAGCCGATGCCTATGGCCTCGGAGCCGAGCGCGTCATCGCTGCGCTGGCGCGAGCGGGTTGCGGCGCCTTTTTCATTGCGACGCCCGAAGAAGCCGAACTCGCGCGCAAGATAGCGCCACAAGCCTGCATCTTTGCTTTGGACGGCCTCGTCGGAAATTCCGCTGCGGCTTTCGACCGGCTCGCAGTAACGCCGGTCCTGTCGACCCTCGATGACGTCGTCGCGTGGTCCGCATTGAGCCGGGGACGCGGCGCGAAATTGCCTGCAGCCCTCCACATCGACACTGGCCTCAACCGGCTCGGGCTCCCTCTGCGCGACGTTCGTCGTCTTGCAGCCGAACCCACCATGATGTCGGGCGTCGAACTCAAGCTCGTGATGAGCCATCTCGCCTCCGCCGACAATCCGCGCGATCCAAAAAATCGCGACCAGCTTCTGGCGTTCGAAACGCTCTCGGCGCTGTTCCCCGGCGTTCCGCGAAGTCTCGCGGCATCCGACGGACTGATGCTCGGGCCCGACTTTCATTTCGATCTCGTGAGGCCCGGTTACGCGCTCTACGGCGGACAGGCATCGCAAAGCTCGCCGGCACCAGTAAAGTCGGCGGTGACGGTGGCCGCCCGCATCCTCGCCGTCGCCGATGTCGTTCCTGGCGAGACCGTCGGATACTCGGCGACATGGCGCGCGAGACGCGCGAGCCGGATTGCGACCATCGCTGCCGGTTACGCCGACGGGATACCGCGTAGTGCCAGCGCTCCCGACGGCCGTCCCGGCGGCCACGTTCTCATCAGCGGCCATCTCGCACCCATTGTCGGGCGCGTTTCGATGGACCTCATCACCGTCGACGTCACCGATCTACCCGAAGGCGCCGCAATGCCCGGCGAATTTGCCAAGCTCGTCGCCGAAGGGCTGACGATAGAAGACGCGGGCTTCGCGGCAGGCACCATCGGCTATGAGATCCTGACGCGGCTCGGGCATCGCTTCACGCGTCTCTACCTCGACGACAACCCATAGCAACATGGCAAAAGCCTCTCGATCGTCGCTTTACGTCTGCCAGTCCTGCGGAGCGACCTCCACGCGCTGGGCGGGCAAATGCACCGCTTGCGGCGAGTGGAACGCGCTCATCGAAGAGACGGACGCCGGGCCGCCGCCCGGAGCTGGCGTCACGCGACAAAGCAAGGGACGCGTCGTCAAGCTCGAAACGCTCAAGGGCGACGCTGAGGAAGCACCGCGCTTCTCGACCGGGATCGCCGAGCTCGATCGCGTGACCGGCGGTGGCGTGGTGCCGGGGTCCGCGATCCTGATCGGTGGCGAACCGGGAATAGGAAAGTCGACGCTGTTGCTTCAGGTCGCAGCCCACGTGGCGCGGCGTGGCGGACGCGCGGTCTATTTCTCCGGCGAAGAAGCCGTCGCGCAGGTCCGCCTGCGCGCTGGGCGATTGGGTCTTGCCGACGCTCAAGTCGGGCTCGCATCCGAAACCAATCTCTCGAACATCCTGGCGACGCTCGGAGAGGACCGGCCGCCCGATCTCATCATCATCGATTCGATTCAGACGCTCTGGGCGGACACGCTCGACGCGGCGCCGGGCACGGTGAGCCAGGTGCGCGCCGCGGCTCTCTCCCTCATCCGCTATGCGAAGATGGCGGGCGCCGCCCTCCTCCTCGTCGGCCATGTCACCAAGGATGGCCAGATCGCCGGTCCAAAGGTCATCGAGCACATGGTCGACACCGTGTTGTACTTCGAAGGTGATCGTGGCCTAACCTATCGTATCCTTCGCGCCGTCAAAAACCGCTTCGGGCCGAGCGACGAAATCGGCGTCTTCGAGATGGTTAGCGGCGGCCTGCAGGAAGTCGCCAACCCGTCCGAACTCTTCCTGGGCGACCGCGACAGCCGCAGCCCCGGCGCCTCGATCTTTGCAGGCGTCGAAGGTACGCGCCCCCTGCTCGTCGAAATTCAGGCGCTCGTCGCGCCGTCAGGGCTCGGGACGCCACGCCGGGCCGTTGTCGGGTGGGACAGCAACCGGCTTGCGATGCTGCTGGCCGTGCTCGATGCCCGCTGCGGCGTCTCGTTCAGCAGCCACGACGTCTATCTGAACGTCGCCGGGGGCCTCAAAATAACCGAGCCCGCAGCGGATTTGGCGGCGGCTGCGGCGCTTCTGTCGTCGCTTTCGGGCGTCATCCTCCCTCGCGACGCCGTGTATTTCGGCGAAGTTTCCCTATCCGGAGCCGTCCGCGCCGCCACCATGATGACCTCGCGGCTGAAAGAAGCCTCAAAACTCGGGTTTGGACGCGCATTTCTGCCCGAAAGTGGCGAGATCGATGTTCAGGGGATGAAGTTGTCGCTTTCTCGCATCTCGCATCTCAAGTCGCTTGCAGAGGCAATGACGCCATGCGACTGAATTTCCGAGCGAGTCTGACGCTCGGGGAGCTGTCGATCAGAGAGGGATTCCGGCCATGATCGGTCCGTTCACCTACTTGGACCTGGCGTTGATCGCCGTTGCGTTCATTTCCGGTCTTCTAGCGATGTACCGGGGGTTCGCCCGCGAACTTCTTTCCATCGTGTCGTGGATTGCCGCAGCCGGCGTCGGCTATTGGATCTTCGCGACCAAGAAGGAAATGACCGCGGATATCGCGGCACAAACAAGCCTTCCGCCTCAAATTGCGACAGTGGCTGTGGCGGTCGTGGTTGCATTGATCGTATTGATCATCGTGCACCTGATCACGGCCCGCATCTCAGATGCRATTCTCGACTCGCAGGTCGGCATGATCGACCGGGTTCTCGGCTTCGTCTTCGGCGTGCTCCGCGGGTTCCTGCTCTTCGTTATCCCTTATATGGCGTATGAGGCATTCATCTCGCCGGACAAGGAAAAGCAGCATCCCCTGGTTCGCGACGCCTATTTTCGCGACTACGTGAAATCGACGGGCGAAGCGATCCGGAACGTGCTCCTGCAGGTTATTCCACAGCCTTCGACGACGCCGCCTCCGCCTTCGCCGAACGAACAGCCTGGACAACAAGGCTTTAATGAACAAAAGGGTCGTTCAGTCGCGCTGGTCATTGGCGGCAAGCGGTACTATATGACCGTCGCGTGACGACCGGCGTCGAACATAGCGGATGGTTCGAAGGTTAACCGGCGTATCGGGCGAAGCAGGCCAGCTCAATCGCGGGAGGGTGCCTATGGCACAACAAGGCGGCGTGACCACAATCGACGGTCTGACCTTTACCCGCTATGGCGATGATCGCCTGCGGGAAGAATGCGGCGTCTTCGGAATATTCGACCATCCCGATGCCGCAGCCATAACCGCGCTGGGCCTCCACGCACTCCAGCACCGCGGCCAGGAAGCAGCAGGCATCTGCTCCTACGACGGCCGCAACTTTCACTCCGAGCGCCGCATGGGCCTCGTCGGTGATAACTTCTCCAAGCCAGACGTACTCGCCCGCCTCAAAGGCCGGATGGCCATAGGGCACGATCGATACTCGACGACGGGCGAAGCCCTCATCCGAAACGTTCAGCCACTCTTCGCAGATATTGATACCGGCGGCTTTGCCGTAGCCCATAACGGCAACCTGACGAACGCTCTGACGCTACGGCGCGAGCTCATCTCCTCCGGCGCCATCTGCCAGTCGACATCCGACACCGAAGTCATCCTCCATCTCCTGTCCCGCTCGAAGAAGCGCCGTATCGTCGAACGCCTGGTCGACGCAATCCGGCAGATCGAAGGCTCTTACGCCCTCGTTTGCCTGACCAACGATATGATGATCGGCGTACGCGATCCGATCGGCATCCGCCCCCTGGTCATCGGCCGTCTCGGCACCTCCTACGTTCTCGCTTCCGAGACTTGCGCACTCGACATGGTCGGCGCCGAATTTTTGCGCGAGGTCGACAACGGCGAGGTCGTCGTCATCACTGACGAAGGTCTCGAAAGCCACCGCCCCTTTCCAATCCGCCCGGCGCGGCCGTGCATCTTCGAATACATCTACTTCGCGCGACCGGATTCTCACGTTGGCGGCCAGACCGTTTATGATATTCGCAAGCGGATGGGCATCGAATTGGCCCGCGAAGCGCCGATCGGGGCCGATGTCATCGTCCCTATTCCTGACTCAGGCGTACCCGCCGCAATCGGCTTCAGCCAGCAGAGCGGCATTCCGTTCGAACTCGGCATCATCCGTAACCACTATGTCGGCCGGACCTTCATCGAACCGGAGCAGCGCATCCGCCAGCTCGGCGTAAAGCTGAAGCATTCCGCGAATTCCGGAGTGATCCGCAACAACCGCGTCGTCCTGATCGATGACAGCGTCGTCCGCGGCACGACATCGAAAAAGATCGTGCAGCTGATCCGCGATGCGGGCGCCGCCGAAGTCCATATGCGTATTTCCTCGCCCCCGATCACACACCCCGATTTCTACGGCATCGACACACCGAGCAAAAAGGATCTGCTCGCGGCCAACATGACACTCGAGGAAATGCGGGAATTTATGGGAGCCGACAGCTTGGCGTTCCTCTCGGTCGACGGCATCTACCGCGCCATCGGCCTCGATCATCGCGACGACCGCTCGCCGCAGTTCACCGACCACTGCTTCACCGGCGACTACCCGACGAACCTGACCGATTACGGCGGCGAGGCGGTACCCCGGCAGCTTTCCCTCTTGGCCGAAGTGGGCTGACCCAGGCCTCTGACCGGCCGCTTCTTAGAATTCATAAGTGACACATGACCGACAGCCCTCTTTCGGGTCGCATAGCTCTTTTGACGGGCGCATCGCGCGGAATTGGCCGTGCTGTCGCGCTGGGCCTCGCGAAAGCCGGCGCGCACGTCATCATTGCTGCCCGCTCCGTCGGAGCGCTCGAATCCCTCGATGACGAGATTCAAGCGATCGGCGGCGCCGCGACCCTCCTCCAGCTCGATCTGAAAAAGGGCGACCGTGTCGACCAGGTCGGCCCGACGATCTTTCAGCGCTGGCAGCGTCTCGATATCCTTGTGGCCAACGCCGGCATTCTTGGCCCCCTCTCCCCGCTCGGTCATACGACCGACGATGGCTTCGTCTCGACGATCGACATCAACCTCATTGCCAACTGGCGGCTGATACGCACGCTCGACCCGCTTCTGAAGCGCTCCGACGCCGGCAGAGCCATCTTTGTGACGTCGGGCGCAGCGAGCGGCAAATATGCCTACTGGGGCGCCTACGCGGCATCCAAAGCAGGCCTCGAAGCCCTCGTCAAAACCTGGGCCGCCGAGCTTGTGAATACCCCCGTCAAGGCGAACCTCATCAACCCCGGCGCAACGCGCACACACATGCGCGCCAAGGCGTTCCCGGGCGAAGATGCGGCAACGCTGCCGCCGCCTGAAGCCCTCGCTCCCCTCTTCGTCGAACTTGCGTCGCCCACCTGCGAACGAAACGGCGAAACGGTGAATTTCCGCGAGTGGCGTGAACAGCAGGCTGCGAAGGAAGCATCCCTACGATCGCCGTCCGACGCCTGAGTCTGACCCCCGACGACAGTTTCACGACGCAAAACCAACCCGCCCTCGGAGAGACCAGCCTCCGAAACGGCGTACACGGCCATTCCCGCATAGCAGCGGAGAACTGCTGGCCCCAACCTTGCCTCAATACGGACACAACCTCGCGCGCTTTGACGATCGCGGCCGGGGGGCCGTTCTGGTCCGGCGGAAGCCGGCCAAACAGACTTGGGGAACACAACAGAATGCGCTTAACGAGAAGTCTTGTCTTGCTGCTCATTCTGGCGGGCAGCACGCAAACGGCTTTGGCCGACGCATCGATGGATCGCGTACTCAAAGAGCTCGAACCGGAAGAACGCGCCCATCAAGTCTGCAATTTGCGTGGGCTCGATGCGGTCCGCAAAGGAAGCCACCTGAAGGGCGTCGATCGCGTCACCACCACGCTCCAGAAGCCCGCAATTTTCAAAGACAACGTCGTCATCGCCAAAGGCGGCGCGGTGCGTGCGAAAAATCATTGGTACTTTTTGGATTTCACCTGCGCGGTGAGCGCCGACCAGATGAAAGCGACCTCGTTCGATTACAAACTCGGCGGCGAAATACCCGAGAACAAATGGGAAGATTTCGGCCTCTGGAAATGATGCCGCACACGGACCAACCGGACACCCGCGATCACAACGTCAGGTGAACGAAATCATCATGCCGTCATATGCCGGCTCGACACCCTCGGGCAGTTGCCGCACCAGCGTTTCATAATCGAGCTCGCTCGTCATGTGCGTCAGGATCGTGCGCTTCGGTTTCAAGCGCTCAACCCAACCGAGAGCCTGCTTGACGCTGAAGTGGCTCTCATGCGGCATATGACGCAAGGCATCGACGATCCAAACGTCCAGCCCTTCGAGTAGCGGTAGCGACTCGGCCGGAATGTCGTTGATGTCGGGCGAATACGCGAGGTTCGAGACGCGGTAGCCGAGCGACTGGATCGATCCATGCCACTGGATCACGGGCTGAGCTGAAATCGTACCGCCGCCCCCCGCGATTGCGATCGGCGCAACGCCGTCGATCTCATGGCCGTTGAGCATGGGCATATAGGGTGAGCCCGCCGGCGTTTCGAAGCAGTATTTGAAGCGTGTCTTCAGGCTCTCGCCCGTTTCCTTGTTGAAGTAGACGTCCACGCGCTTCTTCATCGCGAACGCGACCATGCGGAGGTCGTCGATGCCGTGCGTATGATCGGCATGATCGTGCGTGTACAAAACGCCATCGAGGGCCGTCAGCCGGGTCGACAAAATCTGTTCGCGAAAATCAGGTGAGGTATCGATCAGCACGGATGTTCTGCCGCCGGATCCCGTGCGCTCGATGAGTGCCGAACATCTGAGCCGCCGGTTTTTCGGATTGTCGGGATCGCATGAACCCCAGTTCATTCCGATGCGCGGCACACCGCCCGACGAGCCGCATCCCAATATCGTGCACCGGTAGCTCATGCCGCGGCGGACCCGCCGGCTGCTGCTGCAGAGAGCGGCCGTTTCGCTTTGCCGTAGAGCCTGAAGAAATTCTCGGTCGTCGCCCGTGCGATGTCGTCGCCGGTGACGCCCTTGATAGACGCAAGCGCCGCAGCCGTGCGAACGACGAATGCAGGCTCGTTGCGCTTGCCACGGAACGGCATCGGCGCCAGGAACGGCGCATCCGTTTCGACGAGAACCCGATCGAGCGGCACGTCGCGTGCGATCTCGCGTAACGCCTCTGAATTCTTGAAGGTGATCACACCGCTGAACGACACGTAGAGCCCGAGGTCCAATGCACGCATGGCGAGTTCCCGTCCGCCCGTGAAGCAATGGAGCACGGCCGAAAATGCGCCCTTCGCATGTTCGGCCTCGAGAATGGCGATCGTGTCAGCGTCAGCTTCGCGCGTGTGAATTTCAAGCGGAAGCCCCGTTTCACGCGCGGCCGCAATGTGGCGACGGAAGCCCTCCGCCTGCGCCTCCGGCGTCGAATGCTTGTAGTGATAATCAAGTCCCGCTTCACCGATCGCGACGACTTTCGGATGCCGCGAAAGTTCGACGATCCGCTCGACAGCGATGTCGAGTTCCTCGTGCGCGTTATGCGGATGCGTACCGACGGAGCAAAAGACATCGTCGAACCGTTCGGCGATGGCCCTCACATCGTCGAACTTGCGAATGCGCGTCGAGATCGTCACGAGCGTGCCGACACCCGCCTGCTGAGCGCGTGCCACGACCTGATCGAGCTCCGGCGCGAACTCCGGAAAGTCGAGATGACAATGATGATCGACAAGCATCAGGTCTTTTACTCTCCAGAGGCTCGTGTCGGCGGTGCGGCGCGTTGTCCGCTCACTCGGGTTCCACGTAGCGCGGAAAAACGCCCTGCGGTTCGGGTATCCGCGCGCCCGGCTTCAAACGGCCCTTTTCGCCAAGGTATGCAAACGTGCGTTCGTCCTGCGGAATACCGAGGAGATCGAGCAGCTTTGCAGCACTTTCCGGCATCACCGGCTGAACGAGAATGGCGAACTGCCGGACAGCCTCCGCCGTCACGTAAAGGATCGTCGCCATGCGCGCCGGGTCGGTCTTCTTTTTCGCCCACGGCTCTTCCGCCGCGAAATAGCGGTTGGCGTCGGCGATCACGGCCCACACGGCATCGAGATACTTGGTGACGGCTTGCCGCTCCATTTCCGAACGCGCAATCACGTAAAGGCTATCCGTCGCCGACAGGATCGCCTGATCCGCCTCGCTGAGCTGCCCCGGAGCCGGAATAGCGCCGTCGCAGTTTTTGAAGATCATCGACAGCGAGCGCTGCGCAAGATTGCCGAGGTTGTTGGCAAGATCGGCGTTGATGCGATTGACGATCACTTCCGACGAATAGTTTCCGTCCTGCCCGAACATCACTTCACGCAGGAAGAAATAGCGCACGGCATCGCGGCCGTAGGCTTTCACGAGATCGAACGGATCGACGACGTTGCCGACCGATTTCGACATCTTCTCGCCGCGGCTGAACAAGAACCCGTGGGCGAAAACCCGCTTCGGAAGTTCGATGCCCGCCGACATGAGAAACGCCGGCCAGTAGACGCCGTGAAACCGCACGATGTCCTTGCCGATGACGTGGACGTCGGCCGGCCAATACTTCCATTTCGCGCCATCCGTATCCGGATATCCGGCAGCGGTGATGTAGTTCGTCAGCGCATCGACCCACACGTACATCACGTGTTTGTCGTCGCCGGGAACAGGAACGCCCCACTTCAGCGTCGAACGCGAAATCGAAAGGTCCTTGAGACCGGACTTGACGAAGCTTGCGACTTCGTTCCGCCGCTCGACGGGGCCGACGAACTCGGGATTGTCTTCATAGAGCGCGAGCAGCTTGTCTTGATACGCCGACAAGCGGAAGAAATAGCTTTCTTCCTCGTTCCATTCGACTGGTGACCCGAGCGGCTCGCGGCGCACGCCATCCTCGCCGACGGTCGTTTCCTTCTCGTCGAAATACGCTTCCTGGCGCACCGAATACCAGCCACCGTAGCGCGCGAGATAAATGTCGCCGTTCGCTGCCATCCGCTCCCAAATGGCCTGGCACGCCGCATAATGGCGCGGCTCCGTCGTGCGGATGAATTCGTCGTTCGAACCGCCGAGCGTTTCGATCATCGAGCGGAAGATTGCCGAATTCCGGTCCGCCAGCTCGATCGTCGGCACACCCTCTTTCTCGGCGGTCTGCTGCATCTTGAGGCCGTGCTCGTCCGTGCCTGAGAGAAAGAAGACGTCCTTCCCGTCGAGCCGGGCAAACCGCGCCAACGCATCGCTCGCGATCACCGTGTAGGCGTGACCGATATGCGGCTTTCCGTTGGGGTAAAAAATCGGCGTCGTGATGTAATATTTTTCCGCCACTCTCGGTATCTTTCGTTATCGCCGGTCGCAGGATGCGGCCGCGCTCGCCTCAACCGCGGCTCGCGGCCTCGAGGCGCGCGAAAGTTCCGAGGATGAGCGATTTGCGATCAAGGTTGAGGGAAACGACATCAGCCTTGTCGCGGGCCAGTGTTTCCCATAGCTCGGCAAAAGTGGCAAGGCGGCCCTCGCCGATAAGACGCTTTGCGAGGCTAACGTCCCGTTCAGCCCCTTTTCCCGTCGCGGCGGCCGAAATGAGCCGCGCCAGGGACGTTTGCAGAAGATCCATGAACAGCTGAAATTTACGATCCTGCGCCAAGGGCTGCAGCTCGTCAGATAGTGCATGCACCGTTTTGAGGTCGAGCCGCGGAAGACCCGCCAGCACCTGATCGATCCGGGACTGAAGGGCAAGCCCCCCGCCGCCGAGCAGCACCAAGGCCCTGCCGGCGCTGCCCTCAGCGAGAGGCGCGAGCGTTTCCCACTCGTGGGCTTCCGGCACGGCCTTCCCCGCTGCTGTAAGCGCCTGCGCCGCCGCCCGCTTCACATCACTATCCGGAAGTGGCCCCATCGCGATCGTCCTGCACCGCGACCGGATAGTTGGGAGCAAGCGCCCGGGCGACGACGTCATCATCAGGAATATCGTGCGCGCCGGCGGCTCCTCCAGCGATTTGAGCAGCGCATTCGCCGCGTTCTGGTTGAGCTCATCCGCCGTGTCGACGATGACGACGCGCCGCCCCTGCCCGATTGCGCTGAGTGAAAGAAAGTTTTTGAGCTTGCGGACCTCGTCAACCGGAATGGACTGCGGGAAACGCTTCGTCTTTTGATCGTAGGGACGCCGGATGACCAACAGCGACGGATGGGACAGCGCCCGAACTTGCCGATCCGTTCGAGAGTCGGGCTCGATCGCGAGCCCCTGGCCGAAAAGGTCGCGCTCCTCCGGCTGCGCAAGAGCCGCACGCGCGACCTGATAGGCGAGCGTCGCCTTGCCTATCCCCGCCGGTCCCGAAAGCAGCCACGCATGATGCATGCGTTCGCCCGCGAGTGCTTCGGCGAAGACCGATTGCGGGCCCTCCTGGCCGTAGAGCGCACGGGTCTCTCTCGGATTCGGAAAATCGTCCAGCCGATCGGCCTCGGGAAGGACTTCCGCATCCGCGACAAGCGGCGCCCGCGCCATCAATCGGCCTCGGCAAGCAGGTGAGACGACACGGCCTGCCAAACCGCCGTCTCGACACTCGATACGGTCAGGCTCGCATCGATCAGTATGCAGCGTAATGGTTCGGCGTCGGCAATCTCAAGAAAGCCCTCGCGCAGCGTCTCGTGCGTTTCGATGCGTTCCGCGTCATAGCGCGAAAGCGTGCCGCGAAGCTGCGCACGCTCGATACCGGCGCTCGCCGGCAAATCGAGGATCAACGTGAGATCAGGATAATCGGGCGCGACCGTGAAGCGCTCGAGCTGAGCGATGAACTCGGGCTCCAGACCATAGAGCTTGCCTTGATAGACGCGCGTCGAATCCATGAAGCGGTCCGAGATGACCCACGTACCGTCATCCAACGCAGGCCGGATCACGGACGTCACATGCTCGGCTCTCGCCGCAGCGAAGAGCAACAGCTCCGTCACGGGATCCGTCGGATGATCGCGCATGATGAGTTCGCGCACGTCTTCGCCGACCGGGGTGCCTCCCGGCTCGCGCGTGACGATGACGCTGATGCCCGTGCGCTCCAGGCGTTCTGCAAGACGCTTGGCCTGGGTCGACTTTCCAGCCCCCTCCCCGCCTTCGAATGTGATGAATTTTCCGCGTTTCATTGGCTCGCCTCTATTACCGGCGGGCGTAATCTAGAGCGCCAAGCGGCGCAAGGCCATCAGAACAAGTGAATCGACGCCTTGCCGCACGATCCCGCCGTTGAGCACGTCTTCCGACGCATAGAGCGGCACTTCGACCGAAGCGCTGCTGGTACTTGTAATTTTAAGTACCGCAACTTGATCGCCTTTTTTTACCGGAGGTTTCAGCGGCGCCTTATAGACAATTTCCGCCGAGAGTTTTTGGTTGGCCGGATATTTCGGCAACGTGAACATCACGTCGCCCTTGGGAGCGAGCGGCACGTACCATTCCTTGCCGCCCCACACGCGCGCCTTGCCGACGATCTCTCCATCGTCGAAGACTTTGACTTCGCTGAACGACCGGAAACCCCAGTCCAGAAGTTTCGCCGCCTCGTCTTTGCGCTGGTCCGCCTTCTCGAGCCCACTGACGACGACGATCAGGCGCTTGCCGTCCTGCACCGCAGACCCAACGAGGCCGTAGCGAGCGGCGGCGGTGTGCCCGGTCTTCAATCCGTCGGCGCCGATGTTCAGAAACAGCAGCGGGTTGCGATTGATGAACCTGTGTTTGCGGTAGAGGAATTCTTTTTGGCCGAAGACGGGGTAGAATTCCGGATATTCGGTTGCGAGGTAACGCGCCAGCATGGCGAGTTCGCGCGCTGTCATCAGGTGGTTGGGGGCTTCGAGACCCGTTGCATTCGCGAACGTCGATTTGACAAGACCGATGCGACGCGCCTCATCGGTCATCATGCGAGCGAAGGCGGCCTCCGTTCCGGCCATGCTCTCCGCAATACACATGGCGGCGTCATTGCCCGACTGCACGGCGATGCCTTGAATGAGTTCATCCACCGTCGCCTTGGTGTTGACCGGCACCATCATCGCCGACGTGCCCGACGGCGCCCCGCCATTGCGCCACGCGTTGACGCTCATGACGAATTCGTCGGTCTTGTTGATGCGGCCTTCCTTGATCGCCCTGAACAGCACGGCAAGCGTCATGAGCTTGCTCATGCTCGCAGGCGGAGCCAGCTCGTCGGCATTCTGTTGGAACAAGGTCGCGCCCGTCGCCGCATCCATGAGGATGGCGCGCGGTGCTTTCGTCGCAAAAGCAGACTCTGCCGCAATAGCTCCGCCGAACGGCACCCAAAGTGATGCCGCGATCACAACGGCCGCGAACCACATGCTGCAAGTCTTCTTCGACATAGATCGAACCACGCTTTGCCCAGCGCCGCCTCTAGAGCGGGGCACTCCCTCATGAAGATAGGAGTATCCGGTCACATTGTAACATGGTCAACGCAAGGTTAACGGCTGTTAGGTCTCAATCGTTGACGATCGCGGTGTTGGCGACGCCATATGTCGCAATTTGGCTTTGGGTGCGCGACGCATCGGCCTCCGAGAATGGCCCGACGCGCACGCGGTAGGCCTCCGCCCCCGTGCCGACTTGTAGCGGCGCCACTTCGACCGGTCCGAGCGAGCCAAGCTCGCGGCGCAATCTTTCGGCGTTGGACCGGTCGCGAAAAATACCGACCTGGACATATGTGCGGCCGTTACCGAAAGGTTGTGGAGCGGCGCCATGGCCGTACGGTTTGTCGAACGGTTTGTCGAAGGGCGGCGGAGAGGAAAGAGACATGCGGCCATCGCCCCTCGAAGGCGTGGACAGACTTGCCCTTTGGACGAACGGTTGGAATTGAGACGCGGCAGGCGGACCCCGATCCGGCTTGCCCGCAAGCGCGGCGCGGTAGCTGGTCGCCGACCAGCGATCCGATGCGTCGGACGGCAATCCTTGATAGCCAGACTCGTTTCCAGACTGGTTTGCGGACCGGTATTCGGGCTGGGCGGAAGCATATGCGCGCTTGGGTGGTGGCGGTGCCCAGTTGCCCGGCCGCTGCCCGGACTCTTGGGAAGCTAGAAACTGCCGTTCCCGGCTGTCGTCGCCATTGAGCGGCGCCAATCCAGCAAAACGGACACGAACCCGGGCCCGTCCGTTGTTTGTATATCCCAGATGTTTTGCTGCGGCGTACGACATGTCGATAAGCCGGTCGTTCACGTAAGGCCCGCGGTCGTTCACCCGCACAAGCACCGTCTTGCCGTTCTCCAGATTGGTGACATAGGCGTAGCTCGGAAGCGGCAACGTCGGATGGGCGGCAGTCAACGCTTTCGCGTCGAAGACTTCCCCGTTAGCGGTTCTCCGGCCGTGAAAATCTGCGCCGTACCACGACGCAACGCCAGATGCCTGATAATTGGGATCTTCGCGGGGGACGTACCATCGCCCGGCGACCTTGTATGGCGAACCGAGCTTGAAATGACCGCCACCTTTCGGAACGTTGTCGGAGGAGGCCACGCGCGGGCTGCTTTTGACGCCGTATTCGTCTTCCGAGAAGGCAGGGCGTGAGACGCCGGTCAGCGACCCCGGCGACGGATTATTCGAGGAACAGGCAGTTGTAAGCACCGCTGCACTCGCAGCGAGCATCAGCCGGCACGCCCTGAGCGAGCCGAATAAACGCCTCTCCATTACGCAAACTCACTTGATACGCTACGCCCGCCCAAGCGCACCCTCGCGAACCATCAAGCGCGCGAAGGTGGGCCGAAGCTTGCTGGAATGATGGCAAATGCGACTTAGGATCAGGTTAAGCTCTAGGGACCCCTCGGGCGGAAATGCAACCTCCCACGGGAAAAGTTGTCCAGGCACCACCCGTCACTGAGCCGGCTTCCCAAAAAAGCTACTGGCCACCCTGCACGTAAGATGGCGGCTCGGCCAGCGAAGCAACTAGCCCCCGCCGCATACAGAAATAGACGAGTTCGATGTCGGATCTGACGCCGAGCTTGGATTTGATTTGATAGTGGTAGTTCGCCACGGTCTTCGGACTGAGGTTGAAGGCCGCCGCAATCTCGTCTGTCGATTTGGCATCCAAGATCATACGCAGGATTTCGAATTCCCGAGGCGAAAGCTGATCGACGCCGGCCCCCTCATCGCAGAGTGTATTTTCCGCGATGGCCCGGTTGATCTCCGCGCAAAGCGCGGGACGGCCTGCGAAAACTTCGCGGATTGCGCTGACCAGTACGTCGGGCGGACTGCTTTTCGTGACATAGCCTCGCGCGCCGGCGCGAAAGGCCTGCTGTGCGTAGCTCGCGCTGGCGTGCATCGTAAAGATCAGTATGCGAGCGGTAGAATCCAATTGGCGTATCTGCCGAACGAGATCTATCCCTCCGCGCCCCGGCATTGAAATATCGATGACGGCGACATCCGGACTGTTTTTCTTGAAAGCCTGATAGCCCGACGCCGCATCATTCGCTTCCGCGACGATCTCGATGCCGGGGTGCTTCTCGATCAGCCTGCGATAGCCCTCACGGACAACGGCATGATCATCGACCAGTAGGACTCGGATGACCATGTCTCAGGCTGCCCTCTGCGCGGTTGGGAACTCGACTTGGAGCCCGAAACCACCACTTGGAAGTGGCCCTGCGACGAACTTTCCGCTGAGAGCGACGACGCGCTCCCGCATGCCGATCAGGCCCCACCCCGCTGTAAGCGACCCTCCCTCATCGGAGCGACTACCCGATCCGTCGTCGACGACTGAAAGCGTGATCCGTTCCTGGCCGGTATCGGCAAGGTGGTTCAACAGCACCCTTACATTGCGCGCATTGGCGTGTTTCGAAGCGTTAGTCAGGGCTTCTTGAATGATCCGATAGACGTGTGCACTCGTTTCCGCCCGGAGTTTCTCTACGTCGCCGGTTGTTTCGAACGAAAATTTCGTAACGCCATGTGCGAACTTGTTGTGCTGTTCTATCAGCTCCCTGAGGCTCTGAATGAGACCCAGATCGTCGATTTCCTGCGGTCTGAGGTAGGTGAGCGTCCGGCGCAGCGATCTCATCGATCCGGAAGCCATCTCTTCAAGCTGCTTGGCCTCGGCGACAAGCCCCGGTGCGTCGCGTTGCGCGCCGGTGCGAATGGATGCAGCAAGCGCGTTGAGAGCGGCGAGCTTTTGAGCGATCTCATCGTGAAGCTCGCGCGCTATGTGGCGGCGCTCATGCTCTTGGCTGTCCACGAGGCGTAGCGCAAGCTCGGCTCGCTCGGAAGTGACCTTGCCGAGTTCGTCCGTCAACGCATTGAAGACCTCACTGATACGATTGAACTCCGTCAAGCGAAACGGGGGCAGCCGGCCCGTAAGGTCACCGCGCGCCAAACGGTTCAACCCTGAAAGTATTTCCCTTGCCGGTAGAAGGGCACGGTCGACAACAAAATACGTGACGAGGCAGAGCGTTGCGACGAGGACCGCGGATAGAAGGAGAAGCGGCGCAATCGTCGCCCACGATTGCGCGGCTGTCGCGGCTGGATTGAGGGTTGCGGCGACAGTGCCGTGCGATGCGCCGCGATAGAATATCGGCCTGACCGCATCCAAGCTACCGCTGATGAACGACCGATACGCCTCGTAAAACCAAACTGGTGCGTTGATCGATGCGGTGTTCATGCCGCCGCAGCTCGAGCGCTGTGTCGTTCCCTCTTCACTACGCAGTTCGACGCATTGGCCGGCCTCCAACGAGTACGTCGTGATGATGTCCCAATCCGGAAATCGCATCGCGATGTCCGTCGACCGGTCGATGCGCGAAAGCTGCAGCTCGAGTTGGCGGGAGACGAGTTCAGCAAGCTCCGTGTTCTGCTGCTTGGCCTCCCGCGCGGTCTCATAAATGACGAACGCCGATCCGGCGAGGAAACACGCGAGCGCGACCAGCGTGATCCGCCTCACCAAGAGCCGCTTGAGATCCATGACGCCACCTTTCTCCCAGCAAACTAAAAGGCGACGCGGAAGCTGTGAAGGGCCGCAGCCAATGCTCAGGAAA
The DNA here is from genome assembly GCF_056398805.1 of Hyphomicrobium sp. 01T421. NCBI lineage: Bacteria > Pseudomonadati > Pseudomonadota > Alphaproteobacteria > Hyphomicrobiales > Hyphomicrobiaceae > Hyphomicrobium > Hyphomicrobium sp. 01T421. The sequence continues at coordinate 368,773 of NZ_JBFTQC010000003.1, forward strand.
TTTGCCCAATGGTCCGCGGGTGAACCACTCTGTCGAGCCGGCACAGCGCCTCCTACTTTCGCCCCCAGGGTTGAGCGTTAGGCTTGCGAGCGGATGGCTCGGAGGGAGCTGCGCTTTCCCCGATGACGAAGGGAAAGAGGAATCGATGATTTCAAAAGCTCTGATGGCCGCCGCGGTGATCGCATTTGCAAGTCCCGCGTTCGCGCAAGAAGCCACCCATGATGCGAAGGAATTGGCTCCTGGTGAGATGAAGTTTGAAGACAACCCGGCATTTCCGGAAGGCATTCAAACGGTGGTTCTTTACGGCGACCCGTCCAAACCCGGAATGTTCGTCCTGCGAGTCAAGCTGCCGCCTCATTCCGTCATAGCGCCCCACACGCACCCGGTTTTTGAATCGGTTACGATCCTGACCGGAACCATGGGAAGCGGCATGGGGGAGAAGGTCGACAAGTCCAAAGGAAAGGTCCTCGAGGCCGGGTCATTGCTTCTGCTACCGGCCAACCACCCGCACTACGTGTGGTCTGAAGACCAGGAAACGATCCTTCAGGTGGCCGCCATCGGCCCCTTCGACCTTACCTACGTCAACCCGGAAGATGATCCGCGAAAGAAATAGATTGGAGCGATACGCGAGGTCGCTCTTCCCAACCACCAGCCACCCCCGGCCCATCCAAATGCAGCAAGACGCCGCTGACCGCGCGCAAAGCCTTGTCGGCGATCCCGTTAGCAAGTAAACGGTCGCACTTGGCCAAGCGCCGGTCCATTACGGTGGCTGCGATGGTGATTGGCCCGGCATGCAAATAGCGTCTCTGAGCGCGCATGTTCGGAGGGGTGGCCGAGTGGTTTAAGGCACCGGTCTTGAAAACCGGCGTGGGCGCAAGTCCACCGTGGGTTCGAATCCCACCCCCTCCGCCATTTCTGTTATCTCACGACAGTTCGCTTCGCTCGCCGCTCCGATGGGGCGGCCTTGCGACCGGTCGCGCAGTCGCGCTCCTGGCTCCGGGTTCCAACTTTCGTCCGAACTCTCCGCCACCAGCCCTCATGCGAAATCGTCCGAGCTGTTCCGGCGCGCTTCAAAAAACTGGCTCGGAAAGCCGGAAGCCTGTCTACCTCCGGCCTTCCGTCTGAACGGCGAGTCTATTCCCGGCCCATGCCGCCCTCGCCTGTACTGGCGCCCATCATGGCTCCGCCACCTTCGTCTTCCATTCGCTCGCGCCGGGCTTCCAAGCCTTCCCTCATCCTATGAAGGATGAGGACGCCGAGTACTCGCATCCGCCGCTTCTGGGCGTCGTCCAGCGTTGAATAAAGGGGCTGCCATGCGTCAGCGAGCTTTTTGAGTTCAGCACCGCGCTCTGAAAGATTTTCAGCTCGATTTTGCAAGACCTGCACGAAATTCCGGTCAAATTGACCTTCTTCCATGTGAGACATCATGTTCTCAATTCTTTGGCGGCGTCCTTCCGCCCGTGCACGGATAGCGTCCTCGACTGCGGGCCAGTACTGCATTTGATCGGGTCTTAGCTGCAGAGCGGCCTTCACAATGTCGATCCGATTATCGGTCACATCATCCTTGGCACCCATTCGCCCTCCTTGCATTCCTTGCATCCGTTGCATCCCTTGCATCGGCTGCATGCCCTGCATTGGCTGGCCTTGCATTGGCTGGCCTTGCATGGGCTGGCCTTGCATGGGCTGGGCGGTTTGCGCGATGGCGAGCGATGGAGCGGCCGTTAGGAGTGCCGCAAAGCCGTACGCGATGAATCTCGACATGTTGAACTCCTGTTCCTATCGCGATTGTTAGAAGCTACGAAGAAGCCGGCTGCATGTTGGCCGATGCGTCGTCTTCATGGATCGATATCGAAGTTCTGGAGTCTTGCCTCGGGCGAGGTGCCGATAGCAGTCGTTTATGATCGCAGATCTGTTCTTAAATGTCGGTCGCGCTCACGGAGGACAACCAAGCGTTATCGTCCGTTTTTACTGCGTTACCTGTGGGTCCGCCCAAAATCAAAATAGTGGAAATGGCGGTCGCTCCCATCAGACCTGCGTCGTATCATCAGGCCAATGCATCGCCGCGCAATATCCAACATGCCATCTCTCGGGTCAATCGAGACGGCTGCCCGGTTCGGAGCATCCGAAGATTGTTGATGGCGTGCTAAGTTGGTTCAATGCAAACACGCATAATAGTTTGTACAATGTCTAGAAGTGCTCTGCGGTCGCGCGATTACTTCGGCCGGCGTTCGGAAGGCGGGCAATTCTCTAAGCGGCGAAGCAGCGCGACGCGCATCGAGTCCCGTTTGTTGCCGTCGCGCAAGACGTTGGGAACCATCCGCACTCGCGGAGCAGATACGTAGTCGTCAAAAATGCGTGTCCAAAAAAGAAGACCACCAGCAACGGCGATGAAGAAAGCGATAACCACAATGAAAGAAAGCCGCCCGAAGAAAGGAGAACAAGAAGCCTCCGCCTCTCAGCTGATCGATGCGAGAATCGAGACGCTGAGTGATTGGAGGGGTGAGACGCTGGCTCGGGTTCGAGATCTGATCAAACAGGCCGACCCCGAAGTCATCGAGGAGTTGAAGTGGAGAGGGGTTCCGGTCTGGTCGCACGCCGGCATCATCTGCACTGGCGAGACGTATAAAAGCGTCGTGAAGTTGACCTTCGCCAAGGGCGCCGCGTTGGACGACCCTTCAGGCCTCTTCAATGCCAGCCTCGAAGGCAGCACACGGCGCGCCATCGATATCCACGAAGGCGACAAGATTGATGAAAAGGCATTGAAGGCGCTCATCCGCGCCGCCGCGGCGCTGAACACGTCGGCTCGCGCTAGCGCCCGCCCCGCCCGCTCTCCGAAGAAGCCAAAGAGCCCCTGACACGCGTCTCGCAGGGATGGAGCAAGCACGTTCCGTCATGTCGAACGAAAATCACCTGGCGTCATTCATTCTTCGCGACCTACTCTCCCGAATCTGCTCTGGGGTGCGCTCGCCCGTTCCGATCTTTCCGGCCGGTACGAATCTCCCGTTGGCGGCAGATGCCGTCATCGGCACGCAGATTTTTCAGTGGAACGATCAGCCGGCCCAGTGAACGGCAACGAGGGAGTGCACGGTCGTCCAATCCCGTTCACCCCATGCAAATCTCTGAACGAGGATAAGTTACGTCTCGGCAACAGGCGAAGATTCAACGACGCAATATGCGTCGAAAGATTATTATGGCCTAGATCATCGAGTTAATGTCACGTGATTCAAAAATAGGATCAGACCGGAAGGAGGAAGCGGGGACACCGACGACAAACAGGCTTTCGCAGCTGCTGTACGCGGGAAGTCTAAATAATAACAACCACGTACAGTTGAGAGCTCTGGGGGAAGGCCTTTTATGTTTCGCTGCTTGGTTCTGGCCGTCGCACTGTGTGCGTCCCTTGGCATTTCAGGCTGTTCATCTCTCGATAAGCCGCTTATCGAACCGCCCGACGAAATGGCAAAGCTCTCTAACGTAGATCTCGGTCCGGCTCGGCCTGCAAATCGCCAACCGCAATACGATTCCAATGGTAATCCCCGGAGTATCTCTGCGAAATATCCGGGCGTTGACCGCGTAGCAGGCGCACCTCGGCAATCGACCCCAGGAATTAGCCAAAGCACCGCCGGATACGAGCTGAATTTCAACGATGCAGAGCTATCCGAGTTCGCAAAAGTCGTTCTGAAAGACACGCTCGGACTTACGTACGTCTTCGATTCGCACGTCGAAGGTCGCGTCACCCTGTCGACTGGCAGCCCGGTGTCGCGCGCCGAGCTCATTTCGATCCTGGAGAGTGTGCTAGCGACCTATAAAGCGGCCCTCCTCATTGAAAATAACGTCTACCGCGTGGTGCCGGAAGCCGACGCGCACCAGCAAGGCATCTCTGCGTTCGACTACGTCAGGGAAAGCCGCGAGGTTGGCCCCGGCTACGGGGTCTCCATCTTCGCTCTGAAATACGTCTCGACCGCTGCAATGATGCGCATGCTCGACGGACTGTTGGTCAAGCAGGACGATCTGCGCGCGAGCGTTTACAACAACCTTCTCTTCGTCCGCGGGTCCGGCCAAGTCCGCCAGTCGGTGGTCGACATCGTTTCGATGTTTGACGTCGATTGGATGAGGGGTCAGTCCGCCGGGCTCTTCAAACTCAACAACGCGGCGCCCGATGACGTCATCCGGGAGCTGACTCAAGTCTTCCAGACGGAGCGGCAAGGCAAGGGCCTCGTCAAGTTTCAGCCGATCGCGCGCCTGAACGCCGTCCTCGTTCTCGCGCCGAAATCGCAAATGATCGACAAGGCGGCGGAATGGATTTCGCGGCTCGACCATGGCGGCGCCGACGACAACAACTTTTACGTTTATCGGGTTGAAAACGGACGCGCAAAAGATCTGGCGCGACTCCTGATGGCGGCCTTTTCTGGATCGGGCGGCGGCTCCAGTCGTGGCGCGGAAGAGAAAGAAGTTGTACCAACTTCCGGAGCGTCCCGGATGAGTTCCGGCGGGGGCAGCGGAAGTGGCTTTGGAAGCAGCTTCGGAAGCAACAGTTCGGCCGGCACAGGGTCCAGTTTTGCTAACAACGATACACCGGGCAGTTCCGGAAGCGGCAGCAACAGCAGCGGTCCGCTGAAGAGCGCACCGCCGATGTCGACGGCCGACGACTCGTCAAGCGAGGACGTCTCGGAGTCACCCAGCAGTGGACCTTCCTCGTCGTCCGATCAGGTACGGGTCACGCCGGACGAGCGAAACAACAAGCTGCTGATCAAGGCATCTGAACGAAACTACCGAAAGATCCTCCAGATCCTCCAGCGCATTGACCAGCCGCCGCTACAGGTGCTCATCAACGCGACGCTCGCCGAGGTCACGCTCAACAACAATCTGTCCTATGGCGTTCAATTCTACCTGCAGAAAAATCACGGCAAGGCCGGCGCGATCGGATTTAGCACATCTGATGCGCTTGCCATCTCGCCCGTAGCACCCGGCCTCAATCTGATCGCGGGAAGCGTCGGCACCGATCCGCGCGTTATCCTCGATGCTTTGGCGAAGGAGACCGCCGTCAGGGTTGTTTCATCGCCATCCGTCGTCGTGCTTCATAACCAGCCGGCGACATTGGAAGTCGGTGACGAGGTCCCGATCATCACGCGCGAGGCACAGAGCGTGGTCAATCCGGACTCTCCGACTGTCAATGAAATCTCGTTCAAGAACACCGGCGTTATTCTGAATGTAACGCCGCGCATCAACAGCAACGGTCTCGTAACGATGGAGGTTCAGCAGGAAGTCAGCGCGGTTGTGAACCCCGGAGGTCCGAATTCGACCTCGACCACGCTCACGCCGACGATATCGCAGCGTCGCGTATCGAGCACCATTGCTGTCCAGAGCGGTCAGATGGTTGTCCTCGGCGGGCTCATCCGCGAAGAAGTCGATCGCTCGAAATCCAGCATTCCTGTGCTCAACAAAATTCCCTACATCGGCGACGTTCTCGGTGGAGCAACCAATAACTCCAAGGTGAGAACGGAGCTGATCGTCTTTATCCGGCCGACGGTCATTCACAATCCGGAAGATGCGAGCAATGCCGCTGAAGCACTGCGTGCGGGTATGCAATCGCTCGCGCCAAGGCCAACGGCATGGGATGTCGAAGTCGAGGAACGCGGCGCCGGCCGCCGGCCAACCGTCATCAAGTGAGAAGCAATCGCTCGGCGTTTAATCATCATAGCCCAGGCGAGTGAGTTCCACTCGCGCGACGAACGCGTGGGCAAATGCTACCGGATGGCAAGCAAAAGAAAACGCCGAATGGCACTGGCGTCATCGCGCCTACCGAGTGCCGACTTTTTATGAGCCGAGCAGAGCGCGGTAAAATTGCGATGCGCATGGCCTTGCGCTGGAGCGAACGTTATGTCCCTCACACACGGCCCAAAAAAAACTCTGCCCGCGCGAGGCGGGCAGAGCTGACCAATTCAACCGTGTCGTCGACGAGGGTAACTACTTGCCCTTGCCGCCCTTGGGCTTCTTCGCGTACTCGTCGAGCTTGTTCTTCTTGAAAAGCGTGAAGAGCAGAGCGGCGACCTTGTCGTTGTCCATGTCCATGAAGGGAATATGCGTGCTTCCCTTCAGGCCTGCATCATCCCCAAGCTTGAGGACTTCTGCATTGCCGCCGTACTTGTTGATGAGCTTGGCGCTAAGGCGGGACAAGATGACCTGCTGCTCGGTTTCAGGACGGTTGTCGCCCCAAACGAACTGGATCTTCTTGAGCTTAGCCAACTTCTTGAAGTCTTCCAGCGGTACACCGAGCGGACCGAATGCGCAGGCTGCGGTCAGTGCAGTGCAGAGCGTCGGGCTCTCCGGGTCACCGATCGGGAACAGGTATCCGATGCTCTCGTAGGTTACGATGCCGGCGATGTTGTTCTTTGTGGTCTTCGCCGTGGTCTTCGCAGCGCGAAGGCCGCCCGCGGAGTTCGTGAGGTAGACGATCTGATTGCCGAGTTTGCCGGAATCTGCCGCTACGGCAGCAGCATCCGTCTCGAGCTCGATGTTGTAAGCGTTATCGAACTCGTCATAGCGAGCGCCGGTCGCGTTCCACCAATTCTCCTCCAAAGTCGCAGCATCGGTTGGGAATTGCGTGGGGTTGTAAAATTCGGCTTTCGTCGGCACTTGTCCGGCTGGAATCGTGGGGCCGAATTTCCAGGCGGTGAAGTTGCCCTGATCCCGGTTGCTCGGCACGTAGTTGATGGGCTCGCAGCTCCAGTTGGCGCGGCCTACGCGCGGGCCGTCCCAAATGTACGTGGGATAGTCGGCGCGCAGCATCTTGTCCTTATAGCCTTCGCCGCCGTCAAAACGGTTCTGCCACACCTGTGCGCTCGAGCTGTGCCACAGGACGATGCTCGTCTGGCGGGGCTTCTTCGGGATGAAATACTCGACATACCCGTGGTCGCACGACAGTGTCCGGTTCGGGTTCGTCGGAACGTTCGGGTTGGTGGAAGGGACGGTGTAGTGCTTGCCGCCGATGATGAATCCACCCGATTTTTCGAGCACGATATCTTTACCGGCCATCGCGCCGCCGCTCGAAGCGACAAGCAAGAGAGCAGCTAACGGATAATAGCTCCGTACGCCCCCCGGCTTGTATTTCGAAAATCGATTGTTGTCTGTTTTCATTATTATTTCCTCCGTTGGCATCGTCCGTTTTTCTTTTTTGAAACGAGCATTTCGATCTTCGTCGAACAGTGAAGTGCACTCGTCGAAAAGGACGATAGAGGTGGAGAAAAAACGGAACTACAATGATCCTGCGCATTCCGGCACAATACTGCTCCGTGAAGCGAATACTTGCCGATGTGCTAAACGAGTGATACGCGCGCGGCTCTCGCGACGCGACCTCTCACGCGAGCGACATCGCGCAGGCGCGTTTACACGCCGGCATCAATACTGCGTTGCGATCAGACGGGACTATCGGCGAAACGCTTTGGCAGTCACCCTCACGCGAGCATCGATGCGACGAGCTTCATCGAGCAACCAGTTACAGCCCAACTTTATATTGCTTGGGAGTAACGCCCGTAACCTCGCGGAAAACTTTCGCAAAATGGCTCTGACTGGAGAATCCATACGCCGATGATATTTGGCTCGCGGATAGCTTTGTGGTTGCGAGCATGCCCTTCGCCCCTTCAATCCGCTCGCGCATGACGAACCTATAGGGCGTTACGCCAAACGCAGCCTTGAACAATCGAGTGAAATGGGAAGGGCTCATCTGCACTAGCCCTGCAAGCTCCGTCACTGAGATGTTGCTTGTCAGGTTCTCTCGAATGTAATCGACGAGACAACTTTTCTGTGTCGGCGATAGGTTGACCTCGCGACTGTCTACGTGCGAGGCCGACGCATACCTGGCCGCCAGATACGCGAGCAAGGCGAGCGAGATCGACTCTCCAAATAATCTACCGGACGGACATCCTTCTCGAACTTCCTCGCACATTATCGCCAACAGCATGGCGAGCCGGGCATCGCTCGCGACCTGCGCAGTCTCCAAAAATTTATCGATGGCGACAACATTGTCGGGGGCAATGTGCTGCAATTTGGAGTTATCAAGTTGGAGCACCATCATCGGAGTAGCATCGCTTGGCACAGCGGATTGAATTTCCACATCGCGCCGCACGATAGAGACGGTTCCGCGCCGAACAGCGTCCTTGCGCCAGATGCCCCGATGCTTCCAATTCAAGGATCCGGAGCCACCGGTGACATACAGGAGCGTCGTCTTGGACCAGGAATGGCTCGGAAGCGGCTCGAGAGGGCCGTTTGCCTCTTCAAAATAGTAGCCGGCCCAAGGGCTATCGCCACTACTGAGTGCCGCGTCCGCGAAGAACGGAACACGGCGCCCATTTGTATTCATTTGAAGGCGTGACGCGGTCACATTCTCCCCCGGTTCCGCACTGCCGAGATGTCTTCTCGTTTGTTTGGAAGCCCGAGAGAATTTCAGGAATCGAACGGCAAGGCTTGGCGCTGCGAGAACTCAACTGGCAGTGAATGAACAGAACGCTTCAGCTGCGAGCCATTCGAGCTGAGTGCAGCGCACAATCAATCGTCTTGCGCCAGCGCTCCAATCCCCGAATTATGACGCACACATCCTAGATCGCGATCGCTCGTCTTCAGCGTAACGATCGGCTGCTCGGGATTATCAAACGGCAAGAACGTCGTGATTTGGCGTTGTTGCAACACGAAATTTCGCGTCGGTACGCCAGTGCAAAACCTTAACGGAACAGCGTGAAGTCAGTCGCTTATGAGGTCGTTCGCTGGTGAATCCGATGAAACGATCTGCATGACAGAGCGCAACCATTGTGCGGCGCGAAATAATAAAACTTTTCCCACTTCCATCGCCCCGTCTCCGCATGAAGCGGCGCTGCACACACACGATCACGCATCCCATGTCCACAAACCGACATCGTCATCAACCCGCCCCCGTCCGCCGGGCTCGACACAAGGCAGGAACCTAAAGATTGGGGAGGTCAGCTCGCCGCGAGTAAGTTACAGCCGATCGATGAGACGGGATCGCTGTTTCGCTCGCGCGGGAATAGTTTGCGACACGTCGCAAAAAACAAAAACGCGCCCCTGGCACGAGGCRCAGGGGCGCGTTTTGAACGTTTCGATAGAGGTGATTGACTTCTTTCTGATTGCGCATCGCGACTCCCGTTCCGGGAGCCGGCCGCGATGCGCGAAAATAGAAAATTCACATGACGTCTCGGCAGACCTGGCAACGACCTACTCTCCCGCGTCTTAAGACGAAGTACCATCGGCGCAGGGGCGTTTCACGGCCGAGTTCGGAATGGGATCGGGTGCAGCCACCCCGCCATAATCACC
>NZ_JBFTQC010000004.1:0-259576 GCF_056398805.1 Hyphomicrobium sp. 01T421
GACCAATTCGGGGTTGCGTTGCGATTGATGTAAAACGATTGAGTGCCCGTGACCACTCTTGACGCTCGATGAGCGCTCGTGACGACATGGAAGTGTAAAACCCCATTGATTTCAGTCGAAATCACGTTGTCACTTAATCAACGGGTCCACGGTTCGAGCCCGTGATCACCCACCAATACTTTGCAACGGCAGCACTATTTTCCAAGTCCGTTTTGCATTTGCAGCTGACTATCAAATTTTCGATCACGAGATGTCAGTTCTTCATCTGAAATCAGACGGGATCAACTTCGCCGTGGATGTCAGCTGTGGGCCATAACCGGACCCCCGTTGCATTGCGTGTGCGAATTGAACGTCAGCCTGTCGGCACCGCGACGCCCCTGCAAAGATACCCGACCGAGCGCGGCACGCCGCCAAGGTAGTAGTGATCAACCTCTGGCAGCCGAAAGCCGGCTTTTTCAAAGGTCAACGCGACAGGTCGATTTAGATTGCAGCCGACGGCGAGCCGCTTCCATATTGGGTTGAGCCGATGCTGCCACGCTGAGACCTTCTCATTGTGTGCCAGCCCATGTTCCAAGAACAGCACGCGGCCTGTCGGCTTAAGAACACGCCGTAGCTCTGCAAGAACGCGCATGGGGTCTTCGACGGAGCACAGCGTGTAGGTGACGACCGCCGTGTCTATCGAAGCGTCGGATAGCGGCAATGCCTCGGCAGGCGCCTCGATAATCTCCAAGGGCACCGGAGACGTCGCGTGCCGCCCGGAGCCGATACGAAGAAAATCCGAGCCGGGATCGACGCCTATCACGCGTTTCACACGGCCCGGATCGTAGAGCGGCAAGTTGAGACCCGGGCCAATCCCAATCTCGAGCACTACGCCTGACGCGTAAGGTACGACCTTCAAGCGTTCGGCGGTAATGTCTTGCATTGAGCAGAGGCAGCTTACGAAGCGCGGACCGATGTATCGAGCGTAAAGACCCATGACTTCCTCCTTGAATAAATGGAGTTGGATCCGCTTAAAGAACCTCTTTCTGTGGAAGTGTTCCGCCGGTTACAAGTCCGCTAGGGGTGATAGGCAGTCGTTTTGTGGAACACGCGCCGGCACAACGTATTGGAACGCTGTGGGAGATGTTTCTGTCCCCCACTCGCGCGCAAGCGATTGAGCTCAGTCGCCCACACCCGGATTGGGAGAAAAGTACTTGTCGAATTTCCCCGTCTCGGCCCAGTAGACGCGGGCGTCCTTGGGCATGTCCTTCTTGACCGTTATATTTGGCCACTTCTGCGCGTACTCGTGGTTGAGTGCCAGCCACTTTTCGAGGCCAGGTTCGCTATCCGCCTTGATGGCGTCGACGGGGCACTCGGGCTCGCACACTCCGAAGTCGATGCACTCCTGCGGGTGGATGACGAGCATGTTTTCCCCCTCATAGAAGCAGTCGACCGGGCACACCGCGACGCAATCAGTGGTCTTGCACTTGATGCACTTCTCATCGACGACGTAGGTCATAGTGCGTTCCGTTTTAAAGGGCAGGCGGGAGAGTTACTGTCGCTATCGCCACAACTAGGTCGCGGCAGGGCCCCGTTCCCGCGTCGTCTATTTGTAGGGCGCATCTAGCTCCAGGTTCTTCGCAATCTCGCGCTCCCAGCGGTCCCCATTGTCGAGCAGTCGCTGCTTGTCATAGAAGAGCTCCTCTCGCGTCTCCGTCGCAAATTCAAAGTTCGGACCCTCGACGATGGCATCGACCGGACACGCTTCTTGGCAAAGCCCGCAGTAGATGCACTTGGTCATGTCGATATCGTAGCGCGTAGCGCGCCGCGTGCCGTCGTTGCGGCGGGGGCCGGCTTCAATCGTGATCGCCAACGCCGGACAGATCGCCTCGCACAGCTTGCACGCTATGCAGCGTTCCTCCCCGTTGGGATAGCGCCTGAGGGCGTGCTCACCGCGAAAGCGAGGCGACAGCGGCCCCTTCTCGAAGGGATAGTTGAGTGTCTTCTTCGGCGCGAGGAAATAGCGCATGGATAGGAAGAACGCCGAGACGAACTCGGTGAGGAAGAGAGACTTGATACCCCGTCCGATCGAGGTCATGCGACGAGCCCTTGCAAATCGCATCTGCGCCTCAGTCAGTTTACGCCTTTTCCGTCAACTCAAGTGGATTAAAACACGAATGTGATTGGCGCTTATGTGTGCGGATCCCCACATCCGGAGCGCCATTTTGGTCGCGACATAGCCCGCGCCAGCGTGTCGATCATGGCGCCGTTTGCTGCCCAACGCTGTCGAATGCTCCGCGATCGATCCGCCGCGACAGGATTGAGAGGAGGCTCCAATGGCAACGTATATCGTGTTTGGGAACTTCACCGAGCAAGGCATTCGCAACGCAAAGGATTCGCCCAAAAGGAAGGAAGAATTCAAGGAAATGGCGAAGCAGCTGGGAGTGACGGTGAAGGATCTGTACTGGACTCTCGGACGATTCGACATCGTCCTCATTCTTGAGGCGCAGGATGATACGGTGGCTGCCGAGCTCGGCCTAAAACTTGGCAAGCTGGGCAATGTCCGCACGGAAACAATGCGGGCTTTTGGGCCCACCGAAGTGACCAAGCTACTTGACAAGATCTAACCATCGCGATCCCGTGCGGTTCGCCAACTGCGAGTCCGCCCTGACGCTGGCCGTACGGGTTCTGCGGTAGATCTTGAAACTGCAATGCGAGGCAGTCCAGGTGTCGTCCCGCCATCGCCGATCGAAACCAAGTCGATGACCTTCTCATATTTTGGCGTCGGGGCGCAGATCACCCTCGTCGATATGATCTCCCGGACTGTGGTTGTGGGGCGATGTTCGACCTTTTAATACAATTTTTTGGGCGTAATCCCGCTCGGTTATGATGCCGACGAGATCGCCGTCGGCGAGAGTACGACTAGGGCCCCGACATCATGCTCCGCCATGATCTCGAGTGCAGCGAGCAGACAAGCGTCTCGTTCGACGCAATAGACGTCGTGGCCCTTGCGATTGAGCGCATCCCTTAAAGTTGCTCTGTCGCGTTACCTTTCGGCAGTCCAGATGCGTCCTCGCGACAACGGCCGTCTGGCGACACTCCGCCCAGTGCCCTGTCGCAATTACCCTGGCCGGCAGTCGCTGACAGATACGGCGCGTATGCGTGAGCAGGCCGCCCGCTCAAGGCGTGCATTATTGATCGGATGGCAACCCGTGCAGCAAAGCCGCCGTCAAGGAGGCGGCCACTACTCCGATCCAAGTGTCCTCAATGGTTGCGCGCGCCAATGGGGGCGTGCGGTACGTCAGCCATCAACCGGTGAAACTCGCGGCCATTCAGACGCACCAGAGTGCGATGGTCCCCGCTCTCGAAGTAAATATCATCGAACCCTTCGAGGCTGTCATCCATCACAGCCTGCAGTCCGTAGGCGCCCGCGACCGGTGGAATAGCGCCAAGTGCGCAATCCTTGAATACAGTTGCGACCTCAGCTTCGCTCGCCAAGCCTACCGGCTGCTGCAACCACATGCCGAGCGCGTCGAGGCTCACGTGGCAGGAGGTCGGAACGATCGCTAAGATGTAGGCGTCGTTACGACGTATAAGTACGCCTTTGGCGAGATTGTCCTCTGCGATGCCGCCGGCTTCAGCCGTCGCTGAAGAACGCTTCGTAGGCTCGTGTGTCATCACGTCATAACGGACGTCACGGCCGTCGAGATACTTTTGGAGTGATGGTGCGATACTCAAGGCATACCTCGCTTTCCGACCTTAGTTAGTCAGTCACTTTCGACCGGCGAAAAGGGCCGCCTCCGCGAACACAGCGTATTGGCTGCCCGCTAACGCCTTTTTGCCGGAAACGATTTCGGCGGGTGTGCGCTCACATGCCCTGCCGGTGCAAAGTGCAGCCCCTTGGGCGGTGCGTGGGCCGTTGCGGGCGTGGGCGTCAAGGTCGGAGGCGCCATTGGAATGGCCGTCCGCGACTTCTGAGCCATCTCTTTGGGGGGCTGTTAGCACAGCACCGCCTCGCTTGGTGCCCCACGCCCAGCCGATAGCCGACTCTATTCCGATCACTGTGCGATGTATATTATTTAACCTCCGAACTTGGACTGACGCTCGACTGACGCACGACCCTAAGTCGGTTTCGGCCGGTTCTATTCGGCAAGATAGTTCTCAGCTTCTTCCAGCGAGAAGGAGTAGGGATGTGTGCGGCTGTGCGAACGGATAGGCCCGCCAAATTCTGGATCGACAACCAAGTATCGACCGCGATCCTGGCCGTGGCTCGCCTTAAAAATCGCAAGCCCCTTGCGCGCCGCACCGCGACGCAGGCGGCGCTCACGAGCCGAGAGCAAATCCTTCTGAGCCATCGTCTTCACTTTCTCTCTTTCCCAGCGAAGTGAATAGGCGTCATTGGCAACTGTTCTGCTCGACGACAAGAAACGTGGATGTAAGTACTGGGCGCGACGAGTTAAGTTCAGCAAAGAAGGGGGAGATTGAACGCGAGAATTGCCATGTCGAAGCCGATTAAAGTTCAGATACTGAAGAGGGCCCGAGCCCTGATTGAGGACCAACGGCGTTGGTGTCGGGGCGACCTCGGGCGGGACGCGATGGATGTTTCGGTCGGCCCAACAGACTGCAACGCTGAGAGACGTTGTGCCTTGGGCGCTCTTGTGTCGGCGGCTTATGAATTCACCAACGATCTTCATCTGGCGCACGAGCTTGCCATGACAGCAATGAGGCCCTTCGTCGGAGCCACCGCGCTCACGCACATCAACGACACTGAAGGTCACGCTGCCGTACTCACTCTCTTCGACATCGCCATCGAGCGAGATCACGAAGGTCGGACTAACACCTGAGCTCTTCGAGCCCACGGAACAGTTTCAGCGCTTCGGGCTTGGCAAGCACCATTTTGTTCTTCACCTCGCGGTCCATGATAACATCGTGCACGGCAAGCTCAGTGATCCTGCCGCATTTGGTGCGCGGGATGTCAGCCACGGAGATAATCTTGGCTGTAACATGCCGTGGAGAGGTGCCTTCGCGAATCTGCCCAAGCAAAGCGTCATCGAATGCCACGCCCTGCTTCAGGACGACGAGTAGTACAATGCGGACGTCCCCGTTCACCTCCTGTCGACTTGGCGGTAGATCTTGGGTGGAGAGAGTGAAGCCGTTCTTTTGTCGGCTTTGGGCGCGTAGCTGACGTCGGAAATTGGAAGAGTCGACTATCCCGATGTCGGCTGTCATGTAGCAAGGAACTCGCCCCTAAAAATCGCGTTGACAAGCACCGGCGCTGAGAATGCCCGGTTCTGGAGGAAAAACCCATGCACACGATTGGAAAATTTAGAACCGCCTTCCTCACGGCGGCTGTCGCTCTTTCTATGATGGCAGCGGCGGCCTTCGCCGCCAGCGAGTTTGTGGGCACCTGGAAGGTTAAGGATACGGGCGGTAAGGCCTTTGAGATCACGCTCACGAGCGACGGATCTGCTAAGGCCAATCGCACCGGTGATGGCATGACGGGCACTTGGAAGGAGGAAGGCTCGGCGGCAGTGATAACGTGGGACACGGGCTGGACCACGAAAATCGCGAAGAACGGCAACAAGTATACAAAGAGTGCTTTTAAGAAGGGCGAGCCGGTGGATGGCAAGCCGACTAATACCTCGATTGCCGAAAAGGTAAAGTAAGCACACTGGGCCGGGACGAACCCGCTTTATCCAACAGATCGTACACGAAATCCGAGAAGCCTTGCTGATCGCTACCGCAGGGAAGATAATGAATGTCCGCCCACAAAACCGGCGCGGTGACGGTCGTCGCCTGCCGTTAGACGGTCAGCGTCATTGACGCAAAACGCTTCGGGCGCGGCGAAAAAAGGAGGTCCCCCATGTATGCGGGAATTCGCCAAGCCAAGGCAAAGTCTGGCGCCGCCGAAAAGTTGGCGAGTAAGATCAAGGAAGGTGCGATCCCCATCATCAGCAACGTTCCAGGATTCAAAGCCTACTACGTCGTCTACGCGCCGGATGACACGGTGACGGCGGTCAGCATATTCGACGACTACACATCGGCTGAGGAAGCTAACAAGCGGGCGCTCGCGTGGATCGAGGCGGAGCTCGCCCCGTTTCTCGCCGGCCCTGCGACCGCAGTGGCCGGGCCCGTAATTGTACACACGATCGCGTGAGTGCAACACATACGGTCGCCCAACTTGGAAAGAGCGCGCCAGGCGGCGGGAGCTGTTTGCGCAGCGCTCGACCAGGATTGCCAACATTCAGCACTAGCATGGGATGGGGCACATCTGTTCGCAAAGGAGGAGAAACACAAGAGAGGCAAAGGCCATGAGCGAATTTGTGAAAGTCGCAACGATAAACGAGATTGGGCCGGGGCAAATCCGATTAGTTACCGCAAAGGGCAGAGACATTGCGCTATTCAATCTCGACGGTGAGTTCTTCGCGCTCGACAATCTCTGTACGCATGACGACGGGCCATTGGCCGAGGGAGAGATCTCGGGTCACGAGATCATCTGTCCGTTCCATGGAGAGGTTCTTGGTCAGCCGGCTTACGAAGCGGTTACGCACTACGACGCGCGGGTGACGGGAGTCGACGTCGAGGTCGCTGTGTAGCGACTGCCATGGAACAACTCGTCAGCAGGCAATCAATCCTCACGCTACCGACGCCCGAGTCCGCTTTGGGTCAGGAACAGACGTGGTGTGAGGAGTTGTCGAAGTCCTGCTTATCCCTCCTTAGCGAAACCCATTGGAGATTTTGTAAAACGGGCGAAGCCTGTGATCACTCCTCTGAGGCTCGATTAGGCTAGAAGGGCAACCATCCGGCAACCACCGCTTTGATCGATTGGCGCGATCCGAATGTTGGCTCGGCCTACCAAAGTTTTTCTGCTTACATTCGTCGACGGCATCGGTGGTCGACGTGGGGCACGTTTGAACGAGCGTCGGCTTCTGGCGAAGAATCTTAAGGGCTCTAACGAACCCCGGTTTCTGAGCAGACGTCGGCAATCGCCCTCTTCGCAAACTGACATCAATCTGCTGCTAGCTGTTTAGCTGCTGAAGCTCTCAGCATATTGGAGTTGAACGGTCATTGGGCAGAAAGGTCGATAAGCCTAAGACCATGTCGATCGATGTCCGCGATGTATTCCCGATGCCACACGTCCCAATCGCGCGGCATCTCCGTTACGGCTGAGCGGTTGTGAATGAGGGTGAGGGGACGCGCGCCGCGGTCCATGTTTCCGATGCCGGCTCGCGACCAGATCAGCCCTGAAACACGCTCGAAATAAGGGTGCAGGAAGGCCGTGCGCTGGATGGGCTCTCCCGCTCGTTGGATCTGTTCATCCCTGTGAAAGCCGTGACCGGCAATTTGCATGTTGTCCATGTTGGATAAACGTCATGAGCAAACGGGACGATTTCAAATACGGGGGCCCTGGCCGACGGCAGTCCATCTCTATGTTCGCCGTCCGCCGTTGGTTGGACTACCCGCCCGAATGCACAACATAGCCTTGTATACCGCGCTCTCTGATCCGTCCCAAATCGCAAACGTATATAGCTGGATCGAAAAACGTGCCGGGGCCGATGGATCCGCCCTCGCAAAAGCTCAGCGAAGCTTTGCAATTCGTATCATCGTGACAACCCAAAGCTTGGAACGCGTCACGGCCTGACGTTGTCGCGGACTGGCACTGATCCAAGTCCGTGCGGCAAGTTTCCGAAGCTCGAATGTTTAGGCCAGGTAAGGCCGAAGCAACACTAACGAGACACACAATTCTCGCAAGCCTCATCGGCCAATTCTCTCGATCCGAACACGTCGACATTTGATCGCTCAACCGTCGCTAAGCCGACTGAGTTGCTCGCCATGGGAAATTTTTCGCCTGCCCAATGCGGAGACCATAAATGCGACGACAACAATCCGTTTTCGTGTGGCTGTGATGCGAAGCAACGCGAACGCCGTTGTGCAAATGAACAAATTTTCCGGCTAACGCCAAGTGGAACGGGGGATGCCTGGTTTCTGTTTGAACACTCGGACGCGGGAGAGCAAAACAAGGAGAAGGTCGATGTTGAAATATTCTATCGCAGTCACAGCACTGATCCCGCGAGTTCACTCGCGGTCGCCGATCAGATGGAGCGCGACGACAAAGGGGCAAGCTCCAATGCGAACTCTGCGGCTGAACACGCCCCCGGCCAGATGAAGGAAAGTGGATCGGCCAAAGACTTCGCGCCCGGACAAAGAAAAGAGGAAGGAGGTTCGGCAAAGGAAGTATCACCAGGACATCTCAAGGACAATGCCGCTTCGCGGTCGGATGATAAAGGCGGTTTGGACAGGAACTCGGAAAATTCTGAAGGCCTAAAGAATAAAGGTTCCGATCGCCATTCCGAAGGCGGTACCGACCGTAATTTGAAAGCCGATAAATCTGATCATAACGCGAAGAATGATCGGCTGGAACAATCAGGCAAGATGAAAAAGGACGAGCAGTCGCGAAGCGAAACTCGGAATGGCAATAATTCAACGGGCGCGAGCGAAGGTAGTGAAGGGCGTTCCGGAGGAAAAGGTTCTGTCACCGGCGTCACTGAGGAACAGAGGACGCGCGTAAAATCCGTCTTCATCCAACATCATGTTGAACCGGCAAGAGGCCTCAACGTTTCTGTCAACGTGGGCGTCGCTCTGCCTCATTCGGTTCATCTGTATCCGGTTCCAGAGGACATCGTAATGATTGTTCCGGAGTATCGCGGATACAGGTACATTTTGCTGGAGGATAACCGGGTTGCAATCGTCGATCCCGATACCTTCGAAGTCGTCGACATCATCGTTATCGCATAGCCAAAAGGAGAGACCTCTATGAACCTTTTGTCGAAGAGCGTGATGGCCGCCGCGAGCATGGTAGCTTTGACCGCGACCACCGTTTCCGCGGAGATCGTTTGCAATGATGAGGGCGATTGCTGCACGTGCGAGAAAGGCATGCCTATCGTCCGGAGTTCGGCGTGAAAGTGTACCCGGATGATTGGCGGTGGTCCGAAAGTGAGGGAAAGCGCTATAGGTGGCGCGAGCACGAGGGGCGCGGTTACTGGCGTAACGGTATCTGGATCGAGTTCTAAACTTCGGTTTGGCTGGCGGCTTCGCTTTTTCGTGCGGGGCCGCCAGTCATTCGCTGGGGGGGAGATGTAGCCGATCGGCCGGGGCGGTGGTTAATGACGTCCCTCAACGGCTCTTCACGCTGCGGTCTGAATATTCCGTCGGTCCGGTCTTTTTCCTCGACGACGAATGGAGACCAGTTCCAACAGGTCGGACTTCGCCGGTGACGCCCAACTGGGGAAATATTGCGTGGATTTCGTGGATCGCGCTCTCGAGATGATCAATGACCTTGAGAGCGCTTGAGCGCATTGCAAAGATGCGGGGACTCGGACAGTTGGCCGTCTCGGCCAAAAACTGTTTCCGGTTCTCTATCGCGCGGAGGTTCTCGATGAGCGCTTGCTTCGCAATTTCCAGTTCTTTAGCAGTCGTCATGGCTTGATGCCCAGGAGTTAGAAAATACAGCGGCCGAGTCTTAAAATTTTATCTTAGAAATGGAGACCGCCCTTGCGCCGCTGCTTTCGCTTTGTCCCAGCTGGTTATCGGTCAATGAAGCTGTCGTCCGATGTGCTATTCACCGATTGTGGCGCGTGTTTTTCACTCTGGGACGAACCGCTTTGACGTTTTCGTTGGCTTCAAGGGGCCGGGCGCTTCGTTTCAGCTGGTCCTTTAGGTCGACAGGGCGGCCATGCTTCTTGAGGAGGTCGCGAAACGCTTCGTCGGCAAGCTCTTGAAAGTCGCGCATGCTGTCGGCGGCAAGCAGGCGAACGGCGTCCCAAGTCTCATCATCGAATTGCACCCGCTTGCCCGGCATCGTCTCCCCGCTACTTCAGTTTTCGGCCCGCCCGCCTGCCACCGGCGGCCAGCTTTTGCGACGTCATACTTAGGTCGCTGGCCGTGCCGGTGGGCGGCTTTTGTTTCCTACCGGGCGTCGCGTCGTGGATAGAATTGGCTTCAGCAAAAATTGCGGCCCGACAGCGAGAGCCTGTTAACCGCTTTGAAGCCGGACTGGTTCTCTTTATCCACGACCAAAGCGGCCTCCGGTCTTCGAGGAACGACTTGAGCCCTCGCGTGGTTTCGTCGTGATCCAAAACAAAAGATGTTGTTACCAACACTTCCCGGGGCAGAGTGGGCGACAACAAAGCTAGCTAAGGTTGGAGTAGATTTGTTGGAAAGCGATGAAAGGCATCTCCTGACACAAACCGTCGACGGCCGGTACAGGATGCTGGTCGAGGGGATAACTGATTACGCAATCTATTTGCTCGACGCTGCTGGCCTGGTAACGAGTTGGAATCGCGGCGCAGAGCGGTTCAAGGGCTACAGCGAGGCCGAGATCATCGGACACCATTTCTCTCGCTTTTATACTGATGAAGACAAGGCGATTGATCTCCCCGGCACAGCTTTGCGCACGGCGCGGGAAGAAGGTCGGTTCGAACGAGAGGGCTGGCGCGTACGGAAAGACGGCACGCGCTTCTGGGCGCACGTGGTGATCGATCCGATCCGCGATTCACAAGGCAAACTCGTTGGCTATGCAAAAATAACCCGTGACCTTTCCGAGCGCCGCCGCGCAGAGGAGCAGCTGCGCCAGAGTCAGGAACAATTTCGACTTCTTGTGGAAGGGGTCACTGATTATGCGCTCTACCTGCTCGACTTGACTGGACATGTGAGCAGCTGGAACGCGGGTGCTGAGCGCATCAAGGGATATTCGCGGGATGAGATTATCGGTCACCACTTCTCTCGGTTCTATACAGAAGAAGAACGCGAAGCCGGAGTTCCCACCAAAGGCTTGCAAGAGGCCGCTGCCAATGGCCGTTGGGAAACGGAAGGTTGGCGAGTGCGCAAGGACGGCAGCAGATTCTGGGCTCACGTGGTCATCGACGCGATCCGCAACGATAACGGCGAGCTTGTAGGGTTTGCTAAAATCACGCGCGATGTAACGGAGAGAAAGAAGGCGGAAGAAAAGTTGGAAGAGGCCCGCAAGGCGCTCTTTCAATCGCAGAAGATGGAAGCTGTTGGCCAGCTGACGGGCGGCGTTGCTCATGACTTCAACAACCTGCTTACCGTCATCATCGGCGGACTGGACACGATAGCGCGTAGCCAACCAACCGATATGGTTCGTATCAAGCGGGCCTTGCAAATGGCGCGGCATGCCGCCGACAGGGCAGCGAGCCTTACTTCTCGTCTCCTTGCGTTTTCCCGTAAGCAGGCTCTGGAGCCGACCCCGAGCGATCTCAACACCGTGGTTCGCGAGATGGCCGACCTGCTCCACCGAACGCTAGGAGAGCAGATCGAGCTGGAAAGGATTTTATCGCCACGAGTTTGGACAGTGGAGGTCGACCAAAACCAGCTGGAAACTGCCGTCTTGAACCTCGCTATTAATGCGCGAGATGCCATGCCGTCTGGCGGAAAGCTCACGATCGAGACGCAGAACACCTTTCTCGACGAAACCTATGTCGCCAGAGATGCGGAGGTGCGTCCTGGCCAGTACGTTATGATTGCGGTCAGCGACACGGGTTCAGGGATGTCAAAGTCGACGCTCGCTCGCGTTTTCGAACCGTTCTTCACGACGAAAGAGCTAGGCCGCGGGACAGGGCTTGGCCTAAGCATGGTCTACGGTTTTGTGAAGCAGTCCGGCGGTCACGTCACAATCTACAGCGAGGAAGGTCAAGGAACCACGGTCAAACTGTACTTCCCGCGTCACTTCGCGAGTGCGGATCAGACGGATGCGAAAGTTGACAAGGTCGAAGCCCCGTCGGCCAGCGGTGATGAAGTAGTGCTTGTTGTTGAGGATGACCCTGAGGTCCGCGCCTTCAGCGTTACGAGCCTCGTCGAACTTGGTTATGGCGTGCTCGAAGTGRCCGACGCCGACGCCGCGCTGTCAATTTTGCAGTCGAGCCAACGTGTCGACCTCCTTTTCACCGACGTCATCCTACCAGGTCGCAGTGGAAGAAGCCTCGCAGATGAGACGGCGATAGCCAGGCCCGGTTTGAAGATCCTATTCACCACGGGTTACTCTCGCAACGCCATCGTGCATCATGGCCGCCTCGACGCAGGTGTACGGCTCCTGCAGAAACCGTTCACCTTTGATCAGCTCGCGAGCCGCATACGGCAAGTGCTGGACGAAGCTTAGACGGGAAGACAACACCCAACCAGCCTGCTGCAACTACGCGTGCAAGATCGTGACGCGTGACGTGGCGAGGTCTATTCGCCCATTGTCGGGCGCCGATGCGGAAGGGAGGAATGATGCCGCTGAAGCAGCCGCAATCAGACGGCTACCACTGTCTCTTCAATGGCCTTGCCGCTACCGCCGCCGGCTACGCTGCATCAGTCTGATGATCAGCAAACACCTGGCGGTCGGTATTGTCACACACCGAACACCATAGGCGTCAGTCCCTATCGGTCCGAAGCGAGAACCGCGATCGCTTCGAGCTAGAGGAGTTCCTGCGATCCGCGCCGGATCGCTTCGAATGACCTAATGGCGAATGCCGCTAGCTCTTCGGCGTCCAGTCCGGATACGTTCCCGGCAGATACTACGATGGTCGCGAGGAGTTCTCTGGAGCGCGCTGTATCTGCTGGTTCGACGCCTGAACCTACTGACGCCCAGGCAGCTTTAAAAGCGTATTGGAGGCGATTTACATCGTCCGGGTTAAATGCCCCGGTTTGAAGAATTCTGCGCGCTCGCATTGCTAGTCCCGGTAATTGAACGAGAAAAACTTCCCGAACCGCGCTGCCTTGTCAACATAGTCGGATCGCTACACTCCAGGCCTGCGAGCCCTGAGGCTATCATCATTATCGAAGCTTCCGTAGCGCAGCCTTGATGGCCTCGGCTTCGCTGTCAAAGCGCCGGACAAGCCCGCAATCGATCACCTCGGAACCATCGATGTGCGCGATCCAGAAGTCGCCGTGGTGCTCGATTCTGATCCGGGCGTCGTCTGAAATCAGAGGCGAGCGGTGCACGCTCACGCGGTAACTTTGAAACCGCACGCCGTCCACGGTCAGCCAATGATAGAGGGGGTGCAGCGTCGGCCATTTTGCCATCACGGCTGGAGCACCTGGCGCTGGGATCAGCTCGCGCATCGGCATGGGGGTCTCGAAGCCTAGACGTCGTTCGTCGATGCGTGCCGCTGTGAGTGCCTTCGCGATCCGCCGGGCGGCGCTGTAGCCTTCGATGACGAAAGAGCTTTTCGTTACGACGTCATTGAGGACGATCTCCTCAACGATGCGGGCGGCAGCGTCGCGATCTCTGGCGTTTGGGCAGTCGTCGTCGTCCATATAAATGCGCAAGAACCCGGCCTCTTGATCAAATGACAGGCGAGAACATAGCAAGAACGACTTCTTGTCGGCAACCCGCCGCTGCGCTACATCCACATAATGTGCAATGATACGATTCTTGGTTGCCGAGGCTTTACGGCGGATGGCTCGTTCACGAAGCCCACACGGGCGAGGGGGCCCTCTACCTGTTCCAGGCCAATCACGTTGACATCGTTTTCACGGACATTGAACTCGGGGGAACGTTGAACGGCTGGGAGATCGCTGAGAGGTTTCGCGTGACGCACCCGGGGCTGGGCGTCATTTATACGTCCGGCAGGGATCCAGACGAGTCCAGGAAAGTCACAAAATCCGTGTTCTTTGAAGAGCCCTACGATACCTCGAAGATCGTGGCAGAGTGTCACCGTCTCACGTCGTGGTGAGCATGACTGGACGCGGATGCACAGCTTCCCCGGTACACGCTTTGGCGATCGGACTTCGAGTCGGTCCGATGCGATAGTCGAGGGAAGCGCGCTCGATTGTGACCATTTTCTCCCGGAGGAGCTTTTAGCGAGTTTTGCTCTTCCTCGACTAGGGCGAGCACCACGTACTGAAATTCGACCGTGCCTTCGCCAGGGAATGCCTCGTGCCTGTCTCGCCTCAGCGTTTGAATTTTGTGCGGCGACCGCGAAGTAGGGCCACCGCTTATTCCGATTCGCGCGCCCGTTGGCGCGTTCAACGTACTACGACGGCAACGGCGTCAAGAGGCACGACGAGCCGATAAATGAGCCCGGATGGATGATACGCAAGGTCGACGCGGCCGTTGAGTTGTGCGCCTAGAGACTCCATCATGCGTGTTCCAAAACTTCGCCGGGTCGGTGCAACCACTGCGGGCCCGCCCTTTTCGATCCAGGAAAACCGGAGACGCGCATCTTCCGCGTCAATCGACCAATCAATGGCTACGCGACCGGTGGGTGCAGAAAGAGCGCCGAATTTGGTGGTGTTGGTACATAGCTCATTCAGCGTCATTGCAAGCGAAATTACCGCCGCTGAATTTATTAAAATATCGGGTCCTTCTATGGAAATGCGTCCCATGCCCTTGTCGAAAGGCTCGGTCGCTTTGCTAATGGTGCTGGCGAGACTTGAACTGGCCCACTGGACCTGTAGCAGTAAGTCGTGGGCGCGCCCGAGAGCGGCGAGCCGGCCTTCGATAGCTTTTTGCGCATATGTGATGCTGGTCGCGGTGCGCAGGCTTTGAGAGGTTATCGCACTAACGGTTGCGATCGTGTTTTTGATGCGATGATGGAGTTCACCTACAATTAGGTTTTGTAGGTTGTCCGATGCTTCCCGCTCGCGCGCCTCAATGCCGGCCTTATCAAGAAGGGATCGTGTATCGATTTCGGCTTGCTCAAGAAGTAGCCGCAACGTGCTGTTCTCGGCCGCCAACGCTTCAGCATCGAACGCATGTAAACCCAAAGATTCATCCGGGAGTTCGACGCGGGGAATTATTTTCAGCGCCCCGACTCCGATCATGTCCTGAAGCTCGGCGATCATATGCTCGCCCTCAAGCGGTTTGCCGAAGAACCTACTCTCTGCGGGTGTCTCGCTTTCTGTCGGCGTGATTTGTCCCGACACCAAAATGATCTTTATGGCAGGCCAACGGTCATGAACCGCGTGAGCCAGCTTCAGACCATCCATCGTACCCGGCATTTGGATGTCGGAGAACAGCAGAGAAATATCGGAGCGTTCCTCAAGAATTCGGAGCGCCTCATCCGCATTGACCGCCTCCACGGCTACGAAGCCAGCGTCTTCGACGATGTTCACCGCGCGCATGCGCAGCACCATCTCGTCTTCGACAACCAGCACGGTTGTCGACGCTGCGGCGGGATCTACTGACATTTAGCCTCCGATAGCCAACGGATGGATGGCGTGTGCCTCCACGCTCGCGAAGCTTGATGGAACTGGGGGGTGTTGTCCTGCCAGTGTCAATTCACTTCGCGTTTTGCGTGAAATTTTGCAGACCTCCCGGCCGCTACTGGCGATGCGGTTTCAGTGTCTCGCGACCGTGACCCTTCTCTCGCACTTATTTGGCGATCGAATACGACCAAGATTTCGGAAAAGGCTCGGCCGGACGAGCAGCGACATTCTCGAACATCGTGGGTTTCGATACCTCTTTGAGGATCGCGATCGCCGTCGTTGCAGAGAACCCGAGCGAGAGAATTACGGTGAGTGTAGCCACAGTGACCAAGGAGATATAAGCAAAATAATCTGTGAAGAGAGCGATGGAGAGGGTGTCAAGCCGCAATACTTGAGTGGAGAGCGCTCGAACCGAAATTTGTTGTGTCATTGAGAGTCCCCGCAGGTCCCACGAGCACATGCCCTGCTATTGAAGCAACGTGAGAGTACCTCTGTTTGTTCCGAACCGACGCAGACGAGCAGAGTAGGCGTCCCGGATCTGGCAGCGGTGGAAAGGACCGGTGAAGAAGGACGGCCCGAACGTCGAGCTGGACGTCTACTCATGCATGACAACCGCGCCGAACGTTCTCACGGACTCGATCAACCACGAGCGCATGCCGGTACTGCTCAGCGAGGAAGCTGAATTCGAGACTTGGCTCTCGGGGTCACGGGCGGAGGCGTTCGCGCTCGCGCGAAGCTTGGATCCAGCCGCCATGCGTATCGTGCAGTCAGGGTTCGAGAAGAAGGACTTGCTGGAGGCATCCGAGCATTTCTCATAGCTTAGATGTAGTCGGCCAACTGTCGTTGAACTGTGGATAACCGATGAGGATAGTCCCGATGGCCAATAGAGTACCAGAGGTACCGTGCCAGGGTTTCCGCTGGGCGCCTCGTGCGGCGGCAATTTTCAGCTTAATCCATTTTCTTGGGGCCATAGCGGTCCGCCCAATTTGTTTAGAGTGATTGCGCAATTAGAAGCCCCCGGCGCTGCAGCACCGGGGGTTTCGTTTGTTGGGGACTTGTGGTCAAGCCATAGCAAATCGGGCTGTAACCGATCTCTTCGGCCCGGCCCCTGCGAAGGATTGGGTGAAGTGAAAAACGGAGAGATGGCGCGCTGCAATCCACGATCGCTTCGAGCTTCTCACAAGCACTAGGAAATGCGTTCGCCCGAAGCGTTCCGCGTATTCGTTTTTCTCGCAACTCGATCCTCAAGGTCGGCGAGATCAATAAAGTAATCGGCTTGGCGACGGAGTTCGTCGGCGACCATGGGCGGCTGTGTTTGAAGCGTCGAGACGACGCTGACCCGCTTGCCCTTCTGCTGAAGCGCAGCGATCAGGCTGCGGAATTCACCGTCTCCCGAAAAAATGACGACGTGATCGAGGTAGTCTGACAGACACATGGCATCGACGGCCAGCTCCATATCCATGTTGCCTTTGATTTTCCGGCGACCGGTCGCGTCGGTGAATTCTTTCGTTGGCTTCGTCACGACCGAGAAGCCGTTGTAGTCCAGCCAATCGATGAGGGGTCGAATGGCCGAATGTTCCTGGTCTTCGTAAATGGCAATGTAGTAAAGGGCCCGGACGAATCGACCGGTGCTTTTGAACACCATCAGGAGCGCCTTGAAGTCGATGTCAAAGCCTAGGGCTTTGCTAGTCGAGTAGAGGTTGGCCCCGTCGATAAAGAGCGCGACCCGTTCATTGGGATGGAACATCGCGATCTCCCGCTGAGCGAATGTGAGAGATCTAACAATTCAAAAATCTGCAGACAATGGGGTCGAATTCGAATTTGATGAGCACTCGGCGACTGCAATTCGAATTGCGAGCGTAGTTTTAGGACCGCTCGTGGGTTAAGGTCGACGGCGACCTCCAGAGCAGCACCGGCATGCCCTCGTGGTTGATCGAGTATGTGAAAGAAAGACTTGCTGGCTGCCTAGCGAACGGGCGTTGCGGATCACAAGCCCGAGTACTGAGAGATCACGGCCTGTACCGAGAGATCGCGTGGGCCTTCAGCTTCTTAAGCTCGAACTCACCGGTTTGAGAACCGTCCAACAGGGCAATGGCGACTTGATCCTTACCGCGCACTTCATCTTCATTGAGGTGAAGCTCTGCGCAAGTGATATCGAACGCCTCATCAGGATGTCGAGCTGCTGAGGGGTGTAAACGCTAGCGGGAAATTTCATGACGATAACTCGGGACCAGCGATTGCCTAATCTCCTGTTATCACACGCAATCGGTGATTAGAGCTTCTGAAGCATCTGCCAGCGGTCCCGGTCCGCAGCCCGCCAGCTCGCGGTCTTGATCTTCAACCAATCTCGCGTCTTTCCAGATCGATAAGCGGAATCGCGCCGCTTCGAGACCACGCCCTCGAGTTTGATCGTCTCGCCGGCCGCCAGCAGCCGTCCCGCGTCCGCGAACTCCCCTGAGAACTGCAGACGCTCATCGTCCGCCTGGTTCACGAGATCGTTCAGGATGTCTTTGCGCTGGGAGAGCGGCATAGGGGTAATCCGGACGCCGTCGAGATACAGCAGGTCGAATGCCCACAAGCACAGAGCCGGGGCTTTGTTGCCGAGTTCCATCAATGTTTTAAAGCAGGGGAGGGCATCCGTTCCGCACGCGATGAGTTCGCAGTCGATGATCGCCGATTTAGCCGGGATGCCCGATCGTGCTCCGGAGCGCGCGAAATCGCTTCGTCAGGTCGACACCGTTGCGGCTGTAGAGGGTGGCCGAGCCGTTGTCGATATGAACCTGAGCGCGATAGCCGTCGAGCTTGGCCTCGTGGAGCCATTCCGAGCCGGTCGGCAGCCTGGCCGCCACGGTCGGCAGCATTGGGGGGATGAAAGGGTTTTTGCGCAGCACAGCGGGTAACTAAGAAGGGGCCAATCCAATATGAAGCAGCAGATCAACGATCTGCCGCAGCGCCGAACGAGCTGCTTACTGAATTCATTTTTCTTTGCGCACGCCCTTGTAAGGCGTTTCGGCGGGCGCCTTCTTCTGATCCATAAACTGTCCAGTCTCTTTGCTGCGCTTTGTCCAGGTATCTTCGCCCTCGATCTTCGTTTGCAGCTGCGAGCGTTTTCGCACCGCACCCTTCCTCGCGTTGTCGCCGGTGGGCTTGTTGACCGCCATTTCGCATCTCCTTTGATGGTTCGATGGAGCAATGCGCACAAGCGTCGTAACGTTCCGGGATGATTAGTTATCTAGCGCATTAAAGTTGGCGCAAAACGAGAGTAAGGCGTCGCAGTGCTTTGCACCACGACGCCAGATTCACGACGTCAACTTCACCACCTCTCTGAAAAGGTGAAGCTGGGTCGTCGGGCCCTGCATGTCGGGATATGCAGCGCCAAAGTCGCGGTCAGGGTCGCGCTGGGGGGAGTGGTTCCCTGCCGCGCATTGATTACTTCGTTCACTGAATATGGTTCCTGAACAGAAATGGTAATGGAAACAAGAGTTGCTCAAAGTGCAATGGGCCTCGAACTAGTCTCTGGACTATCGTCCGCGCCATGGCAATATAGGTAACGGGTGCTCGCTATTTAGGGCGGTCTTTGCGACTTAAAACCAATTGCTCGGGGCCATGGCGAACCGCCCAGCTTTTCGAAGCAAAAAAAAGCCCCCGGTGCTGGCAAGCACCGAGGGCTCAAAGGCTCTAAGCTTTCAAAGCAATCGACAGACGCCGATGCCGCTGACGTCCAACTGGTGTTCGATTTCCTGCCATCGTTTGCTGGCCTCGCCCTCTGTCACCGACATCAGGTTGGCAAGTTCTCGATTGCTGGAAACTGAACCGCCGTCGACTTCTGGGCCCTAACGACGGGATGTTGCCGGAAATCGACTACGTTTGCCGGCGACGGAACGGGCTTTTTTCGTTTGCCGGGCTTTGGTGGCGTGGGCTCCGGCAATTCACCGGAAAACATGGCAACCAAAGGGTGCGTCTCGGCAACTGAAAGTGTAGCAGCCTTGAGCGCGGCAAACCTTGCCTCAGGGTCTTCTTCGGCAACTGATGGCCCATCGGACTGTATGTCGATTTTCTCGACCTCCCGGGAGATCGGAGAAATCGACATTGGCGAAGCGTGGCCACGACGCGCACTGGCAAAGGCAGCCCAAGCGAGGGGAGAACTGATCTCGAGGCCTAGGCCAAGGAACAGGTTCGTCATTGCCTGGATGCTGTCGATGCCATTGAGCTTCATGAAGAGCCCGAAGAACCAAGCAATGGTAGACGCCTGAGCGCCAGCCGATGCCGGTTTGCCTTCCGCGATGACTTCCTCGGCAACGTCGAGCTTTGCCCTGAGATCGGCAGCTTCCTGAGCCTTTGAAATCAACGCAGAGGCGTCGATCCAAGGCTGACATGCAACGCGGTTCGCTTCGACCTGACGCGGCCCGTTGCTGGCAGGTGCGAGCACCGTGCAGCCCTGAGTGCGCTTCGCGATCGACGCGTCGACCTTGGCCAAGAGAGAGGACGCCTTGGCAGCGGCCTCGTCGGCAGTCGGCAGCTTCCCGAGCTCTTCAAGCCGGGCCTCAGCCTTAGTGCGCGTGCGTTCGGCGCTGTCATAGCGTTCGATCGCCTTGGCCTTAGGGTCAGATGCTTCCTGTTTGCCGGATGACGCCGCGCCTATCGCCGCCAGACACGAGATCAGGAGAGCGATGAGCGAGAGGATGCCGGCAGCCAGTCGGCCGTATTCGCCACGTGCGGCCCACGCGTAGGACATCGCGCCGTCTTTTGACGATCGCGAAGCCCAGGAAGGCTACCGCAAGACCCCAGCCTCCCTGCGAGAATCCGTACGTGCCATTGAACCAGAGAACGGCACCGGTAAGAAAAGCGGCGCCGATCCCGACAATCAAAGAGTGGTGTTGAGTGTCCGCCGGAAGGCTTGTGGCCCCCGTGCGCTGGGGTGTATTGATAGCCATGTGAAGTTTCCGTCCTGGAATCTCACGCGCGGCCTGCCGCCTGATGTCTCACCATCAGGGATTACGGTGGGCCGTTTGCATGAGGAAGGTTTCTAGTCTCGTCGTTCACGCGCCAACGATGCGCGCCGGTGCGATCGCTCTTTCGGGGCGGCGATGCAGGCCCGTCGTGAAAATGTGAGAAATGTGGTCCGAGCAGAAGCGGTTTGATCGATTTATGGAGCGCCCAAGCGCTGGGTCGTGAAGCCGGCCTCAAGGCGAGGCAGAATGCGGCTGTGGTCTCTTAAGGCCGGATGTCATCCGGCGACGGGCATAGGTGCCCGTTTCGACCTTTATCGTGCGATGAGGAGGGGGCTGAGAGCGTATTGGCCGTGGGGCCCGACAGCCTCGGCTCCGTTCGGAGCGGTGAAGATGTCGAGGGTTGTCTCGGAGAGATCAGGTCTTTGCAGTTGAAGGTATGTCGCAGTCCGCGCGGAAACCTTGAAGAGAAAGATGCCGTCGGTATCGCGATAACGAAGCGCGTAGATGTCATCGACTTTGAAAGTGCCTTGGAGCGTCTTCGTCGAGGACCCGTTGAACGTCTTCCTTCAGGAGGTAGACAGAGACGGCGAGCAGCACCAGATCCTTCAGACAGTAAAAAAGTTGTGCCCGTGCGGACTGTGGGAAGACCAAGGAGCCGCAGCAAGAAATCGCAGCGGCTTATGGATCGGACATCGTTCAGTCGGGCAATTCGAATTGATTATGCGCGGTGTTGGTCGGGTCCCGACTGCGCGAATGGCTCCTTGGTGGCGCAGGCGTTCAGCGCCAAGCTCCGGTTCCGCTTGTGATCGCGCACTAGCGACAGGCCCGCAAGAATTGACGACCGTCATGGCAAAGCCCGTTTGTTCGCCGCTGTTGGCAGATCGATTTCTCATCTGAAACTGAGTGACCGAAAAGGTGAGTTCTATGGATCAGCACGTCACGAATTTGGGGCGAAGCGGACAAACTGATAGCAGGCACGATCTTGAGGTCGCGGAGGTCAATTTATTGACCCCCTTGACCCTTCGTAAGGTCACCATTCGCAACCGCATCGCCGTAGCACCGATGTGCCAATATTCAGCCAAGGATGGATTCGCCAACGACTGGCACCTCGTGCACTTGGGCAGTCGGGCTGTTGGCGGCGCAGGTCTTGTCATGGTCGAGGCGACCGCCGTCTTGCCCGAGGGCCGCATCACGCCAGGCGACGTCGGGCTTTGGAGCGACGAACGCATCGAGCCGCTGGCGCGAATTGCAAGATTCCTGAAGTATCAGAGCGCCGTGCCAGCCATTCAACTTGCCCACGCCGGTCGCAAGGCAAGTTGCGAGCCGCCGTGGAAGGGCGGGCGCCCGATCCAACCCGATGAAGGTGGCTGGGCGGTTGTTGGCCCGAGTGCTCTTCCCTTCGATGAGAAGAGCCCTGTTCCCATCCCGCTCGATCAGCGCGGAATTGACGATGTGATTGGCGCCTTCGAGGCGGCTGCCCGCCGTGCCCTCAAGGCCGGCTTTGAAGTCATCGAAATCCATTCGGCTCATGGCTATCTGCTGCACGAATTTCTGTCCCCCATCAGCAATCACAGGACGGACGAGTATGGAGGTAGCCGCGAGAACCGGATGCGTCTGCTCTTGCAAATCACCGAGCGATTGCGAAACATGATCCCCGATGAGCTTCCTCTCTTCGTGCGGATCTCTGCAACGGATTGGGTGGCCGGTGGATGGGACATCGATGATTCCGTTGCGCTCTCCAAGAAGCTCGCGGCGATGGGTGTCGATCTCGTTGACGTCTCTTCGGGCGGAACCACGGCGACGGCACCAGTCCCGCTGCACCGCGGTTACCAGGTGCCATTCGCCCGCCGCATTCGCCACGAAGCCGAAGTCAACACCGGAGCTGTGGGGCTGATCACCGACGCGGAATTCGCCGACGAAATCGTAACCGGAGGAGATGCTGATCTCGTTCTCATAGCTCGTGAGTTCTTGCGCGAACCCTATTGGGCACTTATCGCCGAGCAAAAGCTCGACAATCCGCCGGAATGGCCAATCCAATACGGCTATGCGATACGCCGCCGAATCTAACGGGTGAAGACGTAAAGCTTGAGTGAGTTGCCGTCGATCGATGAGGCTTGCGTTTCGTCGTTTGATCTACCTAGTGGGGCAGAGATCTCAGCGGGGGAATAAAGGCATCGCAAGCGCATATCGGACTGGTATGGCTCACCTCGTTGCTTTCAGCGTGCAGCTCGCGGTCGTACTTCTTCATCACCATCGAGAGTGCGCGCTGGACTTCGCTGCGAGCGCGCTACCGGTGAGACTATGCGTCGCTTCGAGGCAGCGTCCTTGTGGTCGCGATCATCAACATCAGAATGATGGCTGCCTCGCGCGTGGATCGCGGCCTTGCATTGGCCGCGACCGTTGCGTTGCAAATTTTCACGTTCGCCATCGACTTCAACGCGTACCGGCCGTGGCCTTCGGACGAGCAGCAGCGCTATCACGAAGAGATTTGCCCGCGAGGCGTGTCATGTTGTGCGGATCAATGACGAATTTATTGGCCGCACCGGCGCCAAAAGTTTCGTAAGCTTTTGGAGCTTCGTCGAGCGAGATCACTTCGGTATTGAGCATGCTCGTAAGCGTTGGCATTCGCCCCCAAATGATCGCCATCATTAACTCGCGGTTGTAGCGCATGACGGGGCATTGGCCTGCTGTCATCTTGGGCGACTTAACCCAAGCTTTAGGAAGGTCCAGCGCCATTTTGCCTTGCTTGTTGACGCTGGTGGGAGCTCCCGGATCCATATTCGTGTAAACGCCAGGCACGCCCATTGCACCTGCTGGCTTCACGACTTCCATCAGCGTATTGATGACGGATTCGACTTCGTTTTTCTTGCTGCCGTCCGGCCCGTTACCATGACACTCCAGGCCAACGCAATCGACGGCGCCGTCAACCCATCGTTTGCCGAGGATTGCTTCGATCTGATCCGGAATTGGCGTGGCGCTGGAGGTATCGACGATTTCGTATCCGGCGTTCTTCACGAGATCGAGACGCGCTTTGTTTTCATCGCCGACAATGATGCACGACGCACCCAGAAGCTGCGCGCTTGCAGCCGCGCAGCGCCCAACGGGACCGGCGCCGGCGATGTAGACGGTGGATCCCGTCCTTATGTCCGCCTCAACGCAGCCGTGATACCCGGTCGGAAGAATATCGGAGAGCAATGTGAGATCCCGGATTTTCTCGATGGCCTCATCCTTGTCAGGGAATCGCAGAAGCTGGAAATCCGCCCACGGGACAAGCATGTATTCTGCTTGTCCGCCTTGCCAGCCGCCGAGGTTGAAACCGTAAGCGCCGCAAAAGCCAAGATCTTCATTGGCCCTCAAGCAGACGTCTGTATGGCGATCGCGGCAGCTATCGCAGGTGCCGCAGGCCACATTGAAAGGAACTGAGCAGATATCGCCCTTCTTGATGTGCTGGACATGCGAACCGACCTCGACGACCTCGCCCGTATTCTCGTGTCCCATCAGCATTCCGGCGGGCGCTTCAAAACGACCGTTGTAGATATGAAGATCGCTGCCGCAGATGTTCGTTGTGACAAGTTTGAGAATGGCTGCGTGCTCGATCTTTCGTCCCTTGGGATCTGCGAGCTTCGGATAACCTGCGTCCCGGACTTCCATTTTGCCCGGACCCATAAAAGTGACTGCGCGATTATTAGCCATCGGTGGATTCCCATCGCTTGCGTTGAAACGTTGTTAGACTCGCAAGTTGGGCGGTGCAGCGTACTTTCGAAATGACAGCCGTCATTTTTGCCGGGACTTGGTAGGCTTAGATGGTTTGCCGGTTGACGGCGGCTCAATCGCGTCTCTGACTTGAAGTAGCACATTTCGGAGAAAGCATGGGTAAGCCTCTCCATATTGCTACGGTGGCGGAACACCGTGCTTTCCGCCGCATGTTTTCTAAAAATCGGATGACCATTGGCGTCTTCTTTCCAATCGAAGCTTTCGAGGGTGATGTGCCCGCTATGAGCGGA
Organism: Hyphomicrobium sp. 01T421; assembly: GCF_056398805.1. NCBI lineage: Bacteria > Pseudomonadati > Pseudomonadota > Alphaproteobacteria > Hyphomicrobiales > Hyphomicrobiaceae > Hyphomicrobium > Hyphomicrobium sp. 01T421. Next base: position 24,146 of record NZ_JBFTQC010000004.1, read on the forward strand.
CAGGAACGCCTTGCGCAGCAAGCCGAGAAACTGGGATTCAGCGCATTATGGACACGCGATGTTCCGCTTCGCGATCCGACCTTCGGGGACGTCGGGGACAAATCTATGATGCGTGGGTTTGGCTCGGCTGGATCGCGGCGCAGACATCGATGATTGGATTAGCTACCGGCTCGATTGTACTTCCGCTTCGTCATCCAATTCACACTGCCAAGGCTGCAGCGTCTATCGATCAGCTGAGCAACGGAAGATTCGTGATGGGCGTCGCTTCTGGAGATCGTCCGGTCGAGTTTCCAGCGTTCGGCGCCGATTGGAACAAACGCGACGTATTGTTTAGAGAAAATTTGCAAGTGCTGCGCGAACTCCTCAATGAGGAATTTCCGCGCATCGAGTCGGTCTACGGCACGATGCTGGGAACTGCAGATCTGGTCCCGAAACCAACGGGGAGGCTTCCGCTTCTGGTCACAGGCTCAAGCCTTCAAAGCCTCGATTGGATTGCAGCCGATGCGGACGGATGGATCACTTACCCACGTTCTCCCGAATTGCAAAAAGTACATGTCGCGCGATGGCATGCAATGGTAGCGGCGCTTGCGCCGGGAACGTTCAAGCCATTTGCGCAATCCCTTTATGTCGATCTCGCTGAGGATCCGAATGCTTCGCCGCGTCCTATTCACCTTGGATTTAGCGGTGGCCGCAAAATCGTACTGCGATTCCTTGATGCCTTGCAGGTCGCAGGTGTCAATCACGTCGCTTTGAACCTGAAATACAGCAAGCGCTCGGCGGGCGAGGTTTTGGACGAGATCGGACGAGAAATCATTCCGGTTTTGGTAATGAGCCGGGGCCCCGCGGCGGTAAAAGAGCTTCTCGGCGATTGGCATGTAATCGCTTCTAACGCGTCGTTCCGCGAACCGATTTTATCCGCCCCTCGCGCAGCAAGGGCGTCACGCCCTCGGCGTTGGAGGGCGTCGCGTAATAGAACCCCTGAGCGTACCGACATCCGGCGCTGATCAGGAAACCCGCCTGAGCATGGTTTTCTACACCTTCGGCTACGACATCTATATCGAGGTCACGAGCCAATTGAACGATCGATCGAGCGACCACAGCATGGCGCGCATCGAACGGAGCATTGGCCACGAACTCTTTTGGAATTTTGAGGCGGTCCACCTGATGCGTCACGAGATAAGACAGAGAAGAGTAGCCAGTCCCAAAGTCGTCGATTGCGATTCTGAATCCGAGGTCTCGCAATTCCCGCAGGGTATTGGCAGCGCGATGGTCGATAGCAACCGTCTCTACGAGTTCAATTTCTATTTCGCCTGCATTGATCTCCCACCGGGTCAGGCAGTCCCGCACGAACCGCACGAAAGACCTCTGCTGAAGCTGAAGCGAGGAAACGTTTAGGGAAATAGTGCGGGAGGTGTTCGCTTGCTGCCACAGCTTCCACTGTCTGCAGGCTTCGTTGAATACCCACTCTCCAACGGGCACGATGAGAGATGTTGTCTCTGCCAGCCCAATGAATTGGGAAGGAGGGATGAAGCCATGGGTGAAATGACGCCATCGCAAGAGCGTTTCGAGTCCGACGATGTCCCCGGTCTCGATATCGACCTGCGGCTGATAATGAAGTTCGAATTCTTCGGCGTGCAACGCTTGCTTCAGTTCGTTCGCTGTAATGTATGGCTGACATCCCTTGATGCGGGTTGGGCGTCGGGCTGCCACGGCATATCTTCCTTCGTATCCAACGATCACGATGCCGGCCCGCTTCGAATTGACTGAGCGTCGTCTCGGCACATATCTTTTTTGGCCACTGTTCTATTTGCGTTAGGGCGTGCAGACCGAAGCTAGATGCCGAGATGCCGGCGTAGAGCAGCTCTTATTTCATCAGCCTCGGTCCACTCGCTTGCTCCCGCCCCCTGACGAAACAAGTGACCGACCGCGCGGCTCAGTTAGAACTACCTCGGAAGACATTTCGGAAATCGGCTACATTGACGCAAACCATCGGCTGATCTGGATGCATCACCGCAGGCGAACATGTCGCCTCGCCCTAGTCCTTGCCGTGGTGTCACTCTTGGAGTCACTTACTGCGATGGCCTGCTACGCAGTAAGACGGCCGTCCGAAAAGCGATGAGAACACATCAGCCCCCACTTCTAATGGACTAATGGACCGGATTTTTTCTACTGCCGACGTCCACCAACGGGACCGATTTGACTATTGGCACGACGTCGCTTGCGCGACCATCGTGGACCACGACGCTAGCCCTGAGCGGCGCTCCCATTTCGCGGCCGATATCTCAGCGGGCGCGATCGGTGACGTCGAGGTCATTCTCTTTCGCAATTCTCCGATGTCCGTTTTGCATGGCGCTCGTCATGTCGGACATACCAGAGATGATCAGGTCTTCCTCTGCAAACAAATGGCCGGTGAGCTGCGATGGGAGCAAGATGCCCGCCACTGCATGCTAACGCCGGGAAGCTTTGCGCTTCTGGACCCGAGACTGGAATATGAAGGATCCTTTTCCGGAGATTCTCAGCTCTTGGTCTGCAAGTTGCCTCGGCGCGACCTCGAGTCCCGATTGGGACGAACTCGAGAACTGGTTGCACGCGCGATAACTTCGTCGACTGACGACGAAGTGTTGCTAGCATCCTTTCTTTCGAAGCTGGCCGAGCATTGCGGTAAGATGTCTATACCCATCGCCCAGCTCCTAGAAAATCTCACTCTCGATCTTGCCGCCGTAATCTTCGCGAAGAAGCTCCAGCGCCCGCCGCGAGTTTCGAGCTCGCGGGTCCTGATGCGCCTCAACATTCGCGCGTTCGTTGAGTCTAACTTACGAGATCCCAAGCTTGATGCAGCGATGATAGCCACCTTGTCGCGAACAAGCTTGCGCTACGCAAATTCGGTGCTCGCTGATGAAGGCACGTCGCTCTCTCGGTTGATTCTGGAACGGCGGTTAGAGCGCTGCCATGCTGCTCTCGGGGATCCCGCCCAAACGCACCGGTCCATAAGTGATATCGCGTTCGGATGGGGCTTCTCCGATATGACCCACTTCGGCCGCTCCTTCAAAAAGCGATACGGTATGCTGCCGAGGGACTTCCGTAAGTCTCGCTAGTGCGGACCGTCCATGGGAAGGCGGAGCGATCGACAATGAAAAATTTCATAAATGCGACGTTCGCATTTTGCCAAAACCCGCTGCATTTTTAGCCGACGATTGCTGCCCGAACCGCTGATCCCTCAGCCGCTCAATGATGTAATTGCCAGAGGGCTGGTCGCCTGACGGGTTAAGAGGCGGTGTCGGGGCTCGCTGCAGGAAGAGTTTCGCCCTTTCTATTGCGCTCGCCAGGTAGCGAGACTAACGCGCGTACTGGCCGGGCGTTGTTATGACCCAGTGAACTTCGTCATCGCAGCTTGTCCGCAGAATAGCTCGACCGATGAGGGGCTCATTTCTTTATGCGGCTAATCGAAAATGCGTGTCTCTGCACAATGTCCGCGCTTTGCGGATTTCTGCTTCTGAAGTTCGAAAGGGATGAACCGTGGCCGGTTGGTCTGCTTCTGGCGGCGGCGATGATCCTGTTCATTCCCTTCGTACGGAATCGTCTTGAGGCCTACTGGCCGGTGTCGATCGCGGGTTCATGCATCCTCTTTGCTTTCATGATTGGATCGGCTCACGATCAAGGTTCTGGCTTCAAGAGTGATGTGAAGTATAGGGGTCCCCGATACGATGATGATCAATTGTTCGGGATGCACGATGCGTGGAAGAGGTCGATTGAGTCCGATGACGAAGCCGGCGGAGTAGGCAAATCAATCGCAGGTGCCGCGTTCGCCGGCGAAAGCCATCCCCGTATCATTGTCGACTACTGTCGATTAGACCTCCCGTGTTGGGCGAAGAAGTATCTTGCAGAGGCCACAAGCGCCTGCCGTCCCCAAATAGAGCGCCTATCCAAGTCCCGATTTGAATGGACCGATGGATGGCTTGATCAGACATTCACCAAGTATCGGTGGAAGGAACGAGAGGATGGCGTCATCACATTTATTGGCGACAAGCTTAGGTCGCAGAGCATGTTCGGCGGTTGGGAATTCCAAATTTACACCTGCGATTACGATCCCGACACCAAGGGTGTTGTGGGGGTGAATTCGGTTCCAGGCCGGCTGCCCCTCGATCCAAATCGACGATCTCCGGATAATAATTGAAAGCCGCTGCGCGAAACTCGGCGAGAGCCGTGCGAAGCACGACCGCATAAGCGGTCATGGATCGCGAGAGGATGCCGCGTGTTGTCGACGACGTTGGTTACGCCCGGTGCAGTCCACGCAACGCGCTCCGCTTCCTCGGCTGGCTCCATGGCCTGCACGACCCCTGAGAACCACTTCTCCATCGTGCTCCTCAACAATGATGCTGATTGCGTCGAGCTAGGCATCGCGCCGGAAGGCGTTAACGATCTTCTCTTTGATGGCGTCGGGCTCGGCTTCCGGCTTCAGTTGGATTCGATTGTGGACGCCCTTCAGGCCCTTGATCTTGCGCACGACATCCTCTGCGACTTGGCGCTGAGAAGGGCCTGGCACCAAACCCTCCAAGGTCACGTGCCCATCTTTTACGATGACCTTTATGCCCTCTGCGGAAGCGGAGAGCTCAGTCTGAATGGCACCGAGGGCATCGTGCGCGATATCCGGGTCAGGCCGTTCGTCGATCTTTGGCAGGCGCACCACAAGATCGTCGGCAATTCCGCCGACCCCGGGGAGGCATTTGACCGTTCGCTCCGCCTCATACTTATCCGCGTAGCTACGCACGTAGCCGGCCAGGGTTACTACGCCGCCTCTGACGGCGATGGCGATGTCCTCTGAATTGAGGTCTGGATGCGACCTGAGTTCTTGTTCGATCTCGCGCTTGATTTCGTCGTCCGATCGCATGTCATCACCTCGTTTTACGCTTGAGCACAAGCCGGCGCGCGGAGCGCGCGACTTGAGAGCTACAGGAACTCACACCGCGTATCCTTGATAACCGTCATTTTCCGAACGGCCGCCGCCTGCTCGCGGACGAACCTCAACGAGATAAAAAACGCGAAAAAAAATAACTCTCAATGTGGGTACACATCGAGTTTCGCTTAGCAAATCTCTTTGGAGCTCTCAGGCGACGATGGATTGGATTGCTGCAACACCTGGGGATCGTGTGTCGCGAGGAATGGTACAAACCAAATCATCAAGACTTGGCCGGAGCAGGGGCAAGGCCCGCCAGCCGTGAACGAAATGCGAGGTGTAAACAGAATTGGCTTAACCTGAAACTCCTCCGATGGTTCCACCCAAACCCGCCTGGTTACGCAGTTTTACGATACGAAGTTTTACGAGGTTGGCCATTCGCCGGATATCCGCGATGGTCTCGAGCCATGACTTAGTTAGTGCAGGAGGTCGTTGTGAATGGTCGCGCACTCGAACTCCAGCGCTCTAAAGCCGTACTTAAAGGCGATAACATCGAGGATTACTGCGAGCACCACAAGTGGGACGCCTTAGACTCAATAGCAACTGTTACCTCCTACGGATTTCACCAAGAGATCTCGAGCGGCGATGAAATCGGCTACTGGTATCGGGTCGTCGAGGGTGCTGCAAAGCGTTGTGCGACGCAGCCCGATGGCCGTCGTCAGATCGTCAATCTCCTGCTTCCTGGAGACTTCTTCGGTCTGGTTGCTGCCGGCGGGAGCGGCTTGACAGTCGAAGCGCTCGTCGATGAAACGCAGATTGCTCGATATCCGCGCCGACGGGTTGAAGCGCTCGCAGATGTCGATCCCGCGGTTGCTCGCCTCGTGCGGGAGATCGCATTCAGGACAATATCGCGGCTTGAGGCTCAATTGCTCATCGTAGGAAGGGTCACAGCTTTGGAAAAAGTAGCAGCCTTCCTCCTTGAGATGGGTGAGCGGCTTCCATTTGAAACGTACGATAGAATCGCTCTTCCAATTTCCCGCTCGGACATTGCCGAGTTTCTTGCCATTTCCGCCGAGACCGTAAGCCGGTCCTTGTCAGGATTGAAGCAGCGCGGGCTCATCAGATTTTCAGGTACGCGCCAAGTAAGGATCGTCGACCGAGAGGCGATCGAGGATGGGGGCCGCAGATGTCGAATGAGCAAGTCGTGATCGAGCAGACTGTTGTGCCGGCAATGACCGCTGTCGATGAAATCTTATCGGCGTGGCCTTCTAGGCTCCGATTGGGTGTCAGCCAAGCGAAGCCAAAACCGACAGGCGTATCGCCACAGCCAGGCGTCGTGTGCCTAGTCGATCGAGCAAGCGTGCCCGGTGTACTTCGACGGTCCGGACGCTGATCCCGAGATCATAGGCAATGGTTTTGTTGGCATGACCAGCGACGAGCCCGTCAAGAACCTGCTTTTCGCGAGGGGTTAAAGCAGCAATCCTGCGCGCCGCGCGAATGCCCTCGCGGGCAGCGTTCGCGTACAAGTTTGCCGAGAATGCGCTTTCGATTGCTTCGAACAGGCGGTGGCCATCAAAAGGCTTCTCGATGAAATTGACGACTCCGCTCTTGAGCGCTGCCTTGACGGCCGTCGGTACGTCGCCTTGGGCCGTCATGAGGATCACGGGCGCGAGAACGTCGAGTGCGACGAGGCGCCGATGGAGTTCCAGACCGTCCATGCCGGGCATGTGCAAATTGAGCAGGACACAGCCGCCTGCAAGTTCCGAGGCAGATTCTATGACAGCGATGGGAGAATCATATGTTGAAGCCTCATATCCAGCTGCGCGCAGGAGATACTGGAGTGAATGCCGTAGCGAGACATCATCATCAACGATGTGAACCATACGCTTATCAGGCTGCATCGGCTTTTCCTCGGGAAACAGCAGGACGCGTAAAAGCGAAAAATCGTACCTCTATGATTGAGGCTCGCTTACGGATATGCGCGCCATGCGCTTCTATGATCGATTGAAAAATGGAGAGGCAATTTCCATGCCTCCCCTCCTTGTGAATGTGAAAGGCTGAAAGAGACCGCTGGTTATCTCCGGAGCGAGCCGCTGCCGCTCCGTGATGACGCCGTCGCCTCTGAGATCCATAGGCGCTGACATGATGCCAAGTTTGCCGCCGGCCTCTTTGGCAGCGTTCCGCTGCGAGCTTTCTATCTGATCAGCCGCGCTCCCATAGGAAGGAGCCGCTATGATCTCGGCGCGAGCGCCGGAATTCTGCCGATTGGAGGTGTGCGTAGCTTGGATCGACTGCTCGGCGGATTTTCCTCGCATCGAAATATGAACGAGTTCGAGATTAAGCATGGAGCGAAGCGCTGCGGTGACGCCATCTGCGATTTGAATTGATCGTAATCCTTAGAGATGGAAGGCAACGTCGAGATCGCGACAAGGTTCCGAATGCAGCGCCTAAGTTCCCGTACGTCAGTAGGTGCTTCAGTCCACAGCATAATCCTGTGCCTTAGCGACGAGTGCTCGCGAGTTCTTAAGGAGTCGACCCAGGACCAAGCACGCGATTTGCCGACGGCGAACGATTTTCGCACCTCATTCCTTAAGGGCGACTAAACTAAAGATCGTAGTTATTTATCGGACGATTAAGGAGTGCAGTGTCGGAGCGCTGCATCACTTCGCAGATTTGACGGCTGTCATGGCCACACCACCCCGGCTTCCATAACTATTGGCGTAATGGCGACGCTGCGCCCCAGGTCCGCTGATATTTGGCTCGCCAATCGGGCGCAACTCCATGCTTTGCAAGCCTTTGAGCAAGCCCCGCGGGGGATTTCTGAAGCAATGCCCGAAGCCAGAAAGGCTAGACAGTATGAGCGCTGACGGCAGTTACAGCTGCGGCTGCAGAAGCAGCGTGACGAACGCTTTAGCCTTCGCGTCTGCCGGTAGCACGCCGATGCCTCCTCTAACACCAGAACCAAGTTCACGCCGATAGCATTCCAAACCATGCGCCATCGCATGGGGAAAGATGAAAAGGAGTTGCAAGTGGCAAACCCCGTTCTGAAAAAAAATAAAATAGCTTTCGTTGTTACAGACGGTTTCGAGCGGGTCGAACTCGATGACGCGGGCGCGACGACGGTAGTTGTATCTCCGAAGAGAGACCACGTGCGGTCATGGGAATTCACGGAGTGGGGCAACACTTTCTCAGTCGATGTACCCCTCGATAGCGCAGATGCTCAAGACTTTGACGCTTGTGCTGCCCGGAGGTGTGCTCAATCCGGATACGCTGCGCATCATCCCGAAAGCTGTCGACTTCGTGAAGGCGTTCTTTGAGGCTGGAAAATCAGTGGCGGCAATCTGCCATGGACCCTGGACTCTCATCGAGGCGGGCGCCGCAAAAGGGAGACGGATGACGTCATGGCCGTCACTCAGGTCCGACCTAAAAAATGCTGGAGCGGAATGGGTCGATGAGGAAGCAATTATCGACAAGGGTCTCGTTACAAGCCGTAAGCCGGACGACATTCCAGCCTTCAACCGGGAAATGATCAAGCTGTTCAGCGATGCCCGCGCATCTAGATCGCAAGCTGCGTAGTTGGCGGATAGAGATCTGGCGCCTGCGAGCGATGACTTGAGGTGACGACTGTGATGAGAAGGCAATTGAGCCGATGAGCGAAACCACGGAAATCGCACGGGAGCAGACGATAACTGCTCCAGCCCTCTTCCAGGCGGTGAAGATCGGCAGATATGCGCTGCCCCATCGTGTCGTCATGGCGCCACTGACCCGATCGCGAGCGCGACAGCCAGACAATGTGCCAACTCTTCTCATGACCTCCTACTATGCGCAGCGCGCGACCGCCGCGCTGATCATTAGTGAGGGGACACAGGTATCTATGCAGGGACAGGGCTATGCTTGGACACCCGGTATTCACACACAGGAGCAGGTTGAGGGCTGGCGTGTGGTCACGAGCGCTGTTCACGGCTCCAGCGGTCTCATGTTTATGCAGCTTTGGCATGTGGGGCGGATTTCGCATCCGGCCTTACAACCCGACAAGATGTTGCCGGTCGCGCCCTCGGCGTTGAAGCCGGAGGGCATGGCTTTCGTTGAAAATGAGCGTGGCGAGGGTGAACTCGTTCCGTTCGTGAGGCCGCGCGCTCTCGAAACGGCAGAAATTCCCTATGTCGTCCGACAATATGTGCGCGGCTCCCAGAACGCCATCGCTGCTGGATTCGACGGCATAGAGATCCATGCGGCCAATGGCTATTTGATCGATCAGTTCATCAGTTCTCGCACCAACAGGCGCACCGACCAGTATGGCGGGAGTGTCGACAACCGGTCCCGCTTCCTCTTCGAGATCGTCGAGGCCTTGGTAGCGATTTGGGGCGCCGACCGCGTCGGTGTCCGGCTCTCGCCGCTGGGTTCGTTCAACGACATCGGCGATGATGACCCGGAGGCGACATTCGGCAGCATCGCCGAAACGCTCTCGGGCTTCGGGCTCGCCTACCTGCACATCGTCAACCCGGCTATGGCCGATTTGGAGAAGGGGCAGCAACCCGCTTCGCGCGCCCTCAACATGGTCAACCTGATACGGAAAATGTATCGCGGCACCCTGATCGTCGCTGGGGGCTTTGATCTCACCACTGCGTCGGAATGGATCGAGCAGGGCAGAGCCGACGCGATCGCCTTTGGTCGCAAGTTCATCGCCAACCCTGACCTACCCCTCCGACTGCGCCTCGGCGCGCCGATCAATGCCGATGATCCCGCCACGTACTACGGAGGCGGAGCCAAGGGCTACACGGATTATCCAACGCTCGCTCAGGAGAAAGGCGAGACGCCAAGAGCCGTCGTCGACGACCGGTGGCGCTAGGAGAAAACCGATGACTTCGATACCTCACAACGAAAGCGTCCTCTCTGGCGGGCATCGCGCGAGGATGCTTCCAAAGACGATGCGAGCAGCGGCAATCGACCACTTCGGCGGCCCAAAGCAGCTCGCGATCCACATGGTTCCTGTCCCTGACATTAGTGACGACGAAGTTCTGGTGGCTGTGCACACTGCAGGTGTTGGTCCTTGGGACGCCGACATGAGGGAGGGGGAACTCTTCGGACCACCCCGCTTTCCTTTGGTCCTCGGGACTGACGGCTCGGGCACGATCGCGGCTGTGGGTTCTCGTGTTCGGCGTCTCGAACTCAGTGAACAAGTCTACTCGTATAGTTACGAAAATCCCAAGGGAGGATTTTATGCCGAGTTCGTTGCGGTAGCGGCCGAAAAGGTAGCACCAAAGCCGAAATCGCTTCATCTGGAACAGGCCGGTGCAATCGCAACGACAGGGCTCACCGCGCTTCAGGGAGTAGACGATGCCTTGCACGTAGCAAAGGGCGAGAGTGTCATCATTTACGGCGCCGCGGGCGGTGTCGGAAGTCTTGCCATCCAATTCGCAAAATTGCGAAAAGCACGGGTGCTTGCAACCGCGACGACGGCCGAGGCCCTGGCGTTTGTGCGCGAGTTGGGTGCGGACGAGGCTCTGAATGCCGGCGATCAAAATCTCACCGACGCCATTATGCGCTGGGCACCTGATGGAATTGACGCCGTTCTCGCGCTCGCCGGAGGCGTCGCACTGGACCGGTGCGTCAATGCTGTGCGCAAGGGCGGACGTGTGGCCTATCCGAACGGGGTAGAGCCTCTACCCAAACGGCGGAACGGTGTCGATTTCACCGCTTACGACGCGATAGCCGGTGTGCATGAGTTCAAGCGTCTGAATGACACCGTAGATGCATCGCGACTGAAAGTTCCTATCGCTGCCCGATATGGCCTCGACGAAGCAGCTAAGGCTCACGAGCATCTGGCGCAACGACACGTTCTTGGCAAGATCGTTCTTCGCGTCCGCAACGGCTAGCAGAAATGGATGCTGTCTCGGGCATACGCGCCTGGGTCGTCCGTACCACAAGCCAGGAGCTTAGGGGATGCGCCAGAGAAAGGAACAGGCGTTTCAACGAGAAGTCGAGTCGGAACCTCCCTCGCTTCCGCGGGTGCGCCTTGCCGAGACCGATCGGCTCGAGGCGTTCAGCGACGGCGTCTTCTCGATTACGATCACCCTCCTTGTGGTTGAGATTGTGCGCCCTGAGCATGAACCTGGGCATCTTCTGAACAAGCTGCTTGATCAATGGCCGAATTACGTCGCGTTCCTGGCATCGTTTTGTTACGTCGGCGTGATCTGGCTCAACCATCATGCGGTCTTCTCGCGAGTCCGCTATTGTGACCGCATGTTGCATCTCGCCAATCTTTTCGTCCTCCTGACGTCGGCACTGATACCGTTTCCCACGGCGCTCCTTTCTTTTGCCCTCCAGCACGGCAATCTCTTCGACGCGCAGGTGGCGGAAGCCGTCTATGCGTTGATCGGCGGGCTGATGTGCCTGGCGTGGCTGCTCCTGTTCCACGTGCTGACCATTCGTCCATACCTGTTGCAGAAAGACATAAATCCGGGCTTTTTTCCGAAGGAACGAGTGCGAGCTTGGATCGGTATCGCTCTGTATGTGATTGCAGGATTGATGGGATGGTTCTGGTCGCCGCTATTAGCGCTGGCGATCTATCTGTCGTTACCCATCTTCTATGGCATCACATACGAAGGACTGAGCGAGACGCGGCTTAGTCTGATCAAAAGAGGAAGATAGTCATGGCTCTTCACATCAAGACGGTTGATCGCGGGCCTGCAAAAGAACACGGGGGGACCATGCGAACCGTCGCGCTTCCATCAGGGGAGCGGGTGCATAAGCTTGGTCTGGGGACTTGGCATTTCGGCGAAGACCCGGCGCTGCGCGCGCAACAGATCGCGACCTTGAGGCATGCCATCGATTTGGGCGTCACGCTCATCGATACTGCCGAGATGTACGGCGAGGGCCTTGCGGAAGAGCTGATCGGCGAAGCGCTGAGTGAGCGACGCGACGAAGTCTTCCTCGTTAGTAAGGTCTATCCGTATAACGCATCATTCTACCAACTACCCGTCGCCTGTGCGAACAGCTTGCACCGCCTCCAGACCGATCGAATCGATCTTTATCTACTGCATTGGCGCGGAAGTATTCCCCTTCACGAGACTGTTGCCGGATTCCAAGCGCTTCAGGATGCAGGCAAGATTCGCTACTGGGGCGTCAGCAACTTTGACACCGATGATATGCAGGAGCTCTGGAACGTTCGCGGCGGGAGGGCCGCGGTCACGAACCAAATCCTCTATAACCTCACGCGGCGCGGTCCCGAATGGGAATTGCTGCCGTGGATGCGGCAGCACAACATTCCAATCATGGCTTATTCGCCGATTGAGCAGGCACGCCTTCTCAAAAATAGGAGGCTCATAGAATTTGCGAAACGGCATGGAATGACACCGGCGAGCGCTGCTCTCGGTTGGTTGCTTGCCAACGATGACGTGATCGCAATTCCTAAGACCTCCAGTCCGGAACGTCTCGAGGAAGACGTCGCCGCATTGAGTATCGAGCTGACGAAAGAACAGCTCGCAGAACTCGACAAATTATTTCCCCCGCCCGACGGCCCGCGCGCGCTCGAGATGCTATGAAGCCATTCTCGGCGGCAGCGGGGCGTCCGACGTCCAGAACACCCTGACGCTTATCGATCTGGCGAAAAGCGGGCCTTCACGTCCTTGGCTTTGGTTGATGGCCGGCGTGCGCCCTTGGCTCTTCCTGAGGCGATCGCAGCGTGATTGCCGTGGCAAGATCCAAGAGGTCCTGTTCGAGTTCGTCGCGCAGCGTAATACCCATAAGCGGTGACATGAAAGGCTGGGCCGCTTTTCCGACCTCCGTTTGTGGGCGGGCACGAAAAATCAGCATGATGCGGGAACCGCCCCCAAAAATTCCGTCGATCACATGATCCAGATCAAAATCTATGTCGGAATCTTCCACCGATAAGCGCATTTGCCGGGGTGGCTCAGACGCGAGACCTCAAAGACCTGGGTCGTCTCGCGGCCGAATAAAAAGCGTGACACACGCAGCTTCGCACCCTCAGTGACCGGCTCCGGCGTCAGCAGTTCGACGCTTCGGATCGAGCCGATGATCAGAGGCCAATCGCGGACATCCGCAAGCGTTGCGAAGGCGTCGCGGGGAGACGCTGCGACATTCCTTTTGAGGTTGATCTGCATGACCATCCTAAATCAGTCGCGAACGTCACCGAACATCAACGGAGGTTTGAGTCTTCGATGGCCAAGATGAGCAAGGCTGATTCCTTGATGTTTGCAGGAACTCGAGCGCCGTCGTTCACTACCTTCAGAACAGCGTCGGCAAGTCGTCGCCGCGCTTCGTCGCGAAGTCTCGGGCGAGCCTCGTAGCGTTTTTCGATCTCGCTCCAAGCGCCTTCGAATGCATCGACGAGAATGTTCAAAGTCTCCGGATCATGCGGTTCTGCACTTGCAAAGAGTTCAGCGGTTTCCATCGAATCTCCGCGTCTTCAAAACCTTGGGACGATGGTTCGCGAGTATGCGCAGCAAATGCTGCTCGCGAGAGGTCGCAGATTGAGAGTTTCACCGCATTGATGGTTGTCATTCTTCCGGACTTTTTCCATCGAGCGATCTGCGGAGCGTGAGGCAGGGTCTCCGCGTTATTTACAGATTTAAGCGCCCCGCACTCTGTTCCAACAATTGACGATCATCAGTATGGTGCTGAGCGAGAGCGCTGCCAAAATCGTAAAAAAGTATAAGCGTATAATCGCTGACTTCCGAGAATGTGGTAACTCAAAGCCGAAATCGCAAAATGGCGACCAGCGGTGCGTGATCCGGAAGCTCTTCATTGGAAGCACCCAGCACTCGCGCTCCTTTGATGAACGCCCGCTTCGCGATCTCGTCGACAACGCTATAGGTCTCGGCATCATCTGAAACGGCGTAGGTAACGCTCCCGTCGTCGTCGTCAACTACGCCGGGAATATTTGCGTCGATATCGATGATCAGCTTATCGATCGCTCCGTATGTAGCGCAGTGAGCGGCGTATGATACGTCCGTAGTCGCAAACCGAGGTTTCAACTCGTCGTAGTCGCCAACGATCTTTTGGATCTCCCGCATATACAAGCGTTCTAGAACAGCCACGGCGTCGTCCGAGAGCTGCCCATCCGTCTTGTCGTCTGGATTGCCCGAGATCATGTCCGGTAAAAGATGGGGCGAGGAACTATGCGATCTGAATATCGAGGCTAGGGGCTCCTCCGAGGCAAGTATCAAGGGCGTGTCGCGGCCGGTCAGGACCGATCTTAGAGCATTGTCGACTTTGTGCACGTACTCCTGCATGAGCACCTTTTCGTACTCGGGCAGCATAAGGTTGATACTTGGCGCGCGCACATACACGTGCAGGCCTTCGGGTAAGCTCTTCGGAAACTTTGGAACGTGAACGATCTCCGGCTGCTTATTCGCGAAGATGTGAAGGAGGCGGGCGCTGTTCTGGGTGAGCGCCAGGACGTAAGCCTCGTGGGGCATCGTCATCGTGCGCATCAGGGGCTGGATATGAAACCGGTCAGCGACCTCGGCCAACGGCTTTACCGCATTCGGCAATCGAAACGTGCGCATGTTTTCCGGTGTGGCGAGGATGCCCAGCCCTCTGCTCTGGGACTTCCAGAACTCGGATACTTCCTCGAATTTCTTGCGGTACCGCTGACGTAGCCTGACTTTCTCCTCGATGTCAGGGTCCTTATTGATGCCTAGAAGGTGCTCGAATTGACCTGAGAGATGCGAGAGGCTCTCCTCATCGAGATTGACCTGCTGCAACTGACGTACTGCGTCCTTCACTAAATCCTTGAGAAGGAGGCGATTGGCATGACCAGCTTCGCGCGCCGGATTGATCGGCAGATAAATCGATACGCAGGTCTCGTTGCGTACAGCAGCTAGCCCCTTGAATTCGGAAACATCCGGTATGTCGACATTCTGCATCGCCGAATCCTTCGTGGCTCAATGCCTGGAATATTGAATGCACGTAGTCAGTCGAGCATCTTGCGAGGCCGACCAGGCGAAGGCCGATTTCAATGATTGTAGAGGAACACTGGGAGCTTTAGCAGAGCTGCGCGGTCCGCCCCCGGCAGGACGATCAACCCTGACGGATCATCGAGTTTGAGGCTACGAAACGGAACCGCGACCAGTGATCCGCTAATTCCGACATAGTCGCCGACGACCAATACAGCAAATACCTGATTGTCATTCCTTGAAAAGATAAAATCATCGATCCGGCCAACGTCCTCACGTTTGTCATTGACGACCGTCTTTTGCTTCAGATCTTCGCCTCGATAGCCCTTTGCAACGTCTTTGAGGTCTAGCGGTACGAGGCCGACCTCCCGGGCGATCGTCGGGGCGGATAGGAAGACAAGCGCGGCGGAAAGAACCGTGCGCAAGAATAATCTGCGGACCATCTGTCGGTGCCTCCTTAGTTATCGCTGACCCGATCCAACCGCGCGATAAAACGGATCAACGCGTGTTCAAGGCTTCATCGGAGGCACGACTTTGTCGATCGCTCCAGTGGGCCCCGAGGCTTGGGAGCCCGAGGGCGAGGACATAGTCGGGACAACACGCGAGAGAAGACTCGTCGGCGCGGCGCCAAGAGCTTTGTATTCGTATCCCGCCAACTTCATCAGTTGTTCCTTGCTGCCACCGCCTAACACAAACTTATCACCTTCCGCATCGATCGTGAGGTCCTCGTAGGGAACGATGACAAGCTTGCCACCTATGCCCAGAAAACCACCGACCTGAAGCACAGCAAAATTGACATTGTTACCGTCGATGACAAGTTCGTCCAGAGTGCCGATCTTTTCACCCTTGGCATTGTAAATCTTGGTACCGAGAAGCTTTGAGGCTCGATAGCCTTTCGCGACGACTTTGGCGTCGACCTCAACAAGTTCAACGCTTGCTGCGGCACGTGCGGGTTTATTCTCAAGCGTCGTGAGCGGAATTGTAGCAATCGGAAGCAGGGCGGCCATAAGGAGCAGATGAAAAGAATACGTCTGAGAGCGAACATGCGATCGAAGGATGACGATCGAATTTGCAATGGGGTCTGGAACTGCAAGCGTCCGTCTAGTAAAATCGAGAGTCATGAATGGTTCCTCTTTGAGTGCGACCACGCCAGCCCATACATGCAAGCTATGAGTGATTTTGGGCAGGCGTGCCTCTTCGAGCCATGATGGCCGTCAATTTTTTATGGCGGAGTTATATGGCCGAGTTACCTGACATGACATGCACCTTCCTCATCCGCTTTAACTTGCCTCATACGTTCGGCTCCGCTTTGATCTCCTTCGCGGCCCTCGATTGAAACTCCAGACTCGTCTTTCTGAGTTCATATGCTGTGACCCCAACGCCATTGGCTTCGAAGTCGCTCATCAATTTTTCGAAGACCCCCTCGCTTCCGCGGGTCACCTGAATTTCGGTAAGCTCCCTGATATACTCGCCGACCGCCGATCCGGAGAGGTTAAGCTTCGCCGCAGCCCATTCGCCCAGAAGCTTGTTTCGGCGCGCTTCAATCCTGAATTTCAGTTCCTCGTCGATGGCAAACTTCTTCTCGAATGCCCTTTCACGCTCTTCGAACGCGGTCATGTCTTGGCTTCGCTCTTGCTGCACGGCTTTCATGGATGAATGGCCGCGAAGGAACCCAGCGATGAAGCAGCGTTTTCGCCGCGGCCTCGGATGCTCCGTGGTAACTTCCGACAGCTGATGTGAACTGCTCGGAAAGTCTATGACAGGCATCAATTCTATGGGGCGCGAGCGGAGCCAGAGAACATCAAAGGAAACGGGTTTCCTACGGGGATTTCACCAATCTACATCGTGCTCGGCAAGCCCGTACGTCCATCGCATTTTCGGCGGGGCCAAGGCGCGGCGATGAACTATTGGTCGGCAGAACGGTGTGAGTGATCCACGTCTATCGCGATGGCATACGTCCGGACCAGAAATGACGACCGTCAATGACAACGCCTATCATCGAGCCAATATTTTGAGCAGCATGGTGTGCGTTTCTTCCGTCAACTTTGGGGCGCGGTGGTTCGACAGCCGTGCCTCTGTTTTTTGGCCTCTGTTTTTTGTCACGCATCGATTGCATGATGAGCACGCAAAATGAGCGCGCAAACCGGTTTTTGCAAACCGGACTGTAAGGGCATTTTGCCGGGCATCGTTCGCCGTGACGACTGTCAGTTTTGAAGTCTTTGCGGCGTGCCGCGCCGGATTCGCCGCGAGCGCTGGATAACCTGGATAGCAAAGCCTCCGCCGATGCCCTGGTGGCGTCTTGACAACCGTCATGGCGGCAAAACCGCAGAAGCCGTTGATTGTAGCGAATATGAATCGGAGCGATGGAGGCAGAAGTGGCCACCAAAATCATTGGCATAGACTTGGGAACGACCAATTCCTGTGTCGCTGTGATGGAAGGCAAGCAGGCGAAGGTCATCGAGAACGAGGAGGGAGGGCGGACGACGCCTTCCATTGTGGCGTTCACGAAGGACGGTCAGGCACTTGTTGGTCTGCCCGCAAAACGACAGGCCGTAACCAATCCAGAAAACACGATCACTGCGATCAAGCGGTTGATCGGGCGCCGTTTCGACGACGCGATCGTAAAGAAAGACGAAGCCCTGGTCCCCTACAAGATCGTCCCCGGAGACAACGGCGATGCATGGGTAGAGGCCAACGGCAAAAGATATTCACCGTCCCAGATATCCGCCTTCATCCTGCAGAAAATGAAAGAGACGGCGGAGCGGCACCTCGGCGATAATGTTACTCAGGCCGTTATTACCGTGCCAGCCTATTTCAACGACGCGCAGCGGCAGGCGACCAAGGACGCCGGCAAGATCGCGGGCCTCGAAGTCCAGCGCATTATCAACGAGCCGACAGCAGCGGCTCTCGCTTATGGGCTCGACAAAAAAGGTCAAGGAACGATCGCTGTCTACGATCTAGGAGGCGGTACGTTCGACATTTCAGTTCTGGACATTGGCGATGGCGTTTTCGAAGTGAAAGCGACCAATGGCGATACATTCCTAGGCGGCGAAGACTTCGATAAGCGGCTTATGGATTACGTCGCCGACGAGTTCAAGAAAGAGCAGGGCATCGATCTGCGCAATGACCGTTTAGCGCTGCAGCGCCTGAGGGAAGCGGCCGAGAAGGCAAAAATCGAACTCTCCACGACAATGGAGACGAGCATCAATCTGCCTTTCATAACGGCAGACCAGAATGGGCCAAAGCATCTCGATGTGAGGATCACGCGCGCAAAATTCGAATCGTTGGTCGACGATCTGGTGCAACGGACGATCGAACCATGCAAAGCCGCGCTGAAGGATGCGAAGGTCGATGCAAAGAAGATCGATGAAGTGGTGCTGGTCGGCGGCATGACCCGGATGCCGAAGATCCAGGAGACCGTGAAGGAATTCTTCGGGAAAGAGCCGCACCAGGGCGTGAATCCGGATGAAGTCGTTGCCATCGGTGCAGCGATTCAGGCTGGCGTACTGCAAGGCGATGTCAAAGACGTGCTTCTTCTTGACGTAACACCACTCTCACTCGGCATCGAAACATTGGGCGGCGTATTCACGCGCCTCATCGATCGCAACACCACGATACCGGCGAAGAAAAGCCAATCGTTCTCGACCGCTGAGGATAACCAACAGGCCGTCACTATCCGTGTCGGCCAGGGTGAACGCGAGATAGCAGCAGACAACAAACTCCTGGGTCAGTTCGATCTCGTCGGAATTCCCCCGGCACCGCGAGGCGCGCCGCAGATCGAGGTGACTTTCGACATTGATGCAAATGGCATTGTCCATGTCTCCGCCAAGGACAAGGGCACCGGCAAGGAGCAGTCGATCCGCATCCAGGCGTCTGGCGGTCTTTCCGAGGCCGACATCGACAAAATGGTGAAAGAGGCCGAGGCGCATGCCGCCGAGGATAAGAAGCGCCGAGCCTTGATTGAGGCGCGAAACCAAGCGGAAAGTTTAATTAATTCGACGGAGAAGTCACTCGCCGAGCACGGCGCCAAACTCGACCCCGCGGACAGGACGGCTATCGAGACGGCCCTTTCCGATCTCAAGTCCGCAGTTGCCGGAGACGATGCTGCGCAGATCGAAGCGAAAGCCAGTGTCCTGAGTCAATCCGCAAGCAAGCTTGGCGAGGCGGCTCAGGCACAGACTGCAGGAGCCGGCAACCAGAACGAGACGTCGAACGAAGGAGCGGGCGGTGACAACGTCGTCGATGCGGAATTCGAGGACGTCAACGACCAGAGGCGTTCATCGCATTGATCCATGGCTGAGCAAGACCAAATGCGCCCCGTCGGCGCCGAGAATGAAACAAAGCAGCCCCAGCAACCGTCCACGGCGGAACTCGCGGCGGAACTGGCAGCTACTAAAGATCGCTTGTTGCGGGCGCTCGCAGACCAGGAAAACGTCCGCAGCCAAGCTCGAAGAGACCGAGATGAAGCTGCTAAATTTGCGACTTCGGGCTTTGCCCGCGACTTGCTGTCGTCGGTCGACAACCTGGAGCGCGCCATCGCGAGCGTCCCCGAAGCCGAACGCTCCTGGTCCGTAGTTGCCAATCTCCTGCAAGGGATCGATGCGACGCGTCGAGCCCTTCTAGACACATTCGCCAATCATGGCCTTGTGCGGATTGACCCGCTCGGAGAACCGTTCGATCCGCACCGGCATGAGGCGAGCTTTGAGGAATCCGATACGCAATGCTCGCCGGGAACAGTGACGAGAGTTATTCAGCCCGGCTACATGCAACACGACCGTCTCCTCAGGCCGGCTCTCGTGGGCGTCAGCAAGGCGCCTGATTCTGCCCGAGAGAACAAGTCGACGAATTGAGGTGCTCGTACGAATTCCTCACAATCATTCTTGGCAGCCATGCCAAGCAGTCCGGTATGCGCTGATACGCACGCGCTGAACGCACGCCCCGAGAGGGCGGGCTCGACTTTTACCGCTCTTACTATCGGCCGTAAGCGGCTTTGCGTCGGTGCCGTTCGACCCATTCCGGCTTGAATGCGGCGACGGTGATCTTCCGTCCGTCGGAGCCATTCCGGATTGCCCTCGACGAGACGACGTGCAGCGCGCTGCGCAAAGCATAGATCTGATCGATGAGATGCAGAATTACGGAAATTCCCTCATCGTTGACGCCCATCGAACCGCGAAGATCGAGAATGAGCCGCACTCGCGCGAGATCGATCGTCGAGAAACGCTGGCCGGACCGCGTTTGCCTCGGACAAATCCATCCAGCCTTAGTCCACGTTTGAATCGCCGTAGACGAAATTCCAGCCAATCGGGAAAACTCTTTCGTATCGAACATTACACTCCCATCTTTTGCCGAGGATTCTGGGCTTTTCCGGCCGGCCATCTCTCGGCAAATGCTTCAAGCTCTGCATCCGGCTGATCGGGGAGCATGATCTGCAGGGTTAGATATTCGTCGCCCCGCTTGCCGTCTCGCCCTGGGACGCCTTTCCCTCTCAGCCGAAGGACCTTTCCGGTATTGGACCACTTGGGAATCGTGGCCGCCACCGGTCCGGCGGGTGTCGGAACAGTAACCTTGCCACCAAGCACGGCCTCGGTAAGAGAAATCGGCAAGTCAAGACGGATGTTGCGGCCGTCGCGTTTGAAAAATGGATGTGAGCGGACGGTGATCTCAATGAATGCGTCTCCCGCGTTGCGGCCATCTGGGCCGGCATCTCCCCGTCCCGCCAGACGAAGCGTTTGACCATCATTTGTGCCGGGCGGAATAACGACGTCGAGACTACGCCCATCCGGCAGAGTGATGCGCTCCGATGTGCCGTTCACAGCATCAAGGAAATCGACCTCTAGGCGATAGTGCCTATCATCGCCGCGTGCGCGGAAGCCGCGCCGGCCGCCTCGGGAGAAAATAGCCGATAGAATGTCGTCTGCATTCCCGAAGTCGCTGAAGCCCGACGCCGTTTCATATCGCTGCGCACCCGCGCCTGCCTGTGCGAAGTCGCGATAGTATCGCCGTTGTGGCCGCTCAGCACCCGACGCGTCGATCTCGCCGCGATCGAAGCGGGCACGTTTTTCCTCATCGCCCAGGACGTCATACGCTGCCGAGAGGGCCTGAAATTTGCTCTGCGCCTCCTTGTCACCGGGGTTGAGGTCGGGATGCAGCTTCTTGGCCAGTCGGCGATAGGCGTTCTGGATGTCCTTCTGAGAAGCGCTCCGTGGTACCCCAAGAGTATCATAGGGGTCGGCGCTGGCCATTGCGTCTGATCTCCCTAGCCAATAATAGCGACGATGATAGGCCGTAAGTGCGCACCGTAAATTGAYGGTCGTCAACGACGCGGCACGTCGTGCGAGACATCATCACCAAATTCCGCGCTCTCATGCAGATCTCGAGCAGGAGAAAAGTTATGTTCGGCGACGCAACGCTTTCACCACCTGAGTACTGGAGCGTGAGGGCTTCTTGGCGCACTGACGATGGACGGACGATGGAAGGATTTGCTCTGCTTCACGAAGCATTGGTGATGCAGCAAGCCACCCGGGACTGAGAAGATACTCGGCCCGCAAATCTGACGATCGTCAAGGCGGACCCGCAGCCAATCGTCCTAACGTTTCTCCTGCTGGGGCGGACCGCGCATATGCGGAGACAGACCGAAGCGGCGAGATACCCAATGACGTGGTATGAACCTCTGAATCCCAATCTCACAAGCGCAAGAATTATGGTGCTTGCGGACAATTGGTGGGCGATCGCGCTCGGGATCGCGGCTTTTCTCGCGCCGGCGGCGGCAATGCTTCAATGCTTTACGAGATACTCTTATTCGCTGCCATGCGAGTCCGTTGATTGGCGTCGTGGCGGTCACATGCTGGATGGGTGCTTATGCGTTGGTCTTCGACGCCACGCTTATCATGCTCGCCTTCAGGCTGCGGAAGCATAGAGGCGAGCACATTCCCGCCGCTATGGCGACATCCGGTCGAGGACGGAGGCGACTGTGACCAACATCCTAGGCAAAGGAGTTCGGGCCCCAGGCTTCACGCTCAACGTCACACCGGACCAAATGCTATCGCTTGACGAGTTTTCTGGTCGACGGGTGATCCTAGCATTCTACCCCGCTGACTGGAGTCCGGTCTGCGGCGACCAGTTGAGTCTCTACAACCATGTCCTCTCCGAGTTTCGGAGATACGGCGCCGAACTGCTCGCCATTTCTGTAGACGGTGCTTGGTGCCATCAGGCGTTTGCGCAAGATCGCAAACTGCATTTTGCGCTTCTTTCGGACTTCGAACCGAAGGGCGCCGTCGCCAAATCCTATGGCGCCTACCGAAATAAAGAGGGAGTGGCTGAGCGAGCTTTGTTCGTCATCGATGAAAAAGGAACGATCGCTTGGAGCTACCAATCGCCGATCGCTGTTAATCCAGGCGCGGACGGTATTCTCGACGCCCTGGAAGCGCTTCCTTCGCAGGAGACGTCCAATGTCGCGACTAAGAGTGCCAGTAACGCCGCTTGACCATATTCTCGGAAAGCCTCACGCGCCGGTAATGCTCGTTGAATATGGCGATTACCAGTGTCCGTTTTGTGGGGCTGCGCAGCCGGTATTGGCGCAAATGTTAGCGCAGTTCGGCGACAGCGTTAGCTTGGTCTTCCGGCACTTTCCGCTGGTCGAGATTCATCCGTTCGCCGAACCGGCAGCGGAATCGGCGGAGTTCGCGGGCAGCCGCGGGGTGTTTTGGCAGATGCACAGAGCCATTTTCGCCAATCAACATCAGCTCAGCATACCATTTCTCATCAACCTCGCAGCACGTTTGAAGCTTCCGCCAATTGCGCTTCGCGATGCGCTTGCGGCGCAAACTTTTGAGAGCAAGGTTCAGGCCGATTTTATCGGCGGCGTGCGAAGCGGCGTGAATGGTACGCCAACGTTCTTCGTGAACGGAACGAGACACGACGATCCCTACGGCGTCGCAAGTCTACCGTCGGCGATCGAGCGTGTAATGAGCACGTTGCCGTGTGACCGGATCGAATACCATTCCTGACGCTGCCTTATCAGCGAGTTCTTTATGCTGTTGTTCAACCAAAATGTCCGACAGCACGTGAGAGAGACAGAACTAGCGGCTTGAGGAACGGAGGATTAATGTCGATTGCGAGGCGGCTAGCCGTTCGCGTCCCGGAGCTTGGAAGCGAGCGCGTCGACCTTTTCGATCGCGGGCGGTTTAGCGAGCAGCGCTGCGGTCTCATCCGACATCAGAGCCGCTGCGACACGTCCCGAAAGATGCGCGTTGCGTCCGAAATCGTCCGGGAAGGCGTCGAAAATGCCGAACGTCGACGGCCCCGGTCGTAGCGCGAACCAGACTGTCGTCGCAGGCTCGGCTTCGATGATCGGCAATGCACTTGTGAGGAATTTTTCTACGGCGGTCTCCTTGCCGGGCTTTACCTCGAGGCGAACGAACAATGCAACGGTGGCCATGAGATTTCCTCCATCATGCGGTGCCTTGGGTTTCGGGAAGTGTATCTCGAGATGCCGGCCGATCGAGGCGAGAGCAGCGCAACGGCAGGTAGCCGCCGGCGAGCTGTGTCTCTCCGGCATGGTGCGTTCAGAACCCATCGCGCAGCAAACGCACCTGCGTTCAATCGCGGGGGACCTTAGTAGTATCGCGGAATCGGCCCTAGATGCGGCGTCGGCCGGTCCGAAAGGTCGAAGAACACTTCGTCGACGTAACACCAGCCCCATCCGTCCGGCGGATCGTAAGCTTCGATGATCGGGTGCTTCGTTGCGTGAAAATGTTTCGTAGCGTGCCGGTTCGGGGACTGATCGCAGCAGCCGACATGACCGCAGCTGCGACAGACCCGCAGATGCAACCACGGATCCCCCGATTTTAAGCATTCCTCACACCCGAGAGCGCTTGGAACGACGTCGCGGATTCGCGCGATATGTGCGCAATTGTTCGCCATACTCAACTGTTCTCCGACGTGCGTACCCGCAAGATTGGAGAATATATGGTCGTGAATAGGCGTGTGAAATGATGCCCGTCAAGGTGCAGTTGAGTTCGGGGAAGCATTCGGATACCCACCCGTGCCGCCAAAGGGTGCCGCATTGGACGCCATCACGGCCATCAAGAATGCCCAAGTAGCACAGTATTTGTTTGCGTTCGTTCGCCGATCGATTCTTTGCGCTCTTGCGCGGAAATTGAGCTCTCGGCGAGGTACGAGTGCAGTTCCGCGACGACTGCCGCTCCTTCCCCGATGCCGGCCCCGACCCGTTTCACCGAACCCGAGCGGACGTCCCCGATGGCGAATATGCCGGGTACACTCGTCTCGAGCGCCCGAGACCGTCCATTAGGCCCAGCGGACGCGGGCACGTCGCTTTCGCAGCCTGTCGTAATGAAGCCTTTCGCATCGACGGCAACACCGCAACCCTCTAGCCACTTGGTTGCGGGATCGGCGCCTATAAACAAGAAGACGTTACGGATCGGCTTCTCGGTTTCCTTACCGGTTGGTTTGTGTTGCCACCTTACCTGGGTGAGCCTGCCCTCCTCATTCCCGGCAAGCGCAACAAGCTCGGTCTCCATCAGGACCTCGATGTTAGGCGTTTCCTTGATGCGGTCGATGAGATAGTGGGACATCGTCGCGTCCAGGCTGGGTCCGCGCACCAGCATCCAGATCTTTCTGGCGTGGCGGGATAGGAAAACGACTCCCTGGCCGGCTGAATTGCCCCCACCGACCAAAACTATCTCGGCATCTCGGCACATGCGTGCCTCGATCGGCGAAGCCCAATACCATACACCGCGGCCCTCGAAATCCCGAAGGTTCGGGATATCCGGCCGCCTGTAGCTGGCCCCGGAGGCTACCACCACCGCCGTGGCGTTGGTAGGTCTGCCCTGCTCGAGTTCGAGCGTGCGCGGCATGTCATTGCAGTGAAGCCGCTTTACGGGCACCGGGATGATGATCTCGGCGCCAAACTTCTGTGCCTGAACATAGGCGCGCCCCATGAGCGCCTGGCCGGAGATCCCAGTCGGAAATCCAAGGTAATTCTCGATGCGTGAGCTTGCTCCCGCCTGTCCGCCGAAGGCGCGTTGTTCGAATACGATCACCGACAATCCTTCGGAGGCTGCATAAACCGCCGTTGCGAGGCCGGCGGGGCCCGCGCCGACGATAGCCACGTCGAAGGTCCGGTGCGGCAGGTCGGTACGCGCCATACCGAGCATTTGCGCGAGTTCAGCCTCGCTGGGATTCTTGAGCACCGTTCCATTCGGGCACACCGCCAAAGGCAGCTCGTTGGGCCCGTAACGATCGATGAGTGCCGCCGCTTCAGGATCCTCGCTGGGATCGATAACCTGATGCGGTTCAGCGTTTCGGGTTAGGAAACCCTGCAGCCGCACCATGTCGGGACTCTCGGCGGGACCGATCAAAACGGGCCCACCCGATCCCATCTCGATTAAGGCGACACGTCGCAAGATTAGTGCGCGCATGATTTTGTCGCCGAGATCGGTCTCGGCAGTAAGTAGGTTTCTCAATTTCTCGGGAGGGATGAGAAGCGCTTCGACGTCGTTTACGGCATGCCCGTCGACCAGCGCGTGCTGGCCCGACAGCTGGCCAAGCTCGGCAAGAAACTCGCCAGGGCCCTGCTCTACAATCGGTTCACGGTGGCCTAACGGATCCCGGCGGGAAACAAGGACACTTCCGGAAATGAAGACGAACATACCGGGCGCCTCTTGACCGGCGATGAATAGAGGCTCGCCCGATGCGTATCGCCGGACTTCACCGAAGCGCCGCAATCTGTCGACTTCTTCAGGCGTAAGCTTCGGGAGCATCTGATCGCGGCGGGTATCGATTGTAGCCATAGGGAGCCCCAAAAGATGACACGAAGCGCCTAGGTACCATGCTGCACATTTGCGCGATCATGACGGCCGTCAATTACGGCGCAAAGGTCGTGGCGCAAGGCTATCTGACATCCGCGCTTTTCTCGGGATCGGCGGACGTTTGATCGCCGTTCTATATGACCCTCGAAAAGCTTCCTGAGTTCCGCTTTAGAAGTCCCGCCTAGCGGACGTCGTGGTTCTTGCCGATCTGTGCAACTTGATTGAGAGGGCGAGCATCGCCACGCCGAACGAAATGGAATAGGCAAGGAGCCAGTTTGCGAGCTTGCTTGCATCGGTTTCTGCGGACGGTCCTGCGGCTGCCTGCAGCGCACCCCACGCGATCGATATTCCCCCACTGAAAGCTAGAAGCAAGCGACCATAGCCATCGGCTAGGCGCCGTGACGCGGCCAGAGCAATCGCGCCAGTAAGAACCGCCCATGCGCTTGTCAGGTGCACGAAGGGGATGATCGCCAGCTCCGGCATCGCAAGTATTACGCCGGCCATTGCGAGGTTGATCGAACCTTCGAGAACGAGCATCTTCCATCGCTCTCCGCGCTGGATCGCTCGAATACCGGATATGATGGCGAAGATCCCGTCCGCCGTGACGTACACGCCAAAGGCTATGATGAGTGATGCCCCTGTTGGGCGGGGCAGTGTCAAAACAAAGATGAACGCAATCGCCGCAATCACGCGCAATCCGACTGCCCACCAATTTCGCGCTAATCCCTCGCTCATTGGGCGAGAACGTGAACCTCTATCATCCGCCGCGTGCAATGTTCGAGACCAAATGTCCGCCATAGTGTGAACTCACGTCGAAACGACCCCATCGTCCGCAAACGATGATCCGCTTTCTAAGCGAAGTTCGCAGGCCGGAAACTGATGGTCGTCAATCTTGTGGCAAGCTGCAAATTTGATGTTGTTATGGGCAGCTCTCGGTAGACGGTCTATCCCGAACGCCAAGACGTGACGGGCAGTCGCGACCCGAATAACGCGCGCAGAGATTTTCTGGAATGATTATTGGTCGGAAAGGGCCCGTCGGATCTTCGCAAGGTCTTCGGAGTTAGCTTGACCGACCTCGGGAAATTTCAGATCCAGCCCATCGAGAACGTCGACCATGACCCGCGCGACGACCAGGTGCGCAAACCACTTGCGGTCCGCGGGCACGACGTACCAGGGAGCACCATGGGTACTGGTCTTGCGAATCATGTCGACGTACGCGTCCGCATAATACTCCCATAGCCGGTGATCGGTGACGTCGTTCCGCGAAAACTTCCATCGCTTGGCGGGATCGTCTAACCGCGCCAATAGGCGGCGCCTTTGCTCTTCCTTCGAGATAGAAAGATGAAATTTGATAACTACAGTGCCGTTTCGTACGAGATGACGTTCGAACGCGTTAATATCTTCAAACCGCTCCGCCCAGATTGATTTCGTGATGAGCTGAGCGGGAAGTCGTTCGTTTGCGAGTAGGTCGATGTGGACGCGGACGGTGAGGACTTCCTCATAGTAGGAGCGATTGAAAACTCCGACTTGTCCTCGTGCGGGAAGGCGCAACGCAGCCCGCCAAAGAAAATCGTGGTCGAGCTCGTGAGACTCTGGCACTTTAAAGGAATGCGCACTACATCCCAGCGGGTTGAACCGTGCCATAACGTGCCTGATGGCACTATCCTTCCCCGCCGCGTCGACGCCTTGCAGTATAACGAGTACCGCCCAGCGGTGTTCCGCATAGAGACGTAGCTGCAGGTCAACCAACCGCTCGATGAGATTAAGTAGCTCTGCCTCCGCTTCGCTCCGATCGAAGCCCGACGTATCTGGCGGGTTGAAGCCTCTAAGGGAAAAGCCCTCGGGCTTGTCAACCCGAAAGCGTTTTACATATTCCAGCTCTTTCATAGGACACTCTGCTTGGTCGGACGCAACATCTGCTAACAGCTGCTGAAAGGCGACTATGGACAATGACGGCCATCAAGATTGCGGGAGAGAAGCGCGGGCAATCATGACGACGATCAATTACAGAGTCTGGGAATGCCGCATTGTGCCACCGGGAAAAAAGTGAACTGAGCGGATCAAGAACCGAGCTCGACGCGATGATCAAAGACGTGATGGTGCCTCTCGATGGATCAGCCGCAGACCAAACCCGTCTGCACGCAGCCGAAAGCATCGCCGACCTCTATGATGGCCGGATCATCGGCCTGTTCGTGAACTTGCTGCCGACCTTGTTGGCAGCCGATCCTAACATAGGCGAACTCGGCAAAGTTGACCTCATCTCGAAGGCAAAGGAGGCGGGCGATCGCGTGAAAGAGGGTTTGACCAAGCGGCTCATCGCTCTGGGACGACCTATCGAGATCCGCCGCTTCGACGCATTTGTTGAAGAGTCAGCCGAAATAGCCGCCCGCGAGGCACGCTTGGCTGACGCCTTCGTGGGACTGCTGCCAGACGACTCACGCGAGCCATATGACATTGTCGAAAGTGTTTTGTTTGGATCGGGCCGCCACTTGTTCCTGGCTCCCCATGGCAAAGTCGAGACGAAGTTTCAATTCGAAAACATTCTCATCGCCTGGAATGGTAGTCGAGAAGCGACCCGCGCTCTTGCCGAAGCGATGCCATATATCCGTAGAGCAAAATCAATAGTGGTCGTTCTGGTGAGCGAGAATGCCACCGATGAACCAGAAGCCATCCTAGCCGACGAGGTACTTGATCACCTCGAGCATCATGGCATTCCGGCGGAGCTGCGCCATATCATGAACCCGAAGGAGAGCGTTGGCAAAGCCCTTCTTGAAGAGGCGCGCCGTCACAACGCCGATGTGCTCGTGATGGGCGGTTACGGCCATTCGCGTTTGCGTGAATGGATGCTTGGGGGTGTCACGTATGAGCTTCTTAATAGCTCTTCTGTCCCGCTTATCATCGCGCATTAGGAACGATGGAGAGAACGTCCCTGTCGGACTGGTCTGCTGGCGTCTAGGTAACGCGTTCTGCCGAATTCCGGGAAATGTGAACAGGCGACGATTGGCGCGCGCCGTCGCCGCGCGTCCCGAGCGGGTTTAGCTCGCTCCCCCATCCTCGGTCGTTCGCATTGCTCTATCTTGCTCGCGTACGGCCCAATAAACGCCGCCCAGAGCCAGTGTCGACACCGCTAAGGCCAAGAGCAGGACCGCATCAGCGTCTCCGATCTCAATGACAATGAATTTGCGCAACACGGCGAGCAAGGCGATCAACACGACCGCGCGAACCTGAATGATACTGTGGCCACGTTCTAGAACTCCCATGATCGTGTGGTTGAACTCCAGCGCGATCAGTACAATCATGATCATGCCGAATATGGATCGGAACACATCCGGACGAGAGGGGTCGAGCAAGCCGAGGCGAAGCAACTCGAACGCCGTTTGGACCAAGTGGAACAGAGCGCCAACGATGACAACCGAGATGAGGAAGCCCAGTAGCAAGACAACGACCTGCTCGAAACGCTGATACAGGTTAAGTCCAGCCCAGTTCTCACGGGTTTCGCCGAGGATCCGACCAATCATTTCAAGCCTCGTTTCTCTGACGCGCTCTGTTCGCGTGCCGGATGGATGCGATACCGACCGCCATCCGCGCCGCCGAATGATCCGCCGCTTGCGTAATCATCCGCCGGCTGTTGTAACTTCTCAAGTTGCGATCATACTGAACATGTCTTTACCGCTTTGTGAACCTTATTCCCGGTAGGAAGCGTCCCCGCTCGAGCTGATGGCCCGCACGACAAAGAACAGAAAAAATTCATTTGAAAAAATTGTTCTCAACAGCCCATGTTCGTCAGCGGGATCGCTTCGACAGCGGATAGTGCGGCGCACGAGGGCGCATCGTGCAATAAGCGGCCATTGCCGCGTTTCTTGTGGGCCCAACGATTTGATGCTGTTTTGTGGTTTTAGAAAAGGCTGGGCAAGCTGATGGTCGCGGAAAATTTCAGTGCAGAAGAAACCACCTATCACGTCGATCGTCTCTGGTAGCGAACACGCGGAGCGACCCGCGCGCGTGCAGGTCCGCGGAGCGCGTCAGAACAACCTCAAGAATGTCGATGTCGATGTTCCGCGCGATGCCTTCGTGGTGTTCACTGGCATATCCGGCTCGGGCAAGTCGTCTCTGGCCTTCGGCACGCTTTATGCCGAAGCGCAACGCCGTTATCTGGAATCGGTCGCGCCCTATGCCCGCCGCCTGATCGACCAGGCCGGCGTACCGGAAGTCGATGCGATCGAGGGGCTGCCGCCTGCGGTCGCATTGCAGCAACAGCGCGGTTCGTCCAACGCGCGCTCCTCTGTCGGCAGCGTGACGACGCTCTCCAGCTTGGTGCGGATGCTCTATTCGCGCGTCGGCGAATATCCGCGCAATCAGCCGATGCTCTATGCGGAGGATTTCTCGCCCAACACCGTCGCCGGAGCCTGTCCGACCTGCCATGGGATCGGTCGTGTCTATGACGCAACCGAGAATACGATGGTCCCCGACGATACGCTCACCATTCGCGAGCGGGCGATCGCCGCTTGGCCGCCGGCGTGGCACGGCCAAAACCTGCGCGATATCCTCGTGTCGCTCGGCTATGACGTCGATACGCCATGGCGCGATTTGCCAAAGAAGGATCGCGACTGGATCCTGTTCACGGACGAGCAGCCGACCGTGCCCGTGTATCCGGGTTTTACGGCGCGGGAAACGCGCGCAGCCATCAAGCGGCGCATGGAGCCTGGCTATCAGGGCACATTCACGGGCGCCCGCAGATATGTGCTGGAGACTTTCGCCAAAACGAAAAGCGCGCTGATGAAGAAGCGCGTTTCTCAATACGTCATCGGCCGCGATTGCCCGACCTGTCATGGCAAGCGCCTGAAGCGCGAGTCCCTGTCGGTGAAATTCGCCGGGCTCGACATCGCCGAGTTCGGCGATCTGTCGCTGCTGAAGCTGAGAGACCTGTTGACGCCGGTCGTTCACCGCGAGTTCGGGAATGCCGCGGCCACGGCGAAGGGCCATGTTCTGGGCAAGGCGATCCGCGATGCGGCGGTTGAACGTCGGGTCGCTGCCGGTGGTTCGGCGCACAAGAGCGCGCACGACGTGCGGCGCACACCCAACCTGTCCGAAGAGAAGCGTGCGGCCGCGCAACGCTTGGCGTCTGAATTGCTCGAACGGCTCGGACCGCTGATCGACCTTGGTCTCGGATATATCTCGCTCGCCCGCAGCACGCCGACGCTGTCCTCCGGAGAGCTGCAACGACTGCGCCTCGCCACCCAATTGTCGTCCCAGCTTTTCGGCGTGGTCTATGTGCTCGACGAGCCCTCAGCGGGGTTGCACCCGGCAGATGGGGAAGCCTTGCTCGCGATTCTGCATCGCCTCAAGGCTGCGGGCAACTCGCTATTCGTAGTCGAGCACGATCTCGATCTCATCCGCCAGGCTGAGTGGCTGGTGGATGTGGGGCCCGGCGCCGGCGAGAAAGGTGGCCGGGTGATCTACAGCGGGCCGACCGCGGGGCTGGCGGATGTCGAGGCTTCTATCACGCGTCGTTATCTGTTCGATAAGACGACTGCAGTCGAGCGGATGCCGCGAAAGCCCAAGGGATGGCTACGCTTGGAAAGTGTGACGCGCAACAACCTGCATGATCTGGATGCCGCGTTTCCGCTCGGCTGCTTGACGGCAGTCACGGGAATCTCGGGCTCGGGCAAATCTAGTCTTGTCAGCCAGGCGCTTCCCGAGTTGGTCAGTGTCAGTCTTGGTCGCCCGGTTACCGTTTCCGGCGAGGACGAGGTTGACCCCTTGCTTGCGGTGGCACAGGAAGCCATCACAGGGCGCATCGTGAGCGGCGTGGACCACATCCGACGTCTTGTTCAGGTGAACCAAAAGCCCATCGGGCGCACGCCGCGCTCGAATCTGGCGACTTACACCGGTCTCTTCGATCATGTCCGCCAACTCTTTGCCGAGACGCCCTTGGCGCGAAAGCGCCACTACGGCGCAGGCCGGTTTTCGTTCAACGTCGCACAAGGCCGTTGCCCGACCTGTGAGGGCGAAGGCTTCGTGATGGTCGAACTGCTGTTCCTGCCCAGTGTCTATGCGCCGTGCTCGGCCTGCCACGGCAGCCGGTACAATCCTCATACTCTTGAAGTCGAATGGCATGGCCGCAACATCGCGCAAGTACTTCAGATGACAGTAGACGAAGCCTGCGCATTCTTCGCCGAGGAACCGCAGGTGCTGCGGCCGCTCGACGTGTTGCGCGAGATCGGACTCGGCTATCTGCGGCTCGGGCAGCCGGCGACGGAACTGTCGGGCGGCGAGGCGCAGCGCATCAAGCTGGCGACCGAACTACAGCGCGCGCAGCATGGTAATACGCTTTATATCCTCGACGAGCCGACCTCCGGTCTTCATCCTGCTGACGTCGACCGCCTGATGCGCCAACTGCAAGGACTTGTCGATGCGGGAAACACAGTCGTCGTCGTAGAACATGACATGCGCGTCCTCGCGCAGGTCGATTGGATCATCGACCTTGGGCCTGGAGCTGGAGAAGACGGAGGGCGCATCATCGCCAGCGGCACGCCGGAGAAAGTTGCTGACGTAGCGAATAGTCTGACGGCGAAGTACCTGAAACTGCTGGTGACCCAAAGCAGGAACGGAAATAAAAAGTAGCTTATATTTAGGGCCCAGATGATTGCCTATTCTTCTAGGTGTTGGGCATTGAGCTGCTTCACCCGCAATCTTGCACGGCCAGACAGCTGCGTCACCGTCGTGACAACCCGAAGGAATAGCGTCAATTAGCGACTCTGAGTTCGACGCGTCTGTCGAGCTGGTACAGCTCTTCGGATGGATATTTGCTTCTGTCGACTCCCATGAAGGGTTCGGTCGCGCCCTTCGGCATCAACTCAAGCTTGCCATGATAGCCACCGTTCCGAAGCACGCGCTCGATGGCGACGAGCCGCTCGTGGGAGAGTTCCATCCGGTAAACCACTCGACCAGACCGTCGGCGTGTCGGATGAGGATCGAGAGCTTGCTTTCGCCAATATCAAGAAGGCGGCAGAACATTACGGCGTCGACATGACGGAGAAGAATTGGAAGGAGCTGGGGAGCCTCCCTAGCACCGGAAGAACTAAGGAAGATCGCGAGGCCTCTGCGCGCAAAGCTGCAGAGACGCGCGAAGAGCACAAGCGCCAGCGCCCACACAAGTAGCACACGGGCTGCTTCCTTCATCCGCCGCACGCCATCGCCGGCTGCTACCCATGCTAGCCCGCCAGATTGAAATCCGGACGGGCAGCATTTGCCATCAGAACGACGCTTCTCAGTATCCGCGGATTGGATTCCAATAGTCGCACTTGTGATCCGCCGAGTAGTTAGCTGCGGGGTATACCGACGACGTTGGAATATTCTGCGAATAGAAGTTCGGCGCTGCCGAAGTGAAAGCGGGCCAAGGGGAATTTCCCAAACCATTGGGATTGCCGGACTTCGCGAAGTTCGTCCACGCTGCCACCAATTGGTCCGAGAGAGCGATTTCCTGACCGCTGATCTCGCGTGGCTGTCCCGTCGCCTGATCGATATTCACGCCAAAGATCCCACCATGATAACCAGGAAAAAGGAATTGAATATCGCTGGTATGAGTCGCGAGCGGCGT
Source organism: Hyphomicrobium sp. 01T421 (assembly GCF_056398805.1). NCBI lineage: Bacteria > Pseudomonadati > Pseudomonadota > Alphaproteobacteria > Hyphomicrobiales > Hyphomicrobiaceae > Hyphomicrobium > Hyphomicrobium sp. 01T421. Next base: position 57,389 of record NZ_JBFTQC010000004.1, read on the forward strand.
ATAACCGGGCATCTGAGGGAAGTGGTACGGAGCCTTCTGATAGTCGAACTCATAAGCATAGACCGGAACCAACAAAGATAATTCTTTTACTACATGCAGAGTGAGACAATGCTGCGGGTCGGAGCCGAAAGCATTGTAGGCGAGAGCCGGATTGCCGTAGTTAGCGAGCGGATACTGATTGAGCGCCGCTCCGGTCACTCTTGCCAGATATTGATCCTGGGTCATCGCTGCTTGCGGTGACGAGAAGTACTCATTGATACCGACGGTGAAGTTGCCTTCATCGTGAACATCACCAGTCATTATTGGCATCTTGTTGAAGTTTCCCGACTTCCAAGCGTCGTCGGGTTGCAGCGGAATTACCGTGCCGTCCACTGTCACCTGAGCGAGATAGGCCGTCGTAGTGTTGGGCGTCCCCTGAAGTTGCAGGACGCGAGCTGTCGAAAGGTTCCGCAGGCAATTGGCTGCAGCAGCGTCCGAACCCGGGCATCCCGCAGCAACGCCGAAGTTCGTACCACGGGTCAGCGTTGATGCGGCGGTCAGCCACGATGTCGCTGGATAGCTCTGCAAGATTGCTCGTTGGAAAAGTCCCTTAGCATACGGCGATATCAAGTTCGCTTGAGTATCATAAGCGCCTGCTGACTGGCCGCCGAGCGTGACGTTGCTGGGGTCTCCGCCAAAGTTGACAATATTGCGCTGGACCCACCGCAATACCGCCTGCTGATCGAGGACGCCGTAGTTGACGTTGAGGTGGTTCTCCGCATTGATCGCTGGGTTGGAGAAGAAGCCCAAGATGCCGACGCGATAATTCATAGTGACGACAACTGTATCCTGACCGAGCGGGCCGCCGGTCGCGAGCTTACTGCCGTCATAGTCGTTCGATTCGCCGTCTTCGTTCGCGCCGCCGTAAATCCAGACGATTACCGGCTTCTTGGTGTGGCCTTTCCCAGTCGTGAATACGTTGAGATAGAGGCAGTCTTCGTTGATGCCCGGGGGCCCAGCGAATGCTCCAAGCTCGGTGATTTGCGGGCAGGTCGGACCGAACTCCGTCGCCTCGAGCGTTGCCTTCCATTTCTGCACCGGCTGTGGCGGCTGCCAGCGCAAGTTACCCATCGGGGGTGCCGCGTACGGGATCCCGAGAAAGATGTTCACGCCGTTCTTGGTATAACCGCGAACCGGGCCTTCGACCGTACTCACGGTGGGTGGGTTATCGTCGTTGTCGTGGTGATGGCCCGAGTAGTTGAAGTCATGACCCCAGAAAGGGAAGTTGAAAGGGCCGAAGTTGAAGCTGGCTGAGCCAGTGGCAAACGCGGGCAGGACGACCAATCCCGCTGCTAACAGCGAGCAGACATAAGCACTCCGGCGCCCCGACAATAATCGTTGGCCGGCTCGGAATATACTTCGCATGGGCTTCTCCCTGGGTTGACGATTCTCATCGACGTGCGTTCGCCGCCTCGTCTCATTTTTGAGAACACCCATTTATGGCCGCCGAAGTATTTTAGGCTCTGCGGTGAGAGAACATTGATCGGATATGCGTGCACTCCTCTGCGTTTTGGTTCGCAAGGCAGGCAGGCGCATTTGGCACCGAAGCCCAGATGAGTCCGTCGCAAGAATGATCGATTTTCTTTATTAGGCGCGTATCAGACGAGGTATCGCCGAAGTCGTACTTGGCGGATGAAGTCGACGCGCGGCCTGGGCCGCGGCCGGTGCACATCACCTGTTCTGAGGATCCGCGACAGCGTGCACGCTGCCACTAGAACGGTTCTCCCTTACCGTAGAGATTTTTGCGTGAGGCTTCGAAATTGTTTGGTGGGGGCGGAAAGACCTCGCTCCCGCCTATCGCTATACGTGCGCAGGTCTCGGAGCTCACCAACCCAACAACGGGAGGAAAACTAATGGCCCGATCGGTCTGGAATAATCTCGAAGGAGTGCCGCGGCTGAGAGGCTTGCGCGCTACGCTGCTTTTTTCTGCGATGTTCGCGGGCTTCAGTCCGATCGCGCTAGCTCATGATGACCCAAACAATGACGTGCGCTCTCCGCTTGTAATCGAGCACGAGGGTAGCTTCATGGCCGGAGGGACTGTTGTTACCACGCCAGGAGAATTCGTGCCCACCAGTCCAACCCCCGCCGGCCAGACATTGAGCGGCGATCACACATACGTTCAATTTCAAATCCCCCACTCTCATGCGGCAAAACACAACTCGCTTGTAATGTGGGGCTCCTTTGTTGGTAACAGTTGGGAAACAACGCCCGATGGACGTGAGGGCTTCGAGCAGCTCTTTCTGCGAAAAGGTTGGAGCGTTTACATCGCTGATAGGCCGCGGATGGGCCGGGCCGGGCGTACAACTGTCGGAGCGACTGTCACGCCAACGGCGGGAGATCAGGGTTCATTTATTCAATTCCGACTTGGTATCTGGCCCAATCTATACCCGGGATCGAAGTTTCCTCCCGGACCCTATGCCCTTGATCAATTCCGCCGCTGGGGTGTGCAGAGTGTAGGGCCGGGCGACGCGACCCTCACACTGAATGATCTGCTTGCAATCACAAAGCGGGTCGGTCCGACCATCCTGTTCACGCACTCCGCCAGTTCGCTCTCGGGATATCAGGCGGCGATGCAGGATCCAAACATCCAGGGGATCATCGGCCTGGAATCGACAGGCGTGCCTTGTCCATCAGATCATCCGTTCGCGCCCGTCGTCGGCAATTTCGGAACAACCACATGCACGCCAGTCGACCCTGTAGCTTTTAAAAACCTGACGAAAATTCCGATCCTCTTGGAGTTCGGCGACAATATTCCGTCATCGCCGAGCACCTACTTTGGGCTGGACTTTTGGTACCGCATGCATGCCATCGATCTCGAATTCATGGATGCGGTCAATAAGCTCGGCGGGCATGTGACGTTACTGGAGCTCCCGCAGAACGGTATCCGCGGAAATACGCATTTTGCATTCACTGACCTGAACAACGACAAGGTTGCGGATCTGATATCGGCTTATCTGTATAACCAGAAGCTTGATAAGGTTGGTGGTGTCCACGAAGGATCGCAATGAGTTTGACCGTCGAAGGCGGTCTGGAGTAGCCGCCTTTCTAATCTTCGTGACGACCAGTTCAGCAACATAGACCGACCGAGTTACTGAGACCGGCAAACGATTTATTAGGCATTGAGTGTTGCATCTCGCTGCTGGCGAAAGCGGGCGATACTCTTCGCCGCCCGCTTTTCCATGACCGCGAAGGCTGCGTTCATTCCCGCTGACCATGCTTGTACTTTTTCGAACGGAAGGGTGGCCCCTTCATGAGAAAGATACTTTAGGCAGACGCCGCTCTTGCGTTGGTCTGCGTGCCGACCTTAGCCCGAGCCGATCGTTCAGGCGGCGGTGGGAATCACGGCGATCGTGTACAGCCATCCTCCGGCGCTAGTCCCGGCGAGGCCGGCAATGCGACGGGCTCTACCGTCGAGACGCCGACGACTCCACAGAGCAAGGGGATTTGCAGGAAGATCCTAATCAAGTTCCACCAAGCCAGCGTCTTGATCCTGAAAGCCCCGCGTCACCTTCGATCAACGGAACCAACAAATAATGCTCCCGGCGCCACTCATCGGGCGGCGGCTGCCAGCGGCAACCCATCTGCGGCTTGGTTGACGCGCGGGGAGGGCGGAAAATCCAATGCCGCACATGAAGAAAATACGCATGGCTCCGCCGCCGTCGGTTCCCGTCCGCGAGAGATGCGCTTCAATCGTTAGGGATTGCGACAGAAGAGCAAAGTTACGTCGTGGGGCGATACCGTGAGACGAGGTTTGTTGACCGCCATCTCAGATCTCCGTTTTTCCGCACAACAGAGAAGGATCTCGGACAGTTCCCGCATTAGAGGGCGTCTAGAGCTTTAGAGAGCAGACTATCAGCCTTCGATAATGGTTCGGGCTTTGTCCATCGCTGGGTGTCGCCGATTGCCGTCGCCACCGGCAGCACATCGGGCGAAGGGCCGTTTATGTTACGCGAAAAGCGGGTGCCAATTTTTAGGCACCCGTTCGCATTTTCCACGCGGCTCAGAAGTGAACGACCCCGAACAGCATCAGAGCAAGGACGATGGTGAGCGGAACTCCGAGCGCCCAGAGCAGGACAGGCATGGCAATTCTCCATTGTTGATGCAGATTGAATGTCTGCTGGCCGCCAATTGTTCCAATAGTCGGGCGTCGCGCGCTCTCGTGAAGACAGAGCCAACATGCACTGCAGCATGTGGCGACCAGAAAACTTTCCCCGCTCAATGAACATTATCGAACATTTTCCCGCTCACAGAACTTTGCTCTGAGAAGGCCGTAGCGGCGCTGGCTTGTGACGTAAGAGGATCAGGACCAAATCGGTTTGGCCCCGGTGTCCCCCTGAGTCTCATCATGTTGATGGGCGCGAGACACCCCGAACTCGGTGCCGACAAACTTTCCTGTCTGTCCTAAAATGCTGACGCCGGGAATACACCACGAATAGCGCCGTCTCAGACGATCTTCGGCGTTCGGAATTCCTGCTCAAAACGAGTGAGTTTACGGCACCGGCTGAAGTCGCGGTTGGTCCCGGGACTCCCACACCTTCGGCGTGTTTCCTCCAGTGTTACACGCGCTGCCTTCCGACAGCACATGTTCGTGCATTCGCAGAGCAGCGGGTTCTTCCTCGCTTGCGAAGATTTACCAGTCACTGGCTGGGTTCCCTCAACCTTTCAAAAATCGTTTGTGCGCTGCAATAGCAAATTAGACGCCTTTGAATTGCGCGACGCCAAAATCAACGTTGATCCATATGGCGGGCTGATAGCGCAGGTTTTTACACGCTTGTTTCTGCGAATCAATATGGGCCAAGCGCTCTTCCGCTGCACCGGTAACGGCCATTGGCGTTCCTAATGCAGCTCAGAGATTGAGCAACTATTGCAGAGCAAGATGGGAAGAGAACGAGTGAAAGAATAGCGAGCCTTACTCAACTTACCGAGTGGCGCAGAAGATTTATCAAAGATTTCATAGCAACCAAATCTCGGGAAGAGAGGACGCCGTCTTTGTGGGTTGGCTTCATAACTATCCGCGCGCGCAACGCAGGAACTGTGTCCTCCTCAGTTGCGAGCGCGCCCCAACTTTTATTTTCTGCGGGCTCAGATATCATCATTCTGAGGGGTAATTTTCTAGACCTATAGATTTAGGATTTTATCGGGGATTGGGGCATGGAAGCGCGGTGGTTTTACCACGACGGTCAGGTGTCAACTGGTCCGTTCACATGGTCACGTCTTTTAGAACTTCTGGGAGCCGGTTTCATAGAACCGCAGACATTTGTATGGCGCGAGGGGGATCCAGGCTGGGTGACGTTGTCGTCTCTAATCCCGATGCAGTCCGCGACTCCCGCTATTCCTGCTGCTCCCCCACCAATTTCGTCTGCTCCCGATAGCGCCAAGTCAAATCGCAAAACCGGGTCGGCATGGAGTGACAATCCGGCGGAGACTTCCGCCATCTGGCGTCGCTACGGCGCTCGTGTGCTGGACACAACAATACACGGGCTGATCGGATTTTTTTTCTTCGGCTTCGCTTGGTATGCAATGGCACCCATTTCTGCAGACGAGTTTTTCAACTTCATTGTGAAGCCCCATGCACTGCTTGTGAACATGATACTTAGCTGTCTGCTGGCCGCAGTCGTTGGAGGGTTTGTAGTCGGCGGAACGGGATCGTCTGTCGGGAAAGCTATTTTTGGAATCAAAGTCCTCAATGCGCGGAATGAGACCATAGGAATTCGCGAAGGCTTGCTGAGAGAAATCAAGGTATTGGTGTTCGGCCTTGGATTCGGAATCCCTATCGTTGCGCTCGTCACAATGTCAGTGGCGTTTAAGAGGCTGAAGGAGAAAGGGGCTACAAGCTGGGATAAGGGTCGAAATGTTGTCCTTCATCGCGAGAACAACACAATGCAAAGAATTCTGACGGCCGTCGGCCTTTGCTTGATAATCGCAATAGCGATTTTGATGAAATCAGTCTCATGACTTGGTACGTTCTTGAAGATGGCCAAGTTCATCAATTGAGTGATGACGCGTTTCGCCTGCAAGTATCATCTGGCGCTATCCCACCTCAGTCGCACCTTTGGACTGAAGGGATGCCGGAATGGATTCTTGCTTCCAAGTTCTTGGAAACAAATCCGACAAAGCCAGAGATATCGCGACCTTACTTTCTGTTGGGCTTAGTCACTTTCGTCGCCGGGATAACAATCCTGTTTGTGTTCAACAGACCTGAGCTTCTAGACGCTTTGCATGAGCAGTTTGGCCTTCCTTCAGCGATCTTAGCAATAACAACGGCAACGGCACTGTTAGCTGTTGTGGGCGCTATACTGGCGCTAAAGGCTTGGAAGCATCCGGGTCGTCTAAGTGCCTCGCGGTTCGCCGGATTGGTCTTCGTGCTTGGTGTAACGGTTATGTTCTTTGAAGCTGTTATGCTTTGTTCCTTTTTGCTGCAAGCACCGGATACCTACCGGATGCTATCGGCAGCAGAAAATTATACTGATGCCACAATAGTCAGGACGGGCAACGGCAACGCAATTATCTCAGGCACTCTGGGGCCTCATCTGATGCGTGATTTCGAAAGATTAAACGCAACAAGTGGGCCGATAGATGCTGTGCAAATAACAAGTCCCGGCGGACTGATTGCACCCGCGATTGATTTAGCCAACTATTTTGAACTTCACAAAACGACGGTCATCATCGTCGGTCAATGTAGCAGCGCTTGTATTCTGCTGGCAGTGGCTTCACCTCAATCGTTCGCCGAGGCCAACGCCTATTTCGGGTTCCATTACACATTTCCTATCACCCCTGTCCAAAGCGAAATAATGCGCTTTTCACACCAGCAGACGTGGGAAATTTATCGCAACTATCTTGCTCAACACGGCGTGCCCGAAGCAATCCTCGTTGAAGCTGCTAAGCACGGCGCAGACTCCGTCTATCCTGTCACTGCATGGGACATGGCACAGCACGGGGCGATAAAGGGCGTTCTGTCGGGCGGAAAGATCGTGGCCACAAGCAACAAATCATAGAACCGACACGCGAGGCGAACTCCAACGGTCCGAAGAGTCCAGTTCTGTTTCGTCGCGAGCTGAATGCCGCTCTTCCATAGCTCTATGTGGTGGGGGGTGTCTCACCTAAAAACAGGCCCGCGCTACCGGGGAGCAAGTGTGTCCAGGACGCTGTCACTGGCTTCTGGCGCGTTCCTCTGGTTTTCCGCACTAACCGCGAAACCTGTTCGCACAGGAGCGCGTCTTTCGTTTCGCCCAAAGCTGAACGGGAAAAGCACCAACCGACAACATCGCCAACACCTTACAAGCGCCTGACGGCCGGGAACACGGCTAGCGGCAACGGAACTTCATACTGATCATCTAGGTTGATGATAGTGTTCTCAACCCCTTGCTCCCTTCCGGGCGATGGGTGATTGCGTCCAGCCTGATCAGACGTGTGACATGGCTATAGACGAACACAGTCCACAAAAATCGCCGCGTTCAGGATTGGGTATATCACTGCTATTCCTGATGTGGCTGGTGATGATGATCGGAACTGCGGGCTTTTTAGTGTATCTAACAGCTGCCCTGTCTTTGGTATAACAGACTGGCGCTTGGCACGCGGGTATGGACATCCAGGACGGGCGCAAAAATCTTCTCCACTTGCTTGAAAGACAATCGTTCACCGTCGCAGTGGTGGCACGCCAAACGGCGCAAGTAGGCCGACAAACCAGCGATTTTCCTTGAATGTCACAGTGAGGGCTGATGCACGCCAGAACGGGCTCGTTCCGGTGATGGACAGTCACAAAGGCTACTTCACGTTCATGTGGCGAACCTAACGAAGGGCAAGACGCTGGAGGGTTTCGCGAACACGCGCCAGCGGTGAGGAGGTGACGGCGCTTGGATCAGATAGGAACGACGCGCTGCAACGCGGGGTTTGCTGAGCACGGAGTCGTCGCACCGGGCTGCTCAAGGGGACCACCATGGATACTAAATTTAGAGTTTTAATTGGGACCGTCGTAACTTTCGTCGGGTACGCCGTAGCGGCTGGAGCCGCTCAGGCTTATGTCTATTCGGCTGATCCTTTGCAGGCCCGATCTTCAACCGAGGATCGGATTCAACTGGCGCACTTTTTCTATCCCGATCCTAGTCTTTATGCTGACGACCCCTGGGTGGTTAGGGAATACCATCCCCGAAGCTATCGGTACCATCACCGTCATCACGATCATCGTCACCACCATCGCAGTCACCGGGGCGTGACAGGGCCAAATTCGTTGCATGCTGCAAAATAGTCGTTGGCCGGGACTGTCTCGCCTCCTTTTTGTTTCTCAGAGAAGTGGAGCTTTAAGCGTGAACGGGCGATTTACTCCGTTCAGAGGACCGAAGATTCAGAAAGAACACGTCGCGTTGAGCACGCGAGGAATAATGCGGAGTGCTTAGGCATGACCGGTTGCTCAGTCGCTGTCAGCAATCCAGTACGCTTGAAATCGTTCTGCACGGCTCTTGAAATGGCGACGTAATTCAAGCGCGCGCTTCAGGAGGGCGGCCTGCGCTTCGTCGTCCAACACGTCCAAATCAGTGCCCATTTCATTTGCAAGTGCATTTAGCATGCGGGTGATTTCGCTCGCCTTTGACAGTAGCTCTCTGGGAAAGGGTGGCGGTTGATTGGTGGACATTGCAGATGCCTTTCTTTGGACTATAGCTCCTCAGCGCTTTTCCATTGCAGCAGAAGTAGCAGCGGCCGTCTTCATGATGTTGCTCATAAAATTGCAGAAATCTTCATAGCTCCGGTATTCAATCTGTACGCGTGTCCAAGCTTCGCGCCAGATAGGCGTCTCAAAATTTTCTCTGATGCCATTGCACCATATTTTCCATATCTCGTCAGGTATGCGTTTTTCTTTCCGCAGAGCGTACTCTTCGCTGCAGAGATTTATGTAATCAATCATTGCGCGATCAATCCGCGCCCAATCGTCTTCACGCACTTCGCACGTAACGTCTCGGCGAACTTTGGCAAGGCGAAGCTGATCGGGCATACGTTGTGAAATGTCGGCATAACGCCGGAAAAACTCCATGGAGACATGTGTCTGATATAATCTGAGATATCGGTTGGCTGTGATCAACGCGGCCGAAAACGTTCCCACAGCAATGCTAAAAGAGCCGATCACCGAAAGGATAGCGCTATATTGTTGTGCCCATGTCAGTGTCACATAAAGTTGGTCCATTTACCCCCGGTGCCATCATTTTTGCAAAGCCGCTGAAACTGCAAACAATGAAATTGCGAAGATAGAAACGATCAGCCAGAGAACTATTTTATACTTCCAATATTTGTAAAGTCTGTCCGTGTGAGTTGTGGCGGCGTCACTTGCCCAGGCAGACGCGAGCGCGTCCATTATTGTGGGACCTTTGCGTGTGCGGTGCGCGCGGGGAGAAGGCGAGCGATAAGTCCGCATTTTTTTTGGCGGCTTTAGCTTAGCTGGCTTGGGCCATTTGTATGCACTTGGTGGCCTACTGCTCATTGGTCCCGCCCTCCTCGTGTGACTAAATCTTCAGCACAAATTCAGCTTCAGCCATTTTGCAGATTTTTACTCCCTCTGCGAATGAGGCCGCAAATCTCCTAAGGGTCTTCACGACGTGTTTCACATCAACGCAGCCATCATACGGCAACGAATAAAAACCCCATAGCTCCGGTGGCATCCAGCAAAACCGAACCAACCAAATTGAACTGTTCGCCTGATTGCAACGCGAGAGAACGCTAATGCTGGACGCAACGTCCATTTCAGCAGAAGCAGCGAAGGAGATTAGCTTTTTATTGTGTTCCAGCGAAACGACTACAGGACTTTCAAGCCCTTCGTTAGCGTAGATGAGTCCCTCATTGTCCAACTCATAATCTAAAACGGCGGCATCCAGAACGGACGCCAACCGCTGAATGCAAACTTCGCTTTCAGGGATGATTGAGTTGGGGGAACTTAGCGACAGCCGGACTATGTTGGTCATGACCTGCCTCCCTTAGATTAGGAGGCCCGCTGTCCTCCCCTTATGTTTGCCCTATAGGCCGCATCTCGCTTCATACGGAACCACCTTGTCAGGGGTTGACAGGTTGGCTCGGGGAACACCCCGATCTTGATGCATGATGGTTAGTAGGTTAGTGCTGCCGTCCTTTTCAAGGACTGGTTGGAAAAAAGTGCTCGCGGGTCTCCCCCAGTTGGCCAAGCAGACCGGCAAGAAACTGGTGCACTTCGCTTTTTGTCTAAGACATCGCGTTCTAATTCTGGGGAGCTAGGAGTTGGAAGGACCTTTTGAAGTTGGCCGAACGTATCATCGTCGCAACGATATCCACGCCCGCTTTGGCGGTCAACAACAAGGAGGGATAGTCACACCGGCTAATCACCCCATCGTCATCTTGATCACTGGAGAAAGTGGGGCTGAGCACGGTTACAATGACTGGTATCGCCCTGACGGCGTCTTTGAATATTTCGGCGAAGGGCAGATGGGCGACATGGCATTCAGAGCGGGCAACAAAGCGATTTTCGAGCATTCTGCTGCGGGAAAAAGTTTGCTCCTTTTCCGCAAGACGAACAAAGGTCTGCGATTTTAAGGAGAAATGGTCTGCGAAGGATTTCATGCGGAGCCCGCTCCGGACCGTGAGGGAAATATTCGGAACGCAATTGTCTTTGAACTTCGCCATCTGAATGCGCTTGTTGCTGAGCCTGATGTATCGGAAGACGCTCACAATGGTCAGGACCTGGACGCCCTTCGCCAACGCGCCCTTGCCAGCGCGGCTGTTCCGAAGGATGGGACGTCTTCAACGCGGAACGTTTATCAGCGCAGCAGGGATATTCGTCGCTACGTGCTGGCACGAGCTAAGGGACGCTGTGAGGGTTGTTCCGCAGACGCACCGTTTCAACGTCCCGATGGAACTCCCTACCTTGACCCGCATCATCTGCGTCGTGTGAGCGATGGTGGGCCGGATCACCCCGCTCATGTTATTGCGCTCTGCCCGAACTGCCATAGACGTGTGCACGTCGGAGCGGACGGACCAATTTACAATGATCAATTAATCGGACAGATGAAAAGCATAGAGCTTTCCAGTTGAATCTCCCCATTCAAATTGACATTTGTCATCGCCGCTTTAGGCCGTGGGGCCATGTTCATTCTCCTGGAGGAGCCTGAGATGGCCAAAATTGAAACGATGAGCTTGAAAGAGCTTGTGGCCCTGGAATCAAAGATCAAAGCCGCGATGGAGTCGGCGCGGGCCAAAGGCAAAGCTGAGATAAAACATAAAGTTTCTGCTCTGGCTCAAGCGCACGGATTCTCCGTAAGCGAGCTTTTCGGCGTTCGCGGTAAAGCCAAGAGCAAAGGGGCCGCGAGATACGCCAACCCCGATGACCCTTCACAAACCTGGACCGGCCGAGGTCGGAAGCCCGATTGGCTTCGGGCATACCTGAAGAAGGGCAAGAAGCAGGACGACTTTGCGATTTAACGACAAGGCACTCAGAGCGAGCCCTGCACAATTTGTCGGGTGTTGCCCCCCCGGGAGGTCTCGCCGCCTCCGCTAATATTCCAGTTCTTCCCTGATATAGCAGCGACGATACGGAAACCGGATTTTCTCAACCTCAATCGGACTTCCATCTTCTCTAAGAAGCTCAAAGAAATCGGGAAAGCGTTCGGCTTTGAAATCGCCGATGCAAACGCTCTGCTTCTTCTTGGGAACGAACCCATCTGAGGTGCCGATCAGATATCCAGAGCGGTCATTGTAGGGCTTGTAGATCACAAACCGTTGTCCGAACTGCGGGCAGGTCTGACGAAGAAACCCGATCATGTTGCCGCTATCAAATTCGTCCCGGCCCAAGAGCAAATAGCAGTGCTCCACCAAACATTGGTACTGGAAGAAGCCGGTCGTTCGTCGGAAGGTAACTTCCACATTGATCCGGCCAAATCGTTTGCTCTCCTCATAGAAGCTCTGATGTTGTTGCTCCAGATTATCTGGTGCAGGGCAACCAGCCCGCCAAAGGCTCACAAAGGCAGCGTAACAGCCTGCGATCATCCCGTTGACGGCATCTATGCTGCTTGGTCGGATGAACGCTGAGGATTGCCTTTGAGGCCCGTCCCACAGGCTGAGCAAGCTCGCCTGGATTTCCGATACGCCGACTGGCTCCGACGAAGCGGCGGAAGCAGTCCTTGGCAACGCGGAGCCCGCAACAGCGGCGGGTAGAAACTTGAGCAGAGTGCGACGCTGAACGGAGTAATTTGAGGATTTTGCAGGCGCAGTTTCATACATGAAAAACCTCCCGATTCTCAGGAGGCGCGCCTCCCTTTGTTTGTCCGGCTTTCCGGACCACATCCCGCAAATCGCGGTCACCACCTGCAAAGAGACAGGTTGGTCAGTCCTGACGGACTGTCTTGATGCTGAACAGGATATTGGTACGCCGTTATCGTGATTGCAAGAGTGCGATGGTGTTCACTTGCTAGGCGACGACGTGAACTTGAGCGTAGTCTGATCCAAAACGCACGTCGGATGGCAGGGAGCGCCTGGGAAAAGGGGGTAAGGTTTGGCCGAAGGCCCTATCCTAAGCGCTCATCAGAGGAGGGAGGCCGCCGCGAAACCGGGAAAACTTTAGTTGTCATTGCGAAGAGCTTAAACGCAGTCACGGCTCCATCTCACTGACTTAGTGGAGAGAGCGAAGAGTTTCACATTCAAAGGACGGGGGATTCTCGTCTTCATTCAATATTGGAATCTTCAAGAAAAAGGAGCGTATTCATAATAACGAATTACAAGTCAGCAAGAGACCTGAATTGATCCGTGACCCGCAGGCTCGGCGACGGTTGCGAGCGGAAGCACCTGGAGGAATAAGCGCTGGGTCGCACTTTCGGGCTTAGACTTTCCATTTGCTAGGGTGGGCATGGCCGCATCCCCCCTTTTTAGCGAGACAGACTTCGCCAAAGGTTGGTAGGGAGCGAACCTTCGCTCCCCTTCTTGACGCGACTAACTTCTCCATGTCCCCGCAAACACGCTCAACTGCTTTGCCGACATGCGGGTGAAGCTGTTTTAACGGCCTCGCGTCGCCATGAGTTCAGACTTGCCCGGACTTTTTTGCGTATGTGGGCTTCATTGGGATAAGGCAAATGCAGCCAAACTTCGGTGTCCGTCACACCACCAGCTTTCAACCGCCATACGACCTTATGAAGTTCCTCGTGACGCCCCTCAGTCATGCCCAACAGTGGAGCCGTAATTTTAGATATAGCAGCCGACGTGAGTGCGGAGCCTTTACTTGCCCTTATGTCATCTTGTCCCGGCACAGGTATCACCTTCGCTATGAATTGCGGGTTCAAGGCATGTCGGGCGAAATCTTTCTGGTCCGTGCCGAAGGTTTCAAAGAAAGCCCATTCTGGATAGGCGCGGTTGGTGCAGGGCAAGTAGAATGATTGAACGCCAGAGCGGCAAGCCGGGTCTAATTTTGCTGACGCCTGCGTGAAGCCTGACTCTTCAAGCCGGGCAACGATGCTGTCGTAAACCGCCTGATGCTCGGCAATTGATTGTGCTGGCTTGCAGTAGGGCAGGATCACCCGGAACTTGTTTGGCCGTTTGGGCTCCGTGAGAAGCTGTTGCAGATGATAAAGGACGTGCGCAGGGGTCCGGTCGGGTCATTCCAGAAAATGCCCTTGAACCGCTCCGGGCTGAGGTTTCCATCATCAAAATCCAAGACCATCGCCGACGAGCTTGCGAACGAAGCTTGAGTCCGGAAGGATTCCCCTTCGCGTCCGTTGAAGGTAGCTGGATTGAACAGATATTGCTCTTCCTTCGTCTCCAACTGTGCCTTGGATTGTTGTCTCAGAGCCTTGATGAACTGCGGCAGCAGAAGGTTCACTGAGCGAAACTGCTCCGGCTTGTGATCCGTGACGCGTTTGTGGAAGGTCACGCAGCAAGTGGAGGTCTCCTCCCCCTTAGCAGTCCCTTTGCTGTCTTGGGCGGCGGATTCCCAACTATTTTCCTTTAGAAAGAGATCTGGTTGGCAACTAGCCGCTCCTCCGATGAGGTTCTCGCGAGCTTTCTTGGCCGTTGACCTTTGGTCCTTCTGTGTCGGCGTCAAAGGGGACAGCTTCGTTGGCAGCTTGATATCGCCGATCTTCGCAACATCTTCGCAGCCCGTTAATTCGGCAAGATTTTTGGCGACTGGTTCATCGGCGATGATCGCGGTGACGACTTCTTGGGAGTTTAGGTTCCGCAATGAGGTTCGCATTGTGGCCTGATACGCGGGGTCACTGCCGGTTGAGCGCAGCAACTCGTCATGGGTAAAGCCCAAATCCTGCAGGGTTCCGCAGTGAGCCGGAGAGCGATTGAGAGCCGCACAAAAATAGAGGTTTTGATAATCTTGGAGGGAGTTTTCACCCCGACATGGCGGACTGATGCGACGGGCGTTTGGGAGACCAAGTATAACTATTGTGATGCTCTGCCGAAGCGCTTCCTAGCTACCTCTACGTTGCGGCTTGAGACCAGCGGCGTGATTTCCTCGTATCTGGCGATCGTACGGGCTAGCCGAGCTTTATCGGCGCGGATGTATTCGATCCAGTGATCGTCTTCGTACACGCGTCTGCATCGCGGAGGAGTGTGCTCCCAATCGGCAGGCATGCGGCGAGTCATAGAGGAACTCGGCCTTTTTGTTCCTGCAGTCGGAAAAAAAATGAATTTAGCGAGTGATGTTCGGGAGGATTGGCACGCTTTTACAAATGCGCTGACGTGTCAACTCCCCAACCGACCTTGAGCTGGAAGCAATCGCCCGCCGCCGACCTTGGCTTGCTGCTCGCTGCCCCACCGCTGAGAGCGGCGTTCCGGCTTCACCGAACGAGGCCAATCGCCCGGGCACGCCTGCGTTTGTCTCGCCTTTGAGGTGGGCGAAGCGTCAAAAAAACACAGATGCGCGCACAGACTTGCGCGCGCCACGACTTCTCTTAGATTCTGAGTTTTAAGGTGAGACAAGCCGAGACAAGCGAACCCCACGCTCAAAAAGGCGCCGTGGATCGGCACAGTGGCTCGACCGCATTGAGCCAAAGCCCAGACGAAATCGAATTGGTCTGTCCCGGCAGTCGTCATGCGCTTCGCATCACCCACCTAATCACCCACCGAAACCACGGACACGCTGGGTTCGCCCTGTATGAGTATCCTTGCAGTCGGGAAAAGCCTGCTCATGTCTGCTTCTCGCTAAGAATGCAACAGAATGGCAATTTCCCATTCCGTGTCCCGGAAGCCTGCCGCGAACAGGCAAAGCCCTAAGACTACGGCGAGACGCTGTGAACCCAATCAGTGTATTGTGCAGTTGCCATGTGCCGGAGAGCTCGGGAAAAGATGCGCGCCGACTTTCAAGATCACGCCTTGGCCGAACTTCTTCGCCTCAAGCGCAAAACATCCAGCGTCGCGATCCAGATATATAATGTGACTCACATGATTCGTCGCTTCTTCGACTTGCATCTCCCGTCCATCGTAGCGTATTTCGGATAACGACACCGCCAATTCTGCCATTTTTAGGGTGTGAACTTCGATTTCAATCTTGCTGGTTTCAATGGGCTGAGAAGTCTTCGCACCTAACACCGCGAACTGACGGTGAATACAGACAAGTGCTGAATCAAACTTTTCGGACAAATCTGTCGCGTCGGGCCGAGGACGAGGGGCAACTCGCGCCGTGTTTCCCCCAAACTCAATGACAAAATTTTGCTCGAAGCCGCTTCCCTCGAATATGGACGATTTCCAGAGAGCCGATGCGTCGGGTAAATTAGTCAGCTTCACGCCTTTCCCTGTCAACAACCGTCGACGTGTCTTGGCGTCGAGGCTGATAACTCCTGTTGCAGTCCAAAGGCCAAACACCTTCATACGGAATACACTTTCATTACTCATTTTATACGATTTCCATAAATACAACATCCGCTGTTCCGCGCCAAAATGGTTTTGACTCGGGTCTCGGATTTAATTTTCAATTATCAAGAGATGATATTTCAGCCGCTCAAGGCTACTCCGAAATATCGCCGATATTATATCAAATAATAGGTGCGATTGCAATTAGTAACAGTGCATTTTCGTTTTTTGATGAATGAGACGGCGCGATCGCCAATGATATTTTGCGGGACCGAAACATCGGGAAACAGCATATTGACACAACTCATGATGTTGTTGGCCGGTTCGCTCCGACCTTTTGGGCATTAGGAGGCGCACGTGCGGAATTGCGCGCCCCGGTAATGCTCTCAGAATGCGAGAGTCAAGGTGAGACAGGCGCGACAATGGGTAACTCCTCGCGCTCGCCCGTTACTCCGTTCCCGCTGCCCTGAATCGGAACGGCAATGGGTTGTTATTGGCAACCGACGTTTGCAAGCGCCCAAAGGGCTCTTCGTGGAGGAGGGGCGCCGGGGCAACGGGGGGGAGAGTATCTTTCGTCTGCAGCGCCACGGAATATTCCTCTTCGGTTATCAAACCGGCTTTGCGCGCGTGGTTTAGGGCATCGCGGCGCGGAGGCAACTGGCGCATGGTCGGGAGTTGAGCGCGACGCCCGTCAGCATCGGACGGCGCCTTCGGCCGGCTTTCGCCTGTCGCCCCGACATAATGGTGGAGTGTTTTGATGATCGTGTGCAGAGCGCAGTCGTGCCGTGTCGCGCTTGGATCAAAATCACGAAGCCACAATCGAACATACTGTTCCAGGCGCTGTGATTGCATTTTCAGCGGGATATCGTCGCGCCAGCGATCAAAACCGAATGACGCCTCCCCGCCGACCGGAACCTCGTCTCCCTTGAGGGTCCTGAAATCTCCGCGCACAAGAAGATCAACGATACATTTCTCAAGCGCGGAACGCGACAAAGCCATCTGCCGCACCGCCGCATCGGTCTTGACGTTGGTATTGATAAGCAACTGTTCGCTCCCGCCTATGCGCCGGAATGAATGATTGAGGGCCTCGTAGACGAAACGTTCGGCGCCTCCTTTGTTATTCCACTGATCAAGAAGATGCTCAAACTTGTCCGTGCCGCGCCATGCGGACGACGTTTCAAGGACGGTGTATCTGCGATCACCCGGTTTGATGTGCAGGAAGTGGTCGTGATTTGAGATCACAACGAGCCGGGCATAGTTGTCGACCGTTATCGGCGCTTTGAATTTGGGATTGATCAGCACTTTGTCGCCGGTGATGAGTTCCTTCATCTTGTCGAAGGCATTTTTGTCGCCCGCGAAGGCGGCCTCTTCCAGCACGATAGCAAGCTTGCCGACCAGTGCCTCGTTGAAGTCGCCCAAGATCATCTTGTGATTCGCGACTCTCAAAACCATGTCGCCCAAAATGCTGCTCAGCAATTTTGCAAAGACGATACTCTTGCCGTCGCCGGGTTCGCCGCGCACTGCAATGCAAGTGTCCACGCGCTCGCCGGGGCAGGCGATGATGTGCATCAGCCATTCAAGCACCCATTCGGCGACCGACGCATCGTTCTGGGCCCAAACTTCACAAATCAGTTCGTGCAGCAACGAGCATGAGCCTGAGGCATCAGGCTCCACCAGCATGCCGCGAAAGAGGTTGTATTCGTCCGCCGCCACCGTGCCTGATGGCTTGAAAACGAGGCCTCCAAGGTATTCTTGAGCGTTCTTTGGCGGTTTTGCGAGGAAACATCTTGCGGGATAGATGATATCCTTCCCGATTTGAATCCAATCTTTGCGGTAAAGAAATTCAAAATCATCGCGTCCCATGAGCGCCTTGGAAAGGTCGGGCTGGCGAAGATTCATCATCATGCCCTTGCCGCCCGTGTTGATTTTGGCAAAATCGCGCACGTAGTCCCGGTGCGGGTTGATGAGTGCCGCCTCGGCGGGCGACAAAAGACCTAAGCTTCCCGCAAAAGATTTGGCGCTAACCAAAGACTTAGCTCTTTTGAAATCCTCTTCTACAGCCCTTCGTTTGGCGTTGAATTTTTTTTGGATCTCGGCAAGGCTGTCATCAATGTCCCGCGCGGATAGCTCGCCCGTCGTCTTCTTTCTGGCCAGGTCGGCTAATGCGGTCATGTAGGGCTCGGCTTCCAAGTTTTTTGCGCGCGCGCAGCACTCCATCAGATTGCTGACGGTGACCCTGCCCGATGAGATGAACTCGGCCATCTGCGCCGCGGTGATGTCGCTTCCGATTTGTGTCCCGCACAGAGTGTTGAGCCGGGTAAAATCGAACTGTCCTGTTTTTACGCCAGCGTTGGCATGGAAGATGCCGACATCCATGCCCGCGCCTTCCCGATCTACAACCCAAAGGTCGTCAGAAAAGGAGCGATCTCTCCGCATTTCATGGAAGACCCGCGCCGAAATTGGACCGCCGCCCAAGTCGGGACTCAGCAAATCGTCGGTCGTGATCCAAGCCGTCTCCAGCATCTTCTGGACAAAAACCAACCGGTCCACTGCCGTGCCGTTCCCGCGATCCGTCAAGCAATGGTCATGAGAGCAATGGATGCCGAAGCTGCGCTGCCCATTCTCGCCAGCGTTGATGACAAATGTGCCGTTTCCTCCTGTCTCGCTATGCTCGTCTTCAAACGGGCATATGATGTGCACGCCGGATTCTCCCGCGCGCGGAGAGCGGAAGATATGGCTGGGCGCGCGCTGGCGCAGAGCGGTCTCTATTCGAAACGTCGAGTCATACTGTCCGATCCAGGCCCGCAAATTGACGCCCTGATGGGTAAAGTTCAAATCGCGACGCGGCGTGTTGAGAGAGTGTGTGGATTTCGACACCGGCTGCTCGATGGCGAAATCATTGAGGTCCAGAAGGTCGCCTGGAAGGACCTCAGAAAACCTTTCGGCTCCGGGCCGGCATGACGGGTAAAAGAACGCTCTCGCAACATCACTGCAGGAAACGTCCCACTGCACACCCAGGGAATTTGCGACGGCAGCATACCGTGCCTTCCAAATGGCGTCGAACTGAGCTTCGTCGCCTCCCACTTTCATAAATTCGATGCGCCGGAGGGGAGATTTAAGGGGCAGCACGATGCGATATTTGGGAAGCGGTGCGTGTCGGACAATACAAACGGGTCCGTTGGCTGTCGCGGTTGCCGGTGCGACGATCTCTATTTCGTCAACAAACGTCTTCCGATAGTGACGTTTGTCCAAGAGAAATTGCCGCGCGCCTTCTACGCTGACATCGAAAGTTCCCGAAAAGCTCCGGTAATCATCGAGTTTGATTGGCGTTTCCGAGGTCATATGCGAATGCGTCGAATAAACAATTGCGTAATAGTTCTTTGATTGCAGCGTTTCGCGAATGCGTTCGAAGGTTTCGCCCTTATCCAGATCAAGAACGACGGCCGAGAGTTCGCAGACGGCCGCTTTTTTCCGCCTATCGCCCTGAATGGCGCCCGGCAGAAATGCTTTTGCAGCTTTTTTGTCGTGAACCTCGGCGTGCGTAAGCATCTGTTGCGTGAATGCGGAGAGGGAAAGTTTTCGCGTTTGCCAGCCTTCGGCCCGTTGCAAGCGATCGTTTTCACTGACAGAAATCCATATGCTGTCAGCAGAAATTGGAATTTTTCGAGCTTTGCGATCAAGTGGGCCGGAGTCTTGTTTTTCGAGAGTGATGTAAAATGATTTTTCCATAGTCAGTCAGTCCTTTTGCAATGAGGTATGAGATAAAATGGAAGCGCGCGGGCTTAGCCGGCCAGGGATCAAAAAGCTCGTGGATCCGGCAACCGAACGGTTGGAGTATTCAAATTGTTAGATTGGTTTGTTTGGCAGCGTGCCGCGTGCCTTAAGCCGATTCTTTATCAAAATGGGCTGTTCGTATAATTGTGAAAACTATATAGTTTGACTTTAGTCCACCTCCAATTTCGTTTGTTCAGCTGTGAACAGATGGCCTCCGAGTTCGCACTCAACTTTTTCCGCCCATACTTCGAGGGCTTTGGGTTGCTCACTGAGATAGGTATGACGGTTATAAATTGCCGCGACGCCTGAGAGTTCTTGGGGCGGTGATCCAAAATCAGCTCAATGATATAGGGCGGGATTCCCATTGCGGGCACGCGAATGCTTTTTTAGGCCCGCTCGGATGACCTATGACGGGGTGTTAATGTCAAAACACTTCGGGAAGATGCTCAGGCGTTTTCAAAGTTGATTCATGTTCAGCAGTGATTGAAATTTCGAAGCCCACCCTGAGCCCGATCTGATCTCGTCAAAGGAGTCGCCGCGCGCGTGCCTTCGCATCCTAATTCGGCCGCCGACCTGCGAGCCAGGCCTGTCGGCCGAACCTATAAAGTCACGCAAAGTCAAAGCCCGCTTTGCTATTGACCTGTGTCCGTCCAATTCGGCTAGATGCCCGCGCTGGTTGATAAAGTGCGCGGGCATATCCCCTCTGGCTAAGATGATCCGAGGGATTGTCAATTGTCCCATCCGAGTCACAAAACATTGCCGCTAAAATGCGAACGGCAAAGCGCTGGCGAGACGATGAATCTCTTTTCGCCTACAGCTCGGCTATTTCTGCTTCTTTGCTGCGAGACGCTCGGCCGCCTCCCAGAAATTGGCCTTGTTGGGCTCTTTCGCTTCAAGCTCGTTTGACAGGCGGGTCGTCCTGAAAACGGGTTCACCTTTCCGGTACTCACCCGTGGGTTCTACGAGTCCAAGACGCTGAAGATTGGCAAGTGCTTTCGCGATGTCTTGTTTTGTAAAAGCCTGCTTATTCATCTGCACACCTGTATAAAGTTTCCGCAAATGCAGGAGCCGGTTGTCGGACCCGATTTTTCCACTCTCGCACGCCACACACTTGGCAATACGCGTTGTTTATTGAGCTTTTAGGTCCCGCTGTCGCTGGTCGATCTACGGCGACGTGAGGCGAGCCACGCATCCAATTCGTCGCTGGAATAAATGACGCGCCGGCCCACCTTTGCGTAATGCGGACCGCCCCCCGTGCAGCGCAACTTGTTAAGGTAACTCCGCGAGATACCGAGAGCTTCAGCCGCTTCAATAACGGACAGATTTTCGCGCATGCATCCTTCCTTCAGTCTTATGAGGAGGATTCTACGCGAGAGCCGGGGCACACCTCACGAGTGTTTTTTTGGCTTTTTGTGGTTGAACACACGTCCTGGCGAAAAGCCTGTCAGTCTGCCGGCTTCGTAAGCGGAAATGAGATATTCGCGGATCTTGCGCAGGCAGAGGGAATTGCCATGCTTCCCAATGAGCTTACTGTGCGGATCTCGCGCTGCAGCCGATCGGACTTTCGTCGCGAGCTGCGTGAAGTTGATGTTCGACCCATTGACAATTATGGCTTCTGCGCGATTGACCGCCTCTGCAGCCCGCTCGTCGCGCTTCCGCGCATTGCCGACCGCTCCGGGATATCGCTCCCGACGTGTGAGGCTTTTAGCGATTGGAACATACCTCTTGGCTATATGTAACGCCTGGGTGGCTCTGCTCCAAAGCTCCGCATCAATCGGTATTGCTTCTCCCTTGACCTTCGGTTTCCAACCCTTCGCGTACCGGACCTGCGATTTTTGCGCCCAGAGTTCGGCGATGAGCGCATCCAAGACCTCGGAGGAAACACTTGGATCGGTTGCGTCGATCAGCAGGATTGYCGCTGTAAGCCTGAGCTTCTCGTAAGCGGCAAGGAAAGCACGCGCGACGTCTTGAATCGCAGGACGCTGTGCAGCAGGGCAAGAGGGGCTGCCGTTATATCCTGACCTGGGCGTTCTGGGACGTAGGTCCCGGTCCGGAGTTGGCGCTGGCCTGAACAGGGCCCGGGCGGCCGCGACGCACAAGTCCAAATGCGGATCAGCGAATTCAGCGAACGGCATTTAGGTCTCCTGGCGCGGCTGCGCTATTTGAAGCGATGTAGCAATGGAAGCCCCGATTTCATCGTTCGTTTCCGCCAATTTCTCGTCGGCAAGGTGGGCATAGCGCGCGGTGGTTGCCGGGTTTGCGTGCCCCAGCAGGCCGCCGATCATTTGCAGCGAGACGCCTTGCGCTGCGGCCACGGATGCAAATGTGTGTCTCAGGTCATGGATGCGGACATCATCCAAACCCGCCAGGTGTCTGATGCGCCGCCACGGCTTTTGCAGATTGACGAGACACGCCTTGGCTTTGTCGCCGCAGATCACATAGGGATTGTTGTCCTGGCGCGGAAGGCTCCGCAAGACGTCAATCGCGCCGCCGCTCAGGTGGATCATCTTTTCGTCGGTTTTGCTGTCCGGCAACATGAGCCGACGGCGGGTCAGGTCGACGTCCGACCACCGCAACGTGCGAATCTCGCTGAGGCGCGCGCCGGTTAGAATGAGGAGCCAGATGGCGGCGATGGCCCAGGGGGACGCCATACGATCGCGCTCGGCCTTGGCGAGGGCATTGCCCAGTCGTGCGATTTCGGGTTCGGTCAGAAACCGCTGGCGTTTGCGCTCGCGGAACCTGTCGATGTGACGACAGGGATTGGTGACTTCGCTGCGGAGCCCGTGCAAGTCCGCCCAACTGAAAACTTTCGACAGCACCGCCAGCAGCCGGTTGGCCTGATAGGGCTTATCGCGCAGGCTTAGATGAAGCTTGGCGATATCGGACCTTTGCACGTCAACGAGGGCGCGTGACCGGAGCGCTGGCGGTACGTGCAGTCGCAACAGGCGGTGATACTCTGCGGCGCTCGTGGCCTTGAGTTTGGCGTCGACGTGCTGTTCGAGAAAGAGGTCGACGACGACGCCCAGCGACATCTGGGCCCTGAGCCTTGTTCGCTCTTCAGCCGGGTCTCCGCCCGTCGCGATACTGCCCAACAGCTTCTTGGCTTGGGCGCGCGCCTGGTCTGCCGTCAGCGCACCGAGCGTCCCAATCTTGACCCTCCGCGTCCGACCGATGCGGCCGTTCAACCGATATTGCACGACGAAGGTCTTGCTCCCGGAGGGCGTAACTTTGAGCCCGAAACCGCGCAGCTGGTCATCCCACAGGTACACGTCGGTCCCGTGCGGCCGGATTGCATCGACTGTCCGTTTACTGATCCGTCCTCTGGCCATCGCCGTCTCCCAGTAATCACCCAGTAAGCAGGGCCGAAGGGAAGCGCAATGTGGCACAGACAACCGTAGGCAATCAAGTGGCTGATGTTCCTAATGGTTTTACATCTGCAGGAAACCCCGGACAAACCTGTAAAAGATAGAACCCGAAACTTTTAATCAGAGGGTCGTTGGTTCGATCCCAACCGGGCTCACCACCAACATCAATAACTTCGTTCGCCCGCCGGAAGGAATGGATCGCCAAGAGCTGATCCTTCCAAAGTCACACGCAAGGCTTTTCGAAATAAAAAGACACGCAGCCGGTGGCCTGACAATCGGCGGGTTATTTATTTGTTGCGCCCAATATTCTGTTCCACGGCCCCCACGGGAGTGCGAGTCGATTCAGAATCTCTGCCGCCTTCCCGGCCGACGCGCTTTGGTTCTTCGATCTCACATGCCGGAATTCGCACGTGTCTGCCATGCAAGCTTCCTAGATACAACCGTTCGGATTCCGGCCGCGCATAGACCGTCGAATGATGCAATTCAAACACGAATGCGATTTGAAGAAGCGTCGTTCTTGAGAGGACGGAATTGATCGTTGACGCTTTGTGGTTGCGTGTTTAGTTCTTTTCCCCGGGGACACGGTCCGTGGGGGCGGACATCGGCAATTCCAATTAGCTAATTGAGACGGCGCGCGTGCTGCGTAGCCGGATTTGACGGCGATCAAACTCGCCGTTTCCCCCAAAGTTATATGGACGCCGGTATGTGCCCGAGGTCCTTTGCAGTGATGACGACCTGAAGGCAATTACGCAGGCAACCGCCTAATAGAGGTCAGCGCGGTTGATCCGATAAACTGAGGGTGGGAATTCTATTGTGAGGGGCGACGATGAGGGTAGTCCTCGGCTGACATTTCCCAGCCACGAAAATCGGTCTGCGCTTTCGCAAATTGAGCGGAGTTCCCTCTCCGAGGAGCTTCGCCTATCCGACTTCAAAGCATCGACTTTGATGCAGTACGTGCTGAAGAGTAACCTCGCAGTCCGGCGGCGAAGCGCGCTTGGAACGCTGGCTCGGAAGTTCGGCAAGAGCAAACTCGCGAAGACATGCAGAACTTTGGAGCGGTCCGGTCTCTTCGACCGCGATTGGTATTTGCAACAATACGACGATGTCCGCGCTTCCAGAATTGAACCCGTGGCCCACTACATTTTGTGCGGGGCTTTCGAGGGGCGCAAACCCAACCGCGCGTTCGATACGGTTTACTACTTGAAAGCCAATCCTGACGTGTATGCCAGCGGTCTCAATCCGCTGCTTCACTACATCCGCGTCGGAGAGAAGGGGAATCGAAGGCCGTCGCAGAAGTTCGACCCGGCGGCTTATCGCCTTTCAAATCCGGATATCAGTGCTGCGGGCGGCGCGCTCCTGAAGCATTTTCTCCGGCAAGCGAACAATTCGTCTGCGGGACCGGCCTATTCTCCCAAGGAGCCGGCGTGGAGCGTCTTCGAGGAGATCCTCAGCACCAAGGGCGGACGCGCGGAACAGGCCAGCGGTGCCGCGGTCGTCGATGTCGTCATCCCGGTGTTCAAGGGATATTCCGATACGTTGGCCTGCATTGCGTCGGTGCTCTCGAGCGCGAACCAAACGGCGTTTGAGCTGGTGGTCATCAACGATGCTTCGCCGGACGAGAGGCTCAGCGAGGCGCTCACTCGCCTTAGCGTCATGGGGCTCATCACGCTCATCGAGAACGACGTTAATCTCGGTTTCGTAAAAACGATCAATCGCGGGATGAGCCGATCGAACCGGGACGTCATCATCCTCAACAGCGACACGTTGGTTTTCAATCACTGGATCGACCGGCTTCGCGGTCATGCGAATGGAGCCAAGGTCGGGACGGTGACGCCATTCACCAACAATGGCGAGATTTGCAGCTATCCCACGTTCTGCGCTTCCAATCCCGCGGCTCTGGAAATCGAATTCGCGGAATTGGATCAATTGGCCGCCGTCGTGAACAAGGGCCGATCTCTCGAAGTGCCGACGGGCGTGGGATTTTGCATGTATATCACCCGCGCTGCACTCGATAGCGCCGGTTATTTCGATTTCGAATTGTTTGGGGTTGGGTATGGCGAGGAGAATGACTTCTGTCTGCGCGTTAGCGAATTAGGATTTTCCAATAAGCACGCATTAGACGTTTTTGTTTTTCATTCCGGATCCGGGTCTTTCGGAACGAGAGAAAAGACGCTCAAGCGAAACGCAATCCGTACGCTGACAAAGAAATACCCCGATTATCAAAAGGTCATCGGCAAGTTTATCGAGCGTGATCCGGCCCGCATTTACCGGACGAAGCTCGATGTGGCTCGCATGCTGCGCCAGGCTCCAGCCGCTCTGACATTGGTCTTTACTCATGCGCTCGGTGGGGGCGTTGAAAAGTTTCTCCGCGACCGGTCCGCGCGCTTGCCATCGGGCGAAGCGATCTTGGCGGCGTATCCCGATAAAGGCGGCAAAGGCATTCAGCTGCACCGGGGCCGGGCGGGCCTCGACCTGCCTAACATTCCGAGTTTCGACCTGGATGCCGACGAGCGGTCGTTCGCTGCTTTGCTCGTCGAGTTGAACGTAACCAGGATCGAGGTGCACAGCACGGCCGGATGGTCCGTCTCGCTGTTCGAAAAGCTCGGGCGGTTGAAAGATTTGACCGGGGTTTCCTATGACGTCCACCTCCACGACTACACCGCGATCTGTCCGCAGATCACGCTCATCGATCAGAGCGGAGTGTATTGCGGCGAGGCTGGCGTCGAAGCGTGCGATCGTTGTCTCTTGGCAAAGCCCGACAGGCTGAGGGACATTCATCCGGATGCCGACAGGTTTTTCCTGACAAACATTCGCGCTTGGCGAGAGATCTATCACCGGTTCCTGATCGCTGGCCGGAGCGTCGTTGCGCCTTCGGAAGATACGCGGCGGCGGGTGCGCAAGTATTTTCCAGATGTCGAAATCCGGGTCGAGCCGCATCCGGAAGACCGTCAGACGCATTCCGGGATCGCGCGGACATATACGGACGGCCCCGTGAAGGTCGCGGTCATCGGCGCTATCGGTCCGCACAAAGGTTCCAACGTTTTGCTCGAATGCGCGCGGGACGCAATGCAGCGTTCTTTGCCCCTCGAATTCGTCGTGGTCGGATACACGGATCTCGACGTCCAAACGTTGCCGCCAAATTTGAAAGTTACGGGACGCTACGAAGAACACGAGGCGATCTCGATACTCGAGCGGCAGAACGCGCATGTCGTTCTGATGCCGTCGGTGTGTCCGGAAACGTATTGCTACACGCTGTCGATCGCGCTTTCGGCGGGGTTCCCGGTCTATGCGTTCGACCTCGGCGCTCCGGCTGAAAGGCTCGCGAACGACGCAAGGCACGTCTTGCTTCCGCTGTCTCTGATGACGGAGCCAGCTTCCCTAAACGATCTGTTGGTTTCGAACATTCTACCATCGCACTTAAGCGCATAATTCAACGGGCAGGTAATGGTCACTTTTCAGGGATTAGAGCGTTCGCGTAAGTGGTCGAGGCTGATGGCTGCTATTCGCCATCCGCGAAAGCGCGATAAACGCCGGAAGTACCGGCGTCGCGTGGTGGACTTGCAGCCGGCTGCGATCAGCGGTGACCAAGGCGGATCGGATGCGGTGTCGGTCCAGCGCCTCGTGCGCGAGGTGATAGCCTCGGAATTCGACACCACCTATTACCTGGATCGCTACGATGATGTTCGCGCGGTTGCGGCATCGGCAGTCGCCTTCGATGCGCTAGACCATTATGTGGAAATGGGTTGGAAAGAGGGTCGCGACCCAAATGCCGATTTCTCGACCGAATACTATATTCAGGCAAACCCGGATGTTTCGACGTCTGGGATCAATCCCTTTTTCCATTTCCTGACGATCGGCAGAAGGAAGGGATTATCGCCAAGTCTCAAGAAGCGGAGTGCCGGATCGGCGTCGGACCTCATCTATGAGGTTATCGCCAAAGAATTCGATTGTGAGTACTACCTCCGTACGAACCGCGATATCGCACGCGTCAAGGAGGCGAATAAAGATTTCGATCCGATTGCGCATTACATCACGAACGGTTGGCGTGAGGGACGAAATCCTCGAGCGGATTTTTCGACGAGCGACTACATGCTGGCGAACCCCGATGTCGTTGCCGCGAATTTGAATCCCTTCTACCACTACATCGGAAGTGGCAGGCGAGAGGGACGGGCCCCTACTTTGCCGGGCGGGTTCCGCACGCGCTATCTGAGGACGATGCGTTCGTTGCCGGAAGTCGTCTCGGCCTGGACAATTCCTTCGAGGCCATACCTGCCGAAATCGGCAGCCGCGCTCGCGCAGGCAATTTCATCGTCCGCGGAACGCACGGACGGCCGCATCGCGATTTCGTTGAGCCACGACAATTACATCGAAGGCATCGGCGGCGTTCAGCTGTGCGTGAGGCAAGAGCAGCAGGAGTGCCTAGCTCTCGGCTGCACATATCTCAATATTCATCCGGTTCAACCGCTGCCGATTTTGGCGGCTTCCGAGAACTGGTCGGGTCAGTTGGTTCGATTGGTTTTGAACGGTGAGGTGATCGGCGTCACGACAGCGGCCAACCTGATCGCGGCCATTGAACCGGTGGCAACCAGCTTCACGAAGGCCGCCGTTTTCGTGCACGCCATGCACGGTCTCACGACTGAGATGGTTCTTGCGCTCGCAGATGCCGTGCCCGACAGCCAAACATATTTTTGGCTGCACGATTTCTTCTCCGTCTGTCCGGGCTACAACCTGCTGCGGAACGACATCACGTACTGCGGTGCGCCGTCTCCGGATTCGCAAGCCTGTTCGATTTGCAAATACGGCGACAGCCGGCGCGAGCACATTTCCCGATTTACGGCGATGTTCGAGAGCGCGAGATTTACGGTCGTGTCTCCGTCCGACGCCACCTTGGATCTCTGGAAAAAGTCGTCGCATCTTTTTCAGGGACGGGCGATCGTGCACCCGCATTGCGCCTTGGCGAGCAGTCCTGCGCCGGCGCGAGATGCCGCCAAGCCGATTAAGTTCGCTTTCATTGGCAGCCCGACGGTGCACAAGGGGTGGCCCGTTTTCAAAATGCTCGCCGATGCCGGATGCACTCATCAGAACTATCAGTTCTACTATTTCGGAATGGCCGACATAGGTGAAACTCAGATCGAGCAAGTCAAGGTCAGCGTCTCGCTGGAAGACCGGTCTGCCATGAGCGATGCGCTCGCGGCGCACGAGATCGACTACGCGATCGTCTGGTCTCTCTGTCCTGAAACGTTCTGCTTTGCTGCCTACGAGGCTGCTGCCGCCGGGGCTTACGTTGTCACCAATCGCGATTCCGGGAATGTTGCGAGAATGGCCGCCGACAAGTCTTTAGGAATGGTTCTGGCCGACGAGCACGAGCTGCTCGAACACCTGAACAACGGGTTCTTCGAACGACACCTGGGGAAAATCGAACCTCACCGGGGAAGCTTGGATTTTCGTTGTTTCGCGCGCGAATTGTTCGGTGATGTCCAATGACAGTCTGTTGCTTCACGAGTTTCACGTTCAGCTATCTGGCGAAAGCTGCCGTTCTCGCGGCTTCGGTAAAACGCTATCATCCCGACTGGGTCATATGTGCGGTCATTACCGATCGCGAACCGAGCGGATACACTTTCGATCCTGAGACCGTACCATTCGACGAGATTGTTTGGGGCGATGAATTATTCGGGTCGGCAACTCCGGCGTGGCTGTTCAAGCACGACATCGTCGAAGCCTGCACCGCCGTGAAGGGGCGAGCGCTTCGCAAGCTGCTGCAACAGTACGACAAGGTCATCTACCTCGATCCGGACGTTGCTGTTTTTGGCCCGATGACGTCGATCGTCGATGGGCTCGACCGATACTCGACGCTTCTTACGCCGCATCAGCTCGATCCCGCGGTTACCGAAAGCTCCATTCGCGATAACGAATTCAGCTCGTTGAAGCACGGCACTTTCAACCTGGGGTTTCTTGCAGTCCGCAACGACGCTGAAGGCGACCGCTTTGCAGAATGGTGGGAGGATCGCCTTACCAGGTTCTGCTTCTCCGATCCGGTGAGCGGCCTTTTTGTTGATCAAAAGTGGTGCGATCTAGCTCCCGCATTCTTCAGCGAGTTGGGCATCGTTCGCGACCCCGGTTACAACGTGGCCAGCTGGAATCTCAATCGTCGGCGTGTGACCGTCGACGTCGATGGAGCGATCAAGGTGAACGGTGAGCCGCTCAAATTCTATCATTTCACGAAGCTCGGCGAGGTCGGCGATACCGCGACGATGCGATATGCCGGAGACAGTTTCGAGGTCTTTGAAATCTGGGCCTGGTACAAGCGCGCGGTTGCGAGCTGGACCGACACGAGAATCCCCGAAAGATGGTGGCACTACGCGCAGTACGATAACGGGGAAAGAATCCCCCAGTACGCGCGGGAGCTCTACAGAAACCGCCCGGATCTTCAGCGCCACTTTCCGCATCCGTTTTCGACGGCCGGAGAATCTTACTTCGCGTGGCTTCAGGCTCAGGGGATCACATCCGGGGCTGCAGGCTAGAGTGATTGCACCTCGGCCGTTCGTTGGAGAGACGCATTGAAGTGGTACTTTTGCCTGGACGCCTTCGGCGCCAATCGCGAAATTGGTGCATGGGCGGAGCTCGCAGTACAGAGCGCGCGTAAAAACACGAGCCTGCATCCGGTCTGCCTCTTCGACGGCCCCGCGGACGATCCGCTCGTCGGCCGGTTGAAGGCGTTGGACGTCGAGGTGATCATCTCGCGTTCACGCTTGGCGGACATCATTGAAAACGCGCACCGCACGTCGAACTATCCGATCCACGGAAAGGGCGCTTTTCTTCGCGCGGAGATCCCCCGCATTGCGGCCGGCGACGAGCACGCGTTTTATACCGACTGCGACGTCTTCTTCTTTTGCGACCCACAGACGTCGGAATTGAAGCCAGACTTTTTTTCGGCTGGTCCGAGGCAACTGCTCAGCCAGACCGATCGCTTCAACAGCGGAGTTCTCTATTTCAACGTCGAACGGTTTCGTTCGGTTGAAGACGAATTTTTCGCGTTCTGTCAAAGCAACTTGTTCAAGTTCCTTCCGGGGATGGACGAGCCGCTCTTCAACGCATTTTTCCGCGACAAGTTCGATCCGTTGCCGGCGGGCTTGAACTGGCGACCGTTCTTTGGCTTCAACCGATCCATCTCGGTGTTGCATTTTCATGGACCTAAGCTCGAGCATATCGCAGCCTATCTTGCTACGGGCCCTGATGCGGACTGGGGTCATTATGCAAAGGATCTGACGGCCCTCATCTCGAGCAGCGTGCATTCCTATTATCGCTACATCGAAGAGATCGTTGCCGCGGTTACGCCGCCGCCTTATCTGGATGTTTCAATCCAAAAAATTCTTCGTTTGTATCCGAAGTTTTGTTCCAGCATCTTCGAGTTGCACGGAGAGGCCGTTCTCAGCAAGCGAATGGAATTGCGCGAGCTATCCGGCGCCTTGAAAAAGCGACAGACCAAAGTAGCCGATTACATATTCGGGACAGCCTCGAAGGAGGACGTCATCGTCTCTGAATATCTCTTTGAAGGCGAAGCAGTCATGTATCCGCATTTTCTGGTCAAACTCTTTTCGAATGCGGGAGTCGGTGAATTGCGGAAGGTGTCATACGCCTATAAGGCCGACCCGAATACATGGCACGACTGTTCTCTCGATGCGCTTGAGAAGCGTGTATGTGAAGTGGACGTTCTCCCTGACGGCGGGCTGCGACTCTCGGCGCAGGCGCACGAGGTTCAGGTCGTGATACCGCCGAAAGCCATTCCGAACCGGCGTGATGTGCACGCGATCCTTGTGGAGTGCCGGGAGTGTGCAGACGAAGCCGCTACGGGAATTTATGCGGATTCCCAGGGTCTCTTTTTCGCAGTTAATGGCGCAACGCCCACTAAGACAACCCGACAGCAGTAATCGGGAGACATCGCGGCTAATCTGGCCGCGATGCCATCGCCAGTTCCGGCACGTTGCCGGGAACGTTGGGGCTGCGATCCTTGTCGACATACGGTCGGGGCGCAACAGGGGCAAAATTTGCGCCCACAGCGCCCCTCTCGGCGGCGCGTGCTGCGTCAGTGGCGTCTCGATGATTGATCAATAGGGCGGTTGTTTGCGGGCGCACTGGGTCCGGGCGGCTTCTGTCCACCATGCGAGGTCATCTGCAAACCGCGGGAACGCTTTTTTGAGCGCGGCTCCCGGTTCGCCGACTGGCTCGCCTTTGTCGTCGAGCGTCTGGGCTATCGGGCCAACCGCGAGTGTCGAGGAGATGACGACCATTCCCATCTCCGACAGTGTGCCGTGCCAGGTAAAACTCGATCTGGCGCCGGCGATCCGGCCCGCGGAATAGCTGGCTATCGCCGCCGGACGCCAATACCACTCCTCCAGGAAATGGTCGGTGAGATTTTTCAGGCCCGGCTGCATTCCCCAATTGTATTCTCCCGTCACGAAGACGAAGGCATGGGCCGCTTTGATTTTCTTCGCGAGCTCTTCCATCGCCGGCGGCGCGGACCCCGGCTTATATTCTTTATACATCCGATCGAGCATCGGCAGGCCGACCGCCTTGGCGTCGATAAACTCGACGTCGGCGCCGCGGGCGCGGAGTTCGGAGACGATGAAGTCTGCAAGGCGGATACCCTTTCGGTCGCTTCGATAGGAACCGTAAAAGACGAGGATGCTATCCGCCATAAAACCATCTCCTTGCGATCGACACTTTGCGCTCAACGGGCGCGGCCGCCCAGCCGGCGTGCGGTCTCGGGCAACGTGGAGCGAGTGCTCGGGGTTCCTCGCCGTGCCGATCGTTGGCTGCGCTTCCGGCGCGTGATTTCACATCGGCTTCGCATCATCGCCGTTGCGCCGGGCGAGCACCTCTTCGGATTTCGGCGCCGGCTTCAATGTCGCCAGCGCCTCTTGGACCGTGGTCATGAACTGCGCTGGGAAGATGATGGTCGAATTCTTCTCGGTCGCGATCTCGGCCATCGTCTGCAGCGTTCGCAATTGCAGGGCGACCGGATGCTGAGTGATAATATCGGCGGCTTCGCCGAGTTTCACGGCCGCCTGGAATTCACCTTCGGCGGCGACGATTTTCGCGCGGCGCTCGCGTTCTGCTTCGGCTTCCTTCGCCATCGCGCGCTGCATGTTGTCGGGGAGGAATATGTCCTTGATTTCGACTGCCGTGACCACTGTACCCCACGGCACGGTGTGCGTGTCGATGACTTCCTTGATCAGCTCGTTGACGTCCGTCGTTTGTGCCAAGAGCTGATCGAGCGAGAAGCGGCCGACGACGTTCCGGACGGTCGTTTGGCTGATCTGATTGATCGCCTCGTAGACATTCTCGATCGCGATGACCGCCTTCTCGGGATCTGAAATATGGTAGTAGGCGACGGCCGCGATATCGATCGATACGTTGTCCTTGGTGATGATTTTCTGGGACGGAATTTGCATCGTGACGGTGCGGAGCGAAACGCGCGTCATCGTTTGGAGCGGGGTCAAAAGGAAAATCAGCCCTGGCCCTCGAACGCCTGCGAATTTGCCGAGTGCAAAAACGACGCCTCGCTCGTATTGCCGAAGGATCCGCAGGCATAAGAAAATGTAAATGAGCAATACGATCGAAATGATAGGTCCGAACATTTTCCGATCTCCCTTGGCGGCATATCAGCGATGCGCAACCCAAAACCGTCTGCGCGAGGAGCGTTTAGTCACGATATCACCATGACATGCCCGGCCGGGAAGATTTTGTCGTCCGGCGCGGAGCTTGAATTGTTTGAGCGACTCCCGACTTAAGTTTTCTGAAGCCTGGAGGTCATGCGATGTCACGATTGATAGCGATAGCTGCCGGAATGGCTATGCTCGCTGCGGCTGTTCCGGCCGAAGCCGGAGGGGGGCCTGCAGCAGGAGAGTTAGAGGCTGCTCGCGCCAACGCGCGCGCTGGCGGCCCGGTGAGCGAGCGCGACGCCGAGTTTTTGCACCGGTACGGTTGCACGAGTGGCACGGACAGTCCGGCATGTAGGACGGGAAAACATTATCGCTCCTCCTATGGCAGGCGGTACCGCAGGTACTGAGGTTAACCGCTGTGTTTCGCTGAAGCGCAACGCCATGAGCTGGGCGAGATTTCTGAAAAAGATCTTTCGGAGCAAATGCCGGAGGCTGGCGGTTTGACAATTCCACTGGAATTAAGGCAGCAATGGAATGTGAATATCGGATGAATGAAATTGCAATTCGGCGGCGATCCCGCGGCGGCGTATAGCCATCTGAAGTGGCTCATTAATCTTCCCCATATACGAATTCGAGCACGATGCAACACGCCGGTTTGAAACCAAATCGGGTCGTCGGGTGTTTGATCGGTTACGAGCTCGCGGGGGCATCCCGCCAAGTTGGAGGAACGCAATGAGGAAATATATCGGTATTGCTGCCGCGCTGGCATCCGCTTTGCCACTCGCAATGATCTCCACGACGGCCGATGCAGGTCCGCGTCACGGATACGGCGGCCGGCATTACGCTCACGGCGGATATGATCGTGGCCGTTACGGTCATCATCGCGGCCGTGGCTATTGGCACAATGGCCGTTGGATTGCGCTCGGTATTGGCGCTGCGATCGTTGGTGCAGCCGCGGCTGATGCCTACGGCGGTTGCTACTGGCGTCATGGATATCGCTACTGCGACTAACTCCGAGCAAGCCTGAATGAATTGCCCGGTCTCGAAAGAGGCCGGGTTTTTCGTTGCGTCCGCTCGCGCGCGTGATGTTCGAACGCGGCCGGTATGCCGCGAGGTTTTACACAGGAGCCTGTGTACTACTCGAATTGTGTGGGAATCCGACGGCCGCGTGGTTGGCGGATGCCAGCCTCTCATGCTGCTTAGTGCGCTTTGAGTGAGGGGAGTATGTGATGTTGGGTTCTACGGCGTCTAAGGTCGTTGCCTCCGTCGTTCTTGTCGCGTCTGCAGGCGGCACGGCGAGCCTTCCGGTAAAACCAGAATATCCCGTATCCCGTGACACTCCCGTCGCCCTCGACAATCGTTCGCTGCTCGT
This sequence comes from Hyphomicrobium sp. 01T421, assembly GCF_056398805.1. Taxonomy (NCBI): domain Bacteria; kingdom Pseudomonadati; phylum Pseudomonadota; class Alphaproteobacteria; order Hyphomicrobiales; family Hyphomicrobiaceae; genus Hyphomicrobium; species Hyphomicrobium sp. 01T421. Next base: position 91,399 of record NZ_JBFTQC010000004.1, read on the forward strand.
TGCAACGCTCGCCAATGGCGATCTGCAGACGCAGTGGATGTCTCGCGATGTCTGCGAGCATATCGCGGCTTCCGTGGTTTCGGGCGATGCCGTGGCCGGCGTGAGGGCGGACGGCGTGAAGGTCTATATTGCTCGCGCCAATTGCAGCACGCGGCGTGTTGCTGTCCATTCAAGCGCGACGGCTCTCAACGATGCCGTCGAAAGAAACGGGCGCTTGGGCAATTGAGCTGAGGTTGCCGCGAGGCTGGCGATGAAATCAAGAAGGCCGCCTTTGGCATTGTTATAAAACTCTGCCAAGGGCGGCCCTCGTGCAATAGTACTCTAGAATACATAGGTAGATGCAATACGGTATTCGTAGCAGCGGCGAACGCGGCTTTATATCATCCGTTTGGATGATAGGCCGTCAGGAAAATCGCGCGATGTGAGTAGGGGCCCAGCCCGGTCGCGAAACGAAAATCGGTGTTCAGACGAGTCGTTCATTTTTCCGCCATTTCTTCTGGTGTCAGGCGGCGTTCTGCCGGGTGTCCGGTTCTGCCCGGAGAATTTCCCTTATGACGTCTGAGGGTTGCGCTTTCTGAAACAGGAAGCCTTGCGCCAACGTGCAGCCGTAGTCCTTGACGATTTCGAACTGCTCCGCCGTTTCGACGCCTTCGGCCGTCGTCCGCATGCCGAGGGTCCGGGCCAGCTCGACGATGGTCGAAAGAATGGCGCGGGCTTCCATCGAGATCGCGAGATCGCGGACGAAGGACCGGTCGATCTTGATCTTCTGGAAGGGGACCTTGGTCAGCGAGCTGAGCGAGGAGTAGCCCGTGCCGAAATCGTCCATCGCGATTTCCACGCCGAGATCGCAGACCTGCCGAAGAATATGGGTCGCGAGCTGCACGTCCTTCATAATGGTCGATTCAGTGACTTCAATTATGAGGCGGTGACTCGGCAAGCCGGATTCGGCGAGGGCCGTCTTGACGGTGTCGACGAAGCTTTCGGCTTCGAGCTCAATGGCGCTGACGTTGACAGAGACGCTTGTCTGGTCGGGCCACGCCATCGCTTCCTTGCATGCCTGGCGCAGGACCTTCGCGCCGAGATCGGCGATCATGCCGATTTCCTCGGCGATGGGAATGAAGTCGGCGGGTGAGGCAAGGCCGAGACGGGGATGCCTCCAGCGAAGCAGCGCTTCGGCTCCGACTGCCGTCATCGTCTGTACGCAGAAAATCGGCTGGTAGTGGAGTTCGAATTCGTTGTTGTTGATGGCGTCGCGCACCTCGGTTTCGAGAAGATTGCGCGCCTTGACCTTGGCGTCGAGTTCGCGCTCGAAAAGCCGGTAGGTCCCTCTTTGATCTTCTTTGGCCGCATAGAGCGCAAGGTCGGCGAGGCGGAAGAGTTCGATCGGATCACAGCTATGATCCGGGGCCATCGCGATGCCGACGCTGCCGCCGCAGATGACGTCCTTCGTGCCGATGCGTACGGGCTCGCTGAGGATGCTGATCAGGCGCTCGGCTAGTTTCGTCGCGCTCGATGGGTGATCGAGGTCCACAATCAGCACCGCGAATTCGTCGCCGCCGAGACGAGCCACGGTATCGGTTTCGCGCAGCGTCTTGGTGAGGCGGTCGGCCATGACCTGCAATAATTCGTCGCCGGCGGCGTGGCCGAGCGTGTCGTTCACGACTTTGAAATTGTCGAGGTCGAGCAAGAGAAGCGCCATGCGGTCTCCGCGTTTCGCCCGCGCCATCGCAAGCTGCATGCGCTCGGCAAGCAAGTGGCGGTTGGGGAGGGACGTCAACGCGTCGTGGCGGGCCATGTAGGCCGCCTTGCGATCCGCCTTCCGGCGTTCGGTCACATCGATGGCGGCGATCAGAAGAGCATCGCGGCCCTCATGTACGAGCGGACGGACGTAGACTTCGACTTCCATCGAACGTCCGTCGCGGCGGTAATGCTTGAACGACTGCGGATCGTCGGTCTGACCAATATGCTGGACGCTGCTTTCGAGCGGCAAAATGAGGTCGCCGCTCTGAATTTCCCGTAGCGACAGACGCGAGAAATCCCGGCGAGTGTAGCCGTAGTGAGAAGCCGCAGCGTTATTGACGGCGAGTATGGCCATCTGGTCCCGGCTGACGACGAACATCGGCAAGGGGTTGTTCTCGAACAGCAGCCGGATCGATGCTTCGCGCTGCTTCATCTCGGTGATGTCGATGCGCAGGCTGATCAGGCCGCCCTCGCTGGTCCGGCATTCCTCGATCAGATAGCAACGGCCATCGTCGAGAAGCTGCTCGTGTGGAAGGGCGGGTGTGCGAAGGTTCTTCAGACGCTCGGCGAGCCAGGCTTCTTCGCGCCCGAAAGCCTCGGGATACATCTGGCGCTCTAGGCCGATGCGCACCGCTTCTTCGAGGCTGCCTCCGACGACGATCGTATCGATGGCGCGATGATAAATCTGGGCGTACTTTTTGTTCCAGGCGACGTACCGGTTGTCGGCATCGAGGATCACGATGCCCTCGGGGAGGATTTCAATCGCCTCCTTCAACCGGTTGTGCATCTTCTCAAGCTCGGCCTTCTGCTCGGAAATGGCCTGTTCCTGGGTCTGAAGGTGATCGTTCAACCCATCGCGCAGAGCGATTTCCGCCGAGAGGCGYTCCTGCAGGCGCGACTGTGAATCGATTGTTTCGGCGAGCGGCATGACCGTCAGAAACGCGGTGAGGATCAGAAGCTGCGTCATCTGGACGTCTGTAAGCAGAGCCAGCGGCGAGATCTGCTGGCCATTTTGAAGGCCGATGGCGGTGCATGCGAGCACGGCGGCCGACATCAGCAACGTCGCGGCCGACGTCGCATTGGGTCCGAGGCGGCAGGCGATCAGCACGAGCACAGGCATAATGAGGAACGCGAGGTATCGTTCAGGCAGGCCGACAACCAGAACCATCGTAATCGCGAGGGCCGTGAAGAGCGCGTACGTTTCCCAGCTCGATACCGTTGACGAGGGCGTCGTGCGGGCCAGACGAAGGCGGACGATCGCGGGAGTGACAGTCAGCAAACCCAGCAAGTCCGCGAAGAACCAGGACGTGAACACATGGAGTGTTACGGCTTGGTACGTCGCCGCGGCGATAAAGGCCGCTGCTATTGCCGCGATGGCCGAACTTGCCGTGGCGGCGATCGAGAACGACATCAGGAAGCGGAGACTGCGGAATTCAGATGGCTTCGGTTCTTTGAAGTTGATTATGCGAAATGCAACATAGGTCTCGAGGGTATTTGTCAGCGCGAAGCCGATGTTGGTTGCCAACTCGCGATGCGCGAAGATATTCGCGATGATATTCGCAATGAAACAAAGAAAGAGAATTTGGTGCCGGCGCCATGGCCGTTTCGCGAGGATCACTGCGGCAAGCGTTATTCCATTCGCCGGCCAGACGGTCGCTATGCCATCGACGTTCTGGGTATAGGCAATAGACAGATAGGAGACGACGCCGAATATGATCGCCACGGCGAGCGCGCGAGCAAGGCCGTCGTTATCGGCCGCATATAGCTTTCTCAACTGCGAGAATGAGCGAAAGCGGTCCCCGCTATCAAACATGTCTAAAGCTCTCATCCCCCGTCGAGCCGAAGATCGGCGCGATATTCCCATTTCAAATCGGATCAGCGTAGCGCCTAATTAACAGGCAGAAATGCCAATTAATTCAGCAGTCTCCGTCACTTGTTCCAATCTTGAGCTAAGCTGAAGCGATATCATTAATTTAGGGTCAAGGCGGATATTGCGAGGCAGCAATTAGATTCCATTTTGGCCTGCATAAACGGGCCAATCGGTAATTCGGGCGACAAAATCGGAGAGGCGAAAGCCGAAGGAATTAATTTTGTTAATTGATGGAGAGGAAGCAGGCATGGCCGCGCCGCGGCTTTTTGCGGCACGCCTAGGAGAGATGCGGGCTCGCCTCAGCGCCTGGTCTTACAGCGCTTTATCTTCAGCGAAAGCCAGCGGCTTCGCGAAGTTTGCCGATTGCATCTTTCATGGACGGCGATGTGAAGCGCGCGCGCCATGACGTGCGCTGATCAAGAAGGCTTTCGGCTTCAGGTCCGGTTTTGCCGGCGCGTGCCGTGGAGGCAATGGCGAGCGCTTGATGGACCAGGGTAGACCGGTGCGCTGTGCGGCTGTTGAGGTTTCGGATTTTGCCCGCAGGTAACGCGGCCATCTGCTTCGACTTGCCGAGTGTTGCTCTCCGAAGGCTGGCCTTCGCGACGGGTGCGGAGAGTCCTAGCTTTTGGATGGGGCGATCGACTGCCCATGCCGGATGTGTGATCGCGACAAGTGAAAGAACGGCACACACGCGGGCCGTGATTTTGGTTCGCTTCAATTCCATCGCCGTCTCCCTGAATTATTCGAACGCGAGAATTTGCCGGAATGCCGAGCCGCGTTGGCTTCGGGGCGGATGATCTCGTGTGATGCGGCGGGGCTGGTGCCGCTGTTCCGCGTGGAACAGGCTCATGTTGCGAGTGGGGGCGTTCCGTCGCAGCGACGGGCCGCGCGTCCGTAATCACGCGGGATGAGCGCGGAGCTATGAGCGTGCGACAGTTCGCAGTTGCAAAATGACGATGGCTCGGCTCTCGACGGGGAACAAATTCCGTAACATAGGCCGTTAGTTACCTTTGCCATCGCTTTCCTGCGATGCAGCGAAACTCGACAGGAAGAGGCTAGTACATGGACGTGAGGGCGGAAGCTTTTGACAGCGTGCAGACAACGTACGCGAAGCTGACCCCCCGTCAGGTCAACCTCGTACATTTCGCGCTGGCGATGGGCGGTTTCGCAATCGGCACGACCGAATTCGCGGCCATGAGCCTGTTGCCGTATTTCGCGGCGACTTTCGGAATTTCCGAGCCCGATGCCGGATACGCCATCAGTGCGTACGCACTCGGCGTCGTCGTTGGCGCTCCTGTCATTGCCGTGCTCGCCGCGAATTGGTCGCGGCGCACGTTGCTTCTGACGCTGATGACTGTCTTTGCCGTCTTGAATGTGATGACAGCACTTTCGCCGACGTACGGCTCGATGGTCGCCTTTCGCTTTCTCAGCGGCGTTCCTCACGGCGCTTACTTCGGTGTCGCGATGCTCGTTGCGGCGTCGCTCGTTCCGGCGAACGCCCGGGCGCAGGCCGTTGGCCGCGTGCTTATCGGTCTTACGATCGCGACGGTGATCGGTGTTCCCGTTGCGACATGGATCGGGCAGGCGCTCGGCTGGCGTTCGGGATTTGGGATCGTCGGTGTTCTTGCAGCTCTGACGGTTTCACTCATTTGGTTCTATGTGCCGGCAGACCAGCCGACCAAGGAAGCGAGCATGCTGCGCGAGCTTGACGCGCTGAAGCGGCCGCAGGTGTGGCTCACGCTCGCCATCGGCGCCATCGGCTTCGGCGGCATGTTCGCCGTCTATTCGTATCTTTCATCGACACTGACGGACGTCACGCACGTTCCGTCCTACGTGGTGCCGATCGTGCTCGTCTTCTTCGGCGTCGGCATGACGGTCGGCACGTACGTCACCGGCCGGCTCGCTGATCGGGCCTTGATGCCGACGGTCGGTGGCCTGTTGCTTTGGAGTATGGCGTCGCTGGCGCTCTTCCCATTTGCGGCCGGCAACATTTACGCGGTGACGCTGGTGGTGTTCATGATCGGCTGCGGAGGCGGTCTCGGAACCGCACTGCAGACGCGCTTGATGGACGTCGCCGGAGAAGCGCAGACGCTCGCTGCCGCTCTCAATCACAGCGCGTTCAATACGGCGAATGCCCTCGGCCCCTGGCTCGGCGGCATGGCCATCGCGGGCGGTTATGGTTGGACGTCGACCGGTTGGGTCGGCGTGGCGCTGGCGATCGGCGGCTTGTTCTTCTGGGCGCTTTCGCTTGTGACCGACGGCAAGCGGCGAGCGTGACCTGTTCGGCGAAACGTTATTGTCCTTCAGTGGCCTGCGGCCTCGGCCGGAACCGCTTCGGGCTTCCGCATGAGCAGCGTGAAGAGCGCGGCAGACGCGAATAGCACGGTCAGCACCAGGAAGAGATCGGCAAACGACAGCACATTGGCCTGCATGCGCACCATCATCGCGAGCTTCTTCAGCGCCGCCATGTCGCCGTCGGCCTGCATCGCGTTCGAGAATGTCTGTTGCATGCCCGCAAGGCGATCTTCGGCGATGGGATGTCCCCACGAAACCTGCTCGTGCAAGCGTGCGAGATGGAGATCGAGACGCTTGTTCAGGAGTGTATTGATGATCGCCAGGCCGACGGCGCCGCCGAGGTTGCGCGTCAGGTTGAAAAGGCCGGACGCGTTCTTCAGCTGGTCGGGCGGCAGCGTGCCGAGCGAGAGGTTATTGATCGGCACCATGCACAGCATCAGCGAGGAACCGCGCAGGATCTGCGGAAGCAGCAACTCCCAGAAATCCCAGTCCGACGTGATGCCGCTCGCGATGTAGGTTCCGGCCGCAAAGCCGATGAAGCCGATCAACATCATGATGCGCGGATCGAGGATGCTCGAGAGGCGCCCGCTGATCGGCGCGGTCAGGAACATCGCGACGCCGGTGACGAACATCGTCTCGCCGATCATCAAGGAGCTGTAGCCGCGCACCTGCGCAAGGTACACGGGATAGACGTATGTCAGCCCGTAGAGGCCTATGCCCATCGTGAAGCTGAAAGCCGAACCGAATGCGAAGTTCCTATTCTTGAAAGCTCGAAGCTCGACGATCGGATCTTTCGCGGTCGCGGCGCGCCAGAAGAAGACGATGGCTCCGACAACGGCCAGAACTCCGAAGATTGCGATGGTCTGGTCGTCGAACCAGTCGTAACGGGGGCCTTCCTCGAGCACGTATTCGAGCGAGCCAAGAAACATCGCCATCGCGATGAGGCCGACGTAGTCGAAGCGGTCGAAGAGCGCCAAGTTCGGCTTGTCGAAGTCGACGAGGAAGTAGACGGCGATGGCGACGAGGATGCCGGGCACGACGTTGATGAGAAACAGCCAGTGCCATGAGAAGGCGTCGGTGAGATAGCCGCCGACAGTCGGTCCTATCGTCGGTGCGAGCGTCGCGACGAGGCCGATGATGGGGGAAACGATGTTGCGCTTCGACGGCGGAAACAGCGTGAACGCGACGGCGAAGACACTCGGGATCATGCCGCCGCCGATGAACCCTTGGATCGCGCGGTAGAGGATCATCTGGTCGATCGTCGTCGCGGTGGCGCAGAGGGCGCTCGCGGCCGTGAAGCCGACGGCGGCCGTAAAGAAGAGCACACGCGTCGAGAGGGCGCGTGCGAGGAAGCCCGACAGCGGGATCATCACGACTTCGGCGATGAGATAAGCCGTCTGGACCCACGGAATCTCGTCAGAGCTTGCTGAGAGCCCCGCCTGGATTTCGCTCAGCGATGCCGAGACGATCTGAATGTCGAGGATCGCCATGAACATGCCGAAGACCATGGCGAGGAAGCCCGCGAGCTGGCGCGGCGTAACGCCGATCCATTCGAGCTTCTTGGGTTCGTCGGGCGATAGGGTCAAATCGGCCATGGCTTGGCGCCGCCTTTTGCCGGAAGCTATCGCAGCGCGGCTTGATCGGGACCGGTGTCTTTCGGCGTCGTCCGCGTATCGACGCTGACAACGACGGAGAGACCGGGGCGCAATTTGTTGTGCGCGGTCGCCGCGGGAATGGTGATCCGAACCGGTACGCGCTGAACGATCTTCGTGAAGTTGCCCGTGGCGTTCTCAGGCGGCAGCAGCGAGAACTGGGAGCCCGATGCGGGCGAGACGCCTTCGACGGTGCCCTTCAAGGTTTCGCCGTTCAAAGCGTCCACGCGCACCGTCGCGGTTTGTCCCGGGACGATTTCGGGAAGCTGCGTTTCCTTGAAGTTCGCATCTACGAAGACCTTGTCGAGCGGCACGACCGCGGCGAGGCGTTTGCCCGGCGTTACGTAATCTCCGACCTGGACGCCGCGATTGCCGACGACGCCATCGAAGGGCGCGCGGATGACGGTGAAGGAGAGATCGCGCGCGGCCTGATCGACTGCGACCTGCAATTCCTTCGCGACCTTTTCGGCCTGATCGCGCTGGGCGTGAAGCAGCGCGACGTTGGCGTCGGCGGATTGAATTGCGGCTTCGTTGGCTTTGACTTGAGCGTAGGCGGAATCTCGCGCGGCGATGGTGGCGTCGAGCGACGCTTTCGTCGCGTAATCCTTGGCGGTCAATGCATCCGTGCGTTTGAAGTCAGCGACGGTTTTGACGACGTTGGCTTTCGCGGAGTCGAGTTGCGCGCGGGCTTGTTCGCCGGAAGCTTCGGCCGCTTTTATCTGAGCATCGAAGGTTTTGATGGCGGCGAACTGTGTCGCGAGCTTCGACTGGGCCTGCTCGAGCGCCAAGCGATAGTCGCCGTCGTCCAGCCGCACGAGCGTTTGGCCTTCCTTCACCTGCTGATTGTCGACGACGGGCACCTCGGCCACGATGGCCGGGATCTTCGGCGAGATGATCGCCATGTAGGCCCCGACGTAGGCGTCGTCCGTCGAGACGAGGAAGCGGCCGACGGTGATGTATTCATAAGCGAAGTAGGCGACGCCCATGAGGGCGAGCGCGCCGACGCCGAGGAAGATCGGTTTGCGGCGGGATGCCGGCTTCGCCGGGCCGGTCGCCGTCGTGGTTTCGGATTTCGATTCGCGCGCGTGGGGCTGCTCGGACGTTGGAGCGGTGTCTGCTTTTGTCCCCTGCGTCCGGGCAAGCGCGCTCGGGTTGGACCCTAAGCGCGGCCGTTCATCGGCTCCCGATGCGGTGCCGGTCTCATTCGGTCTGGGGCGCAGCGCCAGACGACTACTCGAATTCCCACCCATAACACCCAATTCCCTCCAAAACCGCGGAATTAAACCGTCCGGTTCAGTTGATGACTTGACATACAACGCGGATGGGTGACTATCAAGACGAAACTGAACCGTTTGGTTCTATTTATTGTATGAGTACTGAACCGCGAGTTCAGAGCGTATAAGGATGACACACATGGAATCAGCGCATTTGACCCCAGACCCAGCGAGAGAAGACCGGCGCGGCGGTCGCCCCGCCGCGGGGACCGATCCGCAGAAGCGCCGCCAAATTTTGGAGGGTGCGGGCCGGATATTTTCGACTGCGGGTTTCGATGCTTCGAGCATGAGCGACGTTGCTCGCGAGGCGCGCGTCTCAAAGGCGACGCTCTACGTCTATTTCCAGGACAAGGAGCATCTCTTCACCGCGATCTGCGCCGAGAGACGCGATCGCAATATCTCCGAGATCCTGTCGTTGCTCGATAACGAGAAGCCGTTTGAAACCGTTCTGACGGAATTCGGCATCGAGGTGTTGACGATCATGTCCGAGCCGTTCGTCGTCGCCGCGCATCGGATCGTCATCGGTGTCGCTGAACGGATGCCCGAAGTCGGAACCGAGTTCTTCGAACGTGGACCGAAGCGGGTCGCAACAGCGCTCGCCAAATATCTCGACATCCACGTTGCGGCGGGGCGGCTCGAGATTGCCGATACCTATTTCGCTGCAATGCAGTTTTTGGAACTGATACAGGCCTCCATTATCCGCCCACGGCTTTATGGTGCGATCACGGAGCGGCCGACGCGTGAAGAGATCGAAAAGAATGTCGCGTCCGCGATCGCGCTCATGACAGTGGGCTACGGGCCGCGCAAGCTGCGCTAGACCGCACTATCACTTCTCGAGACGTGCTAGCTCGCGAGCGCTGGCACGCTCTCGGCGAAGCCGAGGTCGCGGGGCTCGGCGGTTGGAACACCTGCGATCGTCCGCCAGCCCGGAAGATTGGCGAGCGTCGGGTCGATGTAGGTGTGGTGCCAGAGCTGCGTTGCGAGCACGGCAACGAGCCCGAGTTCGGCGGAGCTGCGTTGATAGCCCCAGGGCGACAGTCCCTGATATTTTCCTCGCCATTCGCGCACAGCTTCAGGATCGAAATATCCCGCCTTCTTGATCGAGGCATCGCTCAAGAGTTCGTCGACGTACGGCAGCCGCTGTTGGAGGAAGAAGCCGTCGAGCGGCGCGCGGAACATGCCCTTGGGCCGCCATGCGACCGATTTCGGCAGCCACTTTTCGGCGACGCGGCGAAGAAGATACTTCTCGGTGAGGCCCTTGAACTTCCACTTCGGATCGATGCCGGCGAGGAAATCAAAGACGTTGTTGTCGAGAAACGGATAGCGCATCTCGACGGACTGGCTCATGGCGATGCGATCGCCTTTGAGGCTCAGAAGCTGTCCGGGCAGATGAATTTTTCCGGCCCAGTAGACGCCGCGATTGACTGGATCCCAGGTCTTCGCGCGCGAGATGTCGGACTCGATTGCCGCGTAGGGATCGTGGCCGCTCAATTTGGCGCGCATGCTCGAGCTGTAGAAGCGGAGGCGCGAGGCGCCGAGAAGACTGTAGAATCGCTGGAACGCGTGCATGCCGCCCGACGACTCTGCGTTGCGAACAAAATAGGCGATGGTCTCATCGCTGCAGCCGAGCCAGCGGTATAAGAATTTCTCGGCGAGCTGCGGTGCTACGCCGGCCGACGCTTTGCCCATCCATTCGAAGATGCGATCGAACTTGTACCAGGGATAGCCGGCGAGCCACTCGTCAGAGCCTTCGCCAGTCAGCGCGACCTTGAAGCCGCGTTCGTTCACTTTGCCGGCGAGCATCATCAGCGCGGTGCACGAGGTGTCCGTCACGGGTGCTTCTGTGGCGACGAGCAATTTCTGGTAGTTCGCGACGATGTCGTCCGATCCGCAAGGCACGATGTAGGGATCGGCGGAAAGGTGCTTCGAGATGATCGCGGCCTGCTCGGTTTCGTCGAGCTTCGGGTCGCGGATTTTGACGGTGAATGTCGCCGGTGCGGCGCCGAGGATGTCCTTCGCCATCGCGACGACGGTGCTCGAGTCGACGCCGCCCGAGAGGTAGGACGCAACGGGAACGTCGGCGCGCAGGCGCCGCTTCACAGCCTCGTAGAGAACGCTTTCGAAGTCATCGACGAGTTTCTTCTCGTTCTGTCCGCGTGCTTCTTGACCCGCAGCTGGGAAATCCATTTCCCAATAGGTGCGCTCACTGATCGTCGCGTCTTCGCCGCTGCGGCCGCGCGAGATCGTCAAGAATCTGCCCGGAGGCAGAATGTTGATGCCTTCGAAGCAGCTGAACGGTCCGGGCACAGCCAAGAAATTAAAGACCGCATCGATGCCGCGTTGGTCCGGCTTCGGCTCGACCATTCCGGTCGCGAGAATCGTCTTGATCTCGGAACCGAAGATCAGCCAGTCGCTGCCAAACCGTGTCGTGCGTGTCCAGAAGAGAGGGCAGATGCCGAAGCGGTCGCGCGCGAGGATGAATTTCTGCTTGCGTTCATCGGCCAGGGCAACGGCGAACTGGCCGTTGAGCTTGGCGAACATGTCTTCTGCGAACTCTTCCCACATGTGCGGGAAAATTTCGGTATCGCAGTGCGTCTTCAAAACGTGGCCGCGGTTTCTCAGATCCTGGCGCCAGTCGTCGTGATCGAAAATCTCGCCATTGAAGATTGCCGCGATCTGCTTGTCTTCGTTGAAGACAGGCTGCTGGCCGTCGGCGAGGCCGACGATGCTGAGACGGCGCGACGCAAATCCAAATCCGGGACGCTGCAGGTAGCCGTCTTCGTCGGGGCCGCGATGAAGCATCGCGTCGGCCGCGCGTTTCAAGACGGACAGCGGAACGGAGCGCCTATCCTTAAGGTCGATTATTCCGAAAATGCCACACATAGAAATTATCCAACGGTTCTCGCAGGGCCGCCCGGGCTGCTGACGAGGGATGAAAAGTGCGACGCCGTCCCGCTCCGCCGGATACCGAGACGCGGCCGCTTCTGCGACTGCCCCAATCGTAATGGATTGGCTTGCCGAAACCTATATGGCCACAAGGGCTCGCAATGGTGGTTACCGTTCGCGACAAATACGCGCGTCGCCGGGCATTTTCGATTATTGGGTCCTTTAAAAAGGCGGCTGGATCGCTGCACTGCGTTAGCCGCGTGACGGTGCCTTGAATGGCTTGCGTATCCTCCATTTTGCTGAGGTGCTCGCGGGTGCTGCCCGCGAGCGTTGCGCATCATGGGTTGGGCTTGGCGGGCTCGGTTGCCCTGTCGGCGGCAGCCTTCGCATCGGCGGCGGCTTTATCGGCTGCGGCCTTGGTTTCTTCTGCAGCCTTTTCGGCAGCGGCCTTCGTGTCAGCTGCAGCTTTGTCAGCAGAAGCCTTTGCTTCGGTCGCAGCCTTGTCGGCCTCGGCTTTTTCCTTGGAATTGTCGCAGGCGACAAGTCCGAGAGCGCTGATCACACTCAAGGCGACGAGAAATTTCCTCATTTTGACTTCTCCCTTTCACGCGCTTCCATTTTTTATAGCAAGCATTTGTGTGCCGCGCATTCATTGGGGCGCAACCTGAAAGAGAAATCAAGGCAATAGAAGAGGTCGTGTATCCGGCGTTAACAGCAAACGATCTGTGTGAGTGAGAATTGAAATTAAGAGTCTGGCTGCCGTTAAGCTATTCGTTGCGGCGGCGCGTCATGAACGCAAGGCGTTCAAGAAGATGAGTATCCTGCTCGTTCTTGATCAAAGCGCCGGCGAGCGGCGGAACGAGCTTTCTCGGATCTTTCTCGTTCAATAACGCCGGGTCGATGTCCTCATGCAAGAGGAGCTTCAACCAGTCGAGAAGCTCAGATGTCGACGGCTTTTTCTTCAGGCCCGGAACGTCGCGAAGTTCGTAGAAAACGCGAAGAGCATCATTGACGAGACGGTTCTTCAGGCCCGGGAAATGTACATCGACGATCCGGCGCATCGTCTCGGCGTCGGGGAACTTGATGAAATGAAAGAAGCACCGGCGGAGAAATGCGTCCGGCAGCTCTTTCTCGTTGTTCGAGGTGATGAGCACCACGGGACGCGTCTTGGCTTTGATCGTCTCGCCCGTTTCGTAGACGAAGAATTCCATCCGATCGAGTTCTTGCAGAAGATCGTTGGGGAATTCGATGTCGGCTTTGTCGATTTCGTCGATCAGCAGCACACTGCGTTTCGGCGCTTCGAATGCGTCCCACAGCTTGCCGCGTTTGATATAGTTGGCGATATTCTTGACGCGCTCATCGCCGAGCTGACCATCTCGCAGTCGCGAAACGGCATCATATTCATAAAGGCCTTGCTGCGCTTTCGTCGTCGATTTGATGTGCCATTCGATCAACGGGGCATCGAGGGCCTTCGCGACCTCCGTCGCGAGGACCGATTTACCCGTGCCGGGCTCGCCCTTGATGAGGAGCGGCCGCTCGAGCCGAATCGCGGCGTTGACCGCGATCTTGAGGTCGGGCGTGGCGACGTAAGAGGAGGTGCCTTCGAAGTTCATGAGGGTGTCTAGGGGGCCTGAGGAGCGTGGAGCAAGGTGACTGAAGCGCACTCCTCGGCAAGGATCTGTTAAAGGCTGATAGCTGAGGAATTCGCCATCTCAGTATAAGTGCCTGTAATCATTGAAGCAAAGCTATATCTATCAAATTTAGTATGGCTTCGTAGCGAGCTTGACTCGGGGGGCCTCACCCATAGATAAGGGTCGGCCGAAAGAGGCCGAGTCAGGGTCGACTTTTTTCTGCGGAGGACTATCGGCTCGAGCGAACGCAGCCTCTGGAGAGGCGGACGATGAGCAAGGCAACCGGAACGAAGACGGCGAAGCCTAAGACGGTCGCCAAGAAGCCTGTCGCGAAAGCCGGGCCGCCGGTGAAGAATGACAAAATTTTAGCGAGCGCTGCAAAGGCGGCTCAGGCTAAAAAGCCCGATACGTCAAAAGCCAAGGCGGCAAAGACCGCTGCGAAAGTGACACAGACCAGGGCTCCGACGGGGAACATCGCTCCACCCGTTAGCAAGCCGGCGCCTCAGAAGCCGAGCCAGGCGATTGCGCCGGCACGAACATTGGCTGCCGCAAAGCCGGCAGCGCCGAAAAAGTCAGAGGGTACAAGCACCAAGATGGCTGCACGCGTAAAGATTGCAGATATCGTTCTCCCGCCGGGCTACAAGCCTTCGGAGAATGAGCCTTTCATGAATGACATGCACAAGGCTTATTTCCGCAAGCGCCTGCTCGACTGGAAGGATGAGATTCTTCGTCAGACACGAGAAACGCTGGCGATCTTGCACGAAGATTCAACGCAGCACGCGGATCTTGCGGATCGCGCTACGTCGGAAACGGATCGGGCCACGGAACTCAGAACGCGCGATCGTCAGCGCAAGCTCATTTCCAAGATCGAAGCGGCGCTGGGCCGAATCGAGGACGGCTCGTATGGCTATTGCGAGGATACCGGCGAACCGATCGGCCTGAAGCGCCTCGACGCGCGGCCCATCGCAACGCTTTCGGTCGAAGCGCAGGAGCGCCACGAGCGGCGCGAGAAGGTCTATCGCGAGGAATAGGCTCGCAGCCACCGGCTGAGCCGTTTCGAAAACGAACGGTCCTTCACGGCTCGTTAAAGGTTTCGGCTCACATTCAACCTCGTGCCGTGCAGGCGTCAGGATGAGGTTGCGTCGTGAGCGCTCGTATTACTTTCTTGTTGTCCGCCGTTATTGCGGCCGCGACAGGCGGCCTACCGCAATTCAATCCTGTCGAGGCCGAGCCATTGAAAGCCGCCGTTGCGGCTCATCCGCTGCGGGAAGCCAATCCGGCCGGCTGGAAATTATCGCCAGCAAGTCTCGTTACTAACGGTTCCAAGGGGGTTGGCGGCCCCGTCGCAAGTGAAACGCGGCGGCTTGACCTCAGCAAGCTCACGATGGCCGATTTCGGCGACGTCGACCAATCGCGCTAATTGAAATTAAAGTTTGGGCGGCGGGGACAAGTGTTCCGCCGGTTCAGGGCTGCGGCTGAAAATCGGGGTTCGGCGCACGGGCGCCGCCACGGCTTCGTTCGGCGTTGCGGTCGCTGCGCGCCCACCAGAGGAATTGATTCCCGTCTCTATGACGACATCGACGGGGCCACCAATCATTATCAAATGCTCGACGTCGTCCCGCCGGATAAGGACGAGCTTGCGGCGGCTATCAACGCTGGCCTGATCTACAACATCGAGGCGGCGGTCGCCTTTCGGCCGAAACAAAAGGGCCGACGGCGCAGTTCCTGTAAGATAGGCGCGGACGAACACGGCCACCCCCGCGCAGAGAACAGCGACAACGGCCAGCAAGAACGTCCAAAAAATATAGGTTTCCATTGATTGCCTCGCCGCCGGATTGCCGGTTGTGCCGATATCTTTCGAACTTCAAGGCTTCGATAGCCCCGAGTTGACTGCATGTTAACTCTCTTAAGCGAAGTCTTATGCAAGCGAAAATCGCCGCACCGTTGCGGTACAGTTGCAGTTGCGTTTGAGTTCCATGTCCATGCCCCAGTCCGACGTCTCGATTTTCGAGAATCAGCTAGATTCTCTGTCCATGAAGGATCGCGAGGCGTTGAGGACGGATGCCGCCCCGATCGATCCGCTGAACTCAGCGGAAGGGTTCGGCGGTTTCCTCCCTATTATCATTGTCGCCGCCGCCGGTGGCTCACTTTTGTTCGGGCTGCTGGCCAGCGGCTCGGGCGAGCCGTTGCTTTTGACCATCATCGCGCTTTTGGCGATGTTCGGCATTTTCATGCTTTTCGGGATCGTGGCCGGGCATATCAGGCTCGGCGCACGGTCGACGCCCGCGGACTTCCTAAAAGCCGCAATCGACGCTCACGACGAGCCGCAAATCATCGCCAATTCCGACGGCACGGTTCTTTACGCGAATGCTGCCGTCGAGCGCATTCTCGGACGACATGAGGCGGGGCCTTTTTCAGCGCTCGAGACTTTGCTCACGGGCGATGCGGAAGGAACGCAGGCATACTTCCAGCTGACGCGGGCAGCGGAGCGGGGCGAGGCGCGGCGCGAAGATGTTCGACTGCGGCCGAGCGTTGCGGGCCGCCCGTCATGGGTTCGCATCATCGTGCGCCCGTTTGCGCCGTCCGATGAATCAACCTCCGATCTTTCGCCGCGTCAGCGACTCGTGTCGTGGCAGATCATCGATGTTTCGAGCGAAAAGAGCCGCGAAGCTCAGCGCATCGAGAAACTCGAGGCTTCTCTCGCGGCGTTTGACGCGATGCCGGCCGGTTTCATGTGGGTGTCGTCCGTCGGTGGCGCGATCCTTCATGTCAACGCCGCGTTCGAACAATGGCTCGGCTATCCGGCGGGCGCGTTGCGCGTGCGCAATCTCGGCCTCGCGGAACTCGCGGGCACGGAGGGTCTCCGTCTTCTCAAGCTGATGGCGACCATTCCGGAAGCCGACCAGCGCGTCATCGATCTCGATTTGACGCGGCAGGACGGCCGCATCGTCGCGCTCACGTTGCTCGTCGAGCCCGTCGGCGATCAGTCCGAACTCGGTTTCACGATCACGGCGATCAACCGGCAGACGGCTGGCCTCGTCGATCGCGGGCAGCAGGATGTGCGCGCATCGCAATTCTTCCAATCGGCGCCGTTCGGTATTGCGGCGCTCGATGCCGAAGGCCGGATCGCCAATTGCAACACCGCCTTCATGCGGATGGTTCTCGACGGTAAGCCGGCGCAGGACGTGCTGGCGGCGGAAGCGCTGTGCCGTACTGCGGACCCCGAAGAGCGTCTTCGCATCGAAGCGGGACTTGGCGAAGCTCTCACTGGCCGCGGCAACATTCAGCCAATCGAAATCACGGCCGGCGCGCAACGCGAATTCACGCGCCGCATTTACATGTCGCCGCTCGCCGCCGTGCAAGGCGGAGCAGCAGCCGCTCTCTATGTGATGGACGCGACGGAGCAGAAGGTGCTCGAAGGCCGCGTCGCGCAGGCTCAGAAGATGGAAGCGGTCGGCAACCTCGCCGGCGGCATCGCGCACGACTTCAACAACGTGCTGACGGCGATCATCGGCTTCTCAGATCTTCTGCTGCAAACGCACCGGCCGAGCGATGCGGCTTACCGGGACATCAAGAACATCCAGTCGGCGGCGAACCGCGCGGCGAGCCTCGTCGCGGGCCTTCTCGGCTTCTCGCGCAAGCAGACGCAGCAGGTGACGGTCGTCGACGTCGGCGACGTGACGTCAGAGATGATGCCTGTCCTAAAAACGCAGGTCGGCGAGAAAATCGATCTGAAGATGCAGGCCGAGCGCGATCTTTGGTACGTGAAGGCCGACAGCAATCAGCTCTATCAAGTCGTCTTGAACCTCGTCCGCAATGCGCGTGATGCCATGCCGAACGGCGGCAAGCTGACGATCAAGACACGCAACGTGCCTGAGCGCGAAAGCCAGAAGATGAGCGGCGTTCCGGGCTTTACTCCCGGCGAGTACGTCGTGATCGAAGTCGCGGACACCGGCACCGGCATGGCGCCGGAGGTCATGGAGAAAATCTTCGAGCCGTTCTTCACCACGAAGGGCGTCGGCAAGGGCACGGGCCTCGGCCTCGCGTCGGTCTACGGCATCGTCAAGCAGTCGGGCGGTTTCATTCAGCCCGAGAGCGAGATCGGCAAGGGCACGACGTTCAAGGTGTTCCTGCCTCGTTACTTCGTCGAAGACGGCGAGGACGTCGAAACGGTGCTTCCTCAAACGATCGCCGCCGCCAAGAAGCAGCTTACGGCGACCGATCTCACGGGCACGGGCCGCGTGCTTCTCGTCGAGGACGAACCGGATGTCCGGCACTTCGCAACGCGGGCGCTACGGCGGCAGGGGTATCATGTGATCGAAGCCGCCGACGGCTTGGAGGCCCTCGAGTTGATGGCCGCCAACGAAGGCGAGATCGACATCGTCGTTTCCGACGTCGTGATGCCGGAGATGGACGGTCCGGCGCTCTTCAAGGAACTCAGGAAGCGCAATCCGTCGATCAAGGTGATCTTCGTCTCGGGTTATCCGAATGAAGCTTTCCGCGAGACGATGGGCTCGGACGATTTCGCGTTCCTGCCGAAACCGTTCTCGCTGCCGCAGCTTGCGGCCAAGGTGARGGACGAGCTGGCGAAGTAATTGCTCTTTAAGTTGCGCCCGGCGACTCCCCTGTGGGGAGCCGGCCGCCGGGCGCGAAGTGTGGCGCGAAGCACCGAGCTTGCGATATGACCCCCACCCCTGACCCCTCCCCGCAAGGGGGAGGGGGATAGACGCTTAGATCTCGCCCTTCAGACCGCGCTCGAAGTATTTGTGGATGATCTTGTCCTGGTTCTCGAGCAGCCAATCGATCGAAGGCTGGTAGTTCATCGCCTTATGGATGGCGAGCGAGGTCGCCTTGCGGTGAATGTCGAACAGAACTTTGTGGTCGAGTTTTTCGATCGTGGCGACCGACGGATGGAGCCAGACCGAAACGATGATGCCGAGGTCGTCGACCTTGTCTTTCGGCAGATCTCCGGAACGCACGGCATCGAGCACGCCCATCGCGGTGGCGTATTGGACGGTGCCCATCAGGATGCTCGTGTAACGCTCGTTGTCGACTGTCACTTTGCTGACGCAGATCGTCGGCGGGCGAACCATGACGTCGGTGTTGAGAAGCGACAGTACGCGGGTGTGGCCTTTGACCTGATCGCCGAGGAGGGTCGCAAACGCGGTGCCGAATGGCCCGTCCATCTCGCCGATCGCAACTTCGGGTTCAGCCGCCGTTCCCGGAGGGCCGCCTGCAACGAGGGCTTCGCCGACGCGAATGCCGAAACGCCCTGATGCGGGGCGGGAAGTAGGACTGCTCATTACGTGTTCACCTTGTGCTTCGGATTGTCGTTATGGCGCCGGTTTAGACGCGGATATCGAGATAACCCAGAGTGCAGGTGGACGCGCCATAAGTTCCAGTTATGGCGCGCCAAAGGTTGCGAGTTGATCCAGAACGCCCGTTTATTCGCAGGGCGTGTCGACGAGGCCGTCAGCGGCGGCCGAGTATCTGCGGCAGGTGTTCGCCGCGACGGGGGTCGCCTCTTCAGTTGTTGCGACGGTTGCCGTTTTCGTTGCCGGTTTCGAGGCGTCGTCTTGTGACGTCACGGCAGCTGTTTCCGGCAGACGGTCGCTTTTTTTCAGCACTGGCTTCAGCTCTGGCGTCGTCTCCGCGGCCGCCGTTTGCTTCGCCGCCTCGGCTGCCGCGAGCTTCTGGGCTTCTCTTTTCTCGAGGGCTATGAGGCGCGCCCGCTTTGCGGCGGCAGCTTGCCGGGCTTCGGCAATCCGGCGCTGTCTTGCCTCGGCTTCGTAGCGGCGACGGCGCTGCTGCTCCCAGGCATTCTGCTCGGCAGCGTGGGCTCCGGCGCGAAGGATGAACATCGCAAAATGGCCGCCGCCACCCATGCGCGCTTGGGCAGTCGACGCGAATACGCTAGCGGCCACGACAGCGGCGAGGAACGTGGCGGAAATCTTGTGCACGGGAGCCTCCTTGGCTTGAACATGCACAGGAGATTGCATCGTGGCGACAAGTGGCGCTGTTTCGCCGGTTACAGGTGTAGCGTTAATGGAACTCCAGGCTCCGCGTTCGCGGGGTGTGAGAACAAAACGAGATTGACAGATTCGGAACAAATCAAGTACACAGATCCTTAATTGATGGCGTGGGGCGCTTGCCATAGGGATTGAGGGTGACACGATGGAACGGCCGGACTGGACTGTGCTCGAAGGGGGCAAAATGGATAAGAAGCAGGCGCTAGAGAATGCACTCGCGCAGATTGACAAGGCCTTTGGCAAAGGGTCGATCATGCGTCTCGGCGCCAGTGAGAAGCTCGACATCGAGGCGATCTCCACGGGATCGCTCGGTCTTGATATTGCGCTCGGAATAGGCGGCCTTCCCAAGGGGCGGGTCGTTGAGATCTATGGGCCTGAATCGTCGGGCAAGACGACGCTGACGCTGCATGTGATCGCGGAGGCTCAGAAGAAGGGCGGAATTTGTGCGTTCGTGGACGCCGAGCATGCGCTCGATCCCACCTATGCGCGGAAGCTCGGCGTCAAGGTCGAGGACCTCTTGATTTCGCAGCCCGACACAGGCGAGCAGGCGCTGGAAATCGCCGATACGCTCGTGCGCTCGGGCGCGATCGACGTGTTGGTCGTGGACAGCGTCGCGGCGCTCACTCCGCAGGCCGAACTCGAGGGCGAGATGGGCGATATGCAGCCCGGAATGCAGGCGCGCCTCATGAGCAAGGCGTTGCGCAAGCTGACCGGCGCTATATCCAAGTCCGGCACCATGGTGATCTTCATCAACCAGATCCGTATGAAGATCGGCGTCATGTTCGGCAATCCGGAGACGACGACGGGCGGCAACGCGCTGAAGTTCTACGCGTCCGTTCGCCTCGATATTCGCCGCATCGGGCAGATCAAGGAACGCGAGGAGTCGGTCGGCAACCAGACGCGCGTCAAGGTCGTCAAGAACAAGGTGGCTCCGCCCTTCAAGCAGGTCGAGTTCGACATCATGTATGGCGAAGGCATCTCGAAGGTCGGCGAGCTGATCGATCTCGGCGTCAAGGCTGGGCTCGTCGAGAAGTCGGGCGCGTGGCTTTCCTATAATGGCGACCGTATCGGCCAGGGCCGCGAGAACGCCAAGACCTATCTCAAGGAAAATCCGAAGGCGGCGGCCGAGTTGGAGCGGGCTATCCGTGCCAATGCCGGGCTCATCGTCGAGAAGATGCTTGCCGATCCGGGTGTTGGTGAGGACGACGGGGAAGAGCCGGACGAGGACGGCGTTCTCCCTGATGAGGAGTCTGGCAAGAAGGTCGCCAAGGCGAAGCGCTAAGGAGGCCACGATCGGCTGCTTCCGGCCGAGGTTACTGTGCGCTGCTGTCGCCCACCGGCGAACCGATCCTCGGATCAGCCCGAGGATCGGATACCCGACGGGTCTGGCAGGCGGGTTTTGACGGGCGCTGGGCGTTCTGAAAATGCCGCGCCTCGCGTCATTCAGTCCGCTATCGCCTTTTCTGGACACGTTCAGAGGCCGCCGCTACAACGGCGGCCTTAAACCGTTCCGAGGCGCGTTCTCGGAGCAAATTCACTCTCAATATCAGGCTCGAAAGCACCATATGGCCGGCGTCAGCGAAATCCGCGCTTCGTTTCTCGATTTCTTTGGAAAGAACGGGCACGAGATTGTGCCGTCATCGCCGCTCGTGCCGCGTAACGATCCGACGCTCATGTTCACGAACGCCGGGATGGTGCAGTTCAAGAACGTCTTCACCGGTCAGGAGACGCGCGCCATTCCTCGCGCCACGTCATCGCAGAAATGCGTGCGCGCGGGCGGCAAGCACAACGACCTCGACAACGTCGGCTATACGGCGCGCCATCACACGTTCTTCGAGATGCTCGGCAACTTCTCGTTCGGCGACTACTTCAAAGAACGCGCGATCGAACTTGCCTGGAATTTGCTGACGAAGGACTTCGGCCTCGACAAGACGCGGCTGCTCGTCACGATCTATCACACGGACGACGAGGCTTACGCGATCTGGAAGAAGATCTCGGGCTTCTCCGACAGCCGGATCATTCGCATCCCGACGAGCGACAACTTCTGGCAGATGGGCGACACGGGACCGTGCGGGCCCTGCTCGGAAATTTTCTTCGATCATGGCGATAAGATCCCTGGCGGTCCTCCGGGCTCAGCCGATCAGGATGGCGATCGCTTCATCGAGATCTGGAACCTCGTATTCATGCAGTTTGAGCAACGCGGTCCGGGAGACCGCGTGGCACTGCCGAGGCCGTCGATCGACACGGGCATGGGGCTCGAGCGCGTCGCCGCGGTGCTGCAAGGCAAGCACGACAACTACGAAATCGATCTCTTCCAGAATCTCATCCAGGCCATTCGGCAGGAAGCCGCCAAGGCCGGTGCGAAAGAGAGCGGCGGCGAGGCCGGTCCCGAATTCCGGCATGTCGCGCAACGCGTCATCGCCGATCATCTTCGCTCGACGAGCTTCCTGATTGCGGACGGCGTGCTGCCGTCGAACGAGGGTCGCGGCTACGTGCTTCGCCGCATCATGCGCCGCGCCATGCGCTACGCCGCTCAGATCGGTTGCACCGAGCCGCTGATGTATCATCTCGTCCCCGCGCTCGTTCGCGAGATGGGGGATGCCTATCCGGAACTCGTCAGGGCGCAGCCGCTCATTGCCGAGACGCTGAAGCTCGAAGAGACGAAGTTCCGGCGCACGCTGGACAATGGGCTCAAGCTTCTCGGCGAAAGCTCAGGCAACCTGAAGAAGGGTGCGGTGTTTCCCGGCGACGTCGCGTTCAAGCTCTACGATACCTTCGGCTTTCCGCTCGATCTGACCGAAGACGCGCTGAGGCCGCGCGGCATCACTGTCGATACGGCTGCGTTCGGCGAAGCGATGAAGAAGCAAAAGGATGCCGCGCGCGCCGCCTGGAAGGGTTCGGGCGAGGCTGCGACCGAAGGCCAATGGTTCGAGATCAAGGACAAGACCGGCGCCACGGAATTCCTCGGTTACGATACAGAGACGGCTGAAGGCATCATCACCGCGCTCGTTTCGGGCGGTTCCGAGGCGACGGAACTGAAAGCTGGCGAAGAAGGCGCGCTGATCTTCAACCAGACGCCATTCTACGGCGAAAGCGGCGGGCAGCTCGGCGATCAGGGGCTCGTGAAAGGCCCCAAGGGCGCGATCTTCCGCGTGACGGATACGCAGAAGAAGCTCGGCGATTTGTTCGTGCATTTCGGCAAGGTCGAGAAGGGGAGCTTCAAGGCGGGCGACGCCGTGGAGCTCGAGGTCGATCACACGCGGCGGTCGGCGACGCGGGCCAACCATTCGGCGACGCATCTTCTGCATGAAGCTTTGCGGCAGGTGCTCGGCACGCACGTTGCGCAGAAGGGCTCGCTCGTTTCGCCCGATCGTTTGCGCTTTGACTTCTCGCACACGAAGCCGATGTCGGCCGAAGAAGTGAAGACAGTCGAGGATATCGCGAACGCCGTGCTGCTCGAGAACACGCCGGTCGTCACGCGACTGATGAACATCGACGATGCGCGCGCGACGGGCGCGATGGCGCTCTTTGGTGAAAAGTACGGCGAGGAAGTTCGCGTCGTGTCGATGGGATCGACGCGCCCCGGCGCCAACAAGGCGTGGTCGGTCGAGCTTTGCGGCGGCACGCACGTGTCACGCACGGGTGACATCGGTCTCATTCGCGTCGTCGCCGAGAGCGGAAGTGCGGCCGGCGTCCGCCGCCTCGAGGCGCTGACGGGCGAAGGCGCGCGGGCCTATCTCGACGAGCAGGATGCGCGCGTGAAGGAAGCGGCGAGCGTTCTCAAGACGCGGCCCGAGGATCTGGTCGAGCGGCTGAAGCATCTCGTCGAGGAGCGTAAGACGCTCGAGAAGCAGCTGGCGGATGCGAAGCGGCAGATCGCACTCGGTGGTGGCGGCGCCGGTGCGGGCGCGGCAGCCAACGGCGAAGCCATTCGCAGTATCGGCAACGTGAAGCTGCTGGCGCGAACCGTTCAGGGCCTCAACCCCAAGGATTTGCGCGGCCTCATCGATGACGGCAAGAAGCAGGTCGGCTCGGGCATCGTTGCCGTTGTCGGCGTGACGGAAGACGGCAAAGCGGGTCTCGCGGTCGGCGTCACCGACGATCTCGTCAAGACATGGAGCGCGGTCGATCTCGTCAAAGCGGGCGCCGAAGCGCTCGGCGGCAAGGGCGGCGGCGGACGGCCCGACATGGCGCAGGCCGGTGGTCCGGATGGCGCGAAAGCGGGCGACGCGCTGAAAGCGATCGAGGCGCGGCTCGCGAGCTGATCCTAACGGATCATCGGCGGGAACATTGCTGCACTGCGAAGCGGCGGAGCCTTACCTTTCGGGCATTTCACTAATGACCGACGGGAAAAATGCGCTATATAGCCGCCGCTTTCCAAACCCGAGGACCACTGCAGATGACACGCACGCGTTCGCTCAGTTTCGCCGCCTTTTTGCTTGTCACGACATCAGCATGGGCTGACGACGCCATCGTCAAGCTGCCGGCGACACCGGCGCCTTCAGCCGGTCCGACGATGTCGGCTGCGACAGAGTTTTGCGGCGACGCTTCCGGTAAGGCGGAAGAATTGATCGCGCGCTATTCGACGAAGTCCGGTTTGAAGCAGGTTTATACGAGCGATCTGTATACGGCCTTCAGCGACGATCCGAAGAACGCGACCGTGATGTACACGTTCACGACCAAGCACAATCCGGCTCATCCCGCCGCTGTCTGCCGCAAGGTGGTGCATGAGGGGAACGCCCTCACGGTGCAGATGAAGGTCGTTTGCGACGGCAAGGACGAGGCATGCGCCAAGCTGCAGAACGACTTCAACGTGATGACGGCGAAGATGCAGGCCGAGGTCGATCAGCAGATCGCGGCGCAGAAGAAGTAAGTTTTTACCTGTGCCTGGCGACGCCGCTTCGCGGAGCCCGCGGCGGATGACAATTGAAAACGCGGCGCACTTTTATGCGCCGCGTTTTTTATTTCTGAGAAAAGTCTTGTGGCGCCGTTGGTGCCGAAGCTTCCTCAGTTCCAGGTGTGGAGGAGGATCTGCAAGTCGCCGCCGTTGCGTTTGACGACATTCACCCAGTTGCCGCCGTACTGCTTTGACGCTCCGTTCTCGCCCGGTCCGTTCAGCTGCCACTTGCCGCTGGCTATCAGCGTGTCGCCGTTTTCGATGACGTTATCGACGGCGATCTTGTGATCCGAGAAGCCGTTGGCTCGAAGATCCTTGAAGAAGTTGCCGATCGCTTCAGGGCCTTTGACCGGCGAGCCGCCAGCGGGAATGACCAAAGCATCGGACGCGTAAAAGCTGCCGAGGCTCACCGTGTCCCCTTGGTTGAATGTGTCGTCCCACTTGGCAGCTTTATTCGCTACTTCGCTTGTCATCGATTTCTCCTTGTCTTCACGTGTAAACTCAAAGAGCCCACTCTAGCGGGGCCTTCGTGCACTTGCCGGATGTAAAGGGGCTCCGATACGCTTCGGCGCGGATCTCCACGAATTGCCGCCGGTGGAATGGAAGGAATAACTCGCGCGGCGGCTATTTGTGCCGCGCGAGCCGTATGTGGCCGACGTGGCGGCGTGCCGGTCATAGAGACCGACGATGTGGTCGTCGCGGATGGCGCGGACGGCTCGCGCTCAAATTGCCGGTGAGGCTTTCTGCTTATGCGGTCTTCGCCATCGCGGCTTTGAGGTTGGCGTCGACCTTTTCGAGGAAGCCGGTCGTCGACAGCCACTTCTGATCGGGGCCGACGAGGAGCGCCAAGTCCTTCGTCATGTAGCCCGACTCAACGGTTGCGATGCAGACGCGCTCGAGCGTCTTGCAGAAGTTCAGTAGCTTTTCGTTGCCGTCGAGCTTGGCGCGGTGTCCGAGGCCGCGCGTCCAGGCGAAGATCGACGCGATCGAATTGGTCGACGTTTCCTTGCCCTTCTCATGCTCGCGGTAGTGGCGCGTGACCGTGCCGTGGGCTGCCTCCGCTTCGACGGTCTTGCCGTCCGGTGTCATCAGCACGCTCGTCATCAGGCCGAGCGAACCGAAGCCCTGCGCAACCGTATCGGACTGGACGTCGCCGTCGTAGTTCTTGCACGCCCAGACGTAACCGCCCGACCACTTGAGTGCGCTCGCCACCATGTCGTCGATGAGGCGATGCTCGTAGGTGAGCTTGCGCTTCGTGAATTCGGCTTTGAACTCCGCCTCGTAGATTTCCTGGAAGATGTCCTTGAAGCGGCCGTCGTAGGCTTTGAGGATCGTGTTCTTCGTCGAGAGGTAAACGGGATAGTTGCGTGACAGACCGTAATTGAGCGAAGCGCGCGCGAAGTCGCGGATCGATTCATCGAGATTGTACATCGCGAGCGCGACGCCCGCGTCCGGCGCCTTGAAGACTTCCTTCTCGATCACCGTTCCGTCTTCGCCGACGAACTTGATCGTCAGCACGCCCTTGCCGGGGAACTTGAAATCGGTCGCCTTATACTGGTCGCCAAACGCGTGGCGGCCGACGATGATCGGCTGGGTCCAGCCGGGGACGAGGCGCGGCACGTTCTTGCAGATGATCGGCTCGCGGAAGATGACGCCGCCCAAGATGTTGCGGATCGTGCCGTTGGGGCTCTTCCACATTTCCTTCAGGTTGAATTCTTTGACGCGCGCTTCGTCGGGCGTGATCGTCGCGCATTTGATGCCGACGCCATGCTTCTTGATGGCGTTGCCGGCGTCGATCGTCACCTGGTCGCTGGTCTTGTCGCGGTTTT
Organism: Hyphomicrobium sp. 01T421; assembly: GCF_056398805.1. Classification (NCBI taxonomy): domain Bacteria; kingdom Pseudomonadati; phylum Pseudomonadota; class Alphaproteobacteria; order Hyphomicrobiales; family Hyphomicrobiaceae; genus Hyphomicrobium; species Hyphomicrobium sp. 01T421. The sequence goes on from NZ_JBFTQC010000004.1 coordinate 117,502, forward strand.
CGACGCTCAGATCGTAGTATTCGAGATTAACGTCGAGGTAGGGATGTATCAGGCTGTCCTTGATCAGCTTCCAGATGATGCGGGTCATCTCGTCGCCGTCGAGTTCGACGACGGTGCCTTCAACCTTGATTTTTTGCATGGGATGTCTCGCGAAGAAGAATGGAAGCTGGAAATTAAGACCATAGCGACACGGTCGCGGCTCACGAAGTGAACCTTCGCCGCAGTCGTGCGGCAGATCTCGGACTGGTTCAAGTTCGAAGCGAAAAGAAGCGTGGATGTTGGGCACGATCCCGCCTAATTGTACGCCAACAACGGCAAGCACTTACGGCGCGCGGAGGCGTCATTGAACGTCGAAACCGAAACGATGAAGAACGAGGCCTCGCCCGAGATCCGCATCGGGGGCGGCGTACCTGTGATCGGTCCCCGGGACACTGCGGTCGCCGAGGTCGTGCACGCCTGTCATTCCGCGTCGATCGACCAGGGGCTCGCGGCGCTGGCCATCCCGGGTCTCGACCGCGAAACGCTCGAGCCTTTGCTGCAGTATTGCGCCGGACTGAGGTGCGTCGCGGACAACGTGTCGTGCCCGGGCTGCAAACGGCGCACCGAGGCCCAGGGGATCGAGACGCTCGACCAGTTCATCCTCAGCAAGAAGGAAGTGATCGTCGGGGATGGCCGCGTTCGCCTCAAGGGCGAGGGAACGGAGACGGTTGCGACGCCGTGCCTCGAAACGCTCTCCAAGCAGTGGTCGGGCGAAAATTACTGGTTCTGGGCGCGCCGTGTCATTCGCAAGCTGCGGCATGGGTTGCGGCGCGCGCACATGCGGGGCGAGCCCGTTGCAGCTGAAGGCGAGACGCCGTCCGTCATTCTGATGGAGCCACAACTCGCCGATAACATCGGCATGGTGGCCCGCGCCTGCGCGAACTTCGGGCTCGACGATCTGCGCCTCGTTAGCCCGCGTGACGGCTGGCCGAATGAAAAAGCGCGGATCGCGGCGTCGGGGGCGAACTACATCATCGACGATGCGCGAGCGTTCAGTACCCTGGAAGAGAGCATTGCCGATCTGAACTGGGTCGGGGCCACGACGGCGCGCCAGCGGGATCTTCGCAAACCCGTTCTGACGCCGGAGCAGGCCATCGTCGAAATGCGGAAGCGGATCGGCCGCGGCGAGCGGTGCGGGGTGCTGTTCGGGCGCGAGCGTAACGGTCTCGAGACGAACGAGGTCGCGGTGGCCGACGCGTTCATCATGATTCCAGTAAATTCTCGTTTCGCTTCTCTCAACCTGGCGCAGGCGGTGCTGCTGACGGGATACGAATGGATGCGCAGCGACGCCGGGCGAAGTCTTGGCCGGGTTACAACCTACGAGAAGCCTCTCAGCGAGGGGCTGTACCTCGGACGGGACCGGCCGGCCACCAAGGAAGAACTGTTTGGTTTATTTGAACATTTGGAGCGTGAGCTGGAGGCCAACGGGTTCTTCAATCCCGCCCATCGCAGATCTGCGGTGTCACAAAATCTGCGTACACTCTTGACGAGGCTCAATGCGACAGAGCAGGAAGTCCGCACCCTTCGTGGCATAGTTGCCACTCTTTCACAGGGCAAAGGAAGAGCCCGAAAAGGGGGAGAGTAGGTGCCTTCATATAGCCAAGTTTTGGGCCGAGCGATGCCAAGTCGATAGTCTACTGGCAATATGCAACGTGGCTACTGCAAGGGCCGCGCCTGGATTTCGCATTCACTAAAAAAGAAAATCGAAGAGGCGCTACTGGAGATGTGGATGAACACGAGGGCGGGGGCAGTGTTTGCGGGTGCGATGGCGTTGTCGCTTATGGGTACGGTGGTGCCCGCTGGCGCGCAGGAGCTCAGCGAGCATGCCGTGAGATCATTTATGGAGTATGCGTGGTCGCTTACGCCGCAGCAATTCTCCAAGCCTGACGGGTCGGTCATTGTGATCGACAAAACGAAGAAGGCTGAAGTCGAGGTTCCGCTCGACGTCGCGCGCGATGTGATCAAGGCCGGCCGGCTTTCGGCCCATGCCCAGATCTGCGATCTGCGTGACGATCAGGTGCTCAATCACCGCGCCATGATGCGCCGGGAAGAGGCCAAGAAGAAGTGGACCCAGCAAAACCTGGTCTACATCAGTCAGTTGCACCTGACGACGGTCATGCTTCTGACGGGCCGGATCAAGCTCGTCGAGAAGGAGGGCGACAAGGAAGTCGTCGTCGACGAGAAGAAATCGCCCGCTCAGACGTGCTCGGACGAGCAGCGCAAGAAGGTTAAGGAAATGATTGCGGCTTACGTCGCCGCCAGCCCGCCGCCTAATTTCGCTGCCGCGCCGCCTGCGGCCCCGGCTCCGGGCGCTCCTGTCGCAACCGGCTCGACTTCAGTCACGGAAACGACGATTGATAAGAAATAAGCGGCAGATAGGCCGTTGACGAGGCGGCCGGACGCCGGTAAAACCCTGTCTTCTTCGCGGGTCCTTTGGGGCCCGCGTTTGATTTGTGCGCACCCGTGGCGGGACTGTCGAAGGTCCATGCCTGTCGGCCCTCAAGTTGAGGGATGAGGAGGGGGCGCTCCAAAGTCACGGTTCAACCGAGCCGTGCCATAACTCATGGAGTGCTAGACGATGACTAAGCGCATTCGCGCCAAGCATAAGATCGACCGCCGTCTCGGCGAGAACATCTGGGGCCGTCCGAAGAGCCCGCTCAACCGCCGCGAGAGCCGTCCCGGCCAGCATGGTGAGCGTCGCGCGGGCAAGCTTTCCGATTTCGGTCAGCAGCTCAAGGCCAAGCAGAAGCTCAAAGGTTATTACGCATCGATTTCGGAGCGTCAGTTCCGTGCGGCTTACGATGAAGCTTCGCGCCTCAAGGGTTCGACGTCGGAGCACCTGATCGGTCTTCTCGAGCGCCGTCTCGACGCGCTCGTCTACCGCGCCAAGTTCGTGCCGACGGTGTTCGCCGCTCGCCAGTTCGTCAGCCATGGCCACGTTACCGTCAACGGAAAGCGTGTCACCGTTCCGAGCTATCGGCTCAAGATCGGCGACGTCGTCGAAGTTCGCGAGAAGGCGAAGCAGCTTGCTCTCGTTCTCGAAGCCATCAAGAGCGCGGAGCGCGATCTGCCGGATTACATCAACGTCGATCACAGCAAGATGACGGCATCGCTGACGCGCGTTCCGGCACTGAGCGACGTGCCGTATCCGGTCCAGATGGAACCGAACCTCGTCGTCGAATTCTATTCGCGATAGTCTTTGTTTTGGCGCGGGCGACTCCCCTCCGGGGAGCCGGCCGCCCGCGCCGGGCTCTCGGCCTTCGGCCGAAGTGTCGTCGGATTTTGAAAAGGCTGCCGTTGAGGCGGCCTTTTTTGTTTTTGCCCGCCCGTCCGCGCAATCGAAGCCGTCACCGTCAAAGCTCTCTTCGTCATTTCCTTATGAATAACGGTCACTCGCTCTCGCCGCGCGGTGTGCGTAGAGTTGCGTTCATAAGAACAATGCTCTGTCGGGGGAATACGCATGGCTGTCGCCGAAACGGGAACGGTTGCCGACCGGACGAAAGGAATCAGCGGCGAGGAGCGCCGCGTCATCGTCGCTTCTTCGCTCGGGACCGTCTTCGAGTGGTACGACTTCTATCTGTACGCCACGCTCGCGCCGTTCTTCGCCGCGCTGTTCTTCCCGCCAGGAAACGACACGGCGGCGCTGCTCTCAGCGTTTGCGACTTACGCCGCCGGATTTCTCGTGCGTCCGTTCGGCGCCATCATTTTCGGCCGCGTCGGCGATCTCGTCGGCCGCAAGTACACGTTTCTGGTCACGATCGTGGTGATGGGCTTGTCGACGTTTGCCGTCGGCCTGCTGCCGACGTTCTCGGACTCGACTATCTTGGGCTTCACCGTGCCGGGCATCGGTTGGGCGGCGCCCGTTCTGCTCGTGACGCTGCGACTGCTGCAGGGCCTCGCCCTTGGCGGCGAATACGGGGGCGCCGCGACCTACGTCGCCGAGCACGCGCGGCCGGGTGGACGCGGATACGCGACTTCCTGGATTCAGACGACGGCGACCGCCGGCTTCTTTCTCGCGCTTTTGGTCATCGGCCTCAGCCGATTTTACTTCTTCGATGCACAGACTTTCGCCGAGTGGGGGTGGCGCGTGGCGTTTCTCGTCTCGCTGATCCTGTTGGCGTTCTCGGTCTATATCCGGCTGAAGCTCAACGAAAGTCCGCTTTTCGCGAAGATGAAGTCCGAGGGCAAAGCGTCGAAGGCGCCGCTTACCGATAGCTTTCTCCGCTATCCCAACAATAAGTACGTGCTGCTGGCGTTGCTCGGGGCGACGGCGGGGCAGGGTGTGATCTGGTACACGGGTCAGTTCTATGCCCTGTTCTTCCTGACCATTACGACGAAGGTCGATCCGCTCTATGCCTATTCGCTTGTCGGCCTGTCGCTTATCATCGGGACGCCGTTCTTTGTTTTCTTCGGATGGCTGAGCGACAAGATCGGGCGCTTAAAGATCATCCTGGCCGGCTGCCTGATCGCAGCGCTGACGTACTTCCCGCTGTTTGCGACGCTTGCCAAGGCCGTCAACCCTGACCTTGTCGCCTTCCAGGAGAAGACGACCATAGGGCTGGCCGTCGATCCGGCGCAGTGCAACTTCCACATCTTCGTTGGGCCGTGGTCGAAGTTCACCGAATGCGACAAGGCGAAGGACCACATCATCAAGCAGGGGTTGTCCTTTAAGACGACGGCAGGGGCGCCCGGCTCTCCGGCCGTCCTTACGATCAACGGCCAAGAGGTGAAGCCCTTCACGGCGGATGCCTATAACGAGGCTCTCATTACGGCGGGCTATCCGAACCTCAAGAAGGAGGAGAAGGACGGCAAGACGGTCTACAAGCCGGTACCGGCCGATCCTGCCAAGATCGATTGGGGCACGGCCATCGGGATTCTCTCGCTGTTCCTGATCTACGTTGCGGCGGTGTACGGACCGATTGCGGCGTTCCTCGTCGAGTTGTTCCCGACCCAGATTCGCTACACGTCGATGTCGTTGCCTTATCATATCGGCAACGGCTGGTTCGGCGGCATGCTTCCGCTGCTTGCAACCGCCATCGTGGCATCGGCCGGGAATATCTACGCCGGTCTCTGGTATCCGATCATCGTCGCGCTCGCGACGTTCGTTATCGGTCTTCTCTTCCTCAGAGAGACCAAGGACCGCGATATCTCCGCGATCTGACGGCAAATCGCGGGCGTCGACGCCAGTTGCAAATGGAAAGGCCGCCTCGCTGGCGGCCTTTCTAGGTTTAAGCTTCCGTCATTCTCGAACGGAAGAGGATCGCGAAACCGTTCGGGAATCCAGCGTGAAAAGCGCTGAAGTCCCGACATGGCGTCTTCGACGACTCTTACGCTGGATCCCCGGCCGTCGACGCAGCTTCGCTGCGCTCGGCCGAGGATGACGAAGAGGTGTGATCAGGCCGCGCGTTGGTGGCGGGGGCGGGCGATCGCGACGCCGGGACTTGGCGCGATGGCGGGACCGCCTCCCGCCCTGCGTTTCCGGCGGCCGGACGGAGGCTCGGCGTTGGCCCAGCCGTACGCAAGGATTGTCATCAAGGCCGAGGCGGCGAAGAAATAGACGCCCGGCAATACGCGAGCTTCCGTGTAGCCCGACGAGTTGACGTAGAAGATCATCAGCGCCAGCACCATGACGTCAGTCATCGAATAGCGGCCGATCCATTCCATCGTTGCAAACGACTTTCGGCGGAAATCATCCGGCATGTCGTGCGCGGTAATCAGCGTCAGCAGATAGAAGAGCTTCAGGAATGGGAAGAACACGGACACCGCGAACACGATGGCGCAGAGGAAATATTCGTTGTTCTCGAAGAGCGCGTACATGATCGTCAGGATCGAGTGCTCGTTCGTCCAGACGTAGACGGTCGTGAAGCGGATTGTCGGCAATATGAGGCCGAGCGCGAAGAATACGGTCGCGAGAATGATCAGGAAACTCAGCGCGAAGTTGCGCCAGCCTGATGTCCGGGTCGCTTGGCCGACGTCGGGTTGAGGCAACACGGGGACGAGTTCAGGTGCAGCAGCCATCCCATCAGTGCGTATCCAAGCATAAGAGAGGATCATCAGCATGACGGCGGCCGTGAAGAAGTAGACGCCGTTGAGGCTCGAGGCATCGTAGACGCCTTGGCTCTTGATGAAGAAGATCGTGAGGGCGAGCACGAGCACGTCATGCATCGACCATTTGCCGAGCCATTCGAGCGCGCGCAGGCGGCCCTGGTGGCGGACGATTTCAGCCGGCGGCAAGGTTGAGACGAGCAGCAGGTAGAGAAGCTTCGTCACCGGCAACAGGATCGAGAAGATCAGGACGATCAGTCCGAGGAACGTCTGGCCGTCGTGCAGCAGGACGCCGACAGTCGAGAGCAGCGAATGCTCCGTCGTCCAGAACGAGAAGGTCGTGAGCTTCAGGATCGGCATCGTGATGCCGAGCGCGAGACAGACGCTGGCGGTCAAGATGGTCAGTGAGAGAATGAAGCGCGTGCCGCCCAACCACTTGCCTCGCACTATCCGGCTCCTGTTGCGGCCACGGAGAGCCGTTCCGCTATTCTCGCGAGGCAGCACTTCCGTTCGGCAAAATTGAGACAGCGGCCGGTCAAGCCGGATGCGCGCTGGGGCGGTACGATGGTGCTCGTGTAACGGAGGTGGGATCATGGCTGAGAAAGGGCGTTCGCCGGGGAACTTCAATCCGGCGACGCATGTGCCCGATGGCCGTCCGCGGGCGCGTGGCCTCGAACTGCCGATGCCGGGTGTTACGGGGCCGCTGAATTCCATCACGGATGTCGGCGGGGTGACCGTCGGTTTCACGACGCTTCGCAACAACGGGGGCGCCGTCCATACGGGCGTCACCGCGATCCTGCCGCGCGCGCCGGCCGATCTCCTGCACCCCGTCTGGGCGGGCGTCTTCTCGATGAACGGAAACGGCGAGATGACGGGCGCCCATTGGGTGCGCGATGCGGGGTGGTTCACCGGGCCGATCACGATCACCAATACGTTTTCGGTCGGTCTTGCCCATCACGCAACGCTGAAATGGATGTCAAAACGCTTTCCCGCGCTCGGAGAAGATCTTTGGGCGCTTCCGGTCGCTGCCGAGACCTATGACGGGTATCTGAGCGACATCGCGGGCTTTCACGTCAACGAAGAGCACGTGCTGGACGCGATCGAGGGGGCGCGTTCCGGGCCGGTCGCCGAAGGTTGCGTCGGCGGCGGCGCGGGAATGATCGCTTACGAATTCAAGGGCGGCACGGGAACGGCCTCGCGGCGCACGGCGACGCGTCTCGGAGAACACACAGTCGGTGTGGTCGTTCAGGCCAATCACGGCATCCGGCCGTGGTTGACGGTCTGCGGCAAGCCGGTGGGCGACGCCTTGCCGGGGCGTCGCTGCCATAACGTGGAGCGGGGTTCGATCATCGTCATCATCGCGACCGACGCACCATTGTTGCCCGGTCAACTCGAACGGCTGGCCCGGCGCGCTTCGATCGGCATAGGCCGCGGGGGAACGCCGTCCGGCAACAGCTCGGGCGATATTTTTCTGGCGTTCTCGACGGCCAACGATCCGGGGCCACTGCCGGAGCCGCCGGCGTTGTCGTTCACGGCCGTCAGCAATGACGATCTGGATGGCCTTTATCTCGCCGTCGTGGAAAGCGTCGAAGAGGCGGTGCTGAACGCGATGCTCGGCGCGGATACGACGACGGGCAAATACGGCCGGATCGTCGAGGCGATCAATGCTGAAAAACTAAAAGCGCTCGTGCTTGGATGAAGCAGCGAGCGCTTTGAGTGTAACGTCGACGACTGAAACGCCGGACCCGGCGTCCCCAGAACGCCTTATGCGTGCTGGTGGGAGTGGGGAATGCCCTTCTCGCAGATGAGGTCGTGCAGCTCACCCGCGGAGAACATTTCGCGCATGATATCGCAGCCGCCGACGAACTCGCCCTTGACGTAGAGCTGCGGAATTGTCGGCCAATTCGAGAACGTCTTGATGCCGTCGCGAATGCCTGCATCGTCGAGAACGTTCACGTCCTTGAACGGCACGCCGAGATGCTCGAGGATCTTCACGGCGGTTGCCGAGAAACCGCACTGCGGGAACTGCTTTGTACCCTTCATGAACAATACGACGTCGTTATCGGCGATCGTTTTTGCGATGGTATCCTTGACCGGATCAGAGGCCATCCTGAGGCTCCTTATTGGTGCCGGGGCAGCCCAAACGGCGCACCCGCTTCGTTTTGAGATGTGGGCGAGACAGGCCGTTTAGTCAATCGGGCGGCAGCGCGGTGGTAAGCTGCAGGGCGTGCAGAACGCCGCCCATATTGCCGCCCAGGGCGTCATAGACCATCTGGTGCTGCTGAACGCGGCTTTTGCCTTTGAAGGCGGCTGAAACGACGTGCGCTGCCCAGTGGTCGTTGTCGCCTGCTAGGTCCTTGAGCGCGATCTGGGCGTCGGGAAAGCGGGCTTTTATCATCCGTTCGATGTCGGCCGCTGGCATTGGCATTTACGTGAACTCCGGTTCGTAGCAGGGGGATGGTTTCGTTCAGCAATCTTTGCCCCGTTCGATCAGTTAGGGCAAGGCATGCGATCAGCCAAACTTATCGTATTGTCACGCGATTGCGATTGGACGTTATCAAGGAGCGTAGCTATCTTTCTAGTTATTGGGGACGTCAAGTTCCCGAAGTCTAATGGAGGACACCATGAAGACCTGGACCAAGCCCGCAGTTCGCGAGCAGGAAGTCGGCCTGGAAGTTACGTCGTACCTTCCGGCTGAGATCGACCTCATCTAAGTCGATACTTCGTATTTGAATTCGAACGCGGCGGCAGGAAATCTGCCGTCGCGTTTTTTTGTGCGTGGATATCTCGGGAATACAGAGACACCCGCTGCAGACAGACGCAGCGGGTGTCTCTCTTTGGCCGAGGAGGGGGGAACGCCTCGGTTCTGCGAGCCTACTGCTCGCAATCGATGGTGACCTTCACCCAGGGAAGATCGAGCTTGCATTTTCCGGATTTGGTTCGCGTCAGGACCTTGTCCAGCTGCAAGTCTCCAATCTTCATTTTGCCAAGCGCGCCGCCGATGTCGTCAGCATTGCCTTCGTTGCCGGCGGTGTCATTCTTTGCCGTATCGGCCGTCGCTTCAGATGACGACGGCGCGGGCGCTTTCGTTTCATCGGATTTGTGCGTATCCGCAGCAGGAGCAGGTGAAGCCGGCTCGGCGCTCGCTTCCTTTACTGCAGTGGACGGACCTTCAGCCGACGCAGCCTTCGGTGCAACAGGAGCCGCGGGCTGAGCTAATGCAGCGGTCGCGACATCGGGTTTCTTGGCTGCGGGCGTATTGGCATTTGCGTCGTTCTGATTACCGGGCTCACCACAGAGCTGCAAATCTTGCGGCGCGCGTTTCCAGATCATCGTCTTCGACAGGAATTTCATCCCCGCGTAACCGAGGACCTTGAGGTCACCGTTTTCGAGCGGGGTCAGCTCGACATTGTACTTGCGGCCGCGTTCCGGCGAATAGATCCATCCGTTGTCCCAACGGCCGCCGCCGACGGGGGCAACATCGCCGATGATTTGCTTGCCGCATCCGTCCGCGTCACTTGCCGATTGAACCCAAACGACATTGCCGCAAAGCAAGTCGCCGCAATGCTTGATCTCGACCGCACCGCGGCCGGTATCATTCAACCAGATGCCGGTTGGGTCGGAAGCTGCCGATGCGCTCCCGGAGACGACCGGCACTAAAAAGGCGACGAACGCCGATGCGATGTATTTCCCTGCGCGCATGACATGATCCCTTTGGTGAATGATCTGCTTCGTTTCATCTCTCGGGCCTTTGTGCCTCAATCCTTGCAGGAACGATGTTCCGGAGGAGACAACCCGTTTCGGATCGGACGCCAATATTTCGGTATCGCTGTGCGGAATTTCCCGAATGGGCATGAAACGATCTTCCAGCCCCTAACGTAACGGATTGTGAGAGACCGAAAAACACCGGCGCCCGTTAAAGCGTCGACCGGTCGCACTATTGGCTCGGCGCTTCAATTTCTCGCATTGGAGCGCGGTTTAACCTTTCAAAACAGGAGATTTCCCGATGATGAAGCCATTTCTGGCTGCGACGATGCTTGTGCTGTCGGCCTCGGTTGGGTTCGCAGCAGACGACCTATCGACGAAGGAAATGAAGGATAATCCCGGCGTTTCGGGCGGTGGTTCGACGTCCACACCGACGGCCAAGCCAAATTCAGGCAGTCTCTCGGAAGGTCAAATGCAGCATCAGCCGGGCGTCAACAGCGATAAGACTGGCAGGACCGACATGCCGAACGCGAAGCCGGCCGACAGTTCTCTTTCGCGCGAGGAGATGGATCAGAACCCAGGCGCGCGGAAATAGCGCGCAATGGCGAAACGCCGGTACTGCCACGGTACACGGCGTTTTTTTTCGTAACCATTGTTGAAGTGAGGAGGGAGGCGAGCGCGGAGCGTCGCTTCCTTTTTCTTTTGTGCGAACGAGCTTCGATATCGGGCTCAAGTCCAAGCGAAGCTTCGCTTGGACTTCGCGACCAATCGTTCTGTCGAGAATCGAAAATTCGCGATGCGGTTTAATGCGATGTGCACATCGCATTGCTCCGCGTTTTCGGGCGTTCGGTGAGGCGCCCGTCCCGGTTCCGGACGATGCTCAAGTCGCGCTTATGAGATGCTTATATTTTCGTTCTCGCGCTCCAGTCGAATCTTTATGCGCGACTCCCTACGTTGATCTTGCATCCGATGCGCTGCAGGAGCGTTGAATGGTAATGCCCTTTGATTTTCGTAAACACGCCGATTTTCCGAACCGCTTCACCACCGAAGCGGAGCAACGCATGAAGGAGAAGGAGCGCCACGACCGGCAGGCGGCGCTCATTTTCGCGCTTCTCATCGGGGCCTTCGCGGCGCTCGGCATCCTGTTGGTCATGAACAGTGGTTCGCGGGTCGGGCCCAAGGAGATGAGCGATTGCTCGTCCGTCCAGCCGGAGAGCGCGCGCCTTGCCTGCTTCGACGAACTTTCCCGCCATTCGAAATCCGAGCCCTTCAAGGGCGCGCCGCCAGCGGAGCTTGGCGGCAAGAAATAACTTTCGAAAAGGACATCCCGCATGCCCGCTAGCCGGCGTCGCGCGCAGCTGCTCGACTATTGCATCCTTCCCAACACAGAGTTTCAGGGCCCGGTCATCGGCAGGCTCGATGGACGCGATTTCTCGGAATTCGTTCGTGACGAATTCGGCCGTCTCTTCGTCTATTCCGGCGTTGCGCCGCGCCGGGGCGATGGGCAGTTCGATCAGGACGCTTTGAAAACCGGCGAATTCATCGTCCCGCCGGGTTTGATCTACCGGTACCGCGGAAAAGCGCGGCGACGAGCGGCGTAGAAGAAATACTTAGGCAATATCGATTGCTCATCGGCCGCGATGCAGGGACCTGAGCGCGGTGATTGCGAAGCTCGCAAGCTACCAAGGTTACGGGCAGCTCGCGTTCGAAATATTTGCGCAGCACGCGGATGAACGGACGAGGCGGGATGAAAGCGAGAGTTGACGATTTTTCGCCTACTCTCGCACAAGGCCTTATTTGATATCGAGCAACTCAACGTCGAAGATCAGCGTCGCGTTGGGCGGAATGACCCCGCCGGCGCCGCGTGCTCCGTATCCCAACGCTGCGGGAATGATGAGCGTGCGCTTGCCGCCGACCTTCATAGAAGCGACGCCCTCGTCCCAGCCCTTGATGACGCGCCCTGTTCCAATCGGGAATTCAAATGGGCTGCCACGATCGAGAGACGAGTCGAACTTGTTGCCCTTTTCGCCGTCCTTATAAAGCCAGCCCGTGTAGTGCATGACGCACGTCTGTCCCGTTTGGGGCGAGGCGCCGGTGCCGACGACGGTGTCTTCGAATTGCAGGCCGGAGGGGGTAGTGGTCATTGTCGATCCTTGTGGTTCAGCGAATGCTTGATTTTCGGATGGGAAAGCTCCGCCTAGGGCTAGAGCTGCGGCTATGGCCATCATCGTCGGGAATCGAGAGCGGCGCATTTGGATTCCTTTGTTTTTTGCGTCCTGGCGTTACGCGGCGCCATGTGGTGGCTTTGCGGCTAGGTTGCTGTATGTCCCTCAACGTCATCCCGGCGTAGGCCGGGATCCAGCCAGGCGTCGATATCCGAAATGATGCCCATCGTCTGGGTGCCGGCCTTCGCCGGCATGACGATGCTTGGATATTGAGTTTACACTTCCAACTCGCCCTGCATCAGCTTCGGCAGGAAGCCTTCGTGTGCGCTGCGGAGTTCCGATAGGGGCAACGGCTTCTCACCCTTGAGGCCGATGGCGTCGCCACTGACGCGGCCGACGATGCGTGCGGGCAATTCAAGGAGGCGCGCGCGTTCCAGGACTTCCTCGGCCTTCTGCGGCGTCACCTCGGCGACGTAGCGGCCCTGGTCTTCACCGAACCAGATTGCGTGGGCCGGAAGCTTGCCTTCATAGGGATAGAGTTCGACGCCGAGGCCGTTGTTGGCGCCTGCGAGCGCCATCTCCGCGACGGCGACGAGAAGACCGCCGTCAGCGCAATCGTGAACGGCGAGCACGCGGCCTTCGCGGATCAGCGTGCGGATCAGTCGGCCGGCCTTGATCTCGTCTTCGAGATCGACGGGCGGCGGGGCGCCATCGAATTTGCCGGTTGCGTGCTTCTGATAGAGCGACTGGCCGAGGTGTCCTTCCTCGCGGCCGATCACGATCAGCATATTGCCTTCGCTCTTCAAGCGAATGTCGGCGATCTTCGTCCAATCCGGCACGAGGCCGACGCCGCCGATCGCGGGGGTCGGGGGAATGCCGACGCCGTTCGTTTCGTTGTAGAGCGAGACGTTGCCGGAGACGACCGGATAGTCGAGTGCGGTGCAGGCTTCGGCCATGCCGCGGACGCTTGCCACGAACTGGCCCATGATCTCTGGCCGCTCGGGATTGGCGAAGTTCATGTTGTCGGTGATCGCGAGCGGATCGGCGCCGACGGCCGTCAGGTTTCGCCAGGTTTCGACGACGGCCTGCTTCGTGCCTTCCTCGGGATCGGCGGTGACGTAGCGGGGCGTCACGTCACAAGCGACGGCGATGCCCTTCTTCGTTCCGTGGACGCGGACGACGCCCGCGTCGCCACCCGGGCGGCCGACGGTGTCGCCCATCACCATGTGGTCGTACTGTTCCCAAATCCAGCGGCGGGATGAGAGATGCGGTCCGCTCATCAAATCCTTCAGCGTGCCGAGGATCGAGTTCGGCGCGGGGACCCATTCGGGCAGTATTTTCGATGGCTTCTTCGGCTCGATGTAAGGACGTTTGTACATCGGCGCAGAGTTCGCGAGCACGGGCACGGGCAGATCGGCTTCGACCTTGCCCTTGTGCTTGATGACCATGCGCTGGGTGTCTGTCGTCCGGCCGATCACGGCGAAGTCGAGACCCCATTTGGTGAAGATAGCTTTCGCCTCCTCCTGGCGCTCGGGCTTCAGGATCATCAGCATGCGCTCTTGGCTTTCCGAGAGCATCATCTCGTAAGCGGTCATGCCGGTTTCGCGCTGGGGGACGAGATCGAGATCGAGCTCGATGCCTACGCCGCCCTTGTCGGCCATTTCCGACGTCGACGAGGTGAGACCGGCAGCGCCCATGTCCTGAATGGCGATGATGCTGTCCGTTGCCATCAGTTCGAGGCAGGCTTCGATCAGCAGCTTTTCGGTGAAGGGGTCGCCGACTTGAACGGTCGGGCGTTTCTCATCGCTCTTCTCGTCGAACTCGGCGGAGGCCATCGTCGCGCCGTGGATGCCGTCGCGGCCGGTTTTCGAGCCGACGTAGACGACGGGCAGACCGACGCCCTTCGCGGCCGAATAGAAAATTTTGTCGGTCTTCGCGAGGCCGACGCACATGGCGTTGACGAGGATGTTGTTGTTGTAGCCTTCGTCGAAATTCGTCTCGCCGCCGATGGTCGGAACGCCGGTGCAGTTGCCGTAGTGCGCGATGCCGGCGACGACGCCGCCGACGAGGTGGCGGGTTTTCGGATGGTCGGGCGCGCCGAAGCGCAGTGCGTTCATGTTGGCGACGGGGCGGGCGCCCATCGTGAAGACGTCGCGCATGATGCCGCCGACGCCGGTCGCGGCGCCCTGGAACGGCTCGATGTAGGATGGGTGGTTGTGGCTCTCCATCTTGAAGACGACGGCATCGCCATCTCCGAGATCGACGACGCCCGCGTTCTCGCCGGGGCCCTGGATCACTTTCGGGCCGCTCGTCGGCAGGGTTTTCAGCCAGACGCGCGAGGATTTATACGAGCAGTGCTCGCTCCACATGACGGAGAAGATCCCAAGCTCGCAGATCAGCGGCTCCCGGCCGAGGATTTCGAGCAATCGCTCGTATTCGTCGGGCTTGAGGCCGTGCTCGGCAACGATCTGAGGGGTGATCTTTCGCGTAGTCGTATCGGTCATAAGGATCTCGTCGGGCGCTCGGATTGCGTCCGCTTATATGGGCTCGGGAACGGTTTGTCGCCTTCGCGGTCGGACAGGTCCAACGGCCAAACGTCGCGATAACGCCGGCGCCCTCATAGCGGGATGTGAGGCGGCCGCCCAGCCCTATCGGCGGTCAGCCGTTTCATTTGGCCTTTCTGGCCAAAAAACTCAGCATAAGAGGGCCTATCGGCGTCAGTTGACCGGGCTCGCGGCCTGGCTGTGCTTGGCGAGCCAGCCCTGTATCTCGGCGATCTGCTTGTCCTGGGACTTGATGATGCTCTGAGCCAGCTTTCTGATCTTGGGATCCGTGCCGTACTCGAGCTCAGCCCTGGCCATGTCCAAGGCGCCTTGGTGGTGGGGAATCAGATTGGTGACGAAGTCGACGTCGGCATTGCCCGTGTAGGTCAGCGCGTGCATCGCCTCGTCCATTTTGTAGATCGCGGTGGCCAGCGCGCTCGCGGCAGGCGGCGCCGTAATGGCAGCTGCCGTATCCATTTTGAAGGTCTTGTCTTTTTTCACCCTTTCCGCGGTCATGGCGCGCGGAACGGGAGCGAGGCCCAGGCAAGTCAGAGCTGTGAAGTTTTTCATAGCTGTGAATTTTTTCATGAGCCTTCCTTTCGAGCAAAAGGGCCGCTGGAAGCTCACAGCGCTATCTTACCCGCGTTGGGGATCTTGAAATCTGGACCCTCGCATTTGATCCGAATTTTGCGCGGATTGATACATCGCGGCCGCTCAGGGCCGGGCGCTGACGATGCGCAGCTCTTACTTTTTATGCTTGGCGAGCCAGGCATTCATGCTGGCGATCTCTTGCTCTTGCGCTGCGATGATGTCCTCGGCCAGCTTACGCATCTCCGGGTCTTTGCCGTACTGCAATTCCACCTTCGCCATATCGATCGCGCCCTGGTGATGGGCGACCATGCCGTTGACGAAATCGACGTCGGCATCGCCCGTGTAGGGGATCGACATGGCTTTGTGCATCTTCTGATTGGCGGCTTCAAAAGCCTTCGACGAGTCGGACCCTTCGGCGGTTTTGGCCGTGCCCATGTTCATGTGATCCATGCCCTTCATTTCCATGTCTCCGGCGACTGCGGGCGTGATGGACGCGAGGCCGAGGCAGATGAGGGCCGCGATATTTTTCGCGATATTTTTCATGGCCGTTCCTTTCGGGAATCGTCGTGCGCGAAGGCGGAGGGGACGCGATCTATCTGGTGGACGTAAGGCACATCGCAAACTCGCAATTTCGAATTTGAAGATTCTTCTGCGCGCATTGGATGTGGCACTTTCCGTCCTACCCGTCCGGGCTGTGACCGTTCCGCGCTGCAAAACTCGCAGTTCGGAATTGCGCAGTATGGGGATTTTTCGCAAGGAGTCAGTACCTTATCTGTGATCTCCAGCGACGACGTCACGTCCAGACAATTGTGCGCGGATTTGAACTCGGACGCTCTTGGACGGTGGAGATACTGTCATGACACGTTCCGCAAAACTCACGGGTATCGTGCTTCTCTCGAGCTTGGCTTTGCTTCCTGGTGCCAACATTTCGTCTGCTGACGAGGCACCCGGGTATCGCGTTGAGCCGCTTAAGGGCATCACCTYGGCGGTCGGGCAGAAGCGTGCGGTTGGCTATTACAAGAATGCCGGCGGTTCCTGCCATCTGACGCTCATGTTGGCGGATCCTTATTCCGAATCCGACAGGTCGGCGTCGGAGCCGGTACGGGTCAATTTGACGGTTCGGGAAGGCACGTCGGCGCAGGTCGACGCTCTGAAAGGATCAGTTGCGTTCGCATGTTCCACCGGCGCGTCAACGATGACCATACAACCCGTTCAGCAGTTCGCGTATAGCGCAGTTGCGAAATAAGTCAGAAGAGTTCCTCGTCGGTTTCAAGTCCACGCTTGCAAACTGTTCGAGTTGGGGCGGGAGCTACAACTCCCGCCCTCTTTTTTGATTTGCTAATGCGTTGTAATTGCGAACGATTTCATGGTTTTCTGGGCATTGTGCGGTGCGCATAAGAGACCTGCCATTTTGCCCCCTGGCGCACGTCGTGCGGATCACATATCTACACCGTAGAAGAGGCGACCCGGGGGCCTATCCCGGGAGCCGGCTTGGGATTGAGCCCAGCCGGTTAGCTCCAGACAGGTGATGTTATGAAGGCCTTCGTGTTCGCTATATTTAGCTCGATGAGTTCTGCGTACGCAGACTCTCACAAATATCAGCGGCGCGGGAACATCCGCTAATAAGCGGATCGTTCGACTGCATGGAAAAGGGGCCTCTAGGCCCCTTTTTTGTTGCTTGCTCGCTGGAAGTTACCAGCGGCCCGAATACGCGGGACCGGAGTGCGCGGAGTGGAAGATCCGTTCGGACCTGAAGCGCGGCGCCGATGCCATCCTGATGAGCTGTTGCTTCGTCATGCGGCGAAGCTTTTCGGAAAGGCTGAGATAGAGCTGCTTCATGCGGATGAGGCGTACGGGGCTCGCTGCGTTCGAACGCTGCTCGCGGTCGATCATTTCACGAACGCGGCTGACGCGTTCGAGAAGGGTCATAAAACGTCGGGACATAAATTTTCCTCCGGATCGAACTGGAGGTATGTCCGGGGCAATTCGACTCAGCACCGGGCACACCCGATGCGGTCCGACATCGCAGCACCGTTATGGCGCTGCCAGAGGGGCCCGGCCCCGCAATCATTAAACAGATGGGAAGGGTGGCGGCGGCGGCCAAGAGGGCAAACGAAAATGCCACGAAATGATCACAATGAACGACGGAAGCCCATAGTTGTGCAGTCGGGGCCAGCTGAGTACCCAGCCCCCCCGTCATCATCGTCATTCTCGATCGAGCGGAAGCGAAGATCGGGAATCCAGCGTGAAGGTAGTCGAAGACGCAATAATGAGCCTTCGGCACGTCTAACGCTGGATCCCCGGCCATCGACGCAGCTCCGCTGCGCTCGGCCGAGGATGACGAAGAAAGAATACGCACCGTCATCCCGGCGAAGGCAGGGATCCATGCAACGGGCAGCGGACTTGTGCGCGCGGTCCACGCTGATTAGGCCGCGCCTATCGTTTTGCTGAAGCTTGACTGGATCCCGGCCTGCGCCGGGATGACGGTGTTGGGTGTTATGGAGTGCGACGACTCAATCAAGCTGCGGCTTCGAGCGTGGAGAGCAGCATGCTTTCGAATACGCGCTTGCCGTCCGTGCCGCCGAGCGCTTTTTCATAGAGACGTTCGGGATGGGGCATCATGCCGAGTACGCGGCCCGTTTCGTTGACGATGCCGGCGATGTTGCGCTGGGCGCCGTTCGGGCAGCTCTCGAGCGTCGTTTCACCTGCCTCGTTGGCATAGCGGAAGGCTACGCGGCCTTCGCCTTCGAGGCGGTCGAGCGTCTCGCTGTCGGCAAAGTAGTTGCCTTCACCGTGCGCGATCGGAACCTTGATCACTTCGCCCTCGCGATAGCACTTGGTGAAGAACGTCTGATCGTTCTCGACCTTCAGGAACACGTCGCGGCAGATGAAGTGCAACGATGCGTTGCGGAGCAGCGCTCCGGGGAGCAGGCCCGACTCGCAGAGGATCTGGAAGCCGTTGCAGATGCCGATAACGGGCGTTCCGGCTCTCGCCTTGGCGACGACGTCCTTCATGATCGGCGAATGCGCGGCCATCGCACCGCAGCGAAGATAGTCGCCGTAGGAGAAGCCGCCGGGCAGCACGATGACATCGGAAGAGGGAACGCTTGCGTCGCCGTGCCAGATCATCTTCGGCGCGAAGCCTGTCACCCGCTCAATCGCGGTCTGAACGTCGCGATCGCAGTTCGATCCCGGGAAAACGATGACGGAAGCGCGGAGCATTCGGCGTTGCACCTTTTGGAGAGCGTTGGCTTGTTACGGACCTAAATATAGGGACTCGAAATCCAAGTCACGGGTGTTCCTGGCAACGAACGTCATCCCAGCGAAAGCCGGGATCTATCCAGGCCAGATATTTGCGCTGAACCTCGACTTGGACGGATCCCCGCCTGGGCGGGGATGACGTCGGAATTGATGCGGCCCTTACGGAGAGCCGAGCGGCGAAAGCTTTTTCTTTTGTTCCTCGACTTCAGCCCGGGACAGGTTGGTCAACCGGCTATCTTCTGCTTTCGCGGCCGCGACGAGCGCGGCGAAATCAGTCTGGTTGCCATAGCCACAGACCTTGCTCTGGGCCGTCCAAACGCCTGTCACCTGCTTGACGAACTTGCGCAAGGTGACGGCGGGGTGCGCGGATTCGCCGGGCCCGGTGAAGGTGATCTCGACGCGCCAGACGTCCGGCTGCGCGACCGTGACGACGTTCGGGTTGCTGCCGCTTACCTGTTCGGCTCCGGGAACCCAGGCAGCCCAGTTGCGGAGCGCCTCGAATCCCATGCTGCAATCGAGATCGGGTGGCGCAAGCGCGGGCTCAGAGAGCGCAGGCCAAGGCCAGAGCGCGACCAAGGCAAGCGCCATCCGCAACCTTGGCGACATCGCTCAACCGATTTCGTAGCTGTAATTCTCGATGACAGCGTTGGCGAGCAGGTCCTTGCACATCTGCTCGACGATGGCTTTCGCCTTCGCCGGGTCGCTCTCGGCAAGATCGACCTCGATGTACTTGCCCTGACGGACGTCACCGACGCCCGTGATGCCTAATCCCTTGACTGCGCCTTCGATGGCTTTGCCCTGGGGATCGAGCACGCCGTTCTTCAATGTGATTTTGATGTGGGCTTTCATGGCGTCCTTTATTCTCTCTCCCCGCGCGAAGCAGGGAGAGAGAACAGAGTGTCAGTTCGTTAGTTCGGCTTGCCGTTTACGGGCGTGACCGGACCGTTGATCGGCGTGTTCGAGGCGACGAGGACCGGACCCGCACCGCGCGGACGCGGTGTTTCGGTCAGCACGCCGAGGCGGCGAGCAACTTCCTGGTAGGCTTCGAGAACGCCGCCGAGATCGCGCCGGAAACGGTCCTTGTCGAGCTTGTCGCCCGACTGGATGTCCCACAGGCGGCAGCAGTCCGGGCTGATCTCGTCAGCGAGGACGAGGCGGATCTGCTCGTTGTCGTAGAGACGGCCGAATTCGACCTTGAAGTCGACGAGGCGGATGCCGATGCCGAGGAAGAGACCGACCAAGAAATCGTTGATCCGCAGCGCGAGCTGCATGATTTCGTCGATCTCTTGCGGCGTTGCCCAACCGAACGCCGTGATGTGCTCTTCCGAGACCATCGGGTCGTTAAGTTCGTCCTTCTTATAGTAGAACTCGATGATCGAGCGCGGGAGCTGCGAGCCTTCTTCGAGACCGAGGCGCGTCGACAACGAGCCAGCAGCAACGTTGCGCACGACGACCTCGAGCGGCACGATCTCAACCTCGCGGATCAACTGCTCACGCATGTTGAGACGCTTGATGAAATGTGTCGGCACGCCGATCTCGCCGAGTTTCGTAAAAATGTACTCGGAGATACGATTGTTCAGAACGCCCTTGCCCTCGATCAACGCATGTTTCTTTGCGTTGAAGGCGGTCGCGTCGTCCTTGAAGTGTTGGATGAGGGTGCCCGGTTCGGGACCCTCATAGAGGACCTTTGCTTTGCCCTCGTAAATTCGCCGACGCTTGTTCATTCCTGGACCTCTGAGGATCAACAGCTTGCTCTCACTCATTGCGATACACGGATCTTTTCACGAGTTCGTACACGGACGCTGACGCCTTGATTTTCCAACGTGTTTTCTTCATGTCGGGAAGGAAGCGGCGCACCTTTCGCGCTCGGATGTCTTGGCCGGACACTAGCCGAAGGAGGGGGGCGACACAATGTAGACCATGAGCCGCAGCACCTCTTATGGTGACCGGGGGCCAAGCCGTTGATTTACCTCAGGGCGGGCGGTAACCCTGGCTTGAGATATGCGTTTGGCGAACGTCTGCAATACGCGCACAGCGTGCAATCGCTGTCGATACAACCAAAAGTCCACACCGGCTGGCAGCCCGGACGAGGAGATGACCTGATGACGACTTTCGACAACCGCGAGCGGGGATACGAAAGCAAGTTCGCCCATGACGAAGATCTGCGCTTCCGCGCCGAATCTCGTCGCAACAAGGCGATTGCGGAGTGGGCTGGTGCAAAGCTCGGTCTCGCAGGAGACGCGCTCGAAGCTTACGTGAAGGAAGTTCGCAAGGCCGATCTCGCCGAAGCGGGTGATGACGATGTCTTCCGGAAAGTGAAAGGCGATCTCGACGCGAAGGGTATCGCTGTTTCGGACACCGAGATCCGCGCCTTCATGGCGGAAGCCTTGGCGAAGGCGGTGAGTGACATCGAATCAGCGAAGAGCTGAAAGTCGTTGGTGGGCGTTGGCTGCTCCGCTTGGCGGAGCCGGCCGCCAACGCCGGAAGCGCCGGGAATTTTTTGCGGGACGGGGCTCATGCGAGCCCCGTTTTCGTTATCCGGTGCCAAGCCAGCGCGACGGCGTTGGTCACCCGAGCTTTTTCAGAAACTGACCGAACTGCAGAAGGCCTTCAGGCCATGGTCCGTGGCCCGACTCGATATTGATGTGTCCGCTTTCGCCCGCGTCGCTCAGCGAAGCGCCCCATTTTCCGGCGAGATGTTCGGCCCGCGCAAAGCTGCAATAGAGGTCGTTGTTCGCGACAATGACGTGTGAAGGAAACGGCAGGCGCCGTTCCGGCATCGTTTCAAAACCTCGCGTGCCTTTCTCTGGCGGCCAGCGCTGACCTCCGGTGTCGGGCCAGAAATGGGCATGGTCGAGATCGGCGGGCGCGACAAGGAACGCGCCGATGACGCGGTTCCGCTTCAACTTGTCGGCCGCAAGGGCCACGGCCGCAACACCGACCGAATGAGCGACGACCACGACGGGCTGCGTTGCGCCGCCCGCGAATTTCGCCATGCGGTCGCCCCAGGTTTCGACGTCGGGATTTTCCCAGTCCTGTTGGATGACCCGGCGCGCCGTCCTGAGATTTCGTTCCCAGCGGCTCTGCCAGTGATCGGGGCCGGAGTCCTGCCAGCCGGGCACAATGAGAATGTCGACTTCCGATGTTTTCATGCGGAAATCTGATTAACGGACGGCGCGCGCGGAGGGAAGAGCGGCAGAGCGACCGGGGAGGGGCGGCTCCAACGAGACATCGCTATCGCACCCCATATCGATCCGCCGTCGGCGGATGCTTCATCATGGGAACCGCGAGCGAGGCGCGGCGTTGGCGAATTACGCAACTTCCGCGGTCTAAAGTCTGAGGAGAACGTCCCCAATGAAAATCGCAAATCTAGAAGACCTGTTCAATCATACGCTTGAAGATATTTATTACGCCGAAAACAAACTCGTTAAGGCGCTGCCGAAAATGGCGAAGGCATCGGATTCGCCGCAGCTCGCAAAGGCCTTCACGAGTCATATGGAAGAGACCAAGGAACACATCACGCGTCTCGACGAAGTGTTCAAATCGCTTGGCCGCAAGCCCAAGGCAACCGAGTGCCCGGCCATCAAAGGTATTCTGGAAGAAGGCGAAGAGCTGATGTCGGAGATCAAGGATCCCGATACGCGCGACGCCGCGATGATCGCTGCCGGACAGGCGGCAGAGCATTACGAAATTACGCGCTACGGCACGCTCGTCTCGTGGGCGAAGCTCTTGGGTCACAAGGAAATCGCGACGATCCTCGAGAAGACGTTGAAAGAAGAATACGGCGCCGACGACAAGCTGACGAAGCTTGCGGAAGGCCGTCTCAACAAGGAAGCCGCGTAGGTTTTGGTCTCGGTGCCGGCGGGCCGTAACCATCCGGTTCGCCGGCGTTGAGCGTCGTCGTCGAACGTCGCGGCGTCAGAGCGGCGGTGTGGGCGGATCGGAGAGCAGGTAGACGACGTACGTCGCGCCGTTGGGGCTGCCATTCGCGCGCGTCAGGGTTCCGAGCGGCTCGATCTTGCGGAACTTCTCGCGCATCAGCGGGAGATCTAGGCGTCTTTCGAGTTCGACGTAGAGGGCGGGTTTGGCGAGCACCGATGCCGGGAGCGGGGCCAAAAATTCATAGCGAATGCGCTGATCGAGCTGCGCGACTTCGCTTCTTCCCTTGAGCCCCATCGCAATCTGGCCGGTCGTCGCGTAGCTCGACGTCGCGATCCAACCGGCGCCGGTTTCCAGGCGCTTCGCTTCGATGGCGTCGGCGAGTGCGGGCCAGCCGCGCATCTGTTCCGTCGGGTCCTTCGCGGCCGCCACCAATGGATGGAGCGCGTGGGCGTAGATGCCGGCCGTCATCGTGAAGCCGAGCCCTAAGGCGGTGAGGAATGTCGTCCGTCGCCAATCCGGCGAAACGGCTTCGAGCGCGAGGGCTGCGCAGATCGCGAGAGACGGATAGAGCGGCGCGGGCCAATTGCCCTGCACGCGATCATGCAAGGCGTGAGCGGTAAAGTAGATCAGCATCGGGAGGATGGCCGCTGCCAGCAACACATCGCTGCGGCTCCGGCCGCGGCTGACGTGTGCCGCGCGCGTGACCCTGACGAGGCCCCATATGGCGAGAACGGCGATCACCGGGCTCGCGAGCGCGAGAAATGTGCCGATGAATTCGAGGAGGTAGTTCAGTCCGCCCGAGCCGCTATGTCCGACGCGCCCGAATTGCTTCGTGAAGGACGCCCAGTCGTGTTGCGCGTTCCAGATGAATACGGGGCTTGCGACGATGCCCGCGATGATGCCGCCGATCCAAAGCTCGGGTGATCGAAACCATTTGCGGTTCTCGGGCGCCGCGATCAGCCAGAGAAGGATCGTGCCGCCGAGAAACAGGTTCGTATATTTCGACAGAAAGCCGAGGCCTGCGAACAGGCCGATGGCCAGCCACCATTTGGCGTTCTGGCTGCGGTCGAGTTCTGCGAGCGCCCAGATGACGAGCCCCGCGAAAAGCACCGAAGGCAGATCAGGCGTAACGATGATGCCGCCGACCGCGAGAAGCGGCATCGCCAGCATGATCCAAACGGATCGACGCGCGATTTCCGGCCCATAGAGAAGATATGCGGTTCGCCAAAGGACAGCCGCGCCGAGCGCAACGATGAGCGGCGCGAGGAGGCGAATGCCGAGATACGTATCTCCGGCGAGTGCCCGGCCTGCGCCGATGATCCAGGCGATCATCGGCGGGTGATCGAGATAGGAGAGCGAGAAGCCAAGCGACCAAATTCGGTAATAGGCTTCGTCATCGACGAGCCCGATGGCGCTTGCGAGCGCGAGGCGAATGGCGGTGAGCGCGAGGACGGCTGCCAGAAGGATGCTGTTGGCCGTCCGGTTGTCGAGCGGCGGCTTTGAAAGCGCGCGTTTGGGGTCCGCGGGCCGGGTTGCCGCTTCGGGGGTGATGAGACTAGCCGTCATCGGCGCCAGGTGAATGCAGAGCTGACAGCGTAGTTGAAGACGGCCGCCATCAGTGCGCCTGCGATGCCGGCACGCCACCACGTTGCGTCGTGGCTATAGACGAGATCGGCAACGCCGATGTTGGCAAGCGCGCCGACGCTGCACACGGCATAGAAGATCAGCAGCCCTTTGATCGCTTGGAAACCGCTGAGGCGGCGGTCGCGGAACGTCAGCACGTTGTTCAGGAAGAAGTTGAACGTCATGGCAACGAACGACGCGAAGATCTGGGCCGTATTGAAAGACGCATCGCCGACGACGATAGCGCTTCTGAGCGCGAAGAGGTGGACGACGAGGCCCAGCGTTCCCACGAGCGCGAACAGGAAAAACCGCGGCGGCACCCAGTTCCCCGCGAGCTTGGAAAGAAGCAGGCCCACGAAATCGGCGATCACGAGCCCATCGAGCTTCGACTTTCCCACCCGGCGCGGGCGGAACACATAAGGAATCTCGCGGACGCGCATGCCGGCGGGCGCGGACGCCAGAATGTCGAGCAGCAGTTTGAATCCGCCAGGGGAAAGGTTCGGAGCGATCGTGTCGACGAGCTCTCGTCTGATCATGAAGAAGCCGCTCATCGGATCGCTGACGTTCGTCCGGAGGAGGAGGTTCGAGAGGCGCGTTGCAAGCTCGCTCGATAGGCGGCGAGCGGTCGAAAAGCCTTCGCGCGCCTCGCCCGACTGGCTGTAGCGCGTGCCGATGACAAGGTCGGCTTCGCCGCTTTCGATGTCGCGCAACATGCGCGGGAGTATTTTTTCATCGTGCTGGAGATCGGCATCGACGACGGCCACGATGTCGGCACCGGACGCGAGCATTCCTTCGATCACCGCACCCGCCAAGCCACGGCGGCCAACTCTGCGCATGGCGCGCACGCGATCGTCGCTTTCGCCGAGAGACCGGATGACGCGCATCGTTCCGTCGGGGCTGTCGTCGTCGACGAAGATGACTTCCCAGCGGATGCCGGCGAGGGACGCATCGAGGGCCGCGATCATGGCGGCGATGTTGCCGGCTTCGCAATAGGTCGGCACGATGACGGAGAGGCGCGGCCGGGAATTGGCGATCACGCCACGTGATCCGGAGGGTGAGATCACGGTATCGAAGTTTTGAGATCCGGCTTCAAGTTCGGACGTTACCATGAGCACCATCGGGCCAGCGGATTAGGCGGGCCGGTCGCTGGATCGGTTCCGCCGCCTGTCCGCGCAATGAGATCGAACAGCAGGTAGATGGCGGCTACGGTTGCGGCCATGACCACGCCCGCAAAGACGACGTCGGATAGAAAATGCGCGCCTTGCGACATGCGCACCGCGCCCGAGAACAGCCCCGCGAGGACGCCGGCGCAAATGAGTCTGGTGCCCATGCCCGCGAAGAGAAATGCAGCGGCGAAGAACGTTGCGTAGGCCATCGATGCTTCGCCCGCGACGAACGAACAATTCTTCTCGCACTGATTGGATGGGAGAAGCGGGGGTGAATACGCTTTGTTGCCGCCGAAATCGGCGAGGTGAACGGGCCGCGCGCGCCCCCAGTTGTCTTTCAGGATGGCGTTGCTGACGACGCCCGGTCCGATGACGAGGCACGCGGTCAGAAAGAGCCATTTCGGGGCCGTGAAACCGAGAAACGCGCGCCCGCGAAGGACGGTCGCGGCTAGTCCACAGGCGGTGACGATACCGACGCCGACGAAAGCCAGAAAGAGCACGAAGCGGATGAGGTCGGCTGCGGTCGACGACTTACCGTAAAAGATGCCGCCGCCACCTTTTCCGGAAAATACGCCGTTGCCTTCATAGAAAAGCGCCGCCGCCTTCATGTCGATTTCCGGGAATGCGCTGAAGACGATGCCAGCGATGACACCGACGATCGCGGCGCCCCAGAGAAGCAACGCAACGTTCCGGCTTTTTTCTCGCGTACCGAACTCGGCCTGCGGCTCTGCCGCCATCATTATTCCCATCGGACTCAAAGCTTTCCGCCCGAGGCTCGGTTGGACTTCCGCTTTACGGATGTCACGTAGCAGCATTCGACCGCGCCGGTCACTTACGCCGAACTCGGTTCGATTGAATTTTTACGGTCGGACTCCAATGTGTCGAAAAGGAGTTGCAAGCTTGCACCGGTCAACGCCATCAGCACGCCGGCGAAGATAACGTCGGATAGAAAATGTCCGCCTTGAGCCATTCGCGTCAGACCGGCGAGGCCGCCGAGCAGGATGCCCAGTGTGACAAAGTTGCGCGACAGGGATTTGAACAGCAATGCAGCAACAAACAGCACCATGAACACGGACGAGGCCTCTCCCGAAACGAACGAGCAATTGTAATTGCACTGGTTCGTGGCGGGGAAGGGCGCGGTGAATGCCTTGCTGCCGGCAAATTCGATGACGTCTCGCGGGCGGGCGCGGCCCCAATGATCCTTAAAGCCTATGTTGGCGACGACCAGGGGGCCGGTCAGGAGGCAGACGGCAATGAAGAGCCATTTCCGTAGCCCCAAGCCCAGCCAGCTGGCGGCGGTCCGCGCGGTGATGACCACGCCGACGGCGGTCACCGCGCACGTCAGATAGAACAGGCCGTTGAAGGTGAAGCGCAGCATTCCGAATATAGCCAGCTGGTTGCCGATGAACTGGCCGTTTCCGGCGTAGAAGAGACGCGCGATCGCGAGGTCTATTCCTGGCGCTAAGCTGAACACCGCGAACGCAAGGACGCCGACAGCGACGGCGCCCTTGAGCAGGCTGATTGCGCCGATGACGGGCTGTTCTTCAGCCGCGTCACCTTCGTGGCGCTCTTCCGTCCCGAAAGCAAAGCCCGGCGCCGACATCCCACCACCCCGACATATCTCGATTGGAAGCCTATCGGCAGTCGAGATGGCAGCGGCACGTCAGTTTCGTTACACTTCGGTGACGATGTTAAAGGACGCGTTCAGGCGTTGCCGAAGACGCGCCGGAAAATCGTGTCGACGTGGGCGGTGTGATAGTCGATGTCGAACATCGCCTCGAGAGCGGCGGCCGGCACCTTGGCGGTCACGTCCTTGTCCGACTTGAGCTCGGTTAAGAAATCCTTGCCCAATTCCCAGGTCTTCATGGCGTTGCGCTGGACGAGCGAATACGCGTCCTCGCGGCTGACGCCGGCCTGGGTCAAAGCCAGCAACACGCGCTGGGAATTGTGCAAGCCGCCGAGCTTTTCCATGTTCCGCTTCATCGTCTCCGGATAGACGACCAGCTTTTCGATGACGCCGGCGAGGCGCGCCAAGGCAAAGTCGAGCGTCACCGTCGCGTCAGGTCCGATCATGCGCTCGACGCTCGAATGCGAGATGTCCCGCTCGTGCCAGAGGGCGACATTTTCCATGGCGGGGAGCGCGTAGGCGCGAACCATGCGGGCGAGACCCGTCAGGTTTTCCGAGAGCACGGGGTTGCGCTTGTGCGGCATCGCCGACGAGCCCTTCTGGCCCGGCGAGAAATATTCTTCCGCTTCGAGCACTTCCGTCCGCTGGAGATGCCGGATCTCGATGGCGAGGCGCTCGACGCTTGAGGCGACGACGCCGAGTGTCGCGAAGTACATGGCGTGACGGTCGCGCGGAATGATTTGCGTCGACACGGGTTCGGGAATGAGCCCCATCTTCTCAGCGACGTATTCCTCGATCCGGGGATCGACGTTGGCGAAGGTTCCGACCGCGCCCGAGATAGCGCACGTCGCGACTTCCTTCCGGGCGGCGACCATGCGCTCGCGCGCGCGCTCGAATTCGGCATAGGCGTAGGCGAGCTTGACGCCGAACGTGGTCGGCTCGGCATGGATGCCGTGGCTGCGCCCGATGGTGATCGCATCTTTGTATTCGAACGCGCGGGTCTTGAGGGCGGCGAGAAGGCGGTCGAGGTCCGCTATCAAAAGATCGGCGGCGCGCACCAATTGGACGTTCAAGCAGGTGTCCAGCACGTCGGACGATGTCATTCCCTGATGGATGAAGCGAGCGTCCGGGCCGACGTGCTCGGCGAGGTGCGTCAAAAAGGCGATCACATCGTGTTTCGTAACCGCCTCGATTTCATCGATGCGGGCGACGTCGAAGGTCGCGGCCGAACCTTTTTCCCATATGTTTTTTGCCGCAGCCTCCGGAATGATGCCGATCTGGGCGCTGGCGGTCGCGGCGTGGGCTTCGATCTCGAACCAGATTCTGAAGCGGGTTTCAGGCTCCCAGATGCGGGTCATTTCGGGTCGTGAGTAGCGGGGTATCATAGAGCTAAATCCTTGATGCAACGCGGGAGGCGTAGCAGACGGGCCACTGCGCATCAATCACTGGAGGCCGTTCCGGCCGAGGCATAGGAGACTTCGCTCAGGTCCGGGCGTTTTGCTGCTCTGCAGCGAATGCTTTGCAACAATTTGTGAAGCGATGTTCCAATTGTCGCCAGTCTATCGCCACGAACTGCTGACCAAGTTTCCACATTACGAGCGGGCATTTCTGTTTTTCGTTCAGGTGTTATTCAGGGCAGTTAAGTCACACTCGTGAAATTCGTCGGTCTACGTTCGAATTAGCGCATTCTATTCGTGCACGGGTGGGCCTACATAGAAATACCCAAGGATGTAATTGAGTCGCGAAGCTCTTTCCGGGTGGCAACAATAATCCCCGGTTCGAACTCCGCGATAAAAACCACAGCGGGAGACTTGAAGAACATGTCGCAACAGATGGGCAGCGGGGAGCTGGCTGAATTGGTCCATCAGATGGAGCAGTCGGAAGACGATCCGCGCCAGTGCTACGCGCTCGTGAAAGAGCGGATCACAGAGTTTCGGGATTCGGGCCGGGATATTCCGGACGTATTGAAGAAACTGGAAAGACGGCTAATAACGGAATGCATGCTGGCTTCCCAGGGGCGCTAATCCAGGGGCGCTAATCCTGGGTCGCTAATCCTCGGCCTCAAATTTTGAGCCGCTAATTCCGCTGAATAGCAAAGCTGGGAATACCAGCATTTCAGCCTCGTCCCATTGGTGGCCTTGGTGTCATCAGGTCGGCTTGCGCAATCTGGCGCGAGGCGGCCTTTTTTTTATCTGACCGGGGCTTTTTATGTGGGAGGGGCGGCGGCGTTGTCAGCGCAAGGTGCCGGGGAGCCACCTGTCGTTGCTCGGTTGCTACAAGACGTTATGGGTGCCGTCGCAATAGGGTTCGTCGTCGGTCGCTTTGCAGCCACAGAGGTTAAAGGTGCCCGTGTGGTCTGGAACGAACCGCATCGGTTCAAAGGACGTGCCTTCGTGCGAGCCGTCGCAAAAGGGCTGGGTCTTGGACCTTCCGCAGCGGCAATACCAATATTCCTGGCCCTCGGTGAGATCGACCTGATAGGGCCCGGTTTGGGCGACTACGGCGTCGTCAGACATTGTCGTACTCCATCTCGCGCGACTGGCTCGCTCGACTGACCCGCCCGACTGGCCCGTTGAACCGGCCCGCTGAACTGGCTCGCTGAACTTGGCTGGTTTAATTCGGCTCGACGAACCGAGCTGGTGCAGCCCCTCGTTTTTTGACTCGCTATCGGGTTTAGGAGCGACGGGCAAGGGCTCGTGCTGTTCTGCTCAGCAGACCGGCGTCGCCGTTTCGCGGCACTCTGCCTAACAAGTGGGCGGGCAACATTTTTCGGCAACGGCATCCTAGACATCGGCAAACGGCTGGGCGAAGGTCGCAATGAAGCGTGTGGAGTCCTGACGGGCGTGGCGGCGGGGGAATTGCCGTCCGAGCGGGGAAGGTCATCCAGCGCCAAAATGTCCTGTGACCAAAGACGTCCAGATCATGAGGGACCCGCGCATGGCCGATCTCTTTCGTAAGAAATCTGTCGCCTACGACGACTCGGACTTCGGTATGAAGCGGGTCTTGAGCGCGCTCGATCTGACGCTGCTCGGCATCGGGGCGATCATCGGAACCGGTATTTTCGTCCTGACCGGGGTGGCGGCGGCAACGCAGTCGGGCCCTGCCGTCGTGATGTCCTTCGTCGTCGCGGGATTGGCGTGCGGATTTGCGGCGCTGTCCTATGCCGAGCTTGCTTCAAGCGTCGGCGGTTGCGGCAGCGCCTACGGCTACAGTTACGCGGCCTTCGGTGAACTCATCGCCTGGATCATCGCCTGGGACCTCATCCTGGAATATGGCGTGTCGGTTGCGGCGGTCGCCAACGGCTGGTCAGGCTATTTCAACAACGCGCTGACGGCCATCGGCCTCGGGCTGCCGCCGGAGCTCACGAAGGGGCCCTTTGCGGGCGGGATCGTGAACCTTCCTGCGTTCGGCATCGTCTTCCTGTTGATGATCATGCTGATCGTCGGGGTGAAGGAGACCGCGCGGATCAATGCGGCGATGGTGGCGGTGAAGCTTGGGACGATCGCGATTTTTCTGGCCGTCGCTATCTTCAATATCCACCCCGAGAACTGGACGCCGTTCGCACCGTTCGGCTGGTTTGACCACAATGCAGAAGGCAGGCCGGTCGGCATTCTGGCGGGCGCGTCTCTCGTCTTCTTCGCCTACGTCGGCTTCGATGCGGTGTCGACGGCAGTCGAAGAGGCCCGGGACCCGCAACGCGACGTGCCGCGGGGCCTGATAGGCTCGCTGATCTTCTGCACGATCATCTACATCGTCGTTTCGGGGGTGTTGACCGGCATCGTCAATTACACCGAACTCAATGTGTCCTCGCCCGTTGCGTTCGCGCTTCAAAAGATCGGGTACAACTGGGCTTCGGCGCTGGTGGCCGCGGGCGTCATCACGGGGCTGACGACCGTCATGCTCGTCCTCTACTACGCTCTGACGCGCATCATCGTCGGCGTGTCGCGAGACGGACTGCTCCCGCCATATTTTTCCGTGGTCAACCGCCGTACGCATACGCCCGTTCGCACGACGGTCATCGTCGGCTTCGTCATGGCGATCATGGCCGGCTTCCTTCCGCTCGGCATTCTCGCGGAGCTCGTGAACATCGGGACGCTCGCGGCGTTCGTTCTCGTGTGCGCGGGTGTGATTGCGCTCAGGATGTCGCATCCGGATCTGCCGCGGCCCTTCAAGATGCCGGGCGGCCTCATCATTCCCGTGCTCGGCATCCTTTCCTGCGGCGCGCTGATCGGCTTCCTGCCGTTCGAAACGCACCTGCGTTTCATCGTCTGGCTGGCGCTCGGGCTCGTCATCTACTTCGCGTATTCCATCAGGCACAGCCGGCTCGCGGTGGCATAGGCCGATTAACTCTCAAGACCCCCCTGGAAAAAGACAAAGCGCGAGAGTAGGTTCCCGGCCGACCGCGGTCGCCTGAAAGCATGCCTGCTCTTCCGTCGGCCCGGATACGAGGATCAAAACAAATGGACTGCGACAGTCGAAGCGATACTTCGATTTCGCCCGTATCCTTCCAGCTCGCCTGATATCGGGCCCGCTTGGACGGCTGCGCGGCGGCCGAGAACCGGAAGGGCCTATACATGCTGCGCAGCTATCGCCGCGAAAATTCGCATCTCGTTTTGGCGCAGGAAGGCATTGAGGCCGATGCGGGGGTGATCGATCTTCCGTTTTGGATCGATCTCTATAATCCGGCTCCGCAGGACAACCGCTATGTGGAGCAGTTGCTCGGAATTTCGCTGCCGACGCGGGAGGAGATGCAGGAGATCGAAGTCTCCGCCCGGCTCTATCAGGAGGACGGCGCCGAGTTCATGACGCTGACTGCTGCGTCTCAGCTCGAAAGCGACGAGCCGATCAACACGCCGATCACGTTTGTGCTCAAGGGCACCACGCTCGTGACCGTTCGCTATGCGGAGCCCAAGGCCTTCGCCAATTTCGTCGTGCGCGCGCAGCGTTCCAATGCCGTGCCCGTCGGGAACGGCGAGCAGATCATGATGGGCTTGATCGAAGCGCTGCTCGATCGCATGGCGGATGCTCTTGAGCGCGTTGGAACAGGGATCGATCAGGTTTCGCGGCAAGTGTTTCGCAGGGGCGGGAAGGCGAAGGAAAAGGCATCCCCTTCCAGCGACGATCTGCAAGCGGCGATCGAGAGGATCGGCCAGGACGGCGATCTGTTGACGAAGGTCCGCGAAAGTCTCGTCAGCATCAACCGCGTGCTGACCTATCACACCAGCGTCGATCAGCAGGACAAGAAGGTTACGAAGGACGCCAAGGCGCGCAGCAAGGTTTTGTATCGGGACGTGGTCGCGTTGACAGATCAGGCGACGTTCCTGTCGAGCAAGGTCAATTTCCTGCTCGACGCGACGCTCGGGCTCATCAATCTGCAGCAGAACCAGATCATCAAGATCTTCTCGGTCGCGGCCGTGGTGTTCCTGCCGCCGACGCTGGTCGCATCCATCTACGGCATGAACTTCGCCGATATTCCGGAGCTCAGGTGGGGCCTCGGATATCCGTTCGCGCTGGGCATGATGGTCGTCTCGGCGATCCTGCCGTATCTCTATTTCAAGCGGCGCAGGTGGCTTTGATATTGGGCGTTGGCGACTCCCGTTCCGGGAGCCGGCCGCCAACGCGAGACGAGCGGTTAGTACGCGGTGCCGGTCATGCCGTCGTTGCTGGCCCAGCGAAGCGTCGAGCCTGTGCGCGTGACGGAGAAGCATTGCTCGCGGCCCGCCTGCCAGAGGTTCCAGCGCTGGCAGAACTGGTTGCCGGAAATGCGCCAGGTTCCGCGGTCTTCGCTGATGCCGCCAGAGAGGACGGCCATCGCTTTTGATTTGGCGCTCATCGTGCCGCCGGGATTGTAGCGGATGGGAACCGATCCGAACGGCGCCGAGATGTAAATCGTCCGTCCAGCGAGTAGCCCTCGCAGCTCGATGCCAGTGAGATTGTCGGCTGCTGCCTGACCGGCCGATGCCATGATCGCTGCTGTCGCCAACCCGGCGAGAACGCCTCGTCGCATGTTTATTTACCCCCGTCTCGAAATCAGAAAACTCGATCGGGCACGATTAGCAAATTGCTGCGTGCGCTGCGCGACAAGCCTGTGGAAAAAGTAAAGATCGGGCGCGGATTGTTGCCGAGGTGGCCCGATTCGCTATTCGAGCAAGCGGCGTGCTGCCTTGTCCGGTGTCATCGTGCCTGAGAGAACGGCATCCGCGAGCGGATCGAGACCTTCCTTGCCGCCGGACTTGATGCGTGCGGCGACGATGTCGGCGGCGGCGCGCGCGATCAAATAGCGAGCCCTGCGACGCCTTCTCGTGATCGCGCCATCGGCGATCACGCGCGTGCCGATTTCGTCGAACGCTTCGACGAGTGCGGGAACGCCATCGCCGCTCAGCGCGCTCGTCTTCAACACGGGGACTTTTTCGGCCGCCATCGCGCGGATCGACAGTGCGCCGACAAGTTGCTGCATCGTTTGTTCAGCACCGGGGCGATCGGCTTTGTTGACGACGATGATGTCGGCGATTTCCAGAAGGCCGGACTTCATCGCCTGAATGTCATCGCCCATTCCAGGCGCGGCGATGACGACGCGGATGTCGGCAACTTCCGCGACGTCGACTTCGTTCTGTCCAGTGCCGACGGTTTCCAGCAGCACGATATCGAAGCCCGCGCCGTCGAGTGCGTCGATGATGCGGACGGCAGCAGGTGAGAGGCCGCCGAGATAACCGCGCGAGGCGAGTGAGCGTACGAAGACGCCGTCGTCATCCAACGCCGCCGTCATGCGGATGCGATCGCCGAGTATAGCGCCGCCCGAGATCGGGCTCGACGGATCGACGGCGATAACGCCGACGGTCCGGCCGTGCTGTCTCAGATGCGCGATGACGGCGTTGACGAGTGTCGATTTGCCGGCGCCGGGCGGCCCTGTGAATCCGACGACGAGCGCGTGTCCGAGATGCGGCTGCAGCGCCTGAAGTAATCCGGGTGCGGCTTCTGACAGCCGTTCAAGTTCGGTGATCACCGTTGAGATGGCGCGGCGTTCGCCCGCGCGCATGCGGTCGATGTAGCTCGCGATGTCGGCGGCTGGGATGCGGGCAACGGGCGGGAGCGGATCTGCGGTCGTTTTGGCCATACGCGCTGATAGAAGGGAAGCGGCCCGCACGCAACTGTGTGGTCGGTGCGCAGCGCTTCTTGCCATGCACTTAACCACAAGCAAGCCCCTTTAGAGCTGTCCCTCTCCGGAACTCTATGCAAACTTCTAACCAGGGGAGCTGGGGAAGGGTCGGAGGCGTTGGACAAGGGCCGGGGGATTTTTCAGACCGCGCTGTTATCCACTAGAGCGCATCGCGCCGACATCGACGGTCTGCGCGCCGTCGCGATTTTAGGTGTGCTGGGCTATCACTTCGGCCTCGCCGTTCCAGGCGGATACGGCGGCGTCGATGTCTTCTTCGTCATTTCGGGTTTTTTGATTGCCGGGATCGTCAAGTCCGAACTCGAGGCCGGCACGTTTTCCCTGACGCAGTTCTACGTTCGGCGCATCCGCAGAATATTGCCGGCTCTCGTTGTCTGCCTTTCGGTGACGACGCTCGCGGCCTTGTTCGTTCTTTTTCCGCTGGACTACAAGAATTATGGCCGCAGTCTGCTCGCAGCCGTTCTTTCCGTGTCGAATTTTTATTTCCAAAGCCGAAACGGCTACTTCGACGGCGCGGCGACCGAAAAGCCGCTTCTCCACACATGGTCGCTTGGAGTCGAGGAGCAGTTCTATATCGTGTTTCCGCTGACGCTTCTCCTGCTCTTCAAGTTCGCAAGAAAGCGTCTATCGCCGCTGTTCTTGGCGGTTGCGGTGCTTTCACTTGCGTACAGCGGCTTCAGTGTAGCGCGCGCACGGGAACCCGCCTTTTTCTCGACCTTCGGTCGGGTTTGGGAGTTAGGAATAGGAACGCTGCTTGCGTTTGCTGCTCTGCCGCCGCCGTCGCGCCGCTGGGCAATCGAGGCCGAAGCGGCGACGGGCGTGTTGCTAATCGCCTTCAGCTATTTCTTTTACGATGATGATACGCTGTTTCCCGGACTGGCAGCAGTGCCGCTCTGTTTGGGGGCTGCTCTTATCATTCATTCCGGCATGACGCCCCAAAAGTCGTTCGTGGCGCGCCTGCTCTCGTCGTCACCGATGATTGGGATTGGGCTGATTTCCTATTCCATCTATCTCTTGCACTGGCCATTACTGGTGCTCTGCCAATATCGTTTTCCGGATGTCTTCGGAGCCGAAGCACCGCACGCGACGGACGCGCGTATGGGCCTTGCCGTAGCGAGCGTCTGTCTCGGGGCCTTGTCTTGGCGTTTTATCGAGGAGCCCTTCCGGCGCTCCGGCGCCATTTCGACGAAAACGGTGTTCCGTGCTGGAGCCACCGCTGTCCTAACGCTCGTTGGGGCATCTGCCGTCATCATCGTCCGTCCGCACTGGCTGCAAAGCTGGCCGGCTGCGATCGATGCGATGCAGTTCAGGAGAACGGTTTCGGGGCGTGTGTTGGGATTGAAGCGCCAGCCAGGGTGGACTCACGATACCTATCTCATCGGCAACGATGGCAGCACGCCTGACACCGTCTTGTGGGGTGACAGTTTCGCCCAGGCCCTCATCCCGGGCTTTATTAGCTTTCATAGCAAGACCGGCCAAGGCGCAGTCATAGCGGCAGCCCCGGGATGCCCCCCGCTGCTTGGAGTCACGTTCTACCGACGCTTGGCGAGCAGGAACTGCCGCCCTCACAACGAAGCTATTTTCAAAGCCATCGGTGAGCCTGGTATCCGGCGTGTCATTCTTGTGGCGCGATGGTCGGCATTCGCGAACAGCACGGTGCGCGACGGCAGTGGAAATCCCGTTGTGTACGGGACGCGCGTGCTCGCGGATGGCTCAGTTTTCGGCGGCGTACTCGAGGAGATCGTCAACCGCCTCGTTGCGCAAAACAAGGAAGTCGTCCTGGTGGGTCCGGTTCCGAACCAGAAATTCGCTGTTGGCCCGGCTATGGCGCGCCATATCGCGTGGAATCTACCTCTACCTCCGGAACTGACATTGCGGGAGTTTGCCGAGCATGAGCGTCTCGTTCTTCCCTTGCTAGCGCGGCTAGCGACGATCCCTCACGTCCGCGTCGTCTATCCGCACCTTAGTTTATGCGATCCGAACGCTTGCCATTACAGCATCAATGGCAAGGCAATGTATTCGGATGACGGTCATCTCTCGCCAGACGGAGTCGCGACGCTCTCAAGTATGTTCGACGAGCTTTTTCACAGCGCGGAGAAGTCGTAGCCGTCCCTTTGTTTCGTCAGAACCTATCAAGCACTTGCTCTTCCCTGTCAGGTTTTTGCAGCTTCGCAGCTTTGAGGATCGCGGGGAGGATGTCTTCGGCCTTATCGACAACGGTGAAGCGCACGTCGAGGCCGTCGCGAATGAATGTCTCCTGCTTCATGTGCTCGAGAAGCTTCAGGAACTGATTCCAGAAACCGTCGATGTTGGCGATGACGATCGGCTTCGCGTGACGGCCAAGCTGGGACCACGTCAACTGTTCGACGAGTTCCTCGAGCGTGCCGACGCCGCCGGGAAGCGCCACGAATGCGTCGGCGCGATCGAACATCAGCTGCTTGCGCGTGTGCATGTTCTCGACGACGATCAGCTCGTCGACGTCTCTCAGCATCAACTCGCGGTTGCCGAGGAATTCGGGGATGATGCCCGTGACCTTGCCGCCGGCACCGAGCGCGGAGCGGGCGACCTCGCCCATCAGGCCGAGGCTGCCGCCGCCGTAGATCAGGCGGATGCCATTGTCGGCGAGCGCCTTGCCGAGCTTGCGTGCGGCCACGGTGTAAGCGGTGTTCAGGCCCTTTCCGGAGCCGCAATAAACGCAGACGCCTTCGATTGTTGAGGGGGGTGTGGAATTATTATCGCTGGCCGGTGTGCCGGCCATTTTTGTCATTTCATTCATTCTCGATCCATTCTCAAACGATGTAGCATCAGTATTTGGGGGTTCGCTGCCGGGCCACCAGAGTATGAATAGGACGCATGCCGCTTTTGCGGGGCGCGCGGTGCGTTCAAGAGGAATTTTCACGCTGTCGTAGCTCTGGGGCTTGGCGAGAGCGTGACACGTGTGCTTAGTTCATAGTCGAGTTAAAAGGCGATGTTATGAAAAATGACGAAGCCACGGTTTCCGCGAAGAAAACCGCGATCGTAAGCGCGCGGGCTGGCGCCGTCGCCGCGCTTCTCGTCCTTGCCGGGCTGCTGCCGCTGCCGCTCGGGGCCGCCATTGATCGGGGGGATACGGCGTCCAGYGGTACAACTGTCATCATCGCCGGCGAGTTTCCCCCGGTCGCGATCGATAGCGAAGATACGCTCGATGCCGAAGATCTGCTTCCCGTGCTGGCCGAGGACGTTTCGCGCCGGCCTGACGCGCCGACAGGCTCCGATGCTACAGGCTCCGATGCGCGAGAGATCGATGTCCGGCCGCCCGAGACTGATCCCTCCGACGCCGACGTTTCGTCCGAAAAGGACAGCGATCTCGCTCAGAGCGTATGGCCGCCGAAGGATCTTGGGATTGCCGATCGCGTGCAAGACTGGCTGGCGCGCGCCAATCGCGAATTTCAGTCGACGATCATTCGCCGGTTGTCGACGCCGTCGGCTGTCGCGGGCGATGCGATCGCGCGCAAGGTCGAAGAGGTGAAGGACGAGGACGCAGCGGCTGCTGCGGCACGCGCGGAAGAGGCGATCAGTACAGCGCAGGCCAAAATGGCGGCCGAGGCTGAAGCCAAGCATCAGCGCGACCTGTCCGATGCCGCCGCGAAGGCTGCGGAGGAAGCCAAGGCGCGCGAAGCGGAAGTGGCTCGTATCGACGAGGAGCGGAAAGCGGCGGAAGAAAAGCGGCGCGCGGAGGAGCAAAAGCGGCAGGCTGAACTTCGGCTCGCCGAGGAAGAGAAAGCGGCGAAGCAAAAGGCGGCGGAGGTCGCGGCTGCGAAGGAGGCAGCTCAGAAAGCGGCCGCGGCGGCAAAAGAGCGAGAGAGCGCCGAGAGGCAGGCGGCTGAAGCGGCTGCTGCTCAAAGAGCGGCGGAGGCAAAGGAGGCGGAAGCCAAGCAGCAAGCCTTGAGAGAAGCCGAGGCAGCCAAGGCTGCGGAAGAAGCCAAGGCTGTGGAAGAGGCGAAGGCAAAGGCAGCGGAAGCGAAGCGGCTGGCGGATGAGGAAGCCGCTAAGGCTGCGGCCGCTCAGGAGGCTGAGGCCCGGGCAAAGATTGCCGCCGCAAGCGAGGCCGCAGAAAAAGAACGCGCGGCGGAAGTGGCCGCCAAGAAAGACGCGGAAGCCAAGCAGGCACTCGCTCCGCAGGCACTCGCCCCTCAGACCCCGGATCCGAGCAAGCAGGCGATGGTCGAGGACGAGGCCGAGGAAAAGGACGAGACCAGCGTCGCGGCTGCGCCGAGCGCGACCGAGCAGCCGTCGGTCAGTGGCGTGCAGCCCGCGAAGAAAGTCGAAGGTAAATCCTCCGACGAAAGCGATGCCAAAGTGGCAGAGCGCAAGCCGCGCCCTCATCACGCTCGCCTTCACAGGCAAGCGAGCAATCGCTCAGCCATTCGCTCAGTCAACAGGGGGGCCAATCAATCGGCGCATAAGCGTGGTCCGGTCGTGAAGCGCTGGGTCAGGCAACCGCGGCAGGGCCGCTGCCGGCTTGCGGGCCACAAGGTCTTGCTGCCCGGCCGCTATACGGTCGCACGCGGCGACAACCTGTGGCTCATCGCCCTTCGGCACTATCACGACGGTTGGTATTTCCGCCGGATTTACCGCGCGAACCAGGACGTTATCCGCGATCCCAACCTGATCCATCCGTGCGAGCGGCTTTATCTGCCCCGGCGGTAACTGTGATGGACTTTCGCGCCGCGTGATCCTATCTGAAGCCCAATGCAAAGCGCCTTTGTCAATTGGTGCGCGGCGGTCCGCGATGGATTGCTGGCGCGCATTACCCCATCCGCCGAGACATCTCGGGTTCTGAAAGCTCTCTGGCCCTATGTTTGGCCCGAGGACCGGCCGGACCTCAAGCGGACGGTCCTCTGGTCGTTCGCCATTATCGTCATTGCCAAGGGCGTGACGGTCACGGTGCCGTTCACGCTCAAGTGGGCGACGGATGCGCTCGTCGCGTCGACCGGCGGCCACGTGTCGAGCAGCCAGACGCTGCCCTGGCTCATCGGCGCGCCGGTGGTGGCGACTATTCTCTACGGCATTGCGCGGATCGTGATGTCGCTGCTCGTGCAGGTCCGCGAAGGCATGTTCGCGCGCGTTGCGATGCATGCGGTCAGAAAGCTTGCGCTGTCGACATTCGAGCATATGCACCGGCTGTCGCTGCGGTTCCACCTCGAACGCAAGACGGGTGGACTGACGCGCGTTCTGGAGCGCGGCCGGACGGGGATCGAGAACATCAGCCGCATGGCGCTGATGACGCTCATCCCGACCATCGTCGAATTTCTGATGATCATCGCCGTCTGCGCTTACGAGTTCGACTGGCGCTACATCGCGACCATCGTGCTGATGATCGCCGCCTACCTGTGGTTCACGGTGAAGGCGACGAACTGGCGGCTTTCGATCCGCCGGGCGATGAACGAGAGCGACACGGACGCCAACACGAAGGCGATCGACAGTCTTCTCAATTACGAGACCGTGAAATACTTCGGCGCGGAAGGGCGGGAAGCGGCGCGCTACGATAGGTCGATGGCCGCTTACGAGAAAGCGAGCATCAAGACCTACACGTCGCTCGCGGTTTTGAACTCCGGCCAGGCGGTCATTTTCACAATCGCGCTGACGATCTGTCTCGTGATGTCGGCGACAGACATCGTGGCCGGCAAGGATACGGTCGGTCATTTCGCGATGGTCAACCTGCTGATGCTGCAACTCTTCATGCCGCTCAACTTCATGGGCATGGTGTATCGCGAGATCAAACAGGGGCTGACCGACATCGAGCGCATGATGGAAGTGCTCGAGCAGAACCCCGAGGTCGCCGACAAGCCCGGTGCGAAGGAACTCAAAGTGTCGGGCGGAGCGATCCGGTTCGATCACGTCGGGTTCGCGTACGATCCGGAGCGCGTGATTTTGAAGGACGTTTCGTTCGATGTGCCGGCGGGCAAGATGGTCGCCATCGTCGGGCCGTCGGGGGCGGGCAAGTCGACCGTCGCGCGGCTGCTGCTGCGTTTCTACGACGTGACGGGTGGCCGGATCACGATCGACGGGCAAAACATTCGAGACGTGAGCCAGCATTCGTTGCGGGCTGCCATCGGAGTCGTGCCGCAGGATACGGTGCTGTTCAACGATACGATTTTCTACAACATCAAGTACGGCCGGGCCGATGCTACGGACGCGGAAGTCTATGCGGCTGCCAAGCTCGCGCAGATCGACGATTTCGTTCGCGGGCTTCCGGATGGATACAACACGATGGTCGGTGAGCGGGGGCTCAAACTCTCGGGCGGCGAGAAGCAGCGCGTCGCGATTGCGCGTACGATTTTGAAAGCGCCGCCGATCCTGTTGCTCGACGAGGCGACGAGCGCGCTCGACAGCCATACGGAACGGGAAATTCAGGACGCGCTGGACCGCGTTTCGAAAGACCGGACGACGGTCGTCATCGCGCACCGTTTGTCGACGATCATCCATGCGGACAGCATTCTGGTCTTGGAGGCGGGCCGCGTGGCGGAGCAGGGCACGCACGGCGAGCTGATCGCGAAGAACGGGCTTTACGCGAGCCTCTGGGCGCGTCAGCGGCAGGCCGAGAAGGCACGCGAAGAACTTGCGCATGCGCTCGAAGAAGCCGGCGAGCCGGCGTAAAACCGAGCGGCGGCTTTCGAGCGGCGGCGATCAATCAGCGAGTGGCGCTAGGCTTCGACGACTTTCCAGCCGTCGGGACGGGGCAGTTTTTTCCGCTTCGTCTCGGCTTCGTCGCGCGTTGTGAAACGGATCGCCAGGGAGCGCGGGACGAACACGTCACCGTTGCCCAGATAGGTGTGCTGTCCCGTGGCGCGGTATACGTCGTGCCGCTGCTCTTCCAGTAAATATGCCATTGGCCGAAATCTCGCGTTCGCCCCGGTGAGCCGGGGAAGAGTGACCGCAACTTTCGGCAAAAAACTAGCCCCGAGATAGGGGCCGGGAGAGCCATCTCGGGGCTAGTTGCGAGTTCAGCCTTTAGCCGTTCTGGGAAGCGTGTGGCTTAGCTCTAGTACTGGACCCTATTCTATACGGAAAAAGTAATCAATCATGGAGATGGACGTGCAGGTCTTTTTTGCGCGGCGCGTTGACCTGGGTTTTGGGTAAGAGCCTGTCGCGAGCGGGGGCTTGGCATCAATTCCGGCAAAACTTATCCCCGGTTCATCATCGGGTGTTAAATTTGGCCTTTCGACCGGCGGTGTCCGGTTTTTTGCAAGGAATTGGACGCTTGGACGGTCAGGAATTCAAGGAGACGGCAGGGCGGGTTCTGAGTGCGATCTGGCGCGGGTCGGTCATTGCGCTTTGGACCATGCGCGAGCTTCTGAGGACCTTCTGGTCGATCGTGCGGGGACCATTGATCGCCGCCCTCAATGTCGTCGCGGCGCTGATCATCCTCTTCGAGGAATGGGGATGGCGCCCGCTTTCCGAGCTTATCGGGCGGCTCGCGAAATTCGCGCCAATCGCGGCGGTGGAGCGGTTCGTCGCCGGGCTGCCTCCCTATGCGGCCCTCGTCGCGCTGGCGCTGCCGACATCGCTGCTGCTGCCGCTGAAGTTCGTCGCCGTATGGCTGCTCGCCAACGGCCATTTCGCGACGGCGACGTTGTTGTTCATCGGCGCGAAGCTGGCTTCGACGGCGATCCTTGCGCGGATCTTTATTCTGACGAAGCCGTCGCTCATGCAGATCGGTTGGTTCGCCCGTGGCTTCAATTGGCTGATGCCGTGGAAAGACGCGCTGTTCGCGCAGATACRGGCGTCGTGGGTCTGGCGGTACGGGCGCATCGTCAAGGCGCGGGTCGTGGCGAATGTCCAACGAGCATGGAAGCGGCTCCGCCCGCGCGCCTCGGACCTATGGTGGCGGCTGACTGGACGTGAACTGCCATTTGGCAAAACGCCACCCGGAGAGCGCGATCTTTCGATAAAATGATTCGGGATTGCGACAGGCGGTGCGCAGTTTTGTGACGCGGACCGGGAGTTTCTCCTGCGACTTCCGGGCACTGCTTTTCCGTGCCCGGACAAAACAATGGCAAAAGGGCAACAGCGCATGACCCGAGAATGTTGCGCTCATAGCATTTCCGCGATCCAATGTTGACGAGAGTGGTCAAGTATCTTCTTCTAAA
This sequence comes from Hyphomicrobium sp. 01T421, assembly GCF_056398805.1. Classification (NCBI taxonomy): domain Bacteria; kingdom Pseudomonadati; phylum Pseudomonadota; class Alphaproteobacteria; order Hyphomicrobiales; family Hyphomicrobiaceae; genus Hyphomicrobium; species Hyphomicrobium sp. 01T421. The sequence goes on from NZ_JBFTQC010000004.1 coordinate 159,455, forward strand.
TCGGAGTTGAGCCCGCGGCAGGGTTCGAGGGGGTGGGGTTCGCGTGCGGCTTGTTTATGTGCCGGGCGTTGACTTCTTGGGGGTACATCGATGCGATTGAGAGTTTCGTCCGGCCTTTTGCCGGTCTTGGCGTTGGGCACGCTGACCGCGGCAACCGGGGGCATAGCAACCGGGGTCATGTCTACTGAGGCACGGGCGGAAGAGGCATCCATCAGCGGCGTTCCGGAAGACTCGTTCGCTGCCGGCTGGAATGATCCGGTGCGCGCCGCATTCGCGAGCCGCGGCATCACGTATGGCGTCAACTGGATTGGCGAATACTGGAACGTTGCGTCGGGCGGCAACTCGCAGGGCTCGAACTTCGACGGCCGTTTCGATGTCCACACCGACATCGACCTCGAGAAGCTCGTGGGCTGGAAGGGCGCCGTCATCCACGCCAACGCATTCTATATCCACGGCATCGGTGCTTCAACCGAGCGCGTCGGCAACATCTTCGCGGTCAGCAATATCGAGGGCTACGAAACGTTCCGGCTCGACGAACTGTGGCTGGAGCAGTCGCTGCTGCAGGACAAAGTGAAAATCAAGGTTGGTTCGATCGCCGCCGATACCGAATTCTTCATCAGCGACACGGCTTCGCAGTTCATCAACGGCACGTTCGGCTGGCCCGGCATTACGGCTGCGGATCAGGCGGCGGGCGGACCTGGGTATCCGCTGGCTTCGCTTGGCGTGCGATTGCAGTACCAGCCGACCGACAACCTCAACATTTTGGCCGCCGTCTTCAACGGCAGCCCGGCCGATCCTTTTTCGGAGAACCCGCAAAAGGACAACAATCACGGCGTGGAATTCCGTCTTCAGGACGCGCCGCTGCTGATGGTCGAAGCGCAGTTCAAGTATGATGCCGGCCTGCCCGGCACCTTCAAGCTCGGTGGCTGGAAGCAGTTCAATCACTACGCGCCGGAGTTCCTCAATCCGACCGTTCTCGACACCAGCTACGGAATCTACGGCATCATCGACCAGCAGATCTGGAAGGGTGCGGACGATAAGGCGGTCAATGCGTTCCTGCGGCTGTCGGGTAGCCCGGACAAACAGAACCTGATCGATACGTATGTCGACACGGGCATCGTCTTCACCGGCTTCGTGCCAGGGCGCAAGGAAGACGCCTTCGGCGCCGCGTTCGGCTACGGCCACATCTCGAGCAAGCTCAGCCAAGCGCAGACCGATCCGGACGGCGACTTCACTTCGGACGTGATCTCGAATTTCGAGTCCGTGATCGAACTCAACTATCTCGCCAAGATCCGTCCTGGCTTCGCTATCTCGCCAGACTTCCAATACATCTGGAACCCCGGCGGCCGCGTCGGCAGCGATGCCGACGATCTGAAGCAGATCCCCAATGCCGCCGTTGTCGGCGTCAGGACCATTCTGAATTACTGAGCCTGCTTCAGGGCTTTCAGATCGCGATCTGACTTGGGCCTCCTAGCGCCGCCCCGATGGGTGCGCTAGGAGGCCTTTGCATGAGCGCAGCCCAAAATCACACAAAGCCTATTTTGATCGCGGGGCCGACGGCGAGCGGCAAGTCTGTGCTTGCGATGGCGATTGCCGAGCACACCGGCGGCGAGATCATCAACGCGGACAGCATGCAGGTCTATCGGGAGCTGCGCATACTCTCGGCGCGGCCGTCAGTGGAAGAAGAAGCCCGCGTTCCTCATGCGCTCTACGGGTTCGTGCCGGCGGGGGAAGCCTATTCCGCGGGGCGCTTCGTCCGCGACGCGGCAACGGCCATCGCCAAGGCGCGGAGCGAGGGGCGGCGTCCGGTCATCGTCGGGGGCACGGGGCTCTATTTCAAGGCGCTGATCGAGGGGCTTTCGCCCATACCCGACATAGCGGCCGACGTTCGCGACTACTGGCGCAGGGCGGGCGAGGAGCGGGGCGCGGGAGCCTTGCACGGCGAGCTTCTGCGGGTCGATCCGGTCATGGCGGAGCGCCTGGCTCCGACCGATACGCAACGGATCGTACGGGCGCTCGAGGTTATCCAATCGACCGGGCGATCGCTCGCCGAGTGGCAATCATTGCGGGGCGAGCCGGTGATCGATGAAACCGAGACGGTTCGCTTCGCGGTTTCTGGCGACCGCGCCGAACTCCATGCGCGGGCTGATGCTCGTTTCGATCGGATGATGCGGGAGGGGGCGCTCGACGAGGCGCGGGCGTTGTCGCTTCTGCAACTTGATCCTGAACTTCCGGCGATGCGGGCGATCGGCGTCCGGCCGCTTTTGCGGCTCGTTGCGGGTGAGATCGGCGAGGATGAGGCGCGGGAGCTCGCAAAAGCGGAGACCCGGCAATACATCAAACGGCAGGAAACTTGGCTCAAGAGAAATATGATTACGTGGAGTTGGGTCTCGACGAAAGAAACGGCAAGTTCATTGCGCGATATTTTCGCATTTATTCAGCGTTAGCGTTGACCAATTAGGCTCGGACCCCTACTTTCCCCCGACCTTTGAAACCGCCTGCAGGCTTTTGCCGGCGAAGGAGTTATTCATGGCACGCACGATGACCGGCGCCGAAATCGTTTTGCAGGCTCTCGCCGATCAGGGCGTCGAGCTGATCTTCGGGTATCCGGGCGGCGCCGTCCTTCCGATCTACGACGAGATCTTCAAGCAGGAGAAGATCCGGCACATTCTCGTTCGCCAGGAAGGCGGGGCCTTGCACTCGGCCGAAGGCTATGCGCGGTCGACCGGGAAGGTCGGCGTCTGCCTCGTAACGTCGGGGCCGGGCGCGACCAATGCCGTGACGGGCCTGACGGATGCCTTGATGGATTCCATTCCGCTCGTGTGCATCACGGGCCAAGTCGCGACGCATCTGATCGGCAACGATGCCTTCCAGGAATGCGATACCGTCGGCATCACGCGGCCGTGCACCAAGCACAACACGCTCGTCAAAAGCGTCAACGACCTCGCGCGGATCCTGCATGAGGCGTTCTACATCGCGCGTACGGGCCGTCCGGGTCCCGTCGTCGTCGACATTCCGAAAGACGTGCAGTTTGCGCTCGGCAACTACGTCGGCCCGTCGAATATTCAGCATAAGACCTATCGGCCGAAGCTGAAGCCGGAACAGACGGCCGTGCGCGAAGCGGTGGATCTCATCGCCAATGCTAAAAGGCCGGTGTTCTATACCGGCGGCGGCATCATCAACTCGGGTCCGAAGGCGAGCCAGCTGTTGCGCGAGTTCGTGCGGCTGACGGGCTATCCGATCACGTCGACCCTGATGGGCCTCGGCGCGTATCCCGCATCCGACAAGCAGTGGCTCGGCATGCTCGGCATGCACGGGACGTACGAAGCCAATCTCGCGATGCACGATTGCGATGTGATGATCAACATCGGCGCGCGCTTCGATGACCGCATTACCGGCCGCGTCGATGCTTTTTCGCCGGGATCGAAGAAGATCCACGTCGATATCGATCCGTCGTCGATCAACAAGAACATCATGGTCGATGTGCCGATCGTCGGCGATTGCGCCTACGTTCTCGAAGACATGCTGCGGATCTGGAAGGCGAAAGCGCCGACCCTCGACAAGGCGGCGCATAAGACCTGGTGGAAGCAGATCGATGGCTGGCGCGCGAAAAAATCGCTTGCGTATAAGAACTCCAAAGACATCATCATGCCGCAGTACGCGTGTCAGCGTCTGCAGGAGCTGACGAAGAATCGCGACACGTTCTTCACGACCGAAGTCGGCCAGCATCAAATGTGGGCGGCGCAATTCCTCCAGTTCGAGGACCCCAATCACTGGATGACGTCCGGAGGATTAGGCACGATGGGATATGGATTGCCTGCTGCTATCGGCGTCCAGCTTGCGCATCCGCGGTCGCTCGTCATCGATGTTGCGGGCGACGCGTCGATCCTGATGAACATTCAGGAGTGCTCGACGGCAGTTCAATACCGCCTGCCGGTCAAAGTTTTCATCATGAACAACGAGTACATGGGCATGGTGCGCCAGTGGCAGCAGCTGCTGCACGGCAACCGCTTGTCGGAAAGCTATACCGAGGCGCTTCCGGATTTCGTGAAGCTTGCCGAAGCCTATGGCTGGAAGGGCATGCGTTGCGAGGATCCGGCGGATCTCGACGATGCGATCAAAGAGATGATCAATACGGACGGCCCGGTGATGTTCGATTGCCGTGTCGCCAAGCTCGCGAACTGCTTCCCGATGATCCCATCGGGCAAGGGCCACAACGAGATGCTGCTCGGCGAGAACATTACCGACGAAGAAGTCGAACGGGCTATCGACGATGCAGGAAAGGTACTGGTTTGAGAAGCGGGGGCTCTGGCTTCGGGGTTGGTATCATTGTGGCCGCTATTTGCATGGCGACCCTTGTTTCCATGCCCCAGGCGTCGGCGGCCAAGGAAACTTGGGACCACGCCGCCAACATCAAGGACGCCGCAAAGCGCCTTGCCGAACTGCATCGCCGCGAAGGTTCTCAGGGCGTGCTGAAGTTCCTCGACGCCTGCTACCGGACGCAAACGCTCGCCAGCAACTATTCGGCGGGCCTCGAGTCGTGCATGGCGCAGGACTACATGCACAGCCAAGTGCTGGCGCAGATCTATGCGCGCATTCCGCAAGCCGATCGCGTCCGCATGGGCACGCCGGCGCCGGAAGATATTGCGCGTGGCATGGGGCAGCGGTTCGTCGCCACGTTCAAGCAGTATAATATTTCGGTCAAGGAAGCCGAGAGCTTCAAGAAGATGGTCGATACGAATGGCATGCCGATCTTCCTGAAGTCGGTCTTTCCGGGGAAGCCGGGCGAAGCGGGCTCAGCTGCCGATCCCGGCAAGGCCAGCGACCGTTAGCGACAATGCTGAAGCTCGTCATTGCCAACAAGCTTTACTCGTCGTGGTCGCTCAGGCCATGGCTTCTGCTGTCGGCTTTCAACGTCCCGTTCGAGGAAATCATCATTCCTTTGCGGACGCCCGAGAGCCGCAGCCTCGTGCTCGAATATTCGCCGTCTGGCAAAGTGCCGGCGCTGGTCGACGGCGACGTGTCGGTTTGGGAAAGTCTCGCCATCATCGAATATCTGGCGGAGAAATTTCCGGAGCTTCCGATCTGGCCGCGCGATGCCAAAGCCCGGGCGCACGCCCGCGCGATCTCGCACGAAATGCACGCCGGATTTCAGGCGCTGAGGCAGGGATGCCCGATGCATCTCGGCGCTCGTTTTGCGACGCCGCCGTTAACCGAACCGCTCCAGGCATGCATCGATCGCATCGAAGATATCTGGTCGGAGTCGCGCAATCGCTTTGCGGGCAGCCAGCCTTTTCTCTACGGTGCGTTCTCGGCGGCCGATGCGATGTATGCGCCCGTCGTCACGCGCTTCGACACCTATCAAATTCCCGTGCGGGAGACGACCCGAGCCTATATGGATGCCGTTCTCGCGCATCCCGCTTTCGAGGTATGGCGGGCGGCAGCGCTGGTCGAGCCGTGGCGCATTCCGGAATATTCGGCCGGCCACACGCCGGTCGAATCCTTCACCTGATTCAAACTTCCACCCGATACCCAAGAGACCGACGATGTCCGACCTAACGAAGCAAATGCCGCCGCCGAGCGTTCTCAGATCGCAGGAGATCGTGTCGCGCACGCTCTCGGTCGTCGTCGATAACGAGCCGGGCGTACTGGCGCGGGTCATCGGCCTTTTTGCAGGCCGTGGCTACAATATCGACTCGTTGACCGTGACCGAGGTTGAGCACGAGAAGCGCCTGTCGCGCATTACCGTGATCACGAGCGGCACGCCGGCGGTGCTGCAGCAGATCAAGCATCAGCTCGAACGGCTCGTTCCGGTGCATCGCGTGCGCGATCTGACGGAAGAGGGCGGTTCCATCGAGCGGGAACTCGCGCTCGTGAAGGTCGCGGGCAAGGGCGACAAGCGCATCGAAGCTTTGCGGCTTGCCGAAATTTTCCGTTCCAAGGTCGTCGATACGTCGATCGAGCATTTCGTTTTCGAGGTCACGGGCAAGCCGTCGAAGATCGAGACGTTCATTCAGCTCATGTCGGAGCTTGGGCTCGTCGAAGTTTCGCGTACGGGCATTGCGGCTATCGGGCGGGGCGCCGTCGCCTGATCCTTACTGTCGATCCCGCGACGTGGCCCGTGATGTCTTAGTCCAAGAGGGGGCACGCGGTTTGCCGCGCTGTCGCAGCATTTGTCTCAGCACCTCATTCTGTCGCTCGTGACGTTTGCATTCGTCTCGGCGATGACGCCTGGGCCGAACAACACGATGCTGCTGACGTCCGGCGTCAACTTCGGCTTCAGGCGAACGCGTCCGCATGTCTGGGGTGTGGTGATCGGATTTACGATCATGATCCTGGCCGTTGCGCTGGGTGTCGGGCGCGTATTCCTGTTATTTCCAACGCTTTTTACGACGTTGCGGGTCGCGAGCATCGGGTATCTGCTGTGGCTCGCGTGGCGCATCGCGACGGCCGGCACGAGCAACCCAATCGTCACGGCAGAAGCGCGGCCGATGACGTTTTTTGAAGCGGCGCTCTTTCAGTGGGTCAATCCGAAGGGGTGGATGGTGGCGTTGAGCGTTGCCGCCAACTTCGTTTCGCCGGACAGCCTTTGGTTCGACGCCGCGGTGCTGACCGCAATCTTTCTGGCGGTCTCGCTGATCTCGGCCACGACGTGGGCATTCTTCGGCACGTCGCTCAGGCCGCTGCTCACGGACGAGAGATCGATGCGGATTTTCAACGTGGCGATGGCCGTTGCGCTCGTTGCGTCGCTGTGGCCGCTCGTCCACGAAATGATTTGAGAGATTGACGCCGCGCGTCAGCTCTTCTTGGCAAGCCGGGCGTTCTCGTGTGCCAACGCCTCGGCCGATTCCGAGAAAGTGTTTCGCTCATCTTTCAGTCCAAAATTCTGCTTGTCGAGCCCTTTGAACCCGGACGAGCCGTCCGACGTCGCGTAAAGCGGCATCGCGCTCGGCGGTTGGCTGAACGTGATCAAAAATGCCTGGAGTTTCGGCTGGTAATTGCCGTCGACGCCCTTTGCGCAGCGGTCCGGGCCTTCGGCGGCGGCGCAAGCGGAGAGGGAATTGTAGGACAGGGCCCGGCTCTGATGCAGTGCAACCGCTGTATCGATCGCCTGTCCGCACTCATCGATGGTGAGCTTCTGGCGGCCGGCGCAATCTCCGGAGGAAATGAAGATCCCCGTTTCGGCCTTTGCCTTCGGCGCGACAGGCGCCGCGCTGTTGCCGCAACCGGCAAGTGCTACAGCGGCAGACAAAATTCCGAATAATGCGATCGTTCGCATGGGGCGGGTCCGAATTGGGCGTCAGATATCGCAAATCTGCGCTTTTCCCAGTTAGGGTTCGGTTAATTGTTGCACGGGGCGACGAGAAAAAGGGGCGGAGAAATATTCGTGCTAGGGCAGTCGGTAGCACCCCGGCCCGTTGAATCCTTATCCCGATCTCTGTAGGTTCCGCCCAGATTTCAGGGCCCCGGCTCATAGCTGATCCGGGCCCCTTGCTTTCAACCCAGCCCGACTGTCGATATCGACCGGGGAACCCGAGAGGCCGCCCATGCGCGTCTATTACGATCGTGATGCCGACATCAACCTTATCAAATCAAAAAAAGTCGCTGTCGTCGGCTATGGCAGCCAGGGCCATGCGCACGCGCTGAACCTCAAGGATTCGGGCGTCAAGGACATCGTCATTGCGCTTCGTAAGGGTTCGGGTTCGGCTCAGAAAGCCGAGCAGGCCGGTCTCAAGGTCATGGAAGTCGCGGACGCGGCCAAGTGGGCCGACGTCATCATGATGCTGACGCCGGACGAACTGCAGGCCGACATCTACAGAGAGCAGCTCGAGCCGAACATGAAGAAGGGCGCAGCTCTTCTTTTCGCGCACGGCCTCAACGTGCATTTCAATTTGATCGAGCCGCGTGCGGATCTCGACGTCGGCATGGTCGCGCCGAAGGGCCCCGGTCACACGGTGCGCGGTGAATATCAGAAGGGCGGCGGCGTGCCGTGCCTGATCGCTGTACACCAGGACAAGAGCAGCAACGCGCACGATCTCTTTCTTTCTTATGCGTCGGCAATCGGCGGCGGCCGTTCGGGCGTGATCGAGACGACGTTCCGCGAAGAATGCGAGACGGATCTCTTCGGCGAACAGGCCGTGCTTTGCGGCGGTCTCGTAGAGATGATCCGGGCCGGCTTCGAGACGCTCGTCGAAGCGGGCTATGCGCCGGAGATGGCGTACTTCGAATGCCTGCACGAAGTGAAGTTGATCGTCGACCTCATCTATGAGGGTGGCATTGCCAACATGAACTACTCGATCTCGAACACGGCCGAGTACGGTGAGTACAAGACGGGTCCGAGAATCATTACGCCCGAGACGAAGGCCGAGATGAAGCGCGTGCTGGCCGACATTCAGACCGGCCGCTTCACGCGCGACTGGATGCTCGAGTGCAAGGCGGGGCAGCCAAACTTCAAGGCGACGCGCCGCTTGAACGATAGCCATCAGATCGAGGAAGTCGGCGCGAAGCTGCGCGCGATGATGCCCTGGATCTCGAAGAACAAGCTCGTCGATAAGGGCAAGAACTAATCGCGGCAGCGGCTGACGGGCGGGTTTCCCACAGCGGGAACCGCCCGCACTACTGCGCTTTGGGGAGGGTTAACGTGCGGCAGCGCGGGCGGTCTACGTCAAATCCAGCCAACTGACCTTTCGGACAATTGACTGGGACTAACGCGGGCGGCAGAGGAGCGGGGACCTCTGCCGCCCGTTTCCGATTCTGCCGCTTGCACGGCTTCTTCGGATAGATAGGGGCTCTGACGCAGCGCGGCCGCTGCGTGAGCCCGATGGTGTTTCCATCGGGCGGCAGGTGATCCATCATCACACCTCGCCGCAATGAAACCTGGTGCAACACCAGGATGCTGAAACCGGCTAAGAGGTGCTGGGAGATCTTGACTGTCGCCCCCCAGCGACGCTGTCGTGAGTGTCATATGCGTGCCGAATCTTGGCCGGGTCATGACGAAACTTGGCTGAACCCAAGGCTAGAACGTTTTTGTGCAATTGGAATTCACATCGATAAATGCCGAACATATTTGTGCTTCGAGCATTTGAAAGGGAGCTGAAATTGCCGGTGCGAGTTCTAGTCAGACGGAGACTTATTTGTGTCTCACGTGCTCGCGCATCTCGTTTCGCGGTGGCGCTCCCGTGATAGCGCGCGCGATGCCGAACGCCGGCTTTCCTTTCGCCAACGGCGTTAAATCCGTTTCGAATTGCTCGTTAAAGCTTTCAGGCGAAGCTTGGCCTTTTGCGCAAGAGCATGCGAGCGAGATCGATGAACACTGGCAGGCGGCGACGAAAACGAACCCTGCGTACTTCAACGGCATCGTGCATCTGATCGACAGTGTACAGTTCGTCGACGGCGCGCTTTACGCAACGCTGACGCGCACGGAATTCAAGAGCTATCTCTACTGGCGGATGCACGGCTTTCCCGAAGCCGGCGTTCTCGACGGATTTGGATCGGCGCTCATTCGGTCATCGGACGGCGAGTACCTGCTCGGACAACAGATGCCGGGCAACGTGAACTACGGCTTCGCGTGTCTGCCTTCGGGCTTTATCGACGAACGCGATGTGCTTCCTGACGGCACGATCGACATCACACGGAGCATCGAACGGGAGATTGCAGAAGAGATGGGGGACGTCGCGAAGCTCGTTCAAAGGGAGGAGGGCTTCATCGTCACGCGGTCGGATACGCAGATGTCATTCGCGGTTCGTTTTTCTGCGCCCGTGCCGACAGTCGAGCTTGTGCGCCTTGTCGAGGAACACAACGCGACGTGTGACGATCCCGAGCTGCAAACGATTATTCCCGTCGCAAATCGCGACGATCTCGAGCGCCTCAACATGCTGCCTTCGACCCGGGCGACGATGGAAGCGCTTTTCGCCGCGCACTGAGGCCGTTCCGCTGGCCGAAAAAGGGCTTGGCTGCGGCTGAGGCTTGCCGCATGGTTCCGCCCGCTCGCGTTGACGGCTACGGTCCATACTCGCGCTGGGCTCACTTAGGGTATTCGCGCCGTTCGCGCGGCGGGCAGGCAAAGCAGCGGGGAGTACGGCGCACGATGGCGCTCACGTATCATGTCTTGGACGTTTTTACGGAACGGCCTTTCGGCGGCAATCCGCTCGCAGTCGTGCTTGGCGCCGACCGCCTCAGCGCTACCGAAATGCAGACGATCGCCCGGGAGTTCAATCTCTCCGAGACGGTCTTCGTGTTGGCAACGACGACGCCTGGGCATACGGCGCGCATCCGCATTTTTACGCCGAGCCGGGAGCTGCCGTTCGCGGGGCATCCGACGATCGGCACGGCAGTGCTATTGGCAGAGCTTCGTGCGCTGCTCGGGAACGGCGAGAGCGACGCGATCATCGCGCTCGAGGAAGAGATCGGCAGCCTGCGCGTCGGCATTCGCATGCGAAGGGGCGGGGCATCATTCGGCGAGTTCGACGCTCCGAAGCTCAGCTGCGTTCCGGAAATCATGTCGGAGCCGGAGCAGATCGCGGCGGCCGTTGGGCTCAATCCCAACGAGATCGCCTTTGAAAACCATAAGCCCACGCTCGTGCAGAGCGTGCCGTCGTTTGCGTTCGTGCCGGTGTCGAACCTCGACGCCATGGCGAAGGTGAGGATTGCGCCCCAGCATTGGGCGCGGGCGTTCACCGATCGCGGTGTCAACGGCGCTTATCTCTACACGCGCCAGTGTGTTCGCGGTCAATCGGCTTTTCATGCGCGGATGTTTGCGCCAGATCTCGGCGTCGGCGAAGATCCGGCGACCGGGTCGGCGGCGGCAAGCTTCGCCTACGTCATCCAAGAATTCGACGCCCTGCCCGACGGCGTGCATAAGCGCGGCATCGAGCAGGGGTTCGAAATGGGTCGTCCGAGCGCGATCTCGCTGACGATGACAATAGCGCGCGGCAAGCTCGATGGTGTGCGGATCGGCGGTTATGCCGTGCGCGTCGCCGAGGGCACGCTCCAGATCTGATCTCTTATTTGCGCGTCGCCTGCGGCAACATGCGGTGAAGCGTGTTGTCCTTGAATACGTGGTGATGTGCGAGCGCTGCAATCGCGTGCAGGCCGATGACGTAATAGAGCGCGCTGCCGATGAACTCGTGCACCTCTTTGAGGGTGCGCGCGAGATCTTTGTTCTCGCCGATGATGAAGGGGAGTTCGAGGCCGAAGAAGGGCGCCGGGCGGCCGGCGGCATTCGACATCAGCCAGCCGAGCAGCGGCATTGCGATCATCGCCGCATAGAGCGCCGCATGGGTGCTGTGGGCGATCGCCGTCTGCCATGCCGGGGGCACGGGAATGATCGACGGCGCCGGGTTGCGGCTCCGGATAAAGATGCGGACGACGACCAGGAACAGGATCGTGAGCCCCAGCGATTTGTGGACAAGCATCAGCAGGTCGCGGGTCGGATCGCCTTTGGGATAGAACTCGTGCAGCTCGACGGCGGCGAAAATCCCCACGAACACCAGTGCCGTGATCCAGTGGAGCGCGATGAGGGCCGGCGGATAGGTGGTTGCCCGCGTAGATGGCTCTATGGCTGTAGTCACGCGATCGTCTCCCCCGAAAATGGTCGTTTGCCGGTATGGCATCCCCTGAACGGCTTTTGCGGCCATTATCCGTTGGGCGGCAATGAAAATTGCCGCAGGCGGCGGGTTTTAGCCGGGCTGAAGCGCCGCGACGGTCGAACGGCTTGATTTTGGGGAGCCAGATCGGTTATTCAGCCCGGACTGGATTGTTCGGCCGGATCATTCGGCCAACTCGTTGGATTGTCTGCCTTCATGGCGCGCGCGACCGACATTGCTGCTGATTTTGTGTTTGATTCCGGTGCCTTCGCGCATGGCGAGCACGGCAGCTCGATCGCGCCTCATCTCCTGCTTTCGGCTCTTCTCCTTATCGGCCCCTGGGCCGCATGACACCCGGCCGTCGCCGGGTTTGTGCCCAGGGGATGAGACGGTCACCGATTGAGCTTGATAGCGAGCGTGGCAGACCCGAGGGTCGCCCGGCAAAGGATGAAAAGCGATGACTTCCCCGACCAAAGCCGCGCCGAAGCGCGACGAAGACAAGATTATCATTTTTGATACAACCTTGCGCGACGGCGAGCAGTGCCCCGGCGCAACGATGACGTTCGAGGAGAAGCTGCAGGTCGCGGAGCTTCTCGACGAGATGGGCGTCGACGTTATCGAGGCAGGTTTTCCGATCGCATCGGAAGGCGACTTCGAGGCGGTGACCGAGATCGCCAAGCTCGCCAAGCAGTCGGTCATCTGCGGCCTCGCTCGCGCGAACTTCAACGACATCGACCGGGCAGGCGAAGCCATCAAGCTGGCGAAGCGCGGCCGCATTCATACATTCATCGGGACGTCGCCGCTTCATCGCCAGCATCAGCTGCAGCTCACTCAGGAGCAGGTGTATGAGCGTGTCGTCGCGTCGGTGACGCGGGCGCGCGGCTACACCGACGACGTCGAGTGGAGCGCGATGGACGCAACGCGCACCGAACATGATTATCTCTGCCGGGTCGTCGAAGCGGCGATCAAGGCGGGCGCCACGACGATCAACATTCCCGATACGGTCGGCTACGCGTTGCCGGAAGAGTATTTCGACCTCATCACGATGCTGAAGACGCGCGTTCCCGGCATGGACAAGGTCGTCATCTCGACCCATTGCCATGACGATCTGGGTCTGGCCGTCGCCAACTCGCTCGCGGGCGTTCGCGCCGGCGCACGCCAGATCGAATGCACGATCAATGGTCTCGGAGAGCGGGCAGGCAATGCCGCTTTGGAAGAGATCGTCATGGCTGTCCGCACGCGTCACGATCTCCTGCCGTACAGCACGGGCATCCAGTCCGAGATGCTGGCGCGTGCTTCGAAGCTCGTTTCGGCGGTGACGAATTTCCCGGTGCAGTACAACAAGGCGATCGTCGGCCGGAACGCTTTCGCGCACGAGAGCGGCATCCATCAGGACGGCGTTTTGAAGAACACCGAGACCTACGAGATCATGACGCCTGAGTCCGTCGGCGTTGGAAAATCGTCGCTGGTCATGGGTAAGCACTCGGGGCGGGCGGCGTTCAAGTCGAAGCTGAAAGAGCTCGGCTATACGCTCGGCGACAATGCGATGGAGGATGCCTTCAATCGCTTCAAGGCGCTCGCCGATCGCAAGAAGCATGTCTACGACGAGGATATCGAAGCTCTGGTCGACGACGGCATGGCGCACATGAACGACCGGGTAAAGGTCACGGCTTTGACCGTGATCGCGGGCACGATGGGGCCGCAATCGGCGACGTTGACGCTCGACATCGACGGGCAGTCGAAAACGGTGCAGAGCATCGGCAACGGACCGGTTGATGCAACTTTCAATGCGATCCGGCAGCTCATTCCGCATAACGCGCGGCTCGATCTCTATCAGGTACACGCGGTAACGGAGGGCACCGACGCACAAGCCGAGGTGTCAGTGCGTCTTGAGGAGGACGGCCGCGTCGCCACGGGGCGCGCCGCCGATCCCGATACGCTCGTTGCGTCCGCCCGGGCTTTTGTCGCCGCGCTGAATAAGCTTGTCGTGAAGCGGCAGAAAACCGCCCAGGCTCAGCAGGCAATTTAGGCGAATTAGCAGATTTTCGCTTAACTTTTAAGCGGGGTCGCGTGCAGCAATGTGCGCTACCCCGCGCCGTTTGTCTGTATAACAACGGAAGCCGCAGCCAGTTACCAATCGCTGAGAAGCCTTGCTTTGGACAGGCCGGCCATCTTGTATAACGCCTTCCACACCATAAGCTGGGCGGCACTAGATTAGGCCAGGTACGCGAATGTTCGGTTTAAGCTTCGGCAGCGTACTTCCCGATAACATTGCGATTGATCTCGGCACTGCGAACACGCTCGTTTACGTCGAGGGTCGCGGCGTCATCATCAACGAGCCGTCCGTCGTCGCCATTCGTTCGCGCGGCGGCGTCCGCGATGTGCTGGCGGTCGGCGAGAAGGCGAAGCAGATGCTTGGGCGGACGCCGGAAAGCATCGAGACGATACGGCCGCTGCGCGACGGCGTGATTGCCGATTTCATCGCGACCGAGGAAATGCTGCGGCAGTTCATCGGGCGCACGAGGTCGCTCATCGAATTCGTTCGCCCGCGGATTTTGATTTGTGTGCCAGCCGGCGCCACGCCGGTGGAGCGGCGTGCCGTCTACGAGACGGCGCTGTCGGCCGGTGCGCGGAAGGTATTTCTCGTCGAGGAGCCTGTCGCGGCGGCGATCGGGGCGGGATTGCCGATCGATGAGCCCAAGGGATCGATGGTGGTCGATATCGGCGGCGGGACGACGGACATTGCGGTTCTGTCGCTCGGCGGCGTGGTGCAGGCGCGCTCAATCCGCTGCGGCGGCACGACGATGGACGATGCCATCGTCCGCTACGTCAGGCGCAAGCATCAACTGGTGATCGGCGAAGCGAATGCCGAGCGCATCAAGATCGAGGCGGGTTCGGCGTCGCGCATCATCAACGGCGAAACTGCCGAAATTTTTATTCGCGGCCGGGAGATCAGGGAGGGGAAGGCGAAGACGGTCGTTCTCGGGCCGCACGATATTGCGGAGGCGCTCGAGGGAACTGTCGAGCAGATCGCCGAATTCATCCAGCACGGAATTGAGGATCTGCCGGCGGAAATTTCGACGGATATTTGCGAGCGCGGTATTCACCTTTCGGGTGGGGGCGCCAAGCTCGCCAAGCTCGACGAGGAGCTGGAACGCAGGATCGGCGTCAAGGTTCATTTACCTGAGCTGCCGGAGCAATGCGTCATTGCGGGGACGGCTGCGATATTGCGCTCACTCAAGGAACGCGAGCATCTTTTGATCAGGCCTTGACCTGCGCCAGCGCAGGTCGAGAGCAGCGGACGAATTGTTATGGCCCGGCTGAAGGACGACAACCTTTTTCTGCGGCGCGGCGATAGCGCGACGGCGGGAAAGAGCGCGCGGCCCGTGCTGCTGCTTCTTGTGTTCGTCGCCGCCGGCTTAATGTTGCTCAGCCGGCTCGACCACGGGATGCTCGGCGACGTCCGCTGGCGGGCTGCCTCCTGGCTGACGCCAGTTCTGCAAGGCGCGATGATACCGGCCGAGCCGGTTCGCGAAATCGGACGGACGATATCGACGCACGTCGATCTCGGAAACGAACTCGCGCGCCTCAGGCAAGAAAATCAAAAGCTCGAGAGCTGGAAGTGGCGGGCGCGTCAACTCGAAGCGAAGGTTGCCGATCTCGAAGCATTGGCGAAGGTTGTCCCGGAGCAGAAGCTCGATTTCGTAACGAGCCGCGTCATCGCGGAGTCGAGCGGCGCGTTCGGGCGCAGCGTAACGATCGATGCGGGGCGAGCGCGACACGTCAAAGAGGGTTATCCGGTCATCAACGCCGACGGACTTGTGGGGCGTATCGTCGACACCAGCCAGAACGTTGCTCGCGTGCTGCTTGCGACAGATCTCAACAGCCGAATTCCCGTTCAGATCGGCCCCAATGCCGTCCGCGGAATTCTTGCCGGAGATAACAGTTCCCGTCCGAAAATCATCTACGTGCCGGAAGGCGCCAACATAGCGGTCGGCGACGACGTTGCGACGTCGGGCACGGGCGGGTTGTTTCCCGCCGGTCTTCGCCTCGGAGCGGTCGCGGGAAATCTATCGGACCCGCGCGTCCAATTGCGCGCCGACCTCGACCGTTTGGACTACGTGAGCGTGCTCTTCTATGCCGATCCGTTCCGTGACCTCACCGACGATCTCGCGAACCGCAGGACGGCAGGGGAAGCCAGCAACGTCGCTTCGCCGGGTTTTACTCCGGCAGGGAAACCAAAATGATGTGGCTTCGCTTTCTGATGCCGGTCATTTCCGTCGGAGTGCTGATGCTCGCGGCCGTGCTGCCGTGGGGACTGGCGGCTGAAGACCGTTTCGTGCTGCCGCTGTTGCCCGTCATCGCGATTTACCGGTGGACGCTCGACGCGGACGCGTGGCTGCCGGAGTGGGTGGTCTTT
The DNA here is from genome assembly GCF_056398805.1 of Hyphomicrobium sp. 01T421. Lineage (NCBI taxonomy): Bacteria > Pseudomonadati > Pseudomonadota > Alphaproteobacteria > Hyphomicrobiales > Hyphomicrobiaceae > Hyphomicrobium > Hyphomicrobium sp. 01T421. The sequence continues at coordinate 175,460 of NZ_JBFTQC010000004.1, forward strand.
CTCACCGGCTTGACGCTCGATGTGTTGACGCAAGGTCCTCTCGGATATTGGGCGCTCGTCTATCTCTTTGCCTACGCCGTCGCGCTCTTCGCCTCGCGTGTGAGGGTCGAGAGCGCCTTCGGCAGAATGGCCCTTCTCGCCGGTGCGATTGGGCTGGTGACCGCTTTCGCCTGGCTATTGGCCTCCCTCTATTTTCTGCGAATGCTTGACTGGGGACACTATGCGCGGAGCGCGATTGTCGCGATGTTCGCCGCACTTTTGATTTTTCCGGTGCTCGGGATTATCCGATCCGTGTCCAAGCCGGCGCGAGATATCCGTCTCACTCGAGGCAACGGATGACGGAAACCTCCGATCGGGGCCCACGGCAACAGGATCAATTCACGCGGCGAAGCCTGCTGCTCGGCGGCGTGCAAGCGGCGGGCTTGGGCCTTGTCGGTTGGAGGCTGTTCGATCTGCAGGTGATGGGCGCTCACCGTTACGGACCGCTCGCGGAGAATAACCGTCTCAATCTGCAGGTCGTGGCGCCCAAGCGCGGGCGCATTCTCGATCGCACCGGACACGTGCTCGCCGACAACGAGCAAGTTTTTCGCGTTACGATCACGCCGGCACTCGCAAAGAACGTTGGCGGCGTTCTGAGGCGCGTCAGCCGTATTCTGCCGCTTACGGACGATGAGATAGCGAAGATCGTTGCGCGGGCGCGGAAGCAGGGGCGGAGCGTTCCGACGACCGTTGCTTCGGATTTGAGTTTCGAACAGGTGGCGCACCTCAATCTCGCCGCGCCGAGCCTTCCGGGCATCAACACCGAATTCGCGTTGCGGCGTCGCTATCTTGGCGGGTCGGCGCTCTGCCATGTCGTGGGATTTGTCGGCAGCGTCGAGCGGTTCACGATCGACGATGATGCCGTTGCGCGGCTGCCGGAAATGCGCATCGGCAAAAGCGGCGCCGAATTGGGGTTCGATGGCGATCTCCGCGGCACGGGCGGGACGCAGAAAGTCGAAGTCGATGCGCGCGGGCGTGTCGTCCGCAATCTTGAGACGGTCGATGCGGTTGCGGGCCGCGATGTGACGTTGACGATCGATTCCGAATTGCAGCGGCTGGTCGGCGACCGGCTGCAAAGCGGAGGCTCTGCGGCGGCTGCCGTGCTGCTCGATATTCAAACGGGCGGGATTGTTGTCATGGCTTCCGCTCCGGGGTTCGACCCGGGAGCGATTGCGGGTGGAATAACGGCCGCCGACTGGCAGAAGCTCGCGCAGTCGGAAGACAAGCCGCTTCTCAATCGTGCTGTCGCTGGTCAGTACGCGCCCGGTTCGACCTTCGTTGTCGTGACGGCGCTCGCCGCGCTGGAAGCTGGTGTTCTTTCGCCGAGCGAACGCATCGTCTGCGACGGAGAATACGAATATCGCGGAGACGTGTACCGCTGCTCGAAGCGGGGAGGGCATGGAAGTCTCTCTCTTCATGAAGCGATGAGTTCGTCTTGCGAAGTGTTCTTCTGCGAAGTTGCCGCCCGGTTGGGTATCGCGCGGCTCTCGACTGCGGCGCGCGCGTTAGGGCTTGGAGCGACGTGGAACTTCGGGCTCAGCGAGGAGAAATCCGGGCTTGTTCCGGATCCCGATTGGAAGCGGGGAAATCTCAATTCGGCTTGGCTCGGCGGCGAGACGGTACTGACGGGCGTTGGACAAGGCTACGTGCAGGCGACGCCGTTGCAGCTCGCAGTGATGTCGGCGCGGATTGCCTCGGGGCGGAGCGTCGTTCCCGTGCTCGAGAAGCGTGACGGCATATCCCAGTTCGCGCCGCTCAATTTCAGCGAGGCGCATTTCGACGCCATTCGTCAGGGCATGGCCGCGGCCGTCAACGAGCAGGGCGGGAGTGCGGAGGAAGCCAAGCTCGAGGCGGGCAGGCCGGTTGTTGCCGGCAAGGCCGGGGCATCGAAGATTTTCATCGGCTATGAGCCGGCGGAGGCGCCGCGATATGCCATCGCAACCGTTGTCGAGCGCGGCAACGGGTCGGCGGCGCTTCTTGCGCACGATATTCTGAACTTCGCCGTCGACCGCGCGGATCATGCCGGCGGCAAGTCTCCGCAAGGCGACGTCGTTTCCCCCACGGGTGACAACACCGGGAAGGCCGGATGATGGACGCGTTGTTTTCCGCTTGGAGCATGAGCCGGCCGCTGCGTCTCAGCGAGAAGCTGTGGCGCATTCACTGGCCTGTGCTTCTGACTGTGTGCCTGCTCGCGGGTATCGGCACGGCGACGCTTTATTCCGTTTCCGGCGGTTCGTTTCAGCCGTGGGCGGAACGGCATACGCTGCGCTTTCTCGTCATGCTCGGCATTGTCGTCGCCATGGCGACCGTTCGCCTCGATTTATGGATGAAGATCGCTTATCCGGCTTATCTGGCCGCGCTTGCGATGTTGGCGCTTGTGCCGTTTGTCGGCTCGGAGGCGCTCGGCGCAAAACGATGGATCGACGTTGGTCCGATCTCGTTTCAGCCGTCGGAGCTTATGAAACTCGCCCTCGTTGCGGCGCTCGCGCGTTTTTATTTCCAACTTCCACCCGAGAAATTTGGGAAGCCTCAGTATGTTCTGGTGCCGCTGGCGATGATCGGGGTGCCGGTGTTTTTGACGATGCAGCAGCCCGATCTCGGATCGGCTTGCCTGTTCGTCGCGCTCGGTTTGGCGCTGATGTTTCTGGCGGGCGTTCCGCTTCGCTATTTCGCGTTCGGCGGGCTGATCGCCATTGCCTCTCTGCCGGTGATCTGGTCGGGAATGCACGACTACCAGAAGCGCCGCGTCGAAGTTTTCATCAATCCCGGCATGGACCCGCTGGGCGCGGGCTATCACATCACGCAATCGAAGATCGCGCTGGGCGCGGGAGGCGTTGCGGGCAAGGGCTTCATGCAGGGCACGCAGAGCCAGCTCGACTTCGTGCCGGAGAAACATACCGATTTCATCGCGAGCATCATCGGCGAAGAGTGGGGCTTCAAGGGGATGCTGGTCCTGATCGCGATTTACGCCCTGCTCATTGTGATGATGATGATCATGGCGCAGCGGTGCGAGAACCGTTTCGCGCGCCTCGCCATTGCCGGGTCGGCGACGACATTTTTCCTCTACGTCTTCTTCAATCTCGCCATGGTCACCGGGCTCGTTCCGGTCGTCGGCATACCGCTTCCGCTCGTCTCGTACGGCGGCACATCGATGACGACGCTGATGATCGGTCTCGGGTTGGCGATGTCGGCCTACGTCCACGGCCGGGCCGACAGGCGCTGAGCGCGGCGCCCCTAGCCGATGGAGTGCTTCGGGACCCCGCAAAATCAGCGTTTATTTCATAGGGCTGTTATAGTTTGGGGAGGGGGGTGGACAGCGCCCCCGGCCGATGCTATTCGCTCCTCCGAAGGGGCCCGCATTCGGGCCCCTTCGCCGTCCTTTGGAGCTTCGGCTCCCTTCGTGAGGCCGGTCATTGGTACGGGTGATTAGCTCAGTTGGTAGAGCAGCTGACTCTTAATCAGCGGGTCCACGGTTCGAGCCCGTGATCACCCACCAAATATTTCAATGACTTCCGCACTTTAGCCCTTCAGTGTTTTACACTTTTAAGGGCTAGTTTTACACCGCGAGTTTCACAATCGTTTCTGTTCCTTCGGCGAGCTTCTTGGCGCCCGATAGCGCGAGCTGTTTCCGCCGAGCCTCTTTCGTGTAATGAGCGGCCATCTGTGGAGTAACGTGGCCGAGCTGCGCCATGATCTCGTGCTCGCTACAGCCGGCTTCGGCCAATTCCATTCCGCGCTGGTGTCGGAGTCCGTGAATTGTGTAGCCCTGCACGCCGAGCCCTTTCAGGTGCTTGCGCATCCGCTTGGCGAGGGTGTTGGCGTCGATCGAAAAGTCCCATCGTCGCGTACGACGTACAGCAGGGACTTGGGGAGTGCTTCCAGATAAGTCCGTAGCTCCGCTCCGATCGAGGCGTAGGCATCAGCGCCAGAAGATTTCTCCGTTTTTCCGCATCGATCACAGCAGTTCAATCGCCTGCGATCGCACGACAACCTGGCTTTGCCGGAACGTCACTTCCAGCTTAACGCGGAAATCTCTCCACCAAGCTTTGTCGAGCGCTGCAACCATGACTTCGATGACGAGCACGTCGTCATGCTGGGTTTGACCGCTCTTTTCCCAGCGGCCTTCTGCTGGCGCCCGACTGTAAGCGGTTATGCCTCCGAACTTCTTCGACAAAGTCCAAGCGACCTCCTCAAATGGATGAGGGCCGAACGGTCTTCCGTCATTGTCCCGCACCGGTAGCAAGATTTGGATCAAATTCACGGAAGACCTCCTGTGGCTCGTGGTTTCCGAAGTCCCTGCCGCAATATCGGATTGTCCCCGGTCGCAGTCGTCGTCGCCACCCTGCTTTTGCACTTTGTTGTGGGGGCCGGTTGATCTGATTTTGGCAACGCCTCTGACAGTCTTCCTTAGGGCTCTTGGAAAGCATGTAAGTTCTGTTCAGAGACGAACCTGCGCTCATGCCCCACGAAAGGTTCCACCAGCGAGTGCTCGCCGGCGATGCAGTTGAGGCTATCAAAGGCGGCCGAGCAGAGCGTGAAAGACATGCCGTTGCTTCAATGCTACGACGACATCGCGATCACGGTGCTCTCGATGGTTTACGAAGACGCAGCCAGCGGCCGGCGAGGTCACGGTTTTTCCGGCTGAGAGCACGGACCGGATGAGATGCTCCGGGGCCTCCCACTACTCGAGTCTATTCGCGCTCAATGGCGTACCAAATCGGCAAGCGCAAATCGCTTAAGACGCGGAAGATCGCGCACACTGTTAGCCGATGCATCTATGATGCGAAGCGCAACCACGAGGCAGGTGTTATCGCTAGGCGGCGCGGCACCTGTTCGGTTTTTCTGATATTGGATGTCTAGCAATGCCGAAGTATACGCGCGGCAACACAGCCCGAATTGATCGGGACTAAATGCGGGATGAGGGTACATGGCTCCTCCTTGTGCAGGCGGGAGCACGAGCCTCTCTCAGCCATCGGTGCCTGTGAAACGTTACCGACGATGTCGTCACACTGTGCGCTCGTGGACCGCATAGCTAGCTTTATTTGGCACTCGCCAATTTGCAGTCTCTAGCGCAACATCAGGCTTCGGCCCGATGGGCGTCCAGATCTATGACGTTGCCGTCTGGGCCGTTTACCGTGGAAAAATCCGACACCTTATTTGAGTCACAGACATAGATCCACTTCGCATCAAAAAGCTCGCCGTCACAAATGTAGCCAAGCGTCGCCCCTTTCTTGGGGCGCCAGAAAAGCACTGGGGGCAAGGCGGTCCCGAGTTTCACCCAGTTGGGCTCGACGTACTCTCGGATGGGCTTCCAATGGATCATCCGTTATCTTTCGCCTCCCTCGTTGCAGCCGCTCGTCGTCGGGATTGCCTACGCTATCAATCAGAAGACAGCAGAGTTCATGGGGTCCCCGGACGCCGCCAGCAACTCGCTCTCACGTGCCACGCGCTCGAATATTTCGGCAATCGTCTTTATGCGGTAAAGACGCTCGCGACCTTCGGTGGGTAGTACTCGCGTGACCTTGTAGAGCCTTGCCGATGCAGCGAGCCCTCGCAACGAGGGAGAGAAGTCGACCGTTTGTCCGACTTTGAATTTTGAAATCGGCACTCTAGGATTTGCCATTGCCTGTCTCCAAATCTCGCGCCAACGCTGCTTCCAGATCGGCGGGTTCAATCTCAACGATTTGCCGCGACACGTACGCGGTGTTCGAAGGCAACTCGATGGTGGTCTGTGTTCGCCGGTATCCGACGAACGACATGCCTTCTATAGGCTCTTCGGATACTTCAATTGCGTAAGTGCCTGGCGGATAGGTTCCATCAACTCCGCTGAGGTGGAAAGGGTAAGCGAAACTCACCGTCGATCGGGTTGTTCGTTCCATCATGATTGACCTTATGTCGTTCGAAACGGACGATTCCTGACGAAAGAGCGCCGGCCGCCAGAAATGGCCCAAGCGGCCGGTATGGGGAACCCACGCTCTCGCGTTAGAAACCCATCCCGCCGCCGCCCATCGGCGCGGAAGCATGATCGGTGTCCTTGTCCGGCAAATCCGCGATCATGGCTTCGGTCGTGATCAGGAGACCGGCGACGGAAGCCGCGTCCTGCAGTGCGCAGCGCACGACTTTAGCGGGGTCGATCACGCCCTGAGCGACGAGATCGCCATAGGCGCCAGACTGAGCGTTGAAGCCGAATGCATACGAAGCGTTATCGAGGATCTTGCCGACGATCACTGACCCGTCCTCGCCGGCGTTGGTGAAGATCTGGCGCGCCGGAGCCTGCAGCGCTCTTCGTACAATCGATACGCCTGTCTTTTGGTCCTGGTTACCGGACTTGAGCGCGTCGAGCGACTCGATAGCCCTGAGCAAAGCCACACCTCCGCCGGGCACGATACCTTCTTCAACAGCCGCGCGGGTCGCGTGAAGGGCGTCATCGACGCGGTCCTTGCGCTCCTTGACCTCCACCTCGCTACCGCCGCCGACCTTGATAACAGCGACGCCGCCGGCCAGCTTTGCCAGACGCTCCTGCAGCTTCTCCTTGTCGTAGTCCGATGTCGTATCTTCGATCTGCGCCTTGATCTGATTTACGCGTGTCTCGATATCCGGCTTTTTGCCGGCACCGTCGATGATCGTGGTGTCTTCCTTGTCGATCGTGACCTTCTTGGCGCGGCCAAGCATATCGAGAGTCACGTTCTCGAGCTTAATGCCGAGATCCTCTGAAACCACGCTGCCGCCAGTGACCACGGCAATATCCTCGAGCATCGCTTTGCGCCTGTCACCGAACCCTGGAGCCTTGACGGCAGCAACCTTGAGACCGCCGCGCAGCTTATTGACGACAAGGGTGGCGAGCGCCTCGCCTTCGACGTCCTCGGCGATAATGAGAAGAGGCCGACTTGCCCGCACGACCGCTTCAAGCAGCGGCAGCAGGGCCTGCAGACTGCCGAGCTTCTTCTCGTGGATGAGGATATAAGGGTCCTCGAGCTCGACGGTCATCTTTTCGGCGTTGGTTATAAAATAGGGCGAGAGATAACCGCGATCAAATTGCATTCCTTCGACCACGTCGAGCTCGGTTTCGAGGCTCTTGCTCTCTTCGACCGTGATGACGCCCTCGTTGCCGACGCGTTTCATAGCTTCAGCGATCTTGGCGCCTATTTCTTTATCCCCGTTCGAGGAGATCGTGCCGACCTGGGCAATCTCTTCGTTCGACGTGACCTTTTTGGCTTTTGACTTCAGCTCTTCGACGACGGCAGCGACCGCCTGATCGATACCGCGCCGCAGGTCCATCGGATTGGCGCCAGCCGCAACAGACTTGGCACCTTCCCTGATGATCGCCTGAGCAAGCACAGTTGCTGTCGTTGTGCCGTCGCCGGCGATGTCGGAAGTCTTAGAAGCGACCTCCTTGAGCATCTGCGCGCCCATATTCTCGAACTTGTCCGTAAGCTCGATTTCCTTGGCGACCGTCACACCATCCTTAGTGATGCGCGGCGCGCCATACGACTTTTCGAGCACGACGTTACGGCCCTTGGGTCCGAGTGTGACCTTCACTGCGTTGGCAAGGATGTCGACGCCGCGCAGCATGCGATCGCGCGCGTCTTGACCGAATTTGATGTCTTTAGAGGCCATGGTGAGCAACTCCTGGATTGGGGGATGGGCGTCGATGGGTCTAGGCCGCAGCCTTGACCTTGGTGCTGCCCTCGACCACGCCGAGGATGTCGCTCTCTTTCATGATCAGCAGATCGGCGCCGTCGATCTTGACCTCGGCACCCGACCACTTGCCGAACAGCACGATGTCGCCGAGCTTGACATCTGGCGCGTTGATCTTGCCGCTCTCATCGCGCGCACCTGGACCGACGGCCAAGACTTCGCCTCGCGACGGCTTTTCCTTGGCGGTATCCGGAATGATGATGCCGCCCGCGCTCTTGCTGTCCTCTTCGAGCCGTTTAACAACGACGCGGTCGTGCAAGGGCCGGAATTTCATTGAAATCCTCAAATCTTCTGATTTTTGGCTGGTGTGCGGCCTTGGAGCGTCGGCAGACGACGCGCCTCAAATGCACGGATCATTCTTTTAGCACTCTATTCGCTTAAGTGCTAATGATGATCGCCCAGACGAGCACGCTCGTCGGCTGAGGAACGAGATATGTCATTGGACGCAGTGGGTTGGAGTGGCCAGCGGCAGACGGAATTCGGTGTGCATGCCGCAAACGGACTGATTCCGGGCCGCATCGTTAGCGAACATCGCAGCCACTACAGGGTCGCTACCAATTCTATTGAGCTGTCCGCCGCAATGACCGGACGTCTGCGCAACGCCGCTACTCAGCGCTCCGATCTCGCAGGTGTGGGTGACTTCGTGGCTCTACGCCCGGCGGCGGGCGATGGTGCCGCTACGATCGAGGAAGTCCTTCGTCGCACCAGCGCTTTGGTCCGCAAAGCATCGGGCGAGCAACGTCCGCAGCTTTTGGTGGCGAACGTCGACGTTGTGTTCATTGTCACCGCTCCGGATGGCGATTTTAATCTGCCACGGATAGAGCGATTGTTGGCGTTGGTGCGCGATAGCGGCGCCGCCCCGGTCATCATTCTCAACAAGGCGGACCTCGCTGATGATGTGCACGGTGTAGTCGATCAGATCGTGGCGTTTGCTCCAGGCGTCCCAGTTCATGCGATCAGCGCCCGCTCCGGCGGCATCTCCGATATCGAGCGATATTTCGATGGCAACCAGACGGTCAGCCTCATCGGTTCGTCGGGCGTCGGCAAGTCGACACTGACGAACAAGCTAACGGGATATGCGGAGCAGGCGACGCAGGAAGTCCGTGCTCACGATAGCCGAGGCCGGCATACGACAACACATCGCCAGTTGTTTATCCGTCCGCAAGGTGGCTCCCTCATCGACACGCCAGGAATGCGAGGGTTGGAGCTTTGGAAGAGCGAAGACAAGGTCGAGTTGGATTTCGACGATATCGAAGCCTTGGCGAGCCGGTGTCGATTTCGCAATTGCAGGCATGACCGTGAGCCGGGCTGTGCGGTGCGCGCTGCCCTAGAGCGAGGCGATATCGAATCTGCGCGCCTCGCGAGCTACGTCGCGCACGCGCGCGCGTAATAATCCATATGGGCCGTTCGACAGGCGCTGATCACCGAGATCAAGTCTCCGCCGAAAACACCCCGGCTGTTTGCTCGACGATGATATAGCCTCTGTCCCTGAGCGCCTTGAGATAATCCGGACGAAGATTTTTAAACTCGCCGCTCTTCAGGTGCTGCCACGGCGTCTGACGGCGGATGCTCTCAGGCAGTTCATCGAAGCCGCCTTCCTCGAAGATGAGATGCCGGTTCCTCTCGTTCATCGAGCGGGAGATGCTGTATCGCGACGATGTCGCGGCAGAATCGAACATGAGCGTTTTACCTCAGGAGTCCGGGTCGTCGGTTTGAACTGGCTGCTCTTCATACGTTCCGGTGAACCAGAAATAGCCACCAGCGAGTGCCGCGACGAAGAGCATGATGACGACGACACGGGGCATGGAACTCTCCTGGCATGTGTCCATAACACGAGTTGAGTCAACGGACGTCACCCAAAGCGGCCGAGGTCGTCGGAACACCCAGCACGGCGTTGGAGTAGCCCGCTCTTACTCCGATAGCGGACATGAGTGTGGAGGATGGTTGACGTCAGCTTTGGGCCGGTAGCCGACATCGCGGCAAATGCGAGATCGCTCGCCGGCAGGAGCGCTTCTATACAAAAGCCGACATCGCCGGCTTCCTGGAACTGGGTACCGCTGGAGTGCCAAGCGACGTCCGCTTTCGAAGGACGAGCCGCCGCTAAAACGCTTTCTGAAACGACCGCAAGTGACCAAAGCGCACGCAGTCGATAGCGTCAAAGTCTCTTCGGGGCCGCGCTTAGTCAAACCGAGCGGCATTCAGTGGCGTCCTAAATGGTGGCAAAAACGACCTACCCAAAAATTTGATTCCCCTTGAAGTATCTGAAAGTGCTCTCAAGCGCTCCTCGTAGACCCATTTGGAATCCATAAGGGGCGACATGAACGAGTTTTTGCTTTTCGGATTGTCCGTGGCACTCAGCTTTTGTGCGTGGGGCTATTTGTCTATCAACTATGTCTGGCCATGGCTCAGCCAACTGCCGCTGGCGTCTGCGGCACGGCCTATTCTGGCCGTGAACCTTTTCCGTTTCGTAGGCTTGTCCTTTCTGTTTCCCGGCGTTGCGGGCCTCACGCCGAGCGCATTCGCGATTCCTGGAGCGTTTGGCGATCTTTTGGCCGTTGTTCTCGCTTGGATTGCGTTATTCTTGCTGAATCGCCCAGCAGGTGTCGTCGCACTTTGGATTTTTAATGTGTGGGGTACGGTCGATCTGATCTTCGCATTCTATCAGGGCATTTTTGGTCCGGACTTCCGCCCTTCCGCACTAGGAGCGACCTTCTATATTCCGACGGTGTATGCACCGATGCTTTTGAGCGCGCACGCAATGCTCTTCATTCTTCTGATGAGGAGGCGGAAGACCACTGCTGACGCATCTGATGCGCTAGCTTAAGCACAGTCCGCATTGCAATTCTCGAGTGTCCGCTTCTGGCCCCTTAGCGAAAGTCAATCCACGAGAGGACGGTCGCTGCGCGGCTGGCGATTTGTCTGAGGCCAAGCGGAAGACATACTTGCCACGTCGGTGTCGACTACGCCGCCGTCAAATTTTGTCTGGTCGGAGAAGTTCAGGTGGAACGATCGTTTCAACCTTTCCGGTTGCGACGTCATAGACGAGGCCCGAAACCATAAAGCCACCGGGAAGATTGGGGTTGGATTTCAACTTGGCCACATCAATGGCCACCGCTTTGAAGGGGTTGGTGATCGCCAAGTCTTTAAGGTCTTCCGGCGTGACGCCCATATGCTTCGCCAACATTTCAGGCGCATGATTATAGCAATGGGTGATGCCGCAGTCGGTGTGATGCAGCACGATGAGGTTCCAGCCGGAGCCAACCTCTTGTCCCGCTACGCGCGACACCACTCTCAATATGCCCATTGTCTCAAAGACGGATGGCGTCATTCGCCCACCGACGTTGCGGATAATTGCTGCTTCGCCCGACTGCAGTTTGAAAAGCTCCATCGGATCGACGCGCGGATCCACACATCCAATGATCATCGTCCGCCGGGACGGTATCATTTTCAAGTTCGGTGTCACGCCAATCTGCGCGAAGTCCGCATTGCGCTCGATTAGCGTTTCGAAGAACTCCATCGGGATCTCTTTCATTAAATTCGGGCTGGTCTCAAAGCATCGTGGTCGGATATCATCGTCAAATCTTGGAAGCCGACGTTTTTCGGGAGTTCGGAAAAGACATCTCTTCCGAATGATACCTGCGCACCGCCAATGCTCCTAGGATGAGAAAGGCTGCCATAACTCCGACTTGAGCGACGATAAATGGTGCTTCCGACTGGGTAGGGGCAAGCGCCTGAAGGGTGGAAATCTTTTGAAAGGATTGGACCACCGCGACGAAGACATTGAGGTAAAGCGCCGACAGCGCACTTGCGACATAGATCCAGCGCCACGCGCCGTCGCCATGTCGAGCATAATACGAGATCAGTGCAACGGCCAAAACCGCTAGCGAAATGATGCCGACGATGTGTGAAGGCAAGAGCCTGTCGCGGAGAAAGAAAAAGCCGGTCACGCTTGTAAAAATTGTCGTTACGAATAATATGCCGGTCCAAGACTTGAAATTTCTCGACGTCAGCATGCCGTACAGCACGATGAAACCCGATATTATCCCGATCAAGCTGATGACGACGTGAAGCGTCGTGAACTCGGAGACCGACAATCCTAAAATCATACTGGCGAACCTTTTCCGTTTGGCGTTGACGATGCACTGGCTCCGATCAGCGTCGGCGATCTCCGAGACGGCGTTTGGCGGGGCGAAGCATTTCCGAGGTAAAGCCGTGCGCGAACAGCGCGACGAGCACCGCTGGAATGACGATGATTCCGAGTATGAGAGCGAGAATATTCGACCAGCGCAGCGGTCCGGTTTTCCGGCGGACGAGACTGGGCGCGCCACCGCATTCCGGTCTATCGGCGTCAGTATTCGCCATGCTCATTCGCCGCTCTCTGGGTAAGCTTCATCGAATTCAATTTCCGAAGCTAGCGCGGACGTGCGCGCATTCGCATCATTTCGATGGATCGGTCAGGAGCACGCGAAGTGGCGGGAGTCTGCGCAACTTTGGTCATCGCTGCAGGGCTGCTGGGTAGCGCGATATCCTACTGCTGCCACGCAAAACACGGAAATCGGTACGGACCTTCGCGGTCGCTGGCCAGCTTCTGGACCTGAAGTCGACAATCGATTGATGTCCGCGGTCGGATTAGCATCGAGCAAGCTTTCAGGCGCCGGGAACTGATCAAAAGTCTGCTCCTCAAATGTCCGATTTTCTCTGCAAAGAACCCATCGAGCGTTGAAGAGCGCGATGAAAGCCGACGTCAGCTTTGGGTCAGAAGTGGACGTGCCGACGCGAGTGCGACTACCGCTCTTACTTCGTAAGCAGACGTCGCCGATGATAGTTGTTCGTCCTAGCTGTTCGCGATATCGACGTCGGCTAATGGGATTTTTCGGACGAAGTGTCTTTGTCCGCTTTGGGCCAAGAGCTGCTACTCGCAAATCAGATCTGAATTCGGCGTGGGACCGACGCTACCGGCGTACTCAAACGGGACCAACATTTTGGTGCTAGCCTTAAGTATCTGTCGCCCAATGGAAATAATATTTTGAACAGATAGTGCACAAGTAAATCGAGGAGCCGACTTCGTCGGCGATAGAATCGCCGGTAAGCAAGGGGGGTTTGCGCGCGTGAACAGGGATTTGCGTCCGGTATGGCGAGGGAGAGCGAGATTTCGGGTCTTGGTGTTACCGTTGCGGAGCCTTTTGCAGAACGAATGCTGACTAAGCGATCGTTGAGACTTCCGACGTCTCTGACGACAAACTTCGCGGCGCTATCGATTACAGCCGAGCGGGTAATCGTCATCGAGCCGGGAAGCAATACAGTTCTCTTTGCAAAAAATCCCTCCGTCCGCCGTCCCATCGCCAGCATTCAGAAATTGCTCACGGCCCTACTCGTTATCGAAAGGGGACCGTCGGACGAACTCATCGAAATATTGCCTGAAGATCTGCCGGCAGATGCGCGATGCCTCCCAATGACGGCAGGTCTGCAGCCGGGCCACGCCTATTCGCGCCAAAGCTTGCTGACTGCAATGCTGGTCGGTAGCGCCAACGATGCCGCGAGCGCCTTGGCTCGTGACCATTCCGGCAGCGTCGAAACTTTCGTAGACGCGATGAATGTGCGGGCGAAGAAGTTGGGAATGAACAACAGTCGGTTCTGCAACCCAGGTGGCCTCCCGCATGAAGGACAGTTTTCGACAGCCGAAGATGTTGCCGTCCTTGCAAGAAAAATCGACGAGATTCCCGGCTTGCGAGCCATCGTCGCCACACCCGCCTGCGATTTAACACACGGCGACGGATCAACGGTGTGCTTGAAGAATACCAATCGCTTGCTGCGTACAATGACTGAATGCGACGGCATGAAAACGGGTTTCACCCGGGCATCGGGCCACTGCCTCGTCGCGTCCGGTTCTTTCAGAGAAATACGGCGCATCGTTATCGCGCTGAACAGCACCGCAGATCAAATTTGGAACGATGCCCGGCAGCTTTTGACGTCCAGTCTCGGCATCCCTGACCCACCCAGCGGAGCAGCGCTTGTTTCAGACTGATCACCGCCGCGCGACTCTGACCTTCGCCAACCGGAACAGTGAGCACCAAACGCACTTGCGTGATTTGGCGCTGGCACTATCGGGACCCGATGTACGCGGGCAGGCGCGCTTATACAGTCGCGGAAGACGATGGAAGAAGACGGCCAGACAAATGGACGATGAGTTTGCCTCGTTTCAACGAACGTTCGGATTGCCCTTTAAAACCTGGGCTGAAAGCAATTTCGGCGAGCGTCGCGCCCCCACGACGGTATTCTATCCCTTTGGCGGCCCTGATTTTTGTTTTCCCTACTACCTCTTCCCAAATGCACGCGATTACATCCTGGTCGGCTTCGAGCCATGCTCGCTTTGGCCACTTGACGAGTTGTCGCCGGCGTTTGAACTCGCCGGCACGCTTGAGGCGATGCGCCATTATCTTTCCTTTTCTTACTTCATCACAAAGGACCTCCACCGCAGCTTGGCCGGGACTGACGTGCGCAGCGTGTTGCCGTTGCTGCTGATACAGGTTGCCCGTTGTGGCTTGCCTCTGCTCTCGGTCGAGCCAATGAACGACGGAGCAGAAGGCCTGTGCATTGAGTTCGGCGAGACGGATGACCCTCGGCGCCTGCATTACTACCGCCAGGATTTGCGAGACGTTCATTGGAATGAGGGCAACAGCCTGTATCGCCATCTTCGGGCGCCCTCGCGTCTAGCCGTGTTCGTGAAGAGCGCGAGCTACCTGCTGCATGAACCGCCGTTTGAACGGCTCCGGCGAGTGATCCGGGATCACGCCTCCGTATTGGTTCAGGATCCAAGTGGCGTTCCCTATGATGTGTTGCAAAAGTGGCGTTGGAGTGCTGGTCTTCATGGCCAATTTACATCTGACATTCCTGTCTTCTCTCGATATGACCAATCGAGCCTCGCGCGCGCATATCTGGCCTCGACTGATAGTCAGCGGCTTGAGTTCGGAATTGGCTATTTGACCACTCCATCCACTTCGAGCCTCGTCGTGGCCAGTCCACCGGAGCGCGCCTTCGTATCGCACCGGGAGGTCGCATGCGCATCCTGATGACGCAGCGTGAGCTGAGCAATGTCGCCGGCTCAGAAATGGTGACTGTTGAGGTGGCAAAAGCTTTGGCTGGTCGCGGGCATGAGATCGCGGTGTACAGCCCCCAAATCGGCGCCATCGCCAAGCTGCTCCTGCCAAGCGGCGTGCAAGTCGCGCGCGAACTCCGCGATGCCCCTTGGACACCGGACGTGATCCACGGTCAGCACCACTTGCCTGCAATGGCCGCGATTGCGCGCTTCCCGGCGGCATCGGCAATCTATTACTGCCACGGTACGCAGCCCTGGGTCGAACGGCCTCCCGTCCACAGCAGGATCAGCAGATATGTGATGATGTGCGAGTGGATGGTGCTTCGCGCTCGGGCGGAACTCAGACTGGCGCCTGAACACGTTACGTTCATCCCGAACTTCGTCAATACGACGCGTTTCTCTGAAGTGCGCCAAGCGCCGGCGCAAATTCGTAGCGCACTGTTGTTCGGGGGATCGCGTCTGCCAGAGTCGCAGCTTCTTCAACTGGAGGCCGCATGTGCCGCTCTTCACATCAAGCTCGACAAAATCGGTCACGCTTATAAAAACCACCGCCCGCGCCCTGAGGTCTTCCTTCAGCAATATGATCTTGTCTTCGCCATCGGCAAATGCGCGCTGGAAGCGATGGCAACGGGCTGCGCCGTTGTGCCAGTCATCCCGGGACAGGCCGGCGCACTTGTAACGACCGATACTTTCGATGAATGGGCCTTCTCGAATTTCGGACCACGCTATTTCATGTCGTCTAGCCAGATCAACGAGCGGTGGCTTCGGAAACAGCTCGACACTTATTCGGCTTTAGATTTGGAGCGGGTCACGGCAAAGGTTCGAGGTAAATGCACGATCGATGGCGCCGTTGACAGGCTGGAAGCCATTTATCGCGAGGCGGCACAGGCGAAGCCAACGACTCTCGTAGCGGACGATTCTTTTGCGCCCTATCTCGAACAGCTCGCGAATGAAGTGGACCCCATGTGGGCCGAACTGGAAGGCATCCACGGTAAGCTCAAGAAAATCACGGACATGAAAGCGAAGTTGCGAGAGAGCACTAGGGCACAAGAGTGCCTGCAAGCGGAGTTGCTCGCGCTCTACCGCAAACTTAACGGCAATCATGCCCCTCAACACCTGCGCTATCGAGAGATCATTCACCGCATATGGGCGCGCTTGCGAGCGCAACGGTCGCGGAGGCGTTACAGGCACGCGATCCCGACGGAGTAAAATAGCCCCGGCAATCATTTGGCACTGGCGGTTTGAGCATGACGCATATGATCAGTTTCGATTGGCCCCGGACAATGGTCTCTGCCGTTGCGCCATCAGCACCGCTTCATCCAAGCATCGTCGATGGCGCGACAGCCCTTTGTCCGTTCAATGATGACACGCCTAAACTGTTCGAGCGCTGGTTTGCAGACCAAGAGCTTATTGGCGTCATGGGCGACTGGGAATTCCTTCCTCTGCCCTATTATGACCAGACGCCGGACGAATTCGTGCGTCGAACACGTCGCAGCACCTGGCTGGTCTGCGCTAGAGAGAACGAAAGCCTCGTCCCGATCGGATATACGGGACTTTATGTGCAGCCGCGCCATCGTGTCGGGATATTGAGACTGGCGATCGCTGAACCGAAATATCGCCGGCAGGGTCATGGGCTGCGAGCCACCCGAATGGCGATCGATTGGGCGTTCCGGTCATTGGATCTCTTCACGCTGCATCTTTCAGTGACCGCCGCAAATCAATCCGCGGTTGAGCTTTATCGCGGATGCGGCTTTCGCGAATGCGGCCGTTATCAGCTCTCGCGATTTTCTCGGGATGGCCGATCCGATGAAGTGCTGATGGAGCTGATGCGTTCCGATTGGCTGCCAGTCAACCGATAACGAGGAGTAACTCCGGCTCGGCGCCAACGCCAGAAATTAGATGGCGCCCCCTAGGAGAGAGATCAACAGATTCTAGCTCCGTTACCGCATCGACGACAAACCGATAAGAGTACATCACACCACGCGCCGAGGTGCAGCGTGGTCATGCGGCTCAGGTGAGCTTGTGCATGCCGGCTTAGGTCGTGGAGAGGAGCGAAGGACGAAAGTCTGCTTCTTTCTGTGTGCGAAAATCGAATGAAGCGAAGTCCGCTTAGGGTCAGAAGCGGGAGTCAGTGACAAACCCGTCTTGGCTGAAGCTCACACATTCGACTTTACGGCCAACGCAGCACCCATGCGAAGAGGGGGCTGTTAACGAGCAACGCAATCGCCACAATCAGAAGCTCATGCAGGGCGGCTATCGAGGATTAAAGAAAGCTTCAGGCAGGATGTGCAGGAGCCAATCCCTTCGCGCCACCCCTAGAAGAGCACCACATAACCTAGAAACGCCAACGGCCCGCCCGGATCTCTCCGCGCGGGCCGATCTTGGCTCCCCATAGCCGTCCGAGGGCTGTCGATTGATCAGTAGAAAATCATCTTATTTTTTGCCCTTGCCCTTACCTTCATCAGCGGTTCGTTTGCACGCAATCGCCTTTTTCATCTTGGGGATGTGAGCCTTGCTCCAATTCAAGATCATTTGCATTACGTCGCTGCTGCTGTAGCCACCACCCTCATTGCTGCCGTCCATCATCATGTGAGTGATGCCCTCCATGACGGGCCGTTTCAGCTCATAGGGCCAAGCGTTGGCAATATTCGGCGCCTCGTCGAGCCTGATGTACTCGACGGCGGCGGTGCCTTGGCCAGCCTTGCGGCGAGCAATGACCGCGTCGACGATGTCCCGAGATTGCGTGCTTATGGCCGTATAGTCACCCTTTACTACCAACTGCGGGACGGTGTCGAAATCCGCCGCCGTCAAACCGGCTTGGGCAAGAGTTACCCCGGTGCCTTCGACGGTAATCAGGCCCTTGAGGTAATTCAGAGTGCCGTGCTGCTTCAGGTAGCGCATGGCATGGTACCCGGTCGGACCACCTTGGGAATGCGTCGCGACGATAGCCCCGCCATAGATCTTGCCGAGCTGCTCAACCAGCTCCGCGATATTCACTGGTGTCCACGTGTGTCCCGATGCAAACCCGCCAGCGCTGATCGTCGTCGGTACGCATGTGTCGCACGTGCCACCCGGAAGCGTCATCTCCGAATTGGGCACGAGCTCGCGCCAGTAGTTGAGATGATAGAATTCCGACGGGCCTGCAATGGTGCAGACGGGCACCTCGCCCTTTGGAATGAGATTGGGCGGAATGATCTCCGGGCTCGTCGCGTGGATCGGGAACTGCGGCATCACGCCCGGCCTGTGACCGGTCGTGGGGTTGTCCGGATCGAGCGAGCTCCACCCATGCGGCACCAGCTGATCGACGCATATGTTGGCCGTCCCTGGCCCATTGGTCGGCTGGCCAGTCGCCGGATTGACGAGATGCCCGAACGTACCGGACCACCAGTCGGCCGTCCCCAGGATGAGCATGTCGGGGATGAGAGCACGTCCTGCGGCTTGGTCTGCGGGGTTGCCACTGCTCAACAGGGCTTTCCCTTCGTGAATGGCGGTGGCGTCGAAGCCAGATCGCCCGCGCCCCGACTGGTCGACGACGAAGGTCGGAATGTTATTGCGTAGGGCCTGTGGGGCCCAGCCTTCGCGGCCGTCGGGCGTCGATTCAAGGCTCGCCCCCGTATGCGCGCCACCGCTCACGAAGATGATCGGATAGTCGTTGAACTTGATGGGGATCTGGAACTGGACATACATCTGCCCGATCATCAATGCTTTGGGATAAGCGCTCCGGACCGAGGAGAAGTAGTGGGTGGTCTTGAGCTTGCCCCCGACGAAAAAACTGCCCTGATCGCAGACGCTCACGCTGCTTTTCAGGTAGTGGCGCGTGGGCGTCGGGTAGAACGATGGGATGGTGGGATCGTCATTGGGAGGGTTGTTGGGAGGGTTGTTGCCCTTCTTGTCCGCCCAGGCGCCCGTCGTAGCCGTCGCGCAGACAAGGGCACCGGCAAGCGCGCATACCCACCCTCCACTCACCGTAAACTTCTTGTTTCTCGGCAGCATGGAATCCTCCGGTTTTTTTGCGACGCACGCTTCTACGTCGGCCCGCGATCGCCTTTCGTGGCGGACTTTATTAAACTGCCACTTTGAGATTTGGCTTGGCACCGGGAGAACAGGCTTGGCGCAGGGGGAATTAGTTCAACAGCCTTTCGATCGCTCGTTGTAATTCGCGGTTGCTTGTCGCCCCCGCGTCGACCTGGAAGCGCGACAGTCCATGTCGTTGCTGATGGGTGTAGATCGGCCCCCAAAAACAGACCCATCATCGGCGCGCGATAGCGCCAACCCTTCCGGCGCTACGCTGCGGATAAAAGGCTGAAGATTTGGAAGGGCCAGGGATAAGCGAAGCCCTCAAGGTTCACCCCGAAGATCGGCTCAGGGCTAGCGGCCACGCGGAAAAATCGCATTGAATTCGCTGTGTTTTTTGTCCCACCAAAATCCGGGAGTGTCATTCGACTTCCCAGCACACCACGACCTATGGTCGGATGACATCTCCGAGCCAAAGTAGCCCTCGACTAGTTACGTAATGTCTCGAGCATGAGAGGGGAGTCTGTGATGTCGTCAGAATTCTATCGACCGAAAGGTCTATCGAGTGCCGTTTTTACCAAGACCCGAAAGCGGCATATCGGTGGCTCGAAAAAGCGTTCGGTTTCGAACCGCTGTTCGTCCTTCTCGATTCCAATGGCAATCTTGCTCACTCCGAAATGACGTATGGAGCGTCGGTCGTCATGATCGGGAGTGAGTGGAGCGACGATCACAAGAGCCCAAGATCAGTCGGCGGCAAGAATACGCAGACAGTTCATGTCCAAATTGCGGAGGCCGCGGACGTTGATGCGCATTGCGAACGCGCTCGTAACGGAGGCGCGCAGATTGTGCAGGAGCCTACAACTCAGTTTTATGGTGATCGAAGTTGTCGAGCAAAGGACCCTGATGGCCACATTTGGACCTTCAGCGTAACCGTCCAAAAGATGACCCCTGATCAGTGGGACGCCGCCAGCGGCCTCACCACGCGCAAGCGTCTCGATTGATCACAATGAGCTGAGGATCATTGTCAGCTTCTATACACAAGCTGATATTTCTTTGGTGCACGATCGCGCAGACCACTGCGTCCCCTCCAGATGTCTGCTTCAAGTATAGAGCGGAAGTCGCGCTGGAATCCCATAGTTCCGCTTTTGACCCTAAGCGGAAATTTCAAAATTTAAGAAGCTGCAATCGGTCTTGTCCGCATTGCCGAGAATGCGGACATTGGCTTGGGCATGCGGTGTCGCCTGTTCGACGCGAACGTCTGTCCGATGCTCCACCGCAAGCGGACAAAAGCAGATTTTTCGCTATAGGACTGATGCGGGCTATTCGACCGCAATCTCCCTATCGCACAATAGCAGAAACTCTTTTGATCATGACTAGATGGCCAATCAGTCTTCAATTATCGCGGTGCCCGCTTTGGAGATTTTTACCGGTCTACCGGTGAACGCAAAACCGCGGGCCGTCTGAAAGCGGACATCCTCGAAAGACGTCCATTTAAGAGCAAACCTGCTCAGCGCGAGTACCTCGCGTAATCGCTCGTAGCCCCGATGTCCGTAATTGGAGTCACGCCGCCAACGGATAAACCAGCCAACGGCCAATAGCGCCACGGAAGGCATTCGACCTAGTCATCGAAATCGGGGTCGGTTGTCGCCCCAACGGGCGCTTCGACATGCCGTAAGCGCCTATCCAATAGCCAATGTGCGAACGCTGACCGCGTCGGCTGGCATAGATATTGCGCACCATACGAAGCTGTCGGCGGGGCGCTTTCCTGAAAACTCCAATACCTCGCGGCACTTGCAGCAGATGATCGACGCGCGCGGCTCATTGCGCGTTTCGCATCCTTGCCAAACTTGTGCGCAGGCGCGGTCATAGTTGAACAAGAACTGAGCACATTCAGCGAGCCGAAAACAATGTTCTGGAAAAAGCGGCCGAGCGGGGACCCATCTCATCAAATGGAAAATGCGATTTTATCCGGGGGGACGATCGCGGCGCCGGAAGCAATTCATGCGACTACTGCCGATCTCGCGCCGAATTCCATTTCGCAAGTCGATCAGATGCTCGCCTACGTCTATGAGCAAACGCGACCCATCACCGACGGGAGTTCTGGCAGACTATATTCCGGAGCTCGCAAAGGTTCCGGCCAATTCCTTTGGCATTGCCATGGCCACGACGAAGGGCAAGATCCATAAGGTGGGCGATGCCGACGTCGAATTCACGATCCAGTCGACATCGAAGGCGCTTACCTATTGCATGGCGCTTGAACTCGTCGGCCGCAAAGAGGTTCTATCGCGCGCCGGAGTGGAACCTAGCGGCGATCCGTTCAATGCCATTGAATTCAGCCCAGAGACGCGGCGGCCGTTCAATCCGATGATCAATGCCGGTGCCATCGCCATTTCCGGATTGCTCCGCGATATCCTCGGCGAGCAGGCATTCGATCTCGTTCTCGATCGATTTTCTCGAGCCGCAGGACGTCGACTGTCGCTCAATGAAAGCGTCTATCGTTCCGAAGCGGCGACGGGACATAGTAACCGGGCGATCGGCCATCTTCTTCTAAGCGTCGGAGCCATGACCGAGCCGGTGGAGCCCGCACTCGACCTCTATTTCAAGCAGTGCTCGATCATGGTGACGGCAACGGATTTGGCCCGTATCGGCGCGACGATTGCCAATCTCGGAGTCAATCCAGTCACCAACGAGCAAGTCTTCGATATCGACGCGGTGCGCGATACGCAGTCGGTGATGTTTACCTGCGGAATGTACGACTACTCCGGCGGCTGGGCCTACGAAGTAGGGATTCCCGCAAAGAGCGGTGTTGGGGGCGGCATCCTTGGCGTTGTGAACCGGCAAATCGGTATAGGCACATATTCCCCCCGCCTCGACAGCAACGGCAACTCGGTGCGAGGTGTCGCGAGCTATCGAATGATGTCCGATAGCCTCGGTCTGCACTCGTTCGACCTGACGAACACGGGTTCGGGTTTCGTGAGTTCGTTTTTCACCTCAGACGCAGCTGAAGGCTGAAGCATACATAAGTATCGGACAGGCCAAGAAAGCCCGGAAAAACGGTGCGAAGAGTCGGGGGAGAAAAAAATGCGTTTGGATCAAGTCGGGCTGCCAGGCGGCATACTTAAGGTAAAACTGAGCGGGCCACTCGATATTGCCGGCGCCGGGGAAATCGAAGCGCCCTTTAGCGCCATTTCGAGCAAGAGTGATAAGGTCATTGTCGACTTCAAGGACGTTACGTTTCTCGCCTCAATCGGAATTAGGTTACTCGTGAAAGCTGCAAGGAATATTGCCAAAAGAAACGGGCGGCTTGTCGTTTTCAGCGCCACGGATGATGCACGAAAGGTTCTGCGCTCAACCGGTATAGACAGCATCGTTCTCGTCGTAGTGGACGAGGCGGCCGCGATCGCAACGGGTGGGTGACAGTTGAGCGTCAATGCAATTCGCAGGTCAGATCAGTCTCCAGCCTACGCCCTCCGACGTTACGCGATTGAATGCTTGGCTCGACCGGACGTTCGTCGAAAGCCGTATCGAAAAATCGTTGGCGGCCGATCTCAAACTCTGTCTCAACGAGATCGTCGCCAATCTCATCAGCTACGGACTCAAGGATAGTACGGACCCGCTCATACATATCGACATCAATCTTCAACCGGGCTGCGCCGAGGCGACCGTCAGGGACAACGGTGCCTATTTCGACATCCGGGAATGGCCGCTTCCTAAGGATCGGGATTTGATGTCGGGCGAGCCCGGCGGATTCGGTGTTGCGCTCATTCGAGAACGCGCAAGCCGGATCGACTACGCGCGCGAGGGAGAGTTCAATCGTCTCGATATCGCATGTGAAGGCTAACCTCGAAAGCGGAGCGCCACGCACGTAATGTCGTCGGACTGCTCGGTGCCTTCTGCGAAGCGTTCCACCTCGGCGGTCAAATGTTGAACTATGTCGGCCGACGCGACGTGCTTTCGCTTGTTCAGCCATTTCGCGAGCCGCTCGGAGCCAAAGACCCGGCCGTCGATGTTGAACGCCTCCGTGATCCCGTCGGTGAGAAGAACGACAGTGTCGCCTGGTGAAAGGCGGCGCATCCCGGTCGGATATTCCGGATCGTCGAACAGGCCAATCGCGGGACCCATGTGATTTATTTGTTCGAGATCTTCGATGCCGGTCAACAATACAGCATCGTCATGTCCCGCTCGAGAACGTCAAGACGCCGGTCTCGAGATCGAGCACGGCATAGGCGATCGTGACGAACATGCCTTCGGTATTGTCGCGCGCCAGAATGGAATTGACCTTGGACAACAYGTGCCCCGGCTCATCGTTCTCAAACGCAATCGTCCGCAGCACGGTTCGCGAGACGCTCATGAAGAGCGCGGCGGGCACGCCCTTGCCGGAAACATCGCCTACCAGGAAGCCGAGCCTTTTATCGTTGATCAGGAAATAATCGTAGAAATCCCCCCCTACAGACTTGGCGGGCTTCATGATGGCAAAAATATCGAACTTGTGATCGAGCGGACCGGTCGGAATAGCTTGCGGAAGAAAGGTCCGCTGGATCTGCGCGGCTGACTCCATTTCCTGTGCGATGCGCTGTAGTGCCTGACGGCCGCGGTTGCGTTCGCTTTCGGCCTCGAAGTAGAGGTAGCCCGTTCCCAATATGTAGGCGGCGGAATTCGTCATAATCGGGAACACTGCGTCCAGAAGCAACCCATGGGAAAAAGCCCAGAGGCTGCCCAAGAGAAACAGACAAACCGTAGCAAATCCGACGATGGCAGCAATGCTTGCGCCCCAGAGATAGATCATCGCCGCCAGCAGTAGAGTCGAGATCACGGTGACGGCGATTTCCATTCCCTTCGCATAGTCTGGACGGACGAGTGGGGCATTCTCGATCAACTGTTCTAATGCCTGCGCATTGATTTCGACGCCGGAAATGACGGGATCGAGCGGTGTCGCGCGCAAGTCGAGAAGTCCAGGCGCGCTCGTGCCGATGATTGCGATGCGGCCATCAAGGCTGCCGGGCGGCACCGCGTCTCGAAGCACGTCGGCCGCCGAAATCGAGCGTTTCGGATCGTGCCGCGAGAAGTGAATCCATAGCTGGCCATCGGCATCGGTTGGGATGATTGCGTCACCGATTCCGACCGTCGTAATGCCCGTATTTCCCGTAAAGCCCACCCTCTCCGGCGGTGCGCACGCGGATCGTCTTAGCGCCGGTGAGCACTCGTAGCGACTCCCCAACGAGCGAGGGGTAGAGTTCGCCTGCTACGCTGACGAGCAACGGGATACGGCGGAGGATTTGGTCGTGGTCCGGAAACCAGTTCAACGCACCGATGCCGGCGGCCTCGCGTGCAAGAACGGGGATATTGCCGGATGCGCCCGGGAACCCGTGAGCAAAGGCAGAGGCATTTTCGCCGATCGTTGCGAACGATGCCTTTGCCTGTGAGGTGAAACCAATATTCCTGGACGTGCCGATGATGCCGAGCACGACGGGGTGGCCGCTTAGCGATTTCGCCATCACATTGTCCGGGGACGGTCCTTCGGAATACGTGTCGAGCAGTGGCTTTAACTCGGGGGCGCTGCGCAATGGTTCTGGCAATTGGTCCAAGACGCTCGGCGTCTGGTCCGGAAAAACCATGTCGAATGCAACAACGCGGACGCCGGACGCAAAAAGCTTATCGATGAGACGAGCGAGGACATCTCGTCTCCACGGCCAATTGCCGAATGTCTTTATCGAAAGTTCGTCGACATCGATGATGCGGACCGGATAATCAGCATTCACCGCGCGTGGCAGTGTTTGCTGCAGGACGTCGAAGCTGAGCAATCGCAAACGGGCGACAAATTCCGGGTCTTTCTCGCGCAGTTGTACACTTGCCGCCAATGCGCCGGCGATCAGCAGCCAGTACGTCGCGCGAATGCTCAGCCAACGATCGCGAGACGCCCAATTATGCGGCATGTCGATTAAAAAAGCCCCGTGGTGGATTTCGGGCGCCATGATACATAACGCTCAAAATGAGGGAAACCCTTTATTCGGATATTGCGCATGCGGAGCAAGTTGCCGCCAAGCATTCGACGTGCTGGGCAATTCGTCGTCGTAGTCGCGGCGATGTCGCTGGCGTTCGATTGGTCGGCCTTTGCTGGCGACGTGGCGCCAGAGATCGGCACGGCCGTAACGATCAAGCGCCAGGTCGTGGCAACGCTCGGCGAGGAAAAACGAGATTTGCAGGAAGGTGGCCGGGTTCACCGCTCGGAGTATCTGGAGACAGGAAACGAGGCGCAAGCGGAGCTGAAGCTCGACGACCAGACAAAGCTTGCTCTTGGGCCGAACGCCGGTTTGAAGCTCGATGATTTCGTAATTGGAAATTCAGGTGGCGTGACGAGCATCGGGGTCAATTTCATCAAGGGCACGTTTCGCTTCATCACCGGCTCGGAAAAGAAAGATGCCTATCGCATCGACACACCGTCAGCGACTATCGGTGTGCGCGGAACTGTGTTCGATGTCTATGTCGATGGTAATGGCGATACCCTCGTCCTTCTTCAGGAGGGCGAGGTAGATATATGCACGAAGACGCACACGTGCCGCCGTCATAACACGGTCGGGCGGATCGTTCGGGCGACGGTCGGAGGCATACTTTCAGCGCCCCTCAAGTTTTCAAAAGACCTCATCCCGTGACTGGGAGTCGGCACTGCATTTCCGTTTGTCGGCAAGACCCTCCGTATCGATCCAATCCGGCGATTAAAATCGGCCGACATCATCGCCGATCCCGCGACAAAGGCGGGACGCTCCATCACGAAGGAAGCAGGCGATATAGGTCGATCGCTTCGGAAAGCCATCCCATTTTAGATTGATTGGCATGCATCAGTGGAGACCGCTTTGGAGTAGACACTGCCTCTGGCGCGCCAACTCACATGTCCGGTCAGGCCCGGAAAGCGGACGGCTCGTCGAGGTAGTCTCTAGAGCGCTCTTCCCTGCAACGGAGGTCCGCTACTGGGATAGAGGGCCATTCTAATTACCCCCGCCTCAATCTCGCGCGATGTCAGCTGTTGGCCCAAAGAGGACAGCCAAACGCGCCATGGCGCAGGCTCCAATCTGACGCTGTCTGATCGCCTCGCCCGCGCCAAACGCTTTTTAACCAGATCACGATGCCGGTCAGTGACAGAGCGGCCACCACGATGCCCATCAGAGACAACGGGATGCGTCCCGGGAGCCCCGCGATGCGCCCCGAATGCAGAGGAAATTGCAGCTGCATGAAGCTGACGCGAGTTCCGGAAAAAGTCTGCTTTGGCTTTAAATGCGGGCACGGATAAACTGAGCGATCAACGTCCGCTTTGCGCCAAAAGCTGAAATAGCAATTCGGCGCTTGCCTAAATTACGGACCAACCAACGGAACACCGCCAATGGTAATACCGAGGGCGTCGGCATTGCGATCAAGCCGATTATTAGAAATTTCCACTCACTGAGATCAAAGCCTCCTCACCTCAGTGCCGAGAACGAGAGAATGGTGGCGAGGGACCTGTGAGAAGATGGGCCAAGATCGCTATATCTCCCGCGTGCTTTGTGTCGTAGCGCTTTAAACTCTGAAGTCCATTGAAAGTCCTTCGCGCGCATGGGGGTGCATCTATGCCTTTTGCAGCAACACCAGAAATGATTACTTTGTGCGGCTTTGGCGTCAGCAACTATTATAATAAGATAAAGTTGATCCTTTTGGAGAAGCAAATACCTTTCCGGGAACGCTTGGTGTTTCCTTGGGAGCGCGAGACGTTTCGTCAAAGCTCGCCGCTTGGAAAAATACCATTCATTGAAACTGCCTGGGGCGGACTATCGGAATCTCAGGCTATTTTGGAATATTTGGAAGACCGCTTTCCGGAAAAGCCTTTGTACCCACAGGATCTGTTTGCGCGCGCCAAGTGTCGAGAGATCATTCAGCACATTGAACTCAACGCGGAATGGACCGCAAGACGGCTGTACAAGGAATCGTTTTTTGGCGGGCTAGTGTCCCAAGAGACAAAACTCGAAGTCCGCCACAGGCTCATACTTGGATTGGCAGCGGTGGAAAGGCTATCGCGTTTCCGCCCGTATCTCCTTGGAGAAACGTTCACCGCCGCCGACTGCGTCGCGTTCTTCCATTTTATCATGATCGAACAGACGACGAAAAAGGTGTATGGCGAAAACATGGTCGCGCAATTAGTGCCAAACGCGCCTGCATTTATGGACCTTGTAGCTAATCGTCCGTGCGTGAAAAACGTCATGGCGGACCGGGCCGCGTCGATCGAGGCGTTTCAAGCGTCAAACGTAAAATACGATGGCTAAAGATCCACCGTCTTAGTAAGGCCCTTCTCTGAAAGTCTTGATTTTAAGCGCGAATATGCAAAGTCGAGAAATGCGCGTCGCTTCATAGGAAAGACGCCTTGATCGTCATAGACGAGGCTAACCGGTGAAACTTCAGGCTCAAAGTCTTGAAGGACTCGGACGAGCGCTCCCGTCCTTTTTGCATGCTCAATCTGGTAGGACAGGAGGCGCGTGATACCAAGTCCGGCGATCGCCGCATTGCTGGCGGCCTCTGCTGTGTTAACAGTCAGCCGAGAGCGTATAGGGATTTGTTGGACCGTTTTGCCCGACTTAAACGCCCAAGCTGTCGGGGATGCCAGCCTGTCGAACGTGATGCAATCATGTTGCTCGAGATCCGCTGGCTTCTTGGGTGTATCCCGCAGAGCTAAATAGGAAGGGCTCGCGCAAGTTACTAAGCCAACTGATCCGACGCGGCTGGCAACTAGCCTGCTATCCGCGAGTCTGCCGATGCGAACAGCGACATCGACATGGTCCTCCATGATGCTGATGACTGTGTCGCTTAGGGCCAAGCGGATGTCGATATCCGGATTATTCTTGAGAAACTCTGTTACGATTGGCAGGACGTGCAAGCGGCCGAACACGATCGGTGCCGCGATTACCATATTGCCCTTTACCGCATTGTATTCACCGGTGGCCGCACGCTCGGCTTCGTCAACTTCTTCAATGATGCGCTTGCAAGCGGCCACATAACCGCGACCGGCGTCAGTGAGTTCGAGGCGCCGGCTGGTTCGCGTCAGAAGCCGCGTACGCAAATGTGCCTCCAATTCCGAGACCTTCCTGCTCACGGTCGCGAGCGGCATTCCCAATTTGCGCGAAGCCCCAGACAGGCTGCCGGTCCCTACTGCCGCGAGCAGCGTTGACATCGCGTCCAAGCGATCCATTGAGACTCCCAATTTTCGAGAGGAAAGCTATCGAAAATAGCCGATACCACCGAAGATTGGAAGGAGCTATCGGTTGGTGGCCGAATGAACCAGCGATTTAAATCAAGGAGACGCCCTCGTGAACACAGCCGGCTTGTTATTTCCTGCGACGGTTCCCGTGCCTGAGGATCGAAACACCTCACGTGGCGCAACACTAGCTGGACCCGGCTTAGCCGCGCACGGCTACGATGTAATTTCATTTTTCCAGGGTACCCCGGCCGTTGGCAGCGATAGGTTTGCTCTTGCGTACGGGGGCGCCGCATATCGATTTACGACCCAAAAAAACCTCGACACCTTCAAAGCCGATCCCTCGCATTACGAGCCGGCATACGGAGGCTTCTGCGCCTACGGCACAGTGCTGGGGAAGAAATTTGACGGTGATCCACGTTACTGGAAGGTCGTGGATAATCGCCTCTTTCTGAATCTGAATTCCGACATTCAGTCGAAGTGGTCCGAGGATATTGCCGGCAACATTAGGAAAGCTGACGAGAACTGGGCCAAGCTGAAATCGGTCGCGGTCGAGCACCTCTGAGAGGAAACGAAACTGACCAGGGTGCGCGGAGTGATACATGGGCCATAGATATTGCGAACTCACGTTCACTAAGAACGTGAAGGCGGTTCAGGAATTGAAGGGGAGCCGGCGGGCATATTCCCGAGTGGAAACCGGCGAAGCCCACCATAACGTCTTGGGTGCCACGGAGACCGCTTTCGTCACTGCACGCGATAGCTTTTACATGGCAACGGTCAGCGAGACTGGCTGGCCGTACATTCAGCACCGTGGCGGACCGCCAGGATTTCTGAAAGTTCTGGACGAACGCACGCTCGGCTTCATCGATCTTCGCGGCAATCGCCAGTATGTCAGTGTTGGCAATCTAATGAATGAAGAACGTGTCTCGCTTTTTCTTATGGACTATCCGAACCGCGCCCGTCTCAAAATTCTCGGAAGAGCAAAGATTATCGAAGTCAACGAACGCGAAGTTCTTAAACGAATGTCTATGCCGGGACTTGAGGCGCGGGCTGAACGGGGCATCCTCATAAGTTTGGACGCGTTCGACTGGAATTGCTCGCAATACATCGCACAGCGATTCACGCTTGCTGATATCGAGGCAATCACGGCTCCGCTCCGCGCACGCGTTGCCGAGCTCGAGAAGGCGACGATAGATCGCGAAAGCGGGCCCCCTTAGCATAATGCGGGATTTCGATATGCCAGCATCACTCACGACATCGCGTCGGTTGCGGGGCAAGAGTTTGCTCCATTCGAAAGAGTCCATCCATGACAGCTAACTTAGCCCTTGCAGTTGAGCTTCCCCGACCAGCAACCACATTGGTCGGATTGGCGTCGGCAACTTGCAATGTCGCAGTTGGATTAGCGGGCGCGAGATCAACCAGCCGCCGCTACAATTCGCTAGCCACCCCCGAAAATGTCACCGGAGACTCTAGGTCGTCCAACAAGGCACGGGACAAGATTTGGAGTGACCAGATGCGCGCGGCCATTGCAGGTGATGAGGCGTCATACCGCAACGTTTTAACAGCTCTTGCTCCGGTCATCCGTTCAGCGACCCGTTCTGGCTATGCCCGTTTCGGCTTACCAGCGAACGACGTGGAAGACGTTGTGCAGGAAACGCTGCTGGCAGTCCATCTGAAACGACACACGTGGGACAAGAGCGAACCTCTCACACCCTGGGTGTTTGGGATTGCGCGAAACAAGTTGATCGATCATCTGCGCCGGGGCGGAAGGGCCGTCAAGGTGCCGCTCGACGACGTCATCGAAACGCTTCAGACCGATGAGGAAGACCAGCAGCTCGACCCTCAAGAATTGACGATTATGCTCAACGCGCTACGGGCGCGTCAGCGTGAAATCGTGCGACTAATCACACTTGAAGGCATGGCCATCAAGGACGTCGCAAGCCGCTTAGGCATCAAGCAAGGCACTGTGCGCGTTGTCCTGCATCGGAGCCTGAAGGCGATGGCGCAGATTTACCGGAGCAAACTGGCGTGACAACGGACAACCACGAAGCTCAACGGCGGGATGTTTCTTGAAGACCGCGTCAAAGCGATCATTCGCGATGGCGGTATAAGCGGTCACGGAACAATGCGTTTGCTCGCGTGGGAACGTTACTTCAAGAGGGACACTTCGCCGGAACGGGCCGACCAAGTTATCGATGACCTCGTTTCTTATCTCGAGAGGCATCAAGCGCGTTGAATTCTGAGCTGCAGTCGGAAGGCCGAGTTCTAGAATACGGCTCGGAGTCCGCCGAAGCTCGAAGTCTCGAGCGTCAGTTTGCGTCCGTAGGCGTCGAGCACCTCCTGGACAATGGCCAAACCTAGGCCCGAGCCGTCACCCTTTTCGTCGAGGCGCTTACCGCGTTCAATGGCATTGGCGCGGTCAGCTTCTGCTATGCCCTGGCCATCATCTTCCACGTATATCATCCCGTCGCCACGGCATCCGATACGAACGCGAGATCGTGCATGCCGGCCGGCGTTCTCGATGAGATTGCCCAACACCTCCGCCAGGTCAGACTTGTCGATTCTAACGCCCGGCTCGCCGCTAAAGTCGGTTTCAAATGAGAGCGATTTGCCGTCGATGGAACGTCGTTGGATCGAAAGCAGCGATTCGACGAGGGGCCGGATGGGCGTCGGACTGATGCCGCCCAGGCCACGGGAGCCGCGAATACGAGCACGGGCCAATTCACGGTCGACGTGCCGGCGCATCGCTTCACTGACTTCCATCAATCGGGCTGCGCCTTCGCGATCTCCTTTTTCCTGAAGAACCCTCGCATCAGCGGCCAGCGCTGCGAGCGGGGTCTTGAGGCCGTGTGCCAGATCTGCAGCGCGTCCGCGCGCGCGCTCGACTTCGAGCGTCCGCGCAATGAGTAAACCATTGATCTCGTCGACCAATGGTTCAATCTCACTTGGAACCGGTCCTTCCAATCGCGCGGATCGGCCTTGGCGCACGGCAGCAATCCGGTCGCGCAGGCGCTCCAAGGGCTTGAGACCCAAGCCGATCTGGATCCAGGTTGCTGCACCGAGAACAAGGCCGAGCAATGCGAGCGCCGGGACGAGATCGCCGACAAACGCGCGACGAGCCTCGGCAATACCTGCCATATCGGCCGCAAATATGAGCCGCACGGGAGACGCATTATTATTCATGCTCACGACGACGGTCCGCTCGACAGCGATCAAGTCGGCGTTCCTGGGGCCAATGACGCGATGATAATGAACGTCGCCGGGAGCCAGGGCATCATGGGGAAGGGGCAGCTTGGAATCCCATAGCGACCGCGATCTCGTCATCCCGCCAGCGGCAGTACTGATTTGCCAATAGAGGCCAGACAGCGGCTCCGAAAAACGCGGGTCGGATGGCTCGCGTTTCAGCAGAGGCTGGCCGCCAGCGTCGATTTCCAAGGACCCGATCGCCTGGCGCAAATCGACTTCAAGATCGTTCGTGAGGGATCGTGTGACATGGCGCTCGAAAAGCAGCGCCAATCCGATGCCGGCAACAACCAGCGCCACGATAATAGCCGCTGCGCCTCCAGCGATAAGGCGAAGCTGTAGTGATCCAGCGGTCATGAACCTGGCTCAGCGATGATGTAGCCGAAACCGCGCCGGGTTTTGATCACATCACCGTCAATCTTGCGCCTCACACGAGCGATCAGGGCTTCGATCGCATTCGAATCATAAGCATCTTCCGTTCCGTGAATGTGCTCGCTCAATTCTGCTTGCGAGACCACGCGCCCTTGATTGTGCATGAGATAGGCAATGGCTCGGTATTCCAGCGGCGCGAGATCGACTGGAACGCCCGCCAAGCTTAGCCGCATTTGCCGCTCATCAAGAGATAGGTCGCCGACAGTGAGGAGGGGAGACCCATGCCCTGCGGAACGCCGGACCAGAGCGCGCAAGCGCGCTACGAGCTCCTCCATGCGAAACGGCTTCGGCAGGTAGTCGTCGGCTCCAGCATCGATGCCTTCGACCCGTTCCATCCAGCTCCCGCGAGCGGTCAGCGCGATCACAGGCAGGTTCCGTTTAGCCTCCCGCCATTTCTTAAGTACCGTCAAGCCGTCCATATGCGGAAGCCCGAGATCAAGAACGACGGCATCGTAATCCTCGGTGTCTCCGAGAAACCAGGCATTCTCGCCATCGGACGCCGTCTCGGTGACGTAGCCTGCAGCCCGCAGCGCCTTGCACACGTCTGCTGCGATCCGAGCGTCATCCTCAACAACCAGCACCCGCATCATTTTTCCTTAGTCTTCAGGATTTGAGCGGTCGCAGCGTCAACGTAGACGTCAAACAGGCGGCCCTTCTCTCCGGCTACACGAAACTCGTATATCCAAACTCCTTGTTCGCGCTCGATCTCAATGCCGACGACCTCACCTGGAAGTTTCGACTGCACAGCCTGCAGCACCACGGAAAGCGGCTTCAGCTCGCCCCGTTCGACCGCTGCTCGTACGGCTTCGCGCTCGCTTCTGTCGTCATCGTGGTCGTCGTCTCCGATCGCGCGCGTCGCCGCACCGACCACCATAAGAGCAACCATAAAGATTTTAATGGCATGCAGGGTCATCGGTATTGATCTCGCGCAAAAAGCCCAGGGCGGGACAGGATATAACCCGCAAGATGATGGGATGCTGACATCAGCCGTCAGCGTTAACTCACTTCAGTTCCTGCAGAGTGCAGTCATGGCGCCGAATTGTCTGGTGCCAGAAATACTCTGAGGAGAGAACCATGCGCACTCTATTTCTTGCAGCCCTCCTGCCCGTGCTGGCCGTCGGCCCTGCCGCCTACGCCAAGGACGACGAACCCTGCACACGCGCCCCAAAGGAGCAATGGCTATCTACCGAACAGCTTAAGACCAAGCTCACCGAACAAGGGTTCACGGTCTCCAAAATTGAGATCGAGGACGGCTGCGCGGAGGTCGATGTCAGGGGCAAGGACGGTAAGGAGTCCGAGCTTCATCTCGATCCTGTGACCGGGAACGTCGTCGAGATTGACGATTAGGCACCCACTAGCGCCGACAGCAAACATCAGGATGCCATCATCGCGAACGCCGCAGAATCGGATGGCTGGTGCCTGATGTTTGACTGAACATCCTACAACTTACGAAGGAAGCCAAAATGAAAGCGCTGCTTATCACCACCGCATTGCTTGTCGGATCAGTGACGAACGCCATGGCGGGAAGCTATGGCAAACCGTGCACGACCGAGCCCAAAGAGAAGTGGATGACGATCGAGGCAATTGAGAAGGTGGTCAAAGACCATGGCTACGAGGTTGCCAAGTCCAAGATGAAGGGAACATGCGCTGAGGTTTACGCTCGCGGCACGAAGCAAGGTACGCGCATCGAATTCTTCATCGATCCTGCAACGGGAAATCCTGTCGGCACGGACTGGAAGAACCAGAAGAGCAATGGGTGAGATCCATGAGTCACTCTGACAGTCTGCATGAGGCCGGCGGCATTTCACCGCCGGCCACTGTAAAGATCTGGGGTCCTTTCATCCGCGTGTTCCATTGGAGCCTTGTCCTCCTATTTGCCATCGCCTTCCTGACGGGGGACGAGATCGAGTGGATGCACTTGTGGGCCGGATATGCCATCGCGGCGCTTGTCGCGTTGAGAATCCTTTGGGGGTTCATCGGGTCTCGTCACGCCCGTTTTTCAGATTTCGTGAAAGGGCCGAGCACCGTCTTCCAGTATCTCAAACAGAGTACGCGGCTGGAAGCGCCGAGATATGTCGGGCACAATCCGGCAGGCGGCGCAATGATCGTGCTGCTGATCGTCATGCTCATTGGGCTGTCATTCACCGGATACCTGATGACCACCGATGCCTTCTGGGGTTCTAAACCAATGGAGGAGGTTCACGAAGCCTTGGCCAACATCACGCTTGGTCTTGTGGCGTTGCACGTTGTTGGAGTTATTCTGGCGAGCCTTGAGCACGGTGAGAATCTCGCGAAGGCTATGATCACGGGGCGAAAGCGCTCGCCTTGATGCGTTCTGACGGTTCATACGTGCACAAACGAATGAGAGCAAAAATGAGCAGACTCCACGCCCATCCCGAAAGCCACCTGGTCGATCGGATCGGGTGGCTGCGCGCCGCCGTGCTAGGCGCCAATGATGGTATTGTCTCGACGGCGAGCCTCATCGTCGGGGTTCGGATTTACGAGGCTTGACTGTGCCCATTGCCCTTACTGAACGACTGCAGCGGCGTGCACTTATTGCAATCGCACTGATCGGGTTGACATTCGGCGGACTGCTTTACGCGGCGGGCCATGTCATTGCCGCGAAATGGTTTTGGGCGGCAGGGACGGTGCCGGTCGTCATCGGGCTATTCGTGTCCATGGTTCGCGACCTCATGGCCGGCCGCATGGGTGTCGATGCTGTTGCATTCATCTCAATGTCGGCGGCGCTACTGCTGGGTCAGCCCCTTGCCGGTGTCGTCGTGGCGGTCATGTATGCGGGCGGGAATCTGTTGGAGGACTTTGCCGTCGCGCGCGCCGAACGCGATCTCAAGTCTCTGACCGACCGCGCGCCGCGCATCGCCCATCGGCGCCGCGGAGACTCGTTAGAAGACGTCGCGATCGAAGACGTCGCCGTCGGCGATACCGTACTGGTGCGCGCGGGCGAAGTCATTCCGATTGATGGCGTCATCCTCGCCGCGTCAGCAACGCTCGACGAGGCGGCGTTGACGGGCGAGCCCATTCCCGTGACGCGCTCGAAAGGCGATCCCGTTCACAGCGGGACGATTAACGCGGGTGAAACGTTTGAAATGAGGGCGACAGCGAGTGCCAGTGAAAGCACTTACGCTGGCATCATCAAACTCGTAACCGCTGCGCAGACGGCGAAGACGCCGTTCATCCGGCTCGCGGATCGCTATGCGTTGTTGCTGCTGCCGGTAACGCTAGTGTTGGCGGCGGCGGCTTGGCTGTGGTCGGGCGATCCTATTCGCGGCCTTGCCGTTCTCGTGGCATCAACTCCCTGTCCGCTCATTCTGGCGGCTCCAGTTGCCTTTATCGCCGGTATCTCCCGTGCGGCCCGTCGCGGCGTCCTCGTCAAAGGCGGTGCTGCGATTGAAGCGTTGGCACGAACGCATACGGTGATGTTCGATAAGACTGGCACACTGACTGTTGGCGGCGCGAGACTCGTTGCCATCGAAACTGCGCCGCATCAGTCGGCCGACGAGATCATGCGCCTTGCGGGCTCTCTTGAGCAGGCCTCACACCATGTGGTCGCGGCGGCTATCGTTGCCGCAGCGCGTGCACGGGGACTGGTGCTTTCTCAGCCGACAGAGGTCAAAGAGACGATGGGATCGGGCCTTCAGGGTTTGGTCGAAGGCCGCCAAGTACGCGTGGGTTCATTCGACTTAGTGTACGGCGAGGGGCGGCCGCCACCTTGGGCGGTGCGCGCGCTTCGCCGGGCATCTTGGCGATCCGCGCTGAGTGTATTCGTGTCGGCGGACGGCACAACAATCGGTGCGATCCTATTAGCTGACGAACTGCGGCGCGAGACGCCTAGGGCTGTGCAAAATCTGCGCGCCGCTGGCGTGAAGCGCATTATGATGGTCACTGGAGATCGCGCCGAGTCTGCTGATACAATCGCTGCAGCTCTCGACCTCGATGCGGTGCTGGCCGAACGAGTCCCGTCTGACAAAGTTGAGGCTGTTGTCGTCGAACAGCGGCTTCATCCGACGGTCATGGTGGGCGATGGCATCAATGATGCGCCTGCTCTTGCGGCCGCCGATGTCGGCATTGCGTTGGGAGCTCGTGGCGCCAGCGCGTCCTCAGAGGCTGCCGACGTCGTTATCCTCGTTGATCAGCTTGATAGGGTTTCCGATGCAGTTGCGATTGCTCGACGAACGCGCCGCATCGCTATTCAGAGCATCGCCGCCGGCATGGGCATGTCGGGCTTGGCGATGATCGCTGCGGCGTTCGGATATTTAACGCCGGTGGAGGGCGCACTTACACAGGAGGCAATCGATGTCGCGGTCATACTCAATGCGCTACGTGCTCTGACCCCGGGATGGAGATTTGGACAGCAGCATCTCCAGACGGCTGCCAGTCGTGCTCTTCGGCAGGGTCACACCGATCTTCAAGCGTGCCTCGATCGTCTGAGGGAGATTGCGGATGCGCTCGACGAAGCATCTGCTGATTGCGCGGTTCCGCTGATCCTTGAGGCCAACGAACTGATTGCCCGGAACATCGTCGAACACGAACGCGACGATGAGAGCAACGTCTATCCGCGCATTGCCAAGATCCTCCATGACACTCCTGGACTTGTTGCCATGAGCCGTGCGCACCGCGAAATTCTTCATTTGTCGCGATTGCTTTCGAGATTGTCGAACGGCCTAAAGATCGAGGCCGTCGACAAATATCTCATCCGGGATGCTCAGCGGGTGATTGAATCAATCGAATCCCTAGTCCGCATGCACAATGCGCAGGAGGATGACATTTACGAGCAAGCGGCGGCGGGCTAACGCTGAAAGAGCGCGCTGCCCACGTTCCCACCAAACGTCTGCAAAATTGGCGATTTTTATCGAGCAAGTTTTATATTTGCAGCTGACTCCGGGAAATTCTCAACTATCGCGCCTTCTGCTCTTCGTCCGAAATCAGAGCTCTGATTTTCACGTCTTCAGAAACGCCAACAGATCGGCGTTGATCGTCTCGGCTTCCGTCGTCGGCATGCCGTGCGGGAAGCCCTTATAAGACTTGAACGTGCTGTTCTTCAGCAATTTGGCCGAAAGCGGACCCGAAGCAACGTAGGGAACGATCTGGTCGTCCTCGCTGTGCATCACAAGTACGGGCACATTGATCTTCTTCAGGTCTTCGGTGAAATCGGTCTGCGAAAACGCGACGATACCGTCGTAGTGCGCCTTGGCGCCGCCCATCATGCCCTGCCGCCACCAATTGGCGATGGTCGCCTCGGCGGGCTTGCCGGTCTTGTTGTAATTGTAGAAGGGACCGGAAGCGACGTCGCGATAGAACTGCGCACGGTTTGCTGCGAGCGCAATCATGAAGTCGTCGAACACCTTTTTGGGCAGCCCGTTCGGATTGGCCGGCGTCTGCACCATCAACGGAGGCACAGCGCTGATGATGGCGGCCTTCGATACGCGGCTCTCGCCGTGGCGCGCGATGTAATGCACGACTTCTCCGCCACCCGTCGAGTGTCCGACGTGGATCGCATCCTTGAGGTCGAGATGCGCGACCACGGCCGCAAGATCGTCGGCGTAGTGATCCATGTCGTGCCCGTCCGCGACCTGCGTCGACCGGCCGTGACCGCGCCTGTCATGTGCGACGACGCGATAGCCCTTGTTGAGGAAAAACAAGAGCTGCGCGTCCCAATCGTCGGCCGAGAGCGGCCAACCGTGGCTAAATACGATGGGCTGGCCGGTGCCCCAATCCTTGTAGAAGATTTCGACGCCGTCTTTCGTTTTGACTGTGGGCATTAGGGCAGTTCCTTTGTCGTCGGACTCTAGTGACCGGCTGAATATCGCGCCTCAAGTTCTTTCATTTTGAGAGCGACCTCGGCCGGCGTCAGAATGCCTTTGCGGAAAAGGATGTTGGCGAAGGCAACGATCCATCGCTCGTAGTAGCTGAGGTTCCCAACCAAATCGGTCCCAAGTGCCTCGACCCCGCAGCGCTTCTCTTCGGTATTGATGATCTTGTGAAAGTCGAGAACATCGGCCAGCGCGTGACAGCGCTTTTCCCAAGGCTCGAGTTCGTGATCGACGCGCTTGATGGGGTCGGCCGGCAGGCCGCCAATATCGTTGGGAAGCCGCTTCACCAATTCCGAGCTGTCGGTCATTGTGCGGCACTCCTGACTTCGATTTTCGGTTCAACGACGCCGATCATCGTATCGCGCGTGACGAGGCAAGCAAGCTCTTCTTCGGTGAACGTGTCCGTGCCCTTCGGTCTTTTCGGCAGCACGAGATAACGCACGACAGCCGTTGAATCACTGACGCGGACCTCGACGTCGTTCGGAATGCTGGTGCCGAATTCCGCGAGCACTTTTCTCGGCTCCGACACGGCACGCGCGCGATAGGGCTTCAGCTTGTACCAATCGGGCGGGAGCCCCAGCACCGGACGGGGATAGCAGGAGCAGAGCGTGCAAACGATGAGGTTGTGTACCTTGTCCGTATTCTCGAGCACGATCAATTCGGTGTCGTCATAGAAGCTGATACCGAATTCCTCCTCGCACGCGGTCCGGCCGTTGGAGAGGAGGCGCTTCCTGAAGCCGGGATCGACCCAGGCGCGGGCGACGACCTTGGCGCCGAGCGCTGGCGTACGAGAATCGAGAACCTCGATCTGTCGGCGGATCTCGTCGGCGCCGAAGAGTTTCTTGTCGATCAGCAGCTCGCGGACCGCCGTCTCCAGCATGTCATAATAACCCGGCTTCCCGGTCTGGCCGATCTCGGCATGCGGGTCGTTTCCGTCATGATCATGATCGTGGTCGTGGTCAGCATGGGTCATGGTCACATCCTCTCGAGCCAGCTTTCGCACACCTCGATGCGCAAGCCGTCTTTCGGTGAGCCGGCATAATTGGGCCAAAGCTCCGTCATTGGGAACGCGATCCGATAATAATGACGTTTGGAGCCGGCGTTGCGGCCGAAGCCTTCTTCCTCGTTGTCGATGAAGGCCGGCTCGATCACGGACTCGATGCGCCCGAGCTTTCTGCGCAGATAGCGGGGCACCCGATAATGTCCGATGGGCCACCTGTCGGCGATGCGGATCGGGTCGCCGGGCTTGAAAATCGGCTTCTCGCCGAACGCGGTTACGATGTGCGTGGGATCGTGAGAGGATCGCGTGGTCATCGCTGTCACCTTCTGAGAAACGCGTCGGCTGGAATAGGGGCCAGGGATTTGACGAGCATCAGTCGTTCATAAAAGAAAAGATGAAATCGGGCGGCCATTGCGGTCATCAAGGTTGCGTTCGTGCCGCCCCTCATGGGCCTCCCTTCGGAGCAAGATTGCGATCGAGGAAGTCATGGATCAGGGGGACCATTTCATCTGCTTTGTCCTCGAGCGCGAAGTGGCCGGTGTCCAGCAGATGAAACTCGACCTTCGGTAGATCGCGCTTGTAGGGATAGGCGCCGTCGGCTGGAAAGATCGTGTCGTTCTTTCCCCAGACGATCAGCGCAGGTGGCTGCCGCTCCCGAAAGAATTCTTGAAACTTTGGATAGAGTGGCACGTTCGTCCCGTAATCATGAAACAGATCAAGCTGGATATCCTTATTGCCCGGCCGATCGAGGAGGGGCTGATCGTGGCCCCAATTATCGGGGTCTATGCGCGTCACATCGCTGACACCGTCGGTGTATTGAAATTTCGTTGTCTCCGGCTTCACGAGAAAGCTCAGCGCCTCCCGGTGCGCGTCGGAACCATCGGCCCAATAGGCCTTGATCGGGTCCCAGAATTTCTTGAGGCCCTCCTCGTAGGCGTTGCCGTTCTGGATGACGAGTGCTGTGACGCGTTCCGGATGCTTGATCGCAAGCCTGTATCCGACGGGTGCGCCGTAATCCATCAGATAGAGCGCGTATTGCTGAATGCCGAGCTTGGCGACCAAGCCGTCCATGAGATCGGCATAGTGGGCGAACGTGTAGGCGAATTGCTTATGATCGGGCGCAGCGCTCTCGCCGAAGCCCGGATAATCCGGTGCAATGACGTGATAGCGGTCGGCGAGGGCCGGGATAAGGTTGCGGAACATGTGGGACGACGTTGGAAATCCGTGCAGCAATATCACGACGGGCGCATCGGCGGGACCGGCCTCGCGATAGAAGATGCTGACGCCGTCGACGTCGGCGGTACGGTAGTGGGTCACGGGCGTGGCCGCTGCAGCCATCCCGGCTCCGAACAAAAGGGCAGACAGCGTCATCCAGGCTCGGTGGCGGCAGGCTCGCACGTGCATGGCGTGGTTCCTTGTCGGAATTGAACCCGCGGGCGTGTCAGACGCCCTCGTAGACCAGTCGAGTGAAAAATCCCGGATCGATGACGAAATTTCCGTATTTGCCGTCGAACGCCGCCGTCGGCTTTGCCGCGACCGTCTCTTCCTTCGAGCGGCCCTGCATTTTCAGCGCAGCGACGTTCTCGCGAACGGCGACGAGCATGTCGCGGAAGTTTTTCATTTCGGCCTTGTTGCTGACGGGCTGACCGTGGCCGGGAATGATGATCGTCTGGTCCCCCGAGACAGCGAGATTGGCATCGGCCGCCGAGATCATTCCATCGATGCTGCCGCCGGTCGAATAATCGATGAACGGATAAACGCCGTTCCAGAAGGTGTCCGCGACGTGCAATACGTCGGCCTCGGCGAAATGCACGGAAATGTCACTGTCCGTGTGCGCGGGGCCATAATACTTGAGCGCGATCGTCTGGCCGTTAAGCTTCAGTGTGCGATCGGCCGCGAAGACGTCATCGGGGATGCCGGAGGGACCAAGGGCGAGAAAATTATAATCCCAGTCTTCGACGCGCTGAACCTGAGACAGGTATTTACGCGTGTTCTCGTGGGCGGTGATCTTGGCACCTGCCGCGTGCAGCCACTCGTTGCCATCGGCGTGGTCGAAATGCCAGTGCGTATTGATGAGATGCGTGATGGGATCTGTGCTGAGAGTGTCGAGCGCCTTCGTCATCTGGGATTGCGATACGCGAATGCCGGCGTCGATAAGAACTTTTCCGTCTGGGCCGGTCAGCACGGCGACGTTCCCGCCCGAGCCTTCCAGAACGCTGACATTGCCGCGGACATGGTGAACGGTAATGGCTGAGACAGCGGCGCTGTCCTTGATCAGGCTGACGAGGCCCCGCGCCTCGGCATAAGCCGCGCGTGGCGTCAGCCAGCCAGCCAAACCCACCTGCGCCGCTCCAGTGCAGCACAGGCAGAAGCCGCGCCTCGAGATGTTAGCCCGATCCATATTGGGCTCTATGCTGAATGATGAAGGATTGCGCAATGCATACCTTGGTTTTGGTTTATGCACATTTCCTGGGCATCCTCGGCAAGAGCGAGCGGCTGTAACATAATCGTCGCAATAATTCCCGGGGCGGAAGAAATCCCGAATCTGCTGGTTGCCTGTCACCAGCCCCTTGCCAATCGGCACCGTCAGTGACTTCATCGCATTCCACCGTAATGACGATGAAGTTACGCAACTCTTTCAGCAATCCGCTAAATTCGAGACATTGTTCTCGATAATTGGAAAGCGCGCGCCGATGGATCGCCTGGACGCGATGTCCGTTTTCACGTCGATCGTCGAGGCGGGAAGCTTTTCAGAGGCGTCGCGGCGTCTAGGCATGCCGTTGGCGACGGTTAGCCGTAAAGTCGCAGAGCTCGAGGAACATCTCAAAACGCAGCTCATCAAAAGACCTGCGCGCAAATTGATTCTGACGGAGGCCGGCCGCTCCTACATGGCTGCGTGTAAACGCATCGTCGAGCAGGTGGACGAGGCCGAGAGGGACGCTTCGGGCGAGTACCGTATTGCGATGGGGGAATTGGCGGTGACCGCGCCGAGCCCCCTCGGTCATATGCATCTCCTGCCAATAGCCTTGGAGTTCATGGAAGCCTACCCGCAAATTCATTTGCGGCTTCTGCTGAGCGACCGTGTCGTCAACATGCTCGAAGAAAATGTCGACGTGGCGATCCGCATCGGCGAGCTTCGGGACAGCAGCATGATCGCGACACGGATTGGGTCCATCCGCAATGTCGTCTGCGCAAGCCCAACCTATCTCGCGTCACACGGACTGCCGCAAAAGCCCGAGGACCTTGCAGAGCATGAGTGCATCACAATCGATAGCGTGGAATCGCAGCGCAGCTGGAAATTCACGAAGGGAAGCGAAGAGGTCGGTGTCCCGGTAAAATCCAAGATGGACGTCAGCTCGTCCGAAGCCGCGATCACGGCCGCAATCGCCGGAGTGGGCATTACGCGCGTGATGTCCTACAAGATGGAGGAAGCAAGGCGGGCCGGAAAACTCGAGATTCTTTTGGAACATTTCGAGCCGACGCCTTGGCCGGTGAATATTCTCTATCCATCGCGCCGCCTCGTGCCGCTAAAGCTGAGGGCCTTCATCGACTGGTCGGTGCCACGCCTTCGCGCCCGGCTCGGTCAGCCGAACGGCGAGTGATACCGACGCAGGCGGGACGATGTCATCGTGGGTATCTTTTGAAGTGAATTTGATCAGATGAATTGGGCAGTCATTCAAGAGCTGTCTCGTTACGGGCGATAAGAGCAGGACATGCAGTAGGATTGAACAGTCGAGGCGCGCTGCCGCCCCCGCGCGTCGTTGATTATCAATATGGCACCGAAGCAAAACAATTATTTGCCTCGGGCAAGCGGATCGTTTGAATTTTCGCGCATTATCGCTTCACCGTTCGGCGCCGGTACGTGCCCAAGGAAGGGCATCGGACTGGGCGGGGTCCTTGAAACCCCCGAATGAAGGATGATTTGATCAGAGTCGTTACGATCGATTTTTTCGGTCGCGCTTGCGTCAGGGCGGTGAGGTCGTCGCTGCAAGCGAAGGTGGGTTTACCAATATGCCGTACACGGCTTGTGGAAGTACTGCCGACGCACTTGGCGGCTCAGATTCCTTTGGAAGCCTTGTGTAGCGAGAGCCAAGTCCCGTTTGGGCCTTGCTCGGGTCCCAAGATCCCTTCGTAACCGGGAGGTAGAAGTTGGGCATCGTCCGCTTCGCGCTGAGGTTTCCGTATACTTTTTACGTCCTCGCCGCCTTCATCGTCTTCATCGGTGTGACTGCAATCCGCA
Source organism: Hyphomicrobium sp. 01T421 (assembly GCF_056398805.1). Classification (NCBI taxonomy): domain Bacteria; kingdom Pseudomonadati; phylum Pseudomonadota; class Alphaproteobacteria; order Hyphomicrobiales; family Hyphomicrobiaceae; genus Hyphomicrobium; species Hyphomicrobium sp. 01T421. The sequence goes on from NZ_JBFTQC010000004.1 coordinate 218,267, forward strand.
CGATGCCGACCGATATCTTTCCGGAGATCAACATCCCGGTTGTCACCGTGATCTGGCAATTCACCGGTCTCAGCACGCCGGAAATGGAACAGCGAGTCACCACCTACAGCCAGTACGCGATTAGCGCGAACGTCAACGGCATCAAGAATATGGAGGCGCAGACACTGAACGGGCTGTCTGTGCAGAAACTGTATTTTCAGCCGGATGTGAACCTCGACCTCGCGATCGCTCAGATCGTCTCCGCGACGAACGCGATCCGTGCGCTGCTGCCTGTTGGAATTGAGCCGCCGATCGTCGTGCAGTTCAATGCTTCGAGCGTTCCAGTTCTTCAAATCAGCCTCAGCTCGGACACGCTGAACGAACAGCAGCTTTACGATTACGGCATCTACCGTGTGCGTCAGCAGTTAGCGCCTATTGCCGGCCTGACGCTGCCGACCCCGGCCGGTGGAAAGTACCGGCAGATCATGGTCGATATCGATCCTGATAAGCTGCAGTCGCGCGGCCTGACGCCGCTGGACGTCGTCAACGCGGTCAATACGCAGGCCCTGACGTTGCCTTCCGGAACAGCGAAGATCGGCGATACGCAATACACGGTCCGTACGAACGCAATGCCATTGAGTATCGATGATCTGAATAATATTCCGATCAGGTTTACCAACAACGCCACCGTCTTCATCAAGGACGTCGCCCAGGTCCACGACGGTTGGTTGGTCCAGCAGAACATCGTGCGTGACGACGGCAAACGCTCGGTGCTCCTCAGCATTATCAAGAATGGCAATGCCTCGACGCTTGATGTGGTCAATCGGGTCAAAGCAGCGTTGGTGACGATGCGCCTTTCGGCGCCGCCGGGCATGAAATTCAGCGAGTTGTTCGATCAATCTAAATTCGTCACCTCGGCAGTGCAGGGGATTCTTCGCGAAGGTGCGATCGCGGCCGGGCTCACTGCGCTGATGATCCTGCTGTTTCTCGGCTCTTGGCGGTCGACGCTGGTGGTGATGATCTCGATCCCGCTCGCGATCCTCTCGTCGCTGGTCGTTCTGTATTTCCTCGGAGAGACGCTCAATACGATGACCCTTGGCGGGCTCGCGCTTGCGGTCGGCATTCTCGTCGATGACTCCACCGTGACGATTGAGAATACGCATCGGCTGCTCAACGAAGAGCACATGCCGCTGCCCGAGGCGACACTTCACGGGGCGGCCGGCATCGCTATACCGACGCTCGTATCGACTCTCGCCATCAGCTGCGTGTTCACGTCCGTCGTCTTCCTCGACGGCCCGGCGAAATATCTGTTTACCCCACTCGGGCTTGCGGTCGTCTTCGCGATGCTCGCCTCCTACGGGCTCTCGCGCACGCTCACGCCCATCACAATCGGACTGCTCCTAAAGAGCGAGCATCATGGACCGGATGATGGTGGCCGGAGAAGTTGGGCGCGCCGTTTTCATGCGGCCTTCGACCGCGGCTTCGAACGCATGCGCATCGGTTACGTGGCGCTGCTGACGACGCTGATGAAAAAGGGTTTTATAATTCCGATCGTGCTCGTGCTGATCCTCAGTCTCGGAGCCGCCATGCTTTTCATGGTTGGCCGTGATTTCTTTCCGATCATCGACGGCGGACAGATTCAGCTTCATGTCAGAGCCCCCGCCGGGACGCGAATTGAAACGACCGAGCGAATCTTCCAGGCCGTCGAGAATAAGATTCGCGAAGTCATTCCGGAGAACGAGCGCGAACTGATCGTCGATAATATTGGACTGCCTGCGCGCGCGTACAACTTGGCGTTCACAGATGGTTCGACGATCGGAGTGAATGACGGTGTCATTCTGGTGGCACTCAAAGATGGCCACGCACCGACAGCCAATTACGTCCGCCAACTTCGTGAGGAGCTACCCGCCGCGTTCCCGGAGGAGGTGTTCTATTTCCAACCTGCCGACATCGTCACGCAGATTCTCAATTTCGGTCTTCCTGCTCAGATTGATGTGCGGACGGTCGGCTACGACCGGACCACGAACCTTCATGTCGCGCAGGAATTGCGGAAGCGAATGGCGGCCATTCCCGGCATCGTCGATGCGCATCTGCAGCAGGAGGTCTATGCGCCGGCATTCTACGCGACGATTGATCGGGCTCGCGCCCAACAGCTCGGCCTCAACGCGAACTCGGTCGCAACCAACGTCAACATCAGCTTGAGCTCTTCCGAACAGGTTTCTCCGAATTTCTGGACCGATCCGAAATCGGGCATTCCATACTACCTCGCGGTACAAACTCCGGAGCCGCGGATCGCGTCGTTGAACGATCTGGCCAATACGCCGGTGTCCTCCGCGATATCGGCTGCAGGCGCTCTGATCCCGGGGCTGCTCAGCAACGTCGCGACGTTCAAGCGCGACACGGTGCCGACCAACAGCAACCAGACCAACATCCAACCGGTATACGAGGTTTACGCCAGCATCGAAGGCCGGGATCTCGGTGGTGTCGCCGCCGACATCAACAAGATTGTCACGGATCTTCAGAGCCAGCTATCACCAGGGAATACGATCCAAGTGGTGGGACAGATCCAAAGTATGAAGGCCTCGTTCCGAAATCTCGGCATCGGCCTTCTGTTTGCGGCCGTGTTCGTCTATCTTTTGATGGTCGTAAATTATCAGAACTTCGGCGATCCCTTCGTCGTGATCCTGGCGCTGCCGGTGACGTTCTGTGGCATCCTTACGATGCTGTTCGTTACTGGAACGACGCTTAACGTTCCGTCCCTCATGGGCGCAATCATGGCCGTGGGCGTGGCGTCGGCGAACTCAATTCTGCTTGTCACGTTCGCCCGCGAGCAGCAGCTTGCAGGAAAGCACGCGAGCGAGGCTGCGATCGATGCCGGGCGTACCCGTATTCGTCCGGTGCTCATGACTGCGGCGGCAATGATCGTCGGCATGATTCCGATGGCGATAGGCGGCGCTGGCGACGAACAGAACGCCGTGCTGGCTCGCGCCGTTATCGGCGGTCTCTTGTTTGCGACCCCAACAACGCTACTCGTTGTTCCGTACCTATTCGCCAAGCTGCGCAAGCGTAACGACGGAAAGCCCGCCAAGGGCGTGTTTGAAAGGCAAGTCTAACGTGACCGATTCAAACGACACGATATCGATCCAACCAAAGGATGAGAGACGCGAGAAGAGCGACCAGCCTGATGTTGCCACCCCGGCACCAAAAGGTCATGGCGGCCTTTGGCTTGGACTAGGAATTCTCTTGCTTCTTGTCGGCGCATTGGTCGTTGGCGGCATTAATGCCCGCGCGCTGCGACAACAGACTTTGGCCACGTCCGAGCGCCATCGCAACTTCGTGCCGAAAGTCCAGGTGGCGCCGGTGAAAGCCAGCAGCGACATCAATACCGTGTCGTTGCCGGCGACGACGTTGGCATTCACCACAGCGAACATCTTCGCCCGCGCCAGCGGTTATATCGGAAAACGCAATGTCGATATCGGCGACCGCGTCAAGAAAGGACAGCTGCTGGCGGAAATCGTCGCCCCCGAGCTCGATCATCAGATCGCGCAAGCGCAAGCCACTCTCGACCAGAACAAAGCTACGCTGCGCCAAAACGTGGCGAACCGGGACCTCGCCAAGATCACGTGGGATCGCGATAAGCCGGTGGTTGCCCAAGGCTGGGTGACGCAACAGCAAGGCTCAATCGATGAGCAGAATCTCAAGGCGCAGATCGCGGCGGTCGGCGTCGCTGAGCAAAGCATTGCTGCGCAGGAAGCGACGATCAAGGTTCTTCAGCAGCAAAAGGACTATCAGAGTGTCGTCGCTCCGTTTAATGGGGTTGTCACCCAACGCAACATCGATGTCGGAAGCCTGGTGCAGGCCGATACGACGAGCGGCACATTCATGTTCAATCTCCAGCAAACCGACATCATCAGAACCCAAGTTTATGTTCCTCAGGATGAGGCGGTCGGGATACGGCCTGGCGTTGAAGCCGTTGTGCGCATTCCGGAAATTCCGAACCGTACATTTCCTGGAAAGGTTACGCGCATTGCCGATGCGTTGGACCCGATCACCCGGACTTTGTTGACGGAAATTGACGTTCCCAATCCGGACGGGGCGATGTCTGCCGGCGTCTACTGCACCGTCGAGCTTCATATTCCGCGCAAGGTGCCTTCACTCCTGATTCCGGCGGACGCGATCGTATTCGATCGCAACGGCCTGCACGTGGCAGTCGTCCAAGACGGAATTGTCAATCTGCAAAAAGTTTCAGTAGCACGGGACCTAGGGACGGAAGTCGAGGTGCGCGACGGCGTTAAGAAGGGCGATTTGGTGGTTCTCAATCCACCGGTCGACTTAACCCAAGGAAGTAAGATTGAGGCGCGGTCCGGCGCATCCGATAAGACCGCGAGTGAACCAGCATCGCGACCGCCAACGAAAAATCGCTCGTGATCGGGCTGCCTGATCTCGATGTTGAGGCAGCGCGGAGGGCGTTTGACGTCAGGACCAAAAGCGGTTGTCTGCTGAACACACATTTGCATCGGCTCAAGAGTGTTTCGGCGTGTGTCGCCTAAGCGCCGAGGGCGATCGCCACAGATTGGGCCATGGTGGTCGTGGGCCGGCCGATGAGCCTGCTCAGCTGTCGGCTCTCATCGTAAAGAGAGCCGTTCGCAGCTTTCGCGTCAGAGTCTGCATAGATCGCCGCGAAGATCTCGGGTAGCCCGATGGATTGCAACGCGCTCTTGTAGTCGGATTCGGGCAAGTCATTGTACGTTACCGTCTGGCCGGACTGCCTGGCGACCTCAGCCGCGAATTCCGAAAGAGTATAAGCCGTGTCACCGGCGAGCTCGTAGACTTTGCCTGCGTAAGTGTCTTGATCCGCGAGCACGGCCGCAGCGGCTGCCGCGAAGTCCGCACGCGCAGCAGACGAGATGCGACCCTCTTTTGCTGCCCCCATGACCGCCCCGTTACGAATTGCGGCGGCGATACTTTCCGTATAATTCTCGGAGTACCATCCGTTGCGAAGCAGCACGCACGGAATACCCGATGCCCGAATTAGAGCTTCCGTCTCACGGTGCTCTGCGGCCAATGCCATCGGGTTCGTGTCCGCGTGCAGCATGCTGGTGTAGCCGAGCAGTTTAACGCCCGCCGCCTTCGCCGCATCAATGACATTGCGGTGCTGTGTGACGCGCCGCCGCCCAAGCTCGCTCGACGAGATCAGCAGCAACTTTTGCGCGCCTTTGAACGCAGACGCTAAGGACGCGGGATCGTCGTAGTTGGCGACGCGGGGCACTGCGCCGTTCTCCGCCAAGCCCTTCGCTGCGGCAGGATTGCGAACAATACCTATCACATGGGCCTTTGGCGAGATCCTCAGGACCTCAGCTACGACAAGGGCGCCCAACTGACCTGTCGCGCCCGTTACGACGATGCGTTCAGAATGCGCCATTTTGTTCTCCGCAGTATAGAACGTGGTCGGCTGCCAGCGAAATGCGAACTCCTGCGGCTGGCAGGAAATTTCGCGGCGGTCATCCGTTGTGTGAAGATTAAGGATGGCACGGCCTATATCCAAGGTCCATAAACGGAATTGGCGGCTGGTCCATGGTCGTAGCGGGTGGGCTTGCTCGCCATACGCTGCGCTATTTCCGTACGGAGGGTCATAGTCCATGGCGATCGCGAAGCCCCGCAGCATCTCGCCGTTGGATTCCACGGCGGCCGCACCTTTCTACCGACAAATCTACGATCGGTTTCGCGGCGCTATCGATAGCGGGGTGTTGAAGCCGGGGGATCGCATTCCCTCCGCACGTGCGCTGACTAAGGAATTAGGATTGGCGAGAGGCACCATCGAAGCTGCCTATTCGTTACTCGCCGCTGAGGGGTACATTCAAGCTCGCGGGCAGGCCGGGACCATTGTAACGCCGGACCTCAAACCGCGAGCACCGGCATCCAGTCCGGCACCCCGGCCGGATACAGACTTTGCCGCCACTAGTTTTCGTCCGGAGTCCATTCTGCCGTTCCAAATGGGGTTGCCGGCCCTGGATGCTTTTCCTCGAAAGATATGGGCGCGCCTCGGCGCGCGATGCGTGCGCGCCATGCAGCCATCCGACATGGTGCATCCCGCCGTGTACGGCTGGCCGGCATTGCGCGCCCAAATCGCTGCGTATCTTCAGGTTTCGCGTGGGATAAACTGCTCGGCATCTCAGATATTCGTGACGTCAGGATACCGTCACTCAATTGAGTTGATTGCCCATGCGTTGTTGAAGGCGGGAGATCGCGTCTGGCTTGAAAGCCCCGGGTACCCGCCAACGCGAGAACTATTCGGTCACATACAGATTGCAGTGGTGCCGGTGCCGGTCGACCGCGATGGCATGGTCGTCTCCGATGGGATGAAGCTTGCTCCACGGGCACGCGCGGCGGTGGTGACGCCTGCGCATCAGAGCCCGTTGAGCGTGTCTCTCTCCTTACCCCGGCGCCTGGCGCTGTTGGATTGGGCTGCGCGAAGCAACGCCTGGGTCATCGAGGACGACTACGACGGCGAGTACCGATATGTCAGCCGGCCGCTGCCTGCATTGAAGAGCTTGGATCGTGACGGACGCGTGATCTACGCCGGCACGTTTAGCAAGGTGCTATTTCCGGGCATTCGACTTGGCTATATCGTCGTGCCGGAAGCTCAGGTCGAACGGTTCGAGGAGATTGCCCAGGCTTTTGTGGGAGGAAGTCCTCAGCTCACGCAAGCGGTTGTTACTGCCTTCATCACCGAAGGGCACTTCACGCGGCATATCCAAAGAATGCGCAAGCTCTATGCGGAGCGTCGGCAGGCGACAGCCGCCGGCTTGGAAAGTGTGCTGGCAAAGCAGGTGCGAATTGATAAGCAGCCGGGTGGAATGCACCTGATATTGCGACTTCAGAGCCGCCTTTCAGATCGGCGGCTCGTTGCACGAATGCGAGACGACGGCCTTTACGCGGAAGCACTGACGGACTGGACGATAGGACATGCTGGCCCGTCGGCCTTGTTGCTCGGTTTCACGAATATCGCCTCTCAGCGAACCGCTGAGACGCTGGGAAAGCGGATCGCGCGCCTGATATGACGGTGGCGATAGCTTGGAGCGGAAGGATCATGGCCTAGTTGGATGGCCGGATCATGGACCTTCATATGTAGGCCACGATGTATCACGTAAGGGGGGTCAGGCATGTCGGCTTGACCGTCAAACTTTCGGAGATGCAACCGTGAGCGAGCAATCCAACGTGAACAGGTCGGTATTCGTGGCGGGCGCAGTAGGCGCAGTCGGCCGACAACTCCTGCCGATGCTTGTCGGCGCGGGCTACAAGGTCTTTGGCACCACGCGGACTCCCGAGAAGTTGGCCCAGATGGAGGCGATCGGGGTTCGCCCAGTTTTGGTCGATGTCTTTGACCGCGCCTCGCTGATAGATGCTGTGAGTACGGCCAAACCGGATGTCATCATTCATCAGCTGACTGATCTATCGGCGGCGGATTTCGCGGGGACGGATCGCCTGCGGATCAAAGGGACACGAAATCTGGTCGATGCCGCTAAGGCCGCAGGGGTGCGCCGGCTGATCGCGCAGAGCCTGGCCATCGTCTACGCGACTAAAGCGGAGCCAGCGACTGAACTAGACCCGTTTGCCGATGGGACGCCAGCGCTACGAGACACGGCGCACGGGGTGCGCTCGCTCGAGGCGGCTGTCGCAGAACTCCCCGAGGGGATCAGCCTTCGCTACGGGCTGCTCTATGGCCCAGGCACCTGGTATTCCAGAATCGGTCCCTTTGCCGACGCCGTACGACAGGGCAAGCGTCCCGCCAACAGCGGGGTAAGTTCATTCCTGCATGTGAAAGATGCTGCACGGGCTGCACTCCTCGCGATCGACTGGCCCGAGGGTGTCGTCAATATCGTCGACGACGAACCCGCGGCCGCAACCGAATGGCTGCCGCAGTTCGCAGCGGCGATCGGAGCGCCGCCGCCGCCGATTGGCCAGCACGGCGGCCACGAGCAAGGCGTCTCCAATCGAAAGGCGCGGCGGGAACTTGGCTGGAAACCGCTTTATCCGTCTTGGCGCGAAGGATTTCGAACGGCTCTCGATTAGCGAACGAATGGATTTATCAAAATGGCGTGGGCACTCCTCAGCATAGCCGGCATTCTCGAGATTGCATTCGCCTTTGGCGTAAAGGCGTCCGACGGCTTCACGCGATTGATCCCCGCACTGCTTACGGTGGTCACCGGCTTGTCGAGTGTGATTCTGCTTTCACTCTCGCTCCGTTCATTGCCGGTTGGAACCGGCTACGCCGTGTGGACCGGCATCGGCGCAGCGGGCACCGCGATCCTCGGAATAGCAATGCTGGGCGACTCCGCTGCTCCGCTGCGCGTGCTCTGCATTGCTCTCATTCTGGCCGGCATTATCGGACTGAAGCTGATCTCGGAAACCTGAAAGCACAAACCTCGCCTCATCATCAACCGTCGACAATCAAGTAGGAGCGTATCATGAGAACCGTCAGAGCCGCCGCCGTTCAAATAAGTCCAGTGCTTTACAGCCGCGCGGGGACGGTCGCCAAAGTCGTCGATAAAATTCTCGAGCTTGGTCGCCAAGGCGTTCAATTCGCAACCTTTCCCGAGACGCTTATTCCCTACTATCCCTACTTCTCGTTCGTGCAACGGCCCTATGAAATATCGCTCGGCAAAGAGTATCAGCGCCTTTTGCGGGAATCTGTCACGGTCCCGTCGCCTGATACGCTTGCGATCGGGGATGCCTGTAAGCAAGCCGGAGTGGTGGTGTCGATCGGCGTCAACGAACGCGACGGTGCTACGCTTTACAACACGCAACTCCTGTTCGACGCGGGCGGCACGTTGATCCAGCGCCGGCGCAAAATCAGCCCTACGTTTCACGAACGCATGATCTGGGGCCAGGGTGACGGTTCCGGGTTACGCGCCGTCGACAGCGCCGTCGGACGGATCGGTCAATTGGCGTGCTGGGAGCACTACAATCCATTGGCGCGCTACGCACTGATGGCCGACGGTGAGCAAATTCACTCTGCCATGTATCCCGGTTCGTTCGCGGGCGATCGCTTCTCGGAGCAGATCCAAGTCAACATCCGGCAGCATGCCTTGGAATCCGCATGCTTCGTCGTCAACGCCACTTCCTGGCTGGACCCCGATCAACAGGCTCAGATCGCAAGAGATACGGGCGGCGACATAGGCCCCATATCGGGCGGCTGCTTTACCGCGATCGTCAATCCAGAGGGCGAGCTGCTCGGCGAGCCGCTGCGCTCGGGTGAGGGCGTGGTTATCGCCGACCTCGACTTCTCGCTGATCGATCGGCGAAAGATGCTCATGGATTCGCGCGGCCACTCCAGCCGCCCTGAGCTGCTCAGTTTGTTGATTGATCGAACGCCCGCAGCGCACCTTCGGGAGCGCACACCGTTGCGAAGCGGTGTGCCAAGCGACACGGACTACAGCTGCGTCCGAGCGGGCGTCGTCGAGGTTACATGAAGCTCTGAACCCTAACCCTCAAAGGAGAGCAGAAAATGAAGACGACTTTGCTTCTGTCATCGGCGTTGTGCGCGATGCTGACGTTGAACGGCGCACATGCAGGGACCGGAAAAGCCACAACCCTGATGACCAAGGACCTGCCGAATTTCCCCGGCCAAGAAGGCATGGTCGAAGTCGTGAACTTCGCACCCGGCGAGGTCTCCCAGCCCCATCGACATAACGCCGATCTCTTCGTGTACGTGCTGGAAGGAAGCGTCGTCACCCAAGTCAACGGCGACAGTCCCCAGACAGTTCATGCTGGCGGCGTCTTTTACGAATCCCCGACAGACGTGCACACCGTCAGTCGCAATGCCAGTGAGACGCAACCCGCAAAACTGCTCGTGTTCTATGTGAAAGAAAAAGGCACTCCGCCAACTGTGCTTGTGGGCGATGGCGAAAAGTAGTGCCTCGCGGTCTGCCCAGATGAAGTCGGAACATTTGGGCGAGAGCGCATCTTGGGGGGCAGGGGCGGCTATACCGTTCTTATAACGTGATCGCCTCATCCGCCTCGAATTCAAATAGGTCCGTCGCTGCGTCTCAAAAACCAAAGGAGACGGATCATGACCCATCAAGCCATAGAAATCAGCCACAGCTTCACGAAGGCTGTTCCAGATTTGAGCAACAGCTCAGTCTGGCGGACAGCCTACAACCTAGCCGCAGTTTTCGCGCTAATGTTTGCTGATGGCCTCGTTAGCAGCGCTTACCAGCCGTCCGACGGCGCGGCGTTCAACGCGACACACGCCCCCACCGCCTTTAGGGGCGCACCGCCAGCTAAATAATTTCATCATCGCTGAGATGGTCTCGAGGTTTTTAGCTTATGTCTTCGTTGAAAAGCGCATGGCAAACAAAATTTGCGCACGATCCCAAGACCGTGCACAAATCTCTGTGCTTCATCGTTGGCGGTCGATCGTTCTTACCAGCCGTACGACAGGCGAGCGTAATAGACCGAAGGCGATGGCTCGATGCTGTGCGTCCGGGCCGTGATCGTCCCGCCAGAATCGCGCGTCGTCAACGTGCGATCGTCGTCGGCGCGAAGGAGATTACTGGCCGACAAAGTCAAAACGACGTGCTCATCGAGCGAGATGCGTGCCGAAGCATCCAAGCGATCGAGATTTGAGAAGCTCGTATGCTGGCTCGTCCCGTTCACCTGCTCTATGTTTTGGTCATATGCATAAGTGCGGTTGTAACCCAACCCGAACGTCGTCGCCCATGCTCGCACGTAGTAGTCGGCGCCGACGTTCGTGATCAGGTCCGGTTGCTCCGCAAAGCGGCGCGTCTGACCCGTCTGCCGATCGGTAAGCTCCGACCTCATCGTTGTTCCGTTGGCCCAAAGCGTCAAATCCGGAAGCCCAATCATCTGCATCGGCAGCCGGCCTTCGAGTTCCACACCGTAGAGCTCGCCGTCGCCGGCGTTACGCGGCGTCGAGATCCAGCGCGGGGATCCAACTTCCTGCGTCAGGGTTCTCTCGATCTTGTCCTCGAAAGAACGCGCAAAGAAATTGGCCGACAAAAGTCCCGATCTCTGGAAGAGGAAGAAATCGGTGCCGACATCCAAGCCCCAGATCTTCTCTGGCGAGGTATCGGGATTGCCCCGCTGATCCGGATCCGAAATCGTTCCGCTTCCGGTAACGACGGTTGGCGTCAGGTCGCGCAGGTCCGGACGACGCAGCGTCCGTGCGACGCCCAACCTGAAGTCGAGGTCTGGAGCCACCGCGAGCTTGTATTGGATGGACGGATTGAGGTCCGGTGAGTCGTTGTCGAAACGGTTCTTCGCAAAATCTATCGTTTCGATGACGCTGTACTCGAACCGCAGGCCGAGCGTCAGCTTGTCATGACCGAAAACCGAAAACGCATCGCTGACGTAGGCGTGATAAATCGCTTCGCTGATCTCGTAGTTGCGCTCCGGAAGCGGAACGTTGCTCAGGCCGCGCACCTCGTTCTCGGCCCGCTGCGTCTGCGCCCAGCCGAGGCCGGCTTCGAGTTCATGGCCGTGGACGCGCGTCGTGACGGAGCCGCCGGAAGCGATGCGTTCGAGGTCTATGGGAACGAAGCGCGGCGCCTGCACGACGGGCGAGCCGCCCGGCAGGCTCGTTTGCGTGGATTCTCGCGTCGTGTCCTCGCGTCCGCGCTGATAATCGAAGAAGACGCTTGAACTCGAAAGCCCGCTGAATGCGTGCTGCCATTCGAGATAGCTGCCGTATGTTTCACGGATGCGATGACGAACTTCATGCGTATCGCGATTGGCCGAAGCTTGGTCGTTGGTGAGCCGGAGCGTGTGCTGGTCGCGAAATTCGTTCGTACGTAGATAGGTCGGCGAGAATATGATCGTGTTGGCGGGGTCGATAGCGAGTTCGAAGCGAGAGAGGAACGTATATTCGTCGAACTTCCGATGCTGGTCGACAAGGTTGCCGCCCCTGGGCGTCGTCCCGTTCGTGCTGAAAATGAACTCGCTTGAGCTTTCCTGAACCAGACGCCGCTGATATCCGCCGCCTATGAAATAGCGAAGAGCCCCAACCTGTCCGCCATTCCATGCCGAAATTTCGCCGGGCGTCCCGTTGCCTTCGACGTGACCAGAGCCGACCGTTATCTGTCCGCCCGATGGGCCAAAATCGCGGCGCGTTATGATGTTTACGGTGCCGGCGGCACCCTCCGAACGCATGCTGGCGAGCGGGCTGCGCGTTATTTCAATCCGCTCGATAAACGTCGCAGGAATGCGGTCAACTTCCATGCTGCGGCTGGAATCGCCGTCGACGAGCGGACGCCCGTCGAGCAAGACCTGTGTGTACTCCTTGCCTATGCCGCGCAGCTTGATATCGCGTGAGCGATTTACACCTGGGAACGTTACGCCCGGAAGCCGTCGCACGGCATCGCCTATGCTCAAACTGTTATATTGCTGCAGCTGGGCGCCTTCGATCACGACGGTGGCGTTCGGGGCCTCGGAACGGACCGTGAGCGCGCCGACCGCGGAATTGCTGACCGCGTTGCCGGAATCAACGGTCGGAGTTGCGGACTGCGAATCCGATGGTTGCGTTGCAGGCGCTTGGGCCGAAGAAGACGAAGCGCTTTGAGACGCCTTTGCCTTTTTGCTTGCTGCTTTCTTCCCGGGGATTTCTTGGTCGGTTGCCGTAACGGTGACAGGCGGGAGCGCCGTTCCTTCTTCTTGCGCATTGGCAACCGTGAAGGAGCCTGCCAAAGCCAGCGCCGCACACGCTGAGTGAACACGCACGTCCCAAGTCATTCCGTTTCCCCTCAAAAATTTGAGGGATAAACATCATGCCGAACACAAGCTTACAATATTGTATACCAAAAAATGAAACATGCGGCTGGTGGTGGCACAAAAGTGTCACATATGTGATGCGTACTGATTAATTGACGAGGATTTTTTCCCGCAGGCTCGGATCGGAGTTCACGGCGCCGCGTGATGGCCGGCGGCGCCTCAGCCGGCGTCGCGCCCACATAAGAAGACCCGTCGAAAGCAACAGGATCAGAACCAGCGAGGTCACCGCATTGGCGGAAGCGGACCAGACGCCCGCCCAGTTGCCTTCATGAAGCAGCTTCGGCCAATTGCGCGGCTTGACAACGAGACCGCCCGTCGAAACGGCGTAGTTGCGATATTCGCCGTCTTCGATGAATCGCGCTTCGCTACCGCTTTTTCTCAGACGCAAGGTCAAGAGCGTCGCCAGATCTCGGTCGCGTGCAACGATGCGCAGCGCTTCGATGAGCGAGCGCGGCGCAGCGTCGGCCGCAATCAACGGCTCCGGCCCGGAAAACGTCACCTTGTAAAGCATTGCCAGCCCGGTGAGCGGTGCAATGAGGACGAGCGGCAGGGCAATCCATGCGGATGCCGTGTGCCAGCCGCTGACCGTGTTGCGCAATGGTCTGGTGCCCATCACGATCCCGATCACAACCAGAGAGAGCATCGCGATGGTAGAGATGGTCACACCCCAACCGCCGTCGTCGAGCAGCAATGTTTTGTGAATCCAGCGCGCCAGCGAATACACGGCAAGCGTGGTGCTCGGTTGGCTGGCGATCTCACCGGTCTCAAGATCGATTTCAGTACCGCCACGGTCGCGGAGAACAAGCGTACCGAGATGACCGTGAACAAAGATGCGGTCTACGGTGCCTTCCGGATCATGCTTAGCTAGAGCCGCTTCGATCTTGCTCGCGTCGACGACGTTTGGCTTCAGCGTCGAAGCCACAATCGCGGGCTCAAATGCCAGGACGAGGCCCGTCAAAAAGGTGATCATCAACGGCAAGGCAAAGATGAGCGCCAACCATCGGTGGAGGCGGAGTGTCCAGGCTTTCAGCAACATCAGACTCGGATTCTTTTGGTGTTGTCAGGGCGTAGGGGAAAGCCGGTCAGCCGCACTTCCGCACGCGCTTGAGGCTTGCTTCGTGTTTTCTACAGCGAATTGAGCGCTCATATCCAGCGGAGTCTTTGCTTTTTAGCCACGCGATTGGATTGCTTGCAAAGCGGCATGGAGTGCCGCTTGATCAGGTGGATACATCTCCTGAGAGATGTCAGCGCCCGTGTGCCCCGACATGGCCGCGCTTCTAGCTGAGCTTCGCATCTAAAGCGAGATCAAGCTGGTCGTCGGTGTCGGATGCAAATTTGGAGACGGCGACGCCAACCAGACGAATGCCGGTCGTGACCGGATAGACGGATCGCACAAGCGATAAGCTGATATCACGAAGCCGATCGCGCGTTGCCACAGTTCCCGTAACGGTGCGGCTGCGGGTGATGATCGTGAAATCCGCGTATTTTATTTTAACGGTGACCGTCGCGCCGAAGCTCTGATTTTTCTCGCACCAGGCCCAGACCTCATCGGCCATTTCGAGGGTTCCCGCTTCGATCTCCGCGGGGAGGATGCGATCCACCGCAAACGTGGTTTCGGAGCCCGATGACTTTCTTGGCCGGTTGGGCTCGACGGGACGGTCATCTTCGCCGCGCGCGATGGCGTAATACCAGGCGCCGGATTTACCGAAATGCTGCTGCAGGAATTCAAGACTTTGCGCGCGAAGATCGGCGCCGGTGTGTATGCCGAGCCCGTTGAGTTTATCAGCCGTCACCGGCCCCACGCCGTGGAACTTCTTGACCGGCAAGCTTTCAATGAAGTTCGCGCCGCGCTGGGGCGGAATGACGAACTGTCCATTTGGCTTGCGCATGTCGGAGGCGAGCTTGGCGAGAAATTTGTTATAGGAGATCCCTGCGGAGGCGGTCAGCCCTGTCTCAGCGAAAATGCGATCGCGAATCTCCGAGGCGGTGTCGGAAGCCGTCGGCAAGCCACGCAAATTCTTCGTGACGTCGAGATAGGCCTCGTCGAGCGAAAGCGGTTCGATGAGCGGCGTGTACTGGGCGAAGATTTCACTGATCTGACGCGAGACGGCGCGATAGACCTCGAACCGCGGCGGCACGAAGATGAGATCGGGGCATTGCCGCAGCGCCGTCGTCGAGGGCATGGCGGAGCGCACGCCGAACGGGCGTGCTTCATAACTCGCGGCCGCGACGACGCCGCGCTTGGCACCGTAGCCGACGGCGACTGGCTTGCCTCGCAGCTCGGGATTATCCCGCTGCTCGACCGAGGCATAGAAGGCGTCCATGTCGACATGAATGATTTTACGAATGGCGATTTCGCTCATGGTGGAAGTCTAGCACAATCCATGTACACCGGCCGTGGGTATGGCACGTGGATGCGATGCTTCGTAGATTTTTCCCGTCTCGACGTCGACGGGAGCGGGTGTCCGCAGTTTTTGAATAGATGCCGCTCGCCCTTCGTCGCAAACGCGATTCCGGGCATGCAGTATATTTTTGACCTCGTCTGGCGGCACGCAGGACGGCCAAGCAAGGAAGGCTAAAGCGCGGTCTTTACTGATGCTGCAACTAAACAGTCCGGCAACGGACGATAATCAGCTATGCTACCGAAATCAGTGGGCGCGGCGCGTCATTGCCGCGCAATCTGCCTCAAGGGAGCGTCTCATGACGGCATCTTTCCCCGCATCCCATCTGCGTTTGAAACGCGCCTACGACCCGCCCGCGCCTTCCGACGGCGTTCGGATACTCGTCGATCGGCTTTGGCCCCGCGGGGTCAGTAAAGAAAAGGCTTCGCTCGACGAGTGGGAAAAGGACATTGCGCCGAGCACGGAACTCCGGAAATGGTTTGGCCACGATCCGGCGCGCTGGGCGGAATTTCAGCGCCGCTACCGAGCCGAGCTTCAAGAACACGCAGAAATCCTGAAGCACATTCGTGCGCTGGCCAAGTCGCATACGGTCACCCTCGTTTACAGCGCACATGACGAAGACCACAATGACGCGGTTGTCCTGAAGGACGTCCTACTCGGACGGAATGCCTAAGTGTTGTCGAACCGCTATTCGAGTAATGACAATTCGAGATGCCAAGCTTGCAGGCCAGTTGTCTCTCAGATTAACGCTGCCTGAGCCTGGCACGCTGGTTTGAGGAACCCCAACACGTGGCTAAGACAACGATCGTCCCAGTCGAGACACAGTCGTCTCATGCCAACGCACTCGACGGGTTGGTGAGGTCGATCCGCGCGTGCCGGATCTGCCGTGATAATCCCCGCTATGGGAAACCGTTGGGCCACGAACCGCGACCCATCCTCCAAATTTCGAAGACGGCGCGCATCTGTGTTGCTGGCCAGGCTCCCGGAACGCGCGTCCATAAAAGCGGCCGTCCGTTTGATGATCCATCGGGGGTCAGGTTGAGGCAGTGGCTTGGTATCGACGAGACTGCATTCTACGATTCCTCCAAGATCGCGATCATCGGGATGGGTTTTTGCTTTCCGGGGTTGAGCCCCGACGGCAGCGACTTGYCGCCCCGCCGGGAGTGCGCGGAGATATGGCGAGCGACGTTGTTCCCGCATTTGCCGAATGTGAAGCTGTGCGTGGTTATTGGCCGCTACGCTCAACGATGGCATCTCGGCCAGGAGGCGGCGAAGCAGGGCGTCAATCAGACGGTGCAGCAATGGCGCGATGTTTACGACGCAGATCAATCATTGCGCAGAATTCCGCTGCCGCATCCATCGTGGCACAACAACAGATGGCTTGAGTGCAATCCGTGGTTCGACACGGATCTGCTTCCCGTGCTGCGCGCAGACGTGCGCCGCCTGCTCAAATGAACCCGATGTGAGACGGGGACAAGGCTTGTCGGCTTGATTTCGTCCACAGGTCATCGTGTGCAGAGATCGTATTAAATGCCTGCCAAATTATTCATGCGGGAGCAGCCGTCGCCGACGTAACTGGGTTGGCATTAAAATACTTCGAGAGTAAGCGACTCCAGTTTTCCGGGACGCTTGCGCTGACCGAGCGAGAAGGAGCGACAGATGAAAGTTCTGATGGTGATAACCTCGCATGACACTCTCGGTAATACCGGCCGCAAGACCGGCTTTTGGCTCGAAGAGCTTGCTGCTCCCTATTACGTGTTCAAGGACTCGGGAGCCGAGATCACTCTTGCATCTCCGAAGGGCGGCCGACCACCGCTTGATCCCAAGAGCAACGAACCTGAATTCCGAACTGAGTTGACACTCCGGTTCGAGAACGACGCGGCCGCTGAGGCTCAGCTCGACAAGACCGTTCGTCTCGACAGCGTCAGGCAAGAAGACTTCGACAGCGTTTTCTATCCGGGCGGTCATGGCCCAATGTGGGATCTCGCCGAAGACAAGCACTCCATCAAGTTGATAGAATCCTTCCTTGCCGCCGGCAAACCGTTAGCTGTCGTCTGTCATTCCACCGGAGCGCTGCGTCATGTCAAAACGCCGGACGGCAAGGTTTTCGTAGAGGGCAAGGAAGTTACGGGCTTTACCGACGGTGAAGAGGAAGCAGTCGGTCTCACGAAGATCGTGCCCTTCTTGGTCGAAGATGAAATGTTGAAGCTGGGCGCCGTCTTTTCGAAAAAAGCGAACTGGGCATCTCACGTCGTGACCGATGGCCTGCTAACGACGGGACAGAATCCGCATTCTTCGGGTCCGGCAGCCAATGTTCTCCTCGCCGAAATAGCCGAGCACCGCAAGGCGCCTGCACCTGCGAAATCATGATTTGGCCATTGAACGAAAGAATGCGGACGCTGGTTGATGGAAACGCGACGAAGGTGCGGTGCTCCGAGCTGGATCCCTCCAAGGGAGGTAACTCAAAGCTTCGTCCCGAATTTATTGCTCCGCGTGCGAAGCGAATTCTCACTGTCCGTGACGGCATGGCGACAAAGACGCCGAAATTCCGAAAGTTCGCCCTTGCAGAATGCCCGCCATTCCTTTTGATTGCTGTCTAGGATTGGCCAAAGGAAGCTAAGTAGACGACATCAGAACTCCCACCCCACGACAAGGAATAACCAGTGCCGCTTGGAGACGTTGCTTCGAGCGACGGGTTTTCTTGCGGAATATTCAGGAGGATTCGATGACAAGGCTCACCGCAGGCGCGTTTCTTATCGGCATTTTGGCGACCGGATATTTCGCCGTTTTCCAACCCGCTCCCGCGGTCGCCCAAACGTTAGATGAACTCGCAACAGGTTGCGCGGGTTGCCATGGCGAGAACGGCGTTCCGATCGACAAGACAATCCCGAACATCTGGGGGCAGAAACGCGCCTACCTGCTGAACCAGCTTCTCGATTTCAAACGGGGGCACCGTGTGAATGAGCAGATGAGCCCTATGGTCGAGGCGCTCAGCAAAACAGACATGGAAGCGCTTGCAACGCACTTCTCGAAACTGTCGTGGCCGGATCTGCAGCAGCCGCCTGTGCCGGATGATGTAAAGGCCAAGGCCCGCGCAATCCTCAATCCGTTGAATTGCCGGGGTTGCCACCAGGAGCACTATCAGGGCGACACGGTGAGGCCGCGTCTTGCCGGCCAGCAGGACGATTACCTGGTTAAGACGATGACGGATTTCCATACGGGCGACCGCAAGACCTATCTCGGCATGGTCGCATTGATGCAGTCCATCGATGAAGCGGATATCAAGGCGATCGGGGCATATCTGGCAGGTCTGCAGCTCCCCGGCCATATTGATCAGCGCCATTGATCAACTCCACTAATCAACTGGGACGTCTTCATTCTGACGCGTTGGTCGCGGCTCCCGATGGGCGGCGTAATCTCCATGCCGTTCGCTTCAGTCAGACACACCTAGTCCGATGCGTAAGGAACTTCATGCTCGTCCGCGCGCGAAAGATTGCGCGACGAAGGAGCTGAAATTGGCCATCTCACGGGGTTGCCAGATGTGACCGTGACAAGTATTGGCCATTCGGGCGCAATGAGGCGGACACAATCGGCCGATAATCAGCGCCCGGAACTGCAACTGAGGTGACATGATGCGCATTTTTCCGATTGGTTTGGCCGCGGCCGCTCTTCTTGTATCGGCGGTATCAGCCGAAGCTCAAACTCTCCGTCTTGATGATCGCGGCTTTTCCTTCAAATTCGGTCCGAATGACCGACAGGGAGACGTCGAAGGGAAGCGGGCCAATTGTGAAGTCTACGCTCGTATCGCGCAGGTTCAAGCTGATGCCAACGAACGCTTTCGCTGCGGATTTCGGGGCCCGCGTTGGGATCGCGATATGAGACCCCATTTCATGTGGTGCCGGTGGACGCCCCGCCGTGTGGTCGCCGATGAGCAGCGGGGCCGGTCCGAACAACTTCAGGATTGCTTCAACCGTCTCGGCGATTTCGACGGCCGTCGCTGAGCTGCACATCGCGCACAGCAATCATTCGGCGCCTCGGGGGGAACTCTCTCCGGGGCGTCATTTACCGGTGAAACGCAAGATAAGTGCCACGAGCGGGCTCTATTTGCGCTTCCCAGTTCCCCATCCAGCTTTGATGGCTTTGGAAATTTCCTCAACGAAAAGCCTCGTTTTGGTCGGCACCAAATGCCCTGGGGGCAAGACTGCATAGACTCCGTCATCGCCGCGTCCGCCCCATCCGGGCAAGACCTCAATGAGTTTTCCGGCGCGGATAGCAGGGCCTGCGAGCCAATCGGCCGTGTAGATGATCCCCAGTCCTTCAATCGCCGCCATCAGCACCGCTTCCGAGTTGTCCGCAACGAGGGGGCCAGCAGGATGCACTGTCCTGCGCTTGCCGTTCTTCATGAGAAGCCAGTCAGGCCAAGCGGCGTGTCCGGAAAATCCTAAGCAATCGTGTTTGGCCAAGGCTTCCGGCGAGCGCGGCGTGCCGCGCTTGGCGGTACGAGGCAATTTTCCGTACCGTGAGTGAGCTGTCGCGCAGGGTGCCCACGCGAATGGCGATATCAAATCCATCCGCGACGAGATCGACGCGGCGGTCGGAGAAATGAGCGTCGATCCGAATTTGCGGGTGTTGCTTGAGGAACGCCGGAAGGAGGGGCGCGATCCATTGGCGGCCGAAAGTAACAGGCAGAGAGACCCTCAAGACGCCTTGCGGGCTGGTGGCTATGTCACTTGCTTCGCGGTTTGCCTGAGCGAGTTCGTCTAAGATGACCTGAATGCGTCGGTAGTAAAGTTTGCCGGCCTCGGTCAGCGTCACCCGTCTCGTCGTGCGGGACATCAAGCGCACGCCTAGTTGCTCATCGAGCTGACTGAGGCGCCGCGAAATGACGGACGCATCACGACCAAGCTTGCGTGCAGCCGTCGTGAAGCTTCCTGTCTCCGCCACGGCTGCGAAAGCTTCCAGCTGTTCCAGCCTTGGCGGCTCGCGACTTTCCTGCATGGTATGCAACAATGAAATGCGCCGGGGCCTGATTATCCCGATCGTGTTTTGGGCTTATCTCAGCGTCACCAGAAATTCTAGGGAGTTTATGCCATGAAAACTTTCGTCAGCATCGGAGCCGGTCCAGGCATGGGCTTCGCCACAGCAGAACGCTTCGCCAAGGAGGGATTTCGCGTTGTCTTGAGCGGCCGAAACAAAGCCAAGGCGGAAGAGCTTGCCAACCAGCTGAAAGCCGGCGGCTATGACGCCGATGCTCGCACGGTGGATGCAAGCGATCCGGCGAGCGTTGTCTCGCTGATCGCGGAGGTGGAAAAGGAATTTGGCGCGATTGATGTCCTACACTACAACGCTGCTTCCATGCGCAAGGCGACGATCGCCGAACAGCCGCGGGACTCGTTCAACAGCGATTTGGCCGTGAACATTGGAGGCGCGCTCGTTGCGGCTCAAGCTGTCGCGGCGAAAATGGGCGAGCGCGGTTCAGGATCCATTCTACTGACCGGCGGCGGCTTCGCGCTCGAGCCGAGCCCCGAATATCTGTCGCTCAGCATCGGCAAAGCTGGGATCCGTGCGCTGGCACTCGGGTTGTTCGAGAACTTGAAGGCGAGAGGCGTCCACGTTGCAACCGTTACAGTTGAAGCATTCGTCAATCCGGGATCGAAGGACGCGCAGGCTGTGGCGGAAGAGTTCTGGAAGCTTCACGACCAGCCCAAAGGGGCGTGGACGGCGGAAGCAATATACAAGGGTTGATCCATGATCTGACCCTGAAATTGCTGATAGGTCGCGTCACCGTCGTCGTGCGTTGGTGACGTTCCTTCGGTCCCCGCAATTTCCGGAGCCATTTTGCAGCGGGCGATCTATTCGGAAGTTTTTTGCGATTGTATGGCGGGCAAGTCACCGAAGCTTGGCCTCGGCAGAATATTAAACCCTTCACCCTTTTCTTCGATGACTGTCGGCATTTCCGGATATATGACGCGGTCGGACCTGAACCGAGCCCGCGTGAGCCCGTTGTTCTGTCCATCTCCCTAAATACAGTCGCGAAAGAAGAATAAGAAATGCTCGACGAAAAGCTTGAACCGATTTTTGCTGATGTTCTGCGCCGCAATCCTGGCGAGGACGAATTTCACCAGGCAGTACGCGAGGTTCTCGATAGCCTCGGTGCTGTCATCGCCAAACATCCCGATTATGCCGAAGGGGCGCTGATCGAGCGCATTTGCGAGCCGGAGCGGCAGATCATCTTCCGGGTGCCTTGGGTTGACGACAAGGGGCAGGTGCAGATCAATCGCGGCTTTCGCGTTCAGTTCAACTCGGCGCTCGGCCCATTCAAAGGCGGCTTGCGCTTCCATCCCCGCGTGTTGCTCGGCACGGTCAAATTCCTCGGCTTCGAACAGGTCTTCAAGAACGCGCTGACCGGTATGCCCATCGGCGGCGGCAAGGGCGGCTCGGACTTCGATCCCAAGGGACGCTCCGAGCAAGAGATCATGCGCTTTTGTCAGTCGTTCATGACGGAGCTCTGGCGCCATCTCGGAGAATACACTGACGTTCCGGCCGGCGACATCGGCGTCGGTCAGCGAGAGATCGGCTACATGTTCGGCCAGTACAAGCGCATAACGAATCGCTACGAGTCTGGCGTTCTCACGGGCAAGGGCATGACGTGGGGCGGATCGCGCGTGCGCACAGAAGCGACGGGATACGGCGCCGTCTATTTCGTCGAACGCATGCTCGGCACGCGCAAGCAAAGTTTCGAGGGCAAGAACGTCATCGTCTCTGGCGCGGGTAACGTTGCCATCTACACGATCGAAAAGGTGCGCAAGCTCGGCGGCCGTGTGATCGCGTGCTCAGATTCCCACGGTTACGTGGTCGACGATAACGGCGGCGCGGGTATCGATCTCGACCTGCTCAAGGAAATCAAGGAGAAGAAGCGAGGTCGCGTTGCCGATTACGCCGCGGCGCGCGGCGCTGGGGCGATCTACGTTCCGGGTGGGCAGATCTGGGATGTTCCGGCCGACATCGCGATGCCCTCCGCAACGCAGAACGAGCTTACCGCACAAGACGCCCGGACGCTCGTGAAGAACGGGGTGATCGCTGTCGGAGAGGGCGCCAACATGCCCTGCACACCGGAAGCCGTCCGCGTGTTCATGGAGGGCAACGTGATGTTTGCGCCCGGCAAGGCGGCAAATGCCGGTGGGGTCGCAACGAGCGCGCTTGAGATGCAGCAGAATGCATCGCGCGATTCCTGGACATTCGAAGCGACTGAACAGCGTCTCGCCAACATCATGAATGGCATCCATGACCGCTGCGCGGAAATGGCGGACGTGTACGGGTCGCCCGGAAACTACGTCCTCGGTGCGAACGTCACAGGCTTCATCAGGGTCGCGGAGGCAATGCGCGCCCTTGGCGTCGTGTAATAGGCACGCGCACTTAAGGCGGATGCGACGCGCAACAAATTGCTCCGGACGCTTTCCGCGTCCGGAGCTGCGATACTTTCCCGAAGCCGTTCGGATCATGAATCGATGAGGGGTCTCCGCCGATACTTGGCACGTAGAATTTGATCTAATTCGTCTGTCTCATTCTTTGAAAATGGCAATCACGATCCGACAACGCTAATGCGCGACGTCCATTCGCGGCATCTACTTGGAAGGCATGCGCCCAGGCATTTCAGGCGCACTCATCTAGGTAGGAGAGTCCAAATGGGAAAATCCCTCATCGTTTTCTTGGCCGTGCTGTTCTGCACTGCTGGCGCGGTCGTGCGGGCGGAAGCGCAGACACCGTTGGGTGAAGACGAGTGCGCGGACGTCTGGAAGAAGGCCGGGGGCCATGACCTCAGTCCGGACCAGGCGAAGCCGTTCATCAAGAGCTTCGTGCAGCTCGACACCGACAAAAACGGCGCGATCAACTGGGAGGAGTTCAAGGCTGGTTGCGCGAACGGGCTGGTGCACAAATAGCGTGGCAGAATGGCGCT
Organism: Hyphomicrobium sp. 01T421; assembly: GCF_056398805.1. Taxonomy (NCBI): domain Bacteria; kingdom Pseudomonadati; phylum Pseudomonadota; class Alphaproteobacteria; order Hyphomicrobiales; family Hyphomicrobiaceae; genus Hyphomicrobium; species Hyphomicrobium sp. 01T421. The sequence goes on from NZ_JBFTQC010000004.1 coordinate 241,394, forward strand.
AAGCGCTTTCGTCTGATCGGCGCGGGGAAAGCTCGCGTCGATCGCTATTGCTTTTTGCTTCTTTCGGCGCACGCGCAGCGACGTCGTTATGAGGGAACGCGTCGCGCCTTGGTCCGCTTCACGTGGTACCGGCGGTGTAACGCATGACGCATTGATCTGCGTCAAATGAAGTTATCGCTCATCGCTTCTCCTTTGCGATTGTCGAGCTGAGTGCGAACCGGCGAGCATGATCTCGCGCGAAAGGCGTCAGGGAGGCGACGAGCCGGACGTCACACGCCACTGTCGGCGCGACTTAAAAATGTGCCGGGCGCGCAGTTACCACGCAGATGCACGTCGTGAGTGACAGAGATCAATTTTTCCATATGCGAATGAAAATTCCATCATCAGTGCGGTATAGAACCCGACGACGCGATTCGTTTTCTGTTCGCGGTGCATGGCGCCGATAGCGCCTGGGTTGGGATGTAGCCGGTTTCAGCCAGTTGCGTGACCTTTGTCGGGCGATCTCTTCCTAATCGCGACGTTCCGGGTCCGGGCATCGTGCCCGACGGATGCGGGCAACGTGCCCTGGCTCCCCTCATATGGTTAGGCAATTTTCCTTCGAGGGTCTTCGGTAGCATCGGGCGTGCTGGCGTGAACTGGCATTCCTTAATGATCACGAGGTCTCGGTATTCGACGCGGCAAACCAGTATTACGAATACATCAACTGCCATCCGAAGACCGGATTGTTGCGCGCCGTTTAACGGTGAGGCCGGTGGCTCTGGACAGCGTCACCGGCCTCGACCTCCGGGGGGGGGCGGAGTTCAAAAAGAGTCCTCAGCGATAGGGCGCAACCTCAGAGGGTTGGCGCAACGACGTTTCGGCAGCCTTCAGCTGAACATTCGCCCCACTCAGGCGCCGATAGAGATTCCGCCGTTTGGCAATCGGCCACCAATCGTACAAGAAAATTTCGATTGGCTTCCAGTTCGCAACCCAGCCGAGGATGTACAAATTTTCCCTTAGGTAAATGCTGATGTTGCCTGTTCCGAGAGTCTTGGGAACGACCTGCGCACCAAGAATACAAATTGCGAGCACCGCCGCGCCGATCAGCGCTGACTTCCGGCCAATGCTAAAAAGTTGTTTGAGTTCGCGACCAATAACTGCAGCTCGATATTCAAAATATCGGTGTAACGATTCATTGAGTTCCTTCGCATGCTCGCTCTTGAACTCGCTTGCGGGTACGTGGATGACGATCTGAATTGGCGTGTCGTGGGGAAGCTCGCGAGCCCAACCCACGATGTATTCTTCCGCATGACTATCGAGGTCCCGTTCACGAAAAGGGAACGGGTCAAGTGAATCGAAAAGCTGCGAGATCTTATCAACCCGGATTTCGATGCTCTCATTTTGATCGCCCATCATGGCACGTCTCTCTGTTCGAATAGGACCGCGTGCGATCGGTTGAAGCTTTTCGCTACAACGTTCCGGGTGCGACGCGGATGGCGGTCCTCGCTCCGAATTCTGTCGATGGAGGCGAGGCGAAGAATATTCGAGCATCATTGCAAGATGCTGCTGCCTGGCCTTTGAGCGTTCTCTCGTTAGTCCCGAAGCTGCTTCAGTTCGGCGGACCTTGGCATTCAATCAAAGAGCCAGCGAGAGGGTCGCTTCACTTCTCAAATAATGAAGATTAGATGCTTGAGCCGGGAGGGTGTCAAGACAGCGGCTCATTGGCCAGCACTGCCGAGCGCGATCATCATCGCCCGTGCGAACTCCATGTCATGTTCGGATGCCTTATCGAGGCTTGGCGTCCCGCAAGCGGCGATAGTGAAGCGGTCGAATGGCTCCTCGAAGACGTGTACCCAAATTTCAACGAACCCAAGCCTTCGCTGCGCATCGCCGGGAAGGTCGATCGACTCGTAGAAGCGAAATAATAGCGCGCGCCGGGGTTTGCTACCCGGGCGTAGCGGCATTGGGCGCCCTAACGATCGATCCAAATATATGGTCGATAATTCGCGGATCGTCGGGCAACAGGTATTTCGGTTTCAGTTCATTCAATTCCGTAATCTTATTCAAATTCGGAATGTCATCTGAGGACTCGATAACGTAAAAGCTATCGTTCGCGGCTCTCAGCAGCGGTATATCCGCGAATGAATTGCCGAATGCCATGGATATCGAATAATCCGTTTTCAGAATTTCGATGGCGGCTTCCTTCTCCGACACGTTGCCGAAATTTCTGACGTCGCGTTTGGTATAGATGCCTTGAGCGTTCTGCTCGATTTGTAACGCCAGAACTCGATCTGTGTGGATCTGCGGCGCGAATGCTTCGAGAACCTCGATCGGGCTTCCGCTGACCACGATAATGGTCATGCCCATCTCGGACAGTCGCGCGGTAGTGTCCCGCGTGAATGAAAAAAGACCGCTGTCCTGCTTGGCGAAACGGGCTGCTACCTCGCGTACATCATCGGCCTTCAGTCCCTCCAGCGTCGCCGCGTAGGCGTCGGCAATGTCGTCGATGAGATCGCCGTAGGAGATGCGTTCCGCGTGAAAATTGTTGAAAATGTCCGTCACCCGCTTCTGATGAGTGGGTGGCAAGTTCATTTACCTGCTGAGGAATGGCATCCAGTCTTGAAACATAAAGCCCTTACGTAGAGTGCCGTCCCAATCGACAAGGCAGGCAAGCGGCTTTCCGTCTTTGGATTCCATTTATCAATCTTTCTGTTTTTCGCGGTTGGGGCCGCAGACGTTCATCGCGCGACGAGTATCTCGTCAATAAGAAGCGCTAATGGGATTTCGTTTCACCGTGCGATATAGGCACTCGCTATCGGCGAGTTCGCGATCTATAACGCGACGATCATTGAACTCCACCACAGGGCAGGGTTGAATAGTTGATGAGCCAGATCAAAGGTCTCCTTTTCGATAAAGATGGCACAATTCTGGATTTCTACAGGACGTGGGTGCCCATCAATCGGATGATGGCACTCGACGCAGCGGGTGGGGACGTCGATCTCGCTGCGGAGCTTTTGCGAGCAAGCGGCCACGATCCGGATACCGATGTCGTGGCGCCCGGTGCGGTGTTGGTCGGGGCTGATGCCAGCGAGCTCGCCGTGAGCTTTGCCGGATTTCTGAAAGAGCGCGCGCCTCCAAATCTTCTCGAAATCATTGCAAGGAATTTCCGCGAGGGCGGCGCCAAGTACGCGACCTTGATCGATGGCGCCACAGAGGAACTCGCAAGGTTGGGCTCTTCGGGGTACCGATTGGGACTGGCGACGAATGATACATTCGATGGTCTCGAAGCATCGCTCGGGCGCTTCGGCGGGTTGCTCGAGATGTTCGAATTTCGCGTCGGCTGCGATAGCGGCCATGGTGCGAAGCCCGAACCTGGAATGGGATTGGCGTTTGCGCAGGTCGTTGGTCTCGAGCCTTCCGCTTGCGCGATCATCGGAGATTCAACCCACGATCTTGAAATGGGCCGACGCGCGGGTTTTGGGCTTTGTGTCGGGGTGCTGACGGGTCCGTCCCGTCGCGTCGATCTCGAGCCGCATGCGGATATCGTGATCGATAGCATTCTCGACCTCACCAACGTCCTGAATGAACGGAGTGCGGTGACGCCGCACTAAAGGCGCTTACGCTCCACCTGAAAATGTTGTACTTCTTTCAAAAATTGTTGCAATGGCCAAATTGCTGGCTATAGCGACCGCAAACCCACGTGTCGTGGGAAACGCGAACGGCAGTCCGCGACGCTGTTTTTCGCCGTGAAGCGGGCCGGTCGCATGAATTGCTTGCGTCGGGAGACCTTCCACGCAAGTCCGGAATTTTCGGAGGATCGAATGCCGAGTGCGCAAAAGACCGTCCAGATTCTCGAGCTCAATGCGTATGGCGCCGATCCGCAAGGCGGGGCGCAAAGTCCGCTTCTGAAGCGCCGCCTTCAAAATACCGGAGCGGCGTCAGTGCTGTTCTATCGCGAGCCCATCGAGATGGTTTCGGCGAGCGGCGCGTGGATGGTGGCTGCGGACGGCAAACGTTATTTGGATTTCTACAATAACGTTCCGTCTGTCGGACATTGTCATCCGCACGTTGTTGCCGCCGTCGCGGATCAGACGGGCCGGCTCAATATCAACACACGCTATTTGAATGCGCGTGTCGATGACTACCTCGACCGGCTGAAGTCGACGTTTCCGCCGTCGCTCTCGAACATCGTTCTTACATGCAGCGGCAGCGAGGCGAATGATGTTGCGATGCGCGTCGCGATGGCGGCCACGGAGAAAACCGGCTTCATTGTCACCGAGAACGCCTATCACGGCAATACTGCCTGGGTGACGGAGATCTCGCCGGCCGCTCTGAAGAAGCGCTCGTTGCCGGATCATGTCATAGCTGTTCCTGCCCCCGCTTCAGGACCGCTTGCCGCGAAAAACTTCGCTGTAAACGTGGAGCGCGCGATCTTCGAGCTCGCCGCGCGCGGCCACGGACTTGCGGCATTCATTTGCGACTCGATTTTTTCGAGCGACGGGGTTTTTGCGGATCCTCCGGGGTTTTTGAAAGAAGCAGTCGACAAGACTCGAGAGGCCGGCGGCCTCTATATCGCCGATGAAGTGCAGCCGGGCTTTGCGCGCAGTGGCGATTCGTTCTGGGGCTTTGGCCGGCATGGCGTTGTCCCCGATATCGTAACGATGGGGAAGCCGATCGGTAACGGTTTTCCAATGGCCGGCATGGCGACGCGCCCTGACCTCCTCGAACGCTTCTGCCGCGACGTCGGCTACTTCAACACGTTCGGCGGCAACCCCGTCGCGGCCGCAGCCGGCATGGCTGTCCTAGAGGTCATCGAAGCCGAAGGACTGCAGGAAAAAGCGCGCAAAATAGGGACATATCTCAAGGGCAGGCTTGAGGACATCGCACGATCGGAGTCGCGTATCGGCGAGGTTCGTGGTGCTGGTCTTTTTGTCGGCGTCGATATCTGCAGCGATGGGCAGCCGGATGCGGAGAAGACCGCCGATGTCATCAATAGGCTCAAGGCGAAGGGCGTATTGGTAGGTGCCGCGGGCCGGTTTGCCAACACGCTCAAATTGCGGCCGCCGTTGTGTCTGACCGAGAGTGAGGCTGATATCTTCGCCGACGCGTTGCGGGATGCTCTTTCGGTCTAGCACCGTTGGAGCGATGTCCCGCGCTCTCGTCCCGTCTAGTGATCGCTGGCGACGATAATTTCTACGTCGGCTTCTTCTAGCGCTTCGAGAAGTTCTCCCTCAGGCGCGATGTCGGTGATCAATATGTCGATATCTTCGAGTTTGCACACGAGCTCCAGGCACGTATTGCCGAATTTCGAGTGATCCGCCATCACGACGGTTCGGGCCGATTGCGCGACGATTGCGCGTTCCGCCCACGCGACGCCCGAGACGACCTCGGTGCCGCCGAGAGGGCTCAGGCCACTGACGCTCAACAGCGATGTGTCGAAACGAAATTTGCTGATGAATGCGGCTGTTTCCGGCCCCCAGGTACAACCCTCCGCAGGGTCGTATTCGCCGGGAGCAATGACGACACGGGTTCGCGAGTCCGGCGCGAAGCAAGCGCTCGCGGCCAAGTTGTTCGTGAAGATGGTGAGCCGGCGGTTCTCGGCAGCCAGATGCTTGGCGAAAATATATGCGGTTGCTCCAGGCCCAAGCATCAGGACGTCCTTGTCTGAAAATAGCTTGATGGCGCTGCGCGCGATCGCAGCCTTGGTGTCGGCGAATGCGATCACGCGTTCTGCCCACGGCGGTTCGGAGCCGACGGGCTTTGCAACGGCGCCGCCGTAATGTCTCTGGACCAAATCTTTTTCGTGCAGGAAGTCGAGATCGCGCCGGATGGTTTCCGTCGAAACATTCAGCGTGCGCGCCAATTCCGTGATGCGCAAAGAGGCGTTGGTGTTGAGCGCCTTTAGCACGCGATCCCGCCGATCCTCTGGCCTGAGCTTGGTCATCGTCTTCCCGTCCTTGCGCTGCTGTTCGCCCATTCTAGTTGTCCTTGTTCGCGGCGTTTGCCAACAGATGATCAAAAAATGTGTTACGTCCACAAAGAGTGTTGAGGTCACAATAAAGTTCGGCTAAAAACACCACATGTGGCGGATTGCCCGCCGGTTGGGGGATGCGAAATAGTCGAGGCCGGATCGTCGTCAGGCGCGAATCTCACAGCGCAAGTCGAAGCTCTTCCGTTCTGGCGTGGCCCCGTTGCTCTCCGGCCGTTGGTCGGCGGTCTCTGTAACGATAATTTCGTCGCCCAGGATTCTTCCCGCACTTATGTCGTCCGGTCCGGCCGCGACATTCCCATTTACGGAATTTACCAGGGCTTCGTTCAGACGTCGATGAACGCGGCTGCGGAAATCGGCGTTACTAGCGGCAACTGATCCGGGTTTGTCGAGCTTCGTGAAGGACGCTATCTCATCCAGCGACCGGCCCGAATTGACGTCCGCAAAAATCGTCATCTCCGGTGGCCAGGCGCTCGGATCTTCGGAAAAATTCAAAGAGGTCATTCTTCCGATTGCTGAACGGCTCGGGGCGGCTGTCGGCGCCTCGCGCGCGGCCGTCGATGCGGGCTACGCGCCGAACGATTGGCAGGAGGGACAGACGGGGAAAGTCGTGGCTCCCCAGCTCTACATCGCCTGCGGTATCTCGGGAGCCATTCAACACCTCGCCGGCATGAAGGATTCCAAGGTCATCGTCGCCATCAATAAGGATGCGGACGCACCGATCTTTCAGGTGGCGGACTATGGGCTGGTCGCCGATTTGTTCGAGGTTCTTCCGGAGTTTGAAAAGGCGCTGTGATCAGGCTGCGGCCGGAACGCTCAATGCTGGCCGCAGCTTTCGCCTCAGACAATCCAACGGTCAAATAGGCAAGATCTGAGATCTGGGATCGCGCCAGTCGCGATTCCCGTCGATCTCTGCGTCACCGCGACCCACAGATAGCTCGCCAAATTCCGACCGGCCCAATTGTTGGCCGAGCCGGACGAAGGTAATGAGTCTTCGGTGGGAATGCTTAATCTCGTTGCAAGCCCATTTTCGCCGAGATCGTGCGTCTCCCGCGCGATCCTCCGCTATCTGAGAGATTGCAAGGATAATCGCGGTGCCGGTTCTCTCGAACATTGTCGATGCCGTCGGCAATACGCCATTGGTGCGCCTGCAAGAGGCGTCGGAGCAAACGGGCTGCACAATTCTCGGCAAGGCCGAGTTCATGAATCCAGGACAATCCGTCAAGGATAGGGCTGCGGTCTTCTTGATCGAGGATGCGCTGAAGCGGGGCGCAGTTGCCCGTGGGGGCGTCATCGTCGAAGGCACTGCGGGCAACACGGGCATCGGTTTGACGCTGGTCGGCAAGCATTATGGCCTGCGGAGCGTGATCGTCATTCCGGATACGCAGTCGGCGGAGAAGAAGGCGACGCTCCGCATTCTGGGAGCAACGCTCGTCGAGGTGCCGGCGGTTCCTTACGCAAATCCCAACAACTACGTACACTATTCGCGCCGCCTCGCCGAGGCGATTGCCGCTCGCGAGCCCAATGGCGCTTGCTGGGCCAATCAGTTCGACAATCCAGCAAACCGCGACGGCCACGCGCGCACGACGGCCGAGGAGATATGGCAGCAGACCGGCGGAAAGATCGACGGCTTCGCTGCCTCCGTCGGAACGGGAGGGACGCTAGCCGGTGTCGCGCTCGGTCTCCGGAACAAGAGCAAAGCCGTCAAGGTCGCGCTTGCCGATCCGCCGGGAGCGGCGCTCTACTCTTATTACACATCCGGCGTGCTCAAAGCCGAAGGTACATCGATCACCGAAGGCATCGGCCAGGGCCGGATCACGCGCAATCTCGAAGGCTTTACGCCCGACGAAGCGTATCAAATCCCGGACGACGAGACCGTCGCCATAACGCATCGCCTGCTCGAAGCGGAAGGGATGTGCGTCGGGGCTTCCACGGGCGTGAACATTGCGGGCGCCATTCGTTTGGCCAAGAGCTTGGGCCCCGGCCACACGATCGTGACGATCCTCTGCGATTACGGAATGCGCTACCAGTCGAAGCTCTTCAACGCCGAATTCCTGCGAGCGAAAGGCTTGCCGGTCCCGGCTTGGCTCGCGGCAGGGCACTTGGATGTTCCCGACGTTTCCGTAGCGGGTTGAGGCCTCGATAGCCTAGTTCCGGCGTATGCACCGTGAACGGAAGGCGCGATGCTGCGCCTGTCGCCCTATCTTCCCTTTGTCATAAGCAAAGCAGTTATTCTTTGTTCGTTATGACGCCGCGAAAATCTAACATTCTGGACGACTGATGATCCGCACAAATTCCTGATGGTTTCGATCGTGGTACATGATCTTCTTGCGGCCGGCCCCCGTTTGCTTTCAAGCGATACGAACACCGAAGAACCTGTTGTACCTTGGAACATCGATACCATCGTTTCCGAACTCAGGGAGGCGAGGGGGCGGAGCAAAAGGGCGCTCCAAGCGGGGAATCGCCGCGCGCCGCTACCCAGTCCCGAGAAACTTCAACAAGCCATACAAGGCATCTATGCGTCGCTGTTTCCGCGTCATGCAGGTGCGTTCGATCATAGCGACGAAGGCATCGCGTTCTTTGTCGGCAACACGCTGAATGCGGCACTGCATATCCTGCTCGATCAGGTTCGGCGCGAGCACGCTTTCGTCGATGAAACGCGGGCTTCGCACGAGAGTTCGCTTTCCGCCGAGGAGATCGTAACTGCGTTCTCACGCGGACTGCCGCAAGTCTATGAGCTGCTGGAAAGCGACATTCGCGCCGCGTACGAAGGCGACCCATCAGCAAAGAGCACAGAAGAAGTTCTGCTGAGTTTCCCGGGTATCAAAGCCATTGTGCATCATCGCGTTGCGCACGCGCTGCATGTTCTCGGTTCGCCGGTCGTCGCGCGCATTATCGCCGAGCTCGCGCATTCACAAACCGGCATCGACATTCATCCGGGCGCGAAGATCGGCGGGAGCTTCTTCATTGATCACGGCACCGGCGTCGTGATCGGCGAGACCGCCGTCATCGGTCAACGCGTGCGGATTTATCAGGCGGTGACGCTTGGGGCGAAACGGTTCTCGGTCGATGAAGGGGGCGCGCTCGTTAAAGGCGAGCCGCGCCATCCGATCGTCGAGGACGACGTCGTCATCTACGCCGGCGCGACCATTCTCGGTCGGATCACGATCGGCGGGGGCTCATCCATCGGCGGCAATATTTGGCTGACACGCAGCGTTCCGCCAAACAGCACGATCGTGCAGGCGCTGGCACGCACTGAAACGTTTGACCACGGATCAGGTATCTAATTCCAATATAACATCGTTGACCAGTGCGGAATTTCTACAGATAAGCGTGCTGACGAAATTATGTACTCTAATATATCAGAGATGGGGATGCCATGGCAGACGAAACCCAGACGGCGCTAGGCGATATAGCTGCACGGCAATTAGCCAATGCGACCAAGACCGTACCGCAAATGTCGAGCATCACGCCGCGTTGGCTGGTGCACTTTCTGAGCTGGGTGCCGGTCGAAGCGGGCATATATCGCGTCAACAAAGTGCGCGATGCGGACAGCGTCGAAGTGGCATGCTCGGTGCGGGATGAGCGCGTTCTGCCGCAAACCTACGTCGATTACATCGAGAACCCGCGCGAGTATCTTTTGAGCGCTGTGCAGACGGTTCTCGATATTCATACGCGCGTTTCCGATCTCTACAGCGTTCCACACAATCAGATCAAAGAACAGCTGCGCCTGACGATCGAGACGGTGAAGGAGCGCCAGGAGAGCGAACTCATCAACAACAAGGAGTACGGCCTCCTTGCGCACGCTGCCGCCTCGCAGAAGATCAAAACGCGCTCCGGGCCGCCGACGCCTGACGATCTCGACGAGCTGATTGCGAAAGTTTGGAAAGAACCCGCGTTCTTCCTTGCGCATCCGCAGGCGATCGCAGCGTTCGGACGCGAATGCACCCGTCGCGGTGTGCCGCCGCCCACAGTCACGCTATTCGGATCGCCGTTCCTCACGTGGCGCGGCATCCCGCTCATTCCCTCCGACAAGCTTGAGGTGAAGGGCGGAAAAACGAACATTCTTCTGATCAGAACCGGTGAAGCCAAGCAGGGCGTGGTCGGTCTCTTCCAGCCGGGCCTGCCGGGCGAACTGACGAAGGGTCTCTCCGTCCGCTTCATGGGCATCAACGATCAGGCAATCGCCTCCTATCTCGTCTCGCTCTACTGCTCGCTCGCGGTCCTGACGGACGACGCGCTGGGAGTTCTGGAGAACGTCGAGGTGGGCAAGTATCATGTCTATAGCTAATCTGGGATCGGGTGCTGCCGACCTCGATGCTTTGGCGGCGGCGGCGAACGGGCCAGCTGGTGGTGTTCAACCGCCGGCGGGGTTGCCGGGTGTCGCGCTTCTAACAAAGATGGCGAACGATCTCTTCGCGGCGCTGCCGGGGCAATCGTTGCCGGGTTCTGGCGGCCCATCGCTTGGAGGTTTCGGCGCTTCCCCCGTGGACGTCGCGGGAACGTCGGCACCGCATCTTGCGGCTGCGGGAACATCGCCGTTGCCGACGGCCGGAGTGCCGGCGGCGAGCATCGGAACGCCGGGAAGCGTGTCTCCATTTGACAGCGCCGCGTTCGACGATCGCGTGTTCGATGCTCTTTTCAGTGCTGTGATTCCGTCGCCGCCTTCGGGCGGGCCGTCGGGGCCTTCGCTACCTGGCTTCGGAGCGTCTCCGACAGAACTCGGCGGCCAGGCAGCCGCGCAGCCGGGACCATCACCGTCGCCGACACCGATAAGCTCGTCAGTGCCGGGTATCGGAGCGCCGGTTAGCAGCACGCCGGTTTCCTCTGCCGATGTCTCCGTGATCGACCTCAAAGGCGTGAATGATCTGACGCGCGCACCCGATCCGCTGTTGCCATCGAGCGTCGATGCGGGGCCATCGCTTTCCGGCTTTGGCGGCTCGAGGGACATACCGGCTCGACCGGAAACATCGCGCTCGGCGGATGCGCTCCCTGGGATCTCCCAGTCTTCGCCTCCGCAACCTCCACCGGCGACGCCGCCGCCGCAGGTGCTCGCCAATCATACCGGTCTTGAGACGCCGCATTCCGGCGGGTCTATCCGTCAGTACGACCGCATTGCTCTTCCGTTTGAAGCCGAACTCAGGTCGCTCTTGGCGCCGCTCGGAGCCGAGCCGCATGCGCCGAGCCGCGGCGCGGATGATGGATCAGGTTTCTATTTTCTGGACCGGCAAGAGGCGTCTGCGAGCGGTATCAGCGTTCCGGGTGCGACTGCGCCTGCCCGGTTGCCTGCGTCGGGTGGCATCGGTTTCGACGTCGACGGCGTTCGCCGCGATTTCCCCATTTTGAATGAGACGGTCAACGGCCGCCCGCTCATCTGGTTCGATAACGCGGCGACGACGCAGAAGCCGAAGTCCGTCATCGAGCGGCTCAAATATTTCTACGAGCACGAAAACTCGAACATTCACCGGGCAGCGCACGAGCTTGCCGCTCGCGCGACCGACGCATACGAAGGCGCGCGCTCGAAAGTCGCGCGTTTCCTCGGCGCGGGATCGGCTGAAGAGATCATCTTCACGCGCGGCGCCACCGAAGCGATCAATCTCGTCGCCGCTACGTTCGGACAGCAGCATATCGGGGCCGGCGACGAAATCGTCGTCACCAATCTCGAGCATCACGCCAACATCGTACCGTGGCAGCAGCTCTGCCTCGCGCAGGGCGCGAAGCTCAGGGTTGCGCCGGTCGACGACTGCGGCGCGCTGCTGCTCGATGAGTTCGGAAAGCTGCTGAACGGCCGGACCAAGCTTGTCGCGTTCACGCAGGTGTCGAACGCACTTGGCACAATCACGCCCGCCAAGACGATCGTCGAAATGGCGCATCGCGTCGGCGCTCGCGTGCTTATCGACGGCGCGCAGTCGGTCTCGCACATGAAAGTCGATGTGCAGGATCTCGACGCCGACTTCTTCGTCTTCTCCGGCCACAAGATCTTCGCGCCCACCGGCATTGGCGTTCTCTACGGCAAGAAGGCGCTGATGGACTCGCTGCCGCCCTATCAGACCGGCGGCAACATGATCCGTGATGTGACGTTCGAGCGCGTCGAGTTCCACAAGTCGCCGCAGCGGTTCGAGGCGGGCACCGGCAATATCGCCGACGCCGTCGGCTTGGGTGCAGCGATCGATTACGTCGAACGCATCGGGCTCCAAAACATCGCCGATTACGAGCACAAGCTGCTCGTTTACGCGACGGAGCGGCTTCTGCAGATCCCAGGTCTCAGGATCATCGGCACCGCGCCCGAAAAGGCGAGCGTGATCTCGCTGACGCTGAAGGGCATACGAAGCGAAGAGATCGGGTCGCGCCTCAATAAGTATGGGATCGCGGTGCGCTCGGGGCATCACTGCGCGCAGCCGATCCTGAGACGCTTCGGGCAGGAGACGACAGTTCGACCCTCGTTCGCATTCTACAATACGTGCGGTGAAATCGACGTGCTGGTTGGTGCGCTGAAGGACATACAAGCCGAGACCGGTCTGACGCGGCTCTAACCGGTTTTCGGCAAAGCTCTTATTGGGCGCGCCGCAAATGGTTGAGCTTGTAGGAATGGCCGGTGACGAGGCGGTGGTACACGCAGCCGCAGATCATGATGAAGGTTGCGCCAATCAGGATGGGTGCCATTAAAAACGTCCATCCCGAATGCGCGAACGGGATGACGATCGGGTTGGCACCGGCCGGCGGATGAAGCGTGTCCGTCAGTAGCATCGCGGAAATTGCGATGCCGACGCCGAGCGCGATCGCTATCGGCGATGATCCGATGCATGTCATGACAAGAAGTCCGCATGCTGCCGTTACAAGGTGTCCACCCACGACATTGTACGGCCGAGCCAACGGACTCGCGGGCGCACCGAAGACCAGTGCACAACTCGCTCCGAAGGGCGCGATGAGCAGTGGCGCAACGTCTGCCGCGTTGGCGATTGTCAGGAGCAGGATCGCAAGAAATGCGCCCAAACCTGCGAAGGCAGCGTTACGCCATGGTCGTGCGAGCAACCAAGCGGCGGCACGGCTCAGCGAAGATACCGGTGTTACATCGGAATTGATTTGGGTCATTGCATCCATGATGGCAAGGCGAGGGGTCGCCGAAGCAGAACGGGTGCTTCGGCGACGAGAGTTCGTTATTTTTTGAACTTCGCTGCCTCTTCCGAACCGCCGGTCGCATTGCCGGCGCTGTAGGAGTGCGCGCCGACACCGGCGAGCTTTCCGCCCTGCACGACGAGATACTCGTTGCGGATCGGCTTGCCTGCGAAGTAGCACTCGAGGATCTCACGCGTACCGGCTGCATAGCGAGTCTGAGCCGAGAGCGATGTGCCCGAGATGTGGGGCGTCATGCCGTGATGAGGCATGGTGCGCCACGGATGATCCTGCGGCGCGGGCTGCGGGAACCACACGTCGCCCGCGTAGCCAGCGAGCTGCCCGCTTTCGAGTGCGCGAACGATGGCGTCGCGATCGCAGAGCTTGCCGCGCGCCGTGTTGACCAGATAGGCGCCGCGCTTGAAGTTCTTGAGCGACTTATCGTTGATCATGTGCTCGGTTTCGGGATGCAGCGGGCAGTTCAACGTCACCACGTCGCAAACCTTGGTCAGACTTTCGAGGCTGGCGTGGTGGGTGAGGTTGAGCTCCTTCTCAACCGCCTCGGGTAGACGATGGCGATCCATGTAGTGCAGGTGGACGTCGTAGGGCTTCAAGAGGCGCAACACGCGCAGGCCGATGCGGCCGGCTGCAACGGTGCCGATGTGCATGCCTTCGATGTCGTAGGAGCGGGATACGCAATCTGCGATATTCCAGCCGCCCTTGATCACCCAATTGTACGAGGGGATGTAGTTGCGGACGAGTGCGAGCATCTGCATCACGACATGCTCGGCCACGCTATTGCTGTTGCAATAAGTGACTTCCGCGACCGTGATGTTGCGGTCCATCGCAGCTTGCAAGTCGGTGTGATCAGACCCGATACCAGCGGTCACGATCATCTTGAGCTTGGGCGCCTTGGCGATGCGTTCGGCGGTCATGTACGCTGGCCAGAATGGCTGCGAGATGACGATTTCCGCGTCGTGCAGCTCCTGGTCGAGCTTGGAGTTCGCGCCGTCCTTGTCGCTCGTCACGACAAGCGTGTGACCGGCGGCTTCAAGGAATTTCCGCAGGCCGAGTTCGCCTGAGACGCTGCCGAGCAGCGCGCCGGGTTTGAAATCGATGGCCGACGGAGTCGGCGTCGTCTGGCCATCCGGATATTTCGTGATCTTCGGGATGTCGTCGCGGGCGTAGGATTTAGGGTAGCCGTCGACGGGATCGTCATAGAGGACACATACGATTTTAGCCATGTTGATCTCCTTCATGGAATTGGCCATGAGGCGGCGCTTCGTCAGGGGGCGCCGGACGAATGACATATAGTCATGGAGGTGAGACGTTTCGTGGGGCCTTCGCTGGCCGGCGTCGCTCCTCGTGCTTCCTCGCCCTGACAGCTGGCTTTCTATTGAAGCTTTTCGTTTGCCGGGGCACGCGGACTGTCGAGGCAGCACCGTTTTGGGTCAAACGAATGGTATTTGACGGCTGATTGATGCCGTCGATCAAGCGTTATGAAGCGACTTAAGGCTGAGCTGCGCTTCGAGGTCGAGCCGGTCGGCGCAGCGCATCAACGCGTGGGCCAATGGCGTTAGCGGATCGCGATCAGAGGCGACCAGGCCTATGGCTTGGCTGTGTACCGGTTCGATCATGTCGATCAGTGCGAGTTCCTTACATCCCGCGAAAATATAGGAAAACGTGTGCGGGATGATGCTCGACCATTCTCCGCTGCAGACGTGCGAGCAGACGGCGAGGAAGGAGTTCGACGTAATGGCCGGCGACAGCTTCAAACCCAACGAACGGGTGATGTTGTTCAGAACGCGCCGGTTCTGCATGCTCTCTTGCAGCAGGCAGAGATTTTCGCTTACCGCTGCCGGCCAGGTGACCGCATCGCTCTGAGTGAGTGGATTATCTCTGTGCGTCACAAAAAGGTAGTGCTCGCGATACAGCGGCTTTCTGCGGACATTCGAAAGAGGTTCATTGTCGAGATACGTCAGGCCGGCGTCGATCTCGAACTTGTCGAGGGCGCTTTGGATCTGCACCGATGACATCGATTCAATGTCGACCGCCACATGAGGATACTTGGTGCAGAACGGTGAGGTCAGCTTGGCGACGGCCGGCATCGCGGCTGGTACGACACCCAACCGCAACGTTCCCTTCAGCCCTTCACGAAGTCCTTCGACGTCCTGTTTGAGGCTTTCGTAGTCGGAGATGATTTGCGATGCCCATTCGACGACGCGCTCGCCCTCGGGGGTGAGCCCTATAAATCTCGGCTCGCGGATCACGAGACGCATATCGAGTTCGCGTTCCAGCGCCTTTAGGCCGGACGACAACGTACTCTGCGTGACGTGGCAACGCTCCGCCGCGCGCCCGAAATGCTTTTCGCGCGCCAAGGCGACCAGGTAACTCATCTGTCTAACGAACACGGCTCAGCCAATCGCATCCCGAAAGCATCACGATATAGCTGTTAAGCTATTTCGATGCCAGCGGTATGATGCCAGCGGCGGGTGGCGTCCGAGACCAGCTTTATGCCGATGCAAGACTGGAGCGGCGAGGGGCAAGCATCCCGCGTGATCCCCAGCGGCGCGAAAGATCCAAAATTTCAATCCACAGCATTACTGGAATTAATGGTGCGGCGCACGGCAAGGTGCCGGTCCGCGCAGGCACGCAATGATGTTCCGAGGTTTAATGGGTTTAGAGCGAGCCGCTGATTTCCGACAGCAGCAATTGGCGCGCGAGTTTTCTCGGTGCACGCGGGTTGGTGATTATGAAAACCGGTGATGACGGCCGCTCGCTCTCTCGGATGACGGGCCAAAGCCGGCCGGCCTGCACATCGGGCTCAGCGAATTTCTCGGGCAGAAAGCAAATGCCGACGTTCAACAAGGTCAGCCGCTTGGCAGCGTCGAGATGCTCCGACAGCCCGGCGACGACACGGCCAAGGCCATGACGGGTTCTAAACTCGGTCAGTGCGCCCGGTTCATCGGCGCCAGTCAAAATGAAGGCTTCCGCTGCGAGAGCGCCCGGATCGTCGAACGTCCGGCCGAAGAGCCGGTGTGCCGGGCCTACGTACGGCCGGTGCACCTCGTTGAACAGAAACTCATATTTGAGGTCGCTGCGCAGGGAGCTCGCGGGCGCCACGCCGATGTCGATCTCATCGCGCAGGAGCGCGCCTGCAACCGAATCCCAAGTCTTGATATCGATGTTGATCTCAGCCTTGGGATGACTGCCGTGGAAGCGCGAAATGGCGCTGTCCAGCTGATCACACACCAGACAGGAAACAACTTGGATAGAGACGCGCCCGGCGACACTGTCGCCCGCCTTGGAGACCTTTTTCGGCAACTGCTGCACAAATCCGTTGATCGACCCGCAGGAGTCCGCGATCAGCATGCCTTCGTCCGTCAGCGCGAAGCCGCTCGGTCCTCGTTCGCAGAGCTTGACGCCCAGCTGCACTTCGAGCCGCTTGAGCGCCAAGCTCAACGCCGGCTGCTTGCGGCTGAGCGCTCCGCTCGCCCGGCTGATGCCTCCGGACTGCGCGATCTCGTGGAACGTCTTCAGAAGGTTCCAGTCGAGATTTCGCGAGAAGGAAGCGATGCTCTTGGCCATGGCGGTGTCCTCATTCCAGGGGAAGCGCAGACCGACGGCGCGCGGGATGCGCGCCGCCCGGACTGGTGCGGTGGTCGTCATGATACGATGACCTGCATCCTATGAACTCAGTTTTATTCGGCTTGGCGTGCGCAGCAAGTGTTGGGCTCGCGGATTTCATGGCCCGCTTCAGCTCACGTGCGCTCGGCGCGCCGTTGACGTATGCCTTTGTGCTGCTTGTGGGCGTGCTGACGTCGTCGGTATGGATCGCCGTCAGTGCCGAGAAGCTCGTTTGGACCCCAGCCGGATGTGGCCTCGCCGTCGTGCACGGTTTGAGCGTCGCCACCATGTGCATGCTCCTCTACGCGGGATTGGCGCGCGGCCCGGTTGCGATCGTGGCTCCGATCGTCGCGGCGCATCCGGCCTTCGTGCTCGTCGTCAACGTGGCGATGGGTCTTCGGCCGACAACGTACCAGTGGGCGGCAATGGGTGTCATTATCGTGGGCGGCATCCTCATCGCCAGAAGCGCAGAAGCGCATCCTCAATTTGCGGCGACCGACGGCAAGGAGCTACGCAAGACGGTCCTCATCGCGCTCGGTGCTTGCCTCGCCTACGTCGCCCTCGTTACGACGGGCCAAGCGTCGGCGCAGATGATCGGCGGACTGCAGACGTTGTGGCTTGGCCGATTGAGCGGCTTTCTTCTGGTAGGTGTCATTCTTGCGCTGCAGCGCCGGCGCATGGCCATTCCGCGTGCCTGGATTCCGTTTGTCGGTGCGCAGGGGCTTCTCGAAACGCTCGGATACGTCGCATTTCTCGCGGGCTCGACGACCGCCAGCCCACACATCACAATGGTCGTCGCTTCGACCTTCAGCGTCGTGACTGTTGTGCTGGCGAAGTTCGTCCTGAAGGAGCCCGTTAGCGACCAGCAGTGGCTCGCCGTCGCGATGATCGCGGCGGGAACGGCCGTACTTTCCGGATCGGGCTAATTCAGGTGTGGTCGGTCTTTTGCGTCGGGCCTTGAACCGCCCTGTCCGGGTCGCGACAGGACGGTAAATATTACGAATAGGAGGGCGCGCATCGAAAGTTGCTTGGAGAGAACGAAAGTTTCGTGATAGTAGACGTCCCCGGAAAGTGGAGTCGCGCAAATCGCCGCCAATTCGGACAGCGGGCCTTCGCCTGCGCGGATTGCTCAGTGTTTTCGCGTCCTGAGGGGAAGCATCAGCATGTCCGTGAAGTCCGATATCGAAATTGCACGCGAAGCAAAGATAAAGCCCATTGCGGAGGTTGCCGCCAAGGTCGGTGTCCCGTCGCACGCACTCATTCCTTATGGGTGGACCAAGGCCAAAATTTCGTCCGACTATCTCAAAGACATTGAAGGTTTCAGTGACGGCAAGGTCATCCTGGTGACGGCCATCAGCCCGACGCCGGCGGGCGAGGGCAAGACGACGACGACCGTCGGCCTCAGCGACGGCTTGAACCACATCGGCAAGAAGGCGATCGCGGCGCTGCGCGAGCCGTCGCTCGGGCCGTGCTTC
>NZ_JBFTQC010000005.1:0-216190 GCF_056398805.1 Hyphomicrobium sp. 01T421
GGGTCCCGCCAACCCGTCCAAGCTAAGGTGCCAGATCTCGCCCGCACGCTTGGTGACAATGCGGACGTCATCCGAGATAGCCGCTTCTCAACTGGCCGGCCTAGAGCTTTCCTCTAATGCTCTAGCAGTGGTTCGAAATGATCGCGGTTAGAGTGGTCTCTGACCACCACCCTTCGTTCCCCGGCGACCGATTAGTTGATGGGATGTACATGGTGACCGAGGCATAGCTCACTTCGGGATGACACCGCAGGCGATACGTCCCTTGCCGCCGCCGTTTTCAGGTTGGTCGCTGTAGTTGTCTCCGCCTTCGTGGATCATCAGCGAACGGCCAGCCACATCGACCATCTTGAGATCCCTGACAGTCACAGTCTGATCGATCTTGCCGTCGCGAGCCGTTAGCTTTGGTAGATCTCCTTCATGGCCTCCGCCATCGGGACCCTTATGGGTTTTGGTGCCCCTTGGATCGTAGTGCGGTCCGGCGGCAAGACCGGAAGCCATCTTCCCGTCTTTCAAGCCAGGAGAGCAATCCCCCTTCTCGTGGACATGGAAGCCATGCTCACCATCGGCGATGCCCGAAAGATCCATCTTAATCACGAGCCCATCTTTCGAGTCAGAAAGAGTGGCGGACCCAATAGCTTTGCCGGTCCCTTCGGCGCTGATGGCGTTGATATCCACCTTCGTCCCCGCGGCCATAGCCATCGTAGCCGACAGCAGCAATACCGATGTTCCGATTATCACTTTAGACACGCGCTGACTCCTTCGCTGGATTGGGTGTGCGGGTCTGGGCCGCGTTCTTGAAGCCAACCGCGGCAGTATCCGAAAGTTCCAGGAAAAGCAGGTAGGACCGGCTTTCCACGACCCCGTACCTCAGATGACGACAAACGTCCGTTTCGGTCCAAAGCAGTCTCCGGTTCACTTTAGAACTCGCCTCAGGTGTGCAGCCAGATGAGGATTGGGCCTCACCATCGCAGGTGTCGCCTACGGACACTTCACAGGTGAGGTGCACTTCGATGAAATGGGGCCCCCTGATCATTGACATGAAAACAGCAAGCTTCGATGGCTCGCGTTTGCGGTTGGATCGAAGAATTGGTCCGTGAGCGGATCGCCCTCCGGCGCAAATCGGAACCGGATTTTTAGAGGACGGCGGGTTCGAGGTGCGTGAACACGCGCGTAAGTGGTCGCTGTTTCAGTGCCTGTCCGAAAACATCGAATCGCGTTTCAAAGACACATCAGCGATTACCTGGCAGATGTGAGGGGTGACAGAGGCGCGGCCTGGAATGTCGCGTAAGGCAATCGACAAGCAGCTCCTCGGAGCTTTGTATGAATATTCGCGCGACAACGGCGCGCGCCTCGATGATCTCTACGATGAGGCGCTGCAGGACCTGATGAAGAAGAAAGGTCAACCAGTCAGCCTTCACGTACGAAGCTCATTGCCGCCAACGACAAGGTCGACAAACTCCATATAAAGCGTAAGCCGGGGCCGAAGACACCACAGCGATAAAAGTTCCTCCATCGACGGCTATCGCTTCTTGGCCAGCGACGGCGGCTATCCTGATGCGATGAAATGCTATCGATCTCACGTCGGCGCGGAAAGAAGCTTGAGTTCCAAAGTAAGCGTTGCCAGCGCCGCAAGATCTTCATTCTGATCTGTTATCAAACTTAGAGACACTCCGGGTTTGTCGCCGCCTTCGATAGACTTCGGATTGCTCTGCTCGCTCTCGGGCGCCTCATACCGTTGCGCAAGCACACCAGGTCTCAGGTCGAGCTTGGTATTCGCGTTTACCTCCCAGAGCAAAGTACGTTTAGAAGAGACGGTCCCGCCCCCAGCTTTTGCAAGGCTGCCCTGATATGTTTCTTCAAGCCCCGTATTCTTGTTCCGGAAGACGCAGATCATCCCGGCCTTCGGAGATGCGTCGCCAATAGTGCAGGTCAAATCACCGACGTGCTCTTGTTTCGAGGCCGCCGCTAGGCACTCCGTTGCACCAAGCGCTAGAGACAGCGCCAGCATCATCGCGGTTTTCATCTGTCCGCTCTCCTTTTGCAATCGAGTTTCCAACGTCAATCGCGTGGAGGCGTTCCAACAAGCTGCGCCGGCCCCCAACTTATCGTATCGATCCAGCGCCTGATTATCCTGAGACCAAGGTGGCCTAAGTGATACGCCAGCTATTTTCCGCGCATCTTCCCCCGGCAGACGTCCCATTCGACCTTGAACAGAAGCAGCCAGCGCTACTCGCCGGTGGACCGCAAGCGCATCGATAGGGTGGCTCGCGAGGTCGGGGGTAGGCCAATCTCGGAGGCAATTAGGAGTGCCCGGAAACGGCTCCTAAATGCTCTACTCCTTCGAAGGCCACAAGCAAGTGTGTGGCACCGGGCGGGGCTGGGCAGTTTCTGGCCCACATGTTGCGCTATAGCGCTGGTTACGGGTTCGGCCCCTAAGGAAATTTCTTGCGAAAGGCGGGCGCCCGACCAAGCGTGGACTGACCAATTACATGGGAACGCGAAATTGGTCCTGTTTCGTCTTGATAATCAGTGTGGCTTCGCTGGTCTCGGGCTTTGCCTCTACCAGCGTTTCAATCGCACGCCCCGAAGCCCTGAGCCGGACGCTTGTGATGCGATAAACCCGGGCATCGGATTGACCGGCGTAGCCAACCCGTCTTTCGGCAGCAACGCTTCGCCGTCGAAGTCGCTCAGGGTCGGCGCAAATATTGCGCGTTCCGCCGCGTCGTAGACGGTTATCAGACGTTAGGTTTGCTTAACAGGACGCCATATGAGTTGGACAATCGCAATTACGCTTTCTCGGCAATGCGGACGTCGCCACTTTCGCAGACAATGTCCGGTGTCTTTCAACTGCGGAAGCGATGGTCCACTGGGAGCGCTTTAAGTGACTAACGCCACAAACCTTCGAAGCGTCTGCTTGCCGTTCGAGTGTAGCGCGCCGTGTGCCGCGGATCCCGATGCCCCATGAAATCTTGTAACAATCGAAAATCATGCCCGCGATTGCTCAGAGCGTATCCCGCGCTGTGCCGAAGCATGTGAGGCCAAACATCGCCGAGTCCGGCGCGCGCGCCCGCTTGTGCGATGAGGTAGTTTACAGCTTGACGGGTCATGGGCTGGCCCCGCTCCGAAACGAATAACCAGGGCAGCTTGTCATTTCGGCTTGCCAAGTAACGCTTGATCGCCCGCACCTCGTCACCTTCGATCGGCTGCTCGGTGTCTAGGGAATTTTTGCCCCGCCGAATCCAGACTCGGGCCTGTTTGAGATTGAGCTGATCGAGCCGCATCGTCACAGCCTCAGACACGCGTAAGGCGTGACGGTATGCCATGAACAGCAGCAGATGGTCCCGAACGCCGTGGCGACCATCTTTTGCGGCGTCGAGCAGCCGTTCAATCTCAGCTTCATCCAAGTAGTCTTTGGCGCTCTCATGCGCGTCGACTGCCACACTCTTTACATTTCGCCGTTTGGCGCCCATCCGATGACCTCGCAATAAGCCAGTTTCCATCGGCAACCATTCTAGCACACTCTTTACAGAATGCTCCTTTTGTAGAGAGTTTTGCGGTGGAATTCGATTTGACGGGAACGCTTTTGGCCGGACCCAAGTGTCGTGGCAGACGCCGAAGATTGCCGACTTTGTTTCGACGTCGTGGGTTTAAGCTGCTTTTACCCTGCTCTGACGGGCCCGCAAGCCGTTATGCCACGCACTGAGCTTGGCGATCTCAGCCAGAATGTCGTCTGGCGTGGGCAACTTGGGATTCAGGCCCTCGCCGACGCTATGCAATAATTCGGAACAAGCCCCATACCCGTCTCGCATCGCGTCGCAGTCTGCGATTTCAAGTACCGTAATCTTTCGCAAATTCTTGCTGTCCACCTTGGTCGACAAGCGCTTGAAGACTGGTCCGATGAATTCTTCGACGGCGCGCTCCCAAGTCTCGCGCAACTGCTCCAAGGCCCCGCGTACGGCGTTGCGCCATTCCGCCTGCTTGCCTCTCTCATGCAGCGCTTGTTCGTGATGTCTGTCTCGATGGCATTGAGCACGCTTTCGACTGGTCGCGCGTTGGAAGGTAGTTCATCGTTGCAGAAGCCCGAACGCTCGGTGCCCTTTGAAACGCATCGGAATGCTACTTGCACCTGTTGCTCTTGTGCGGCCTTGTTGAGCAGCATCAGAAAGGCGATGTCATGCGTTAAAACGATGACCTGCCGATATCGCGCTTCGTTGGCCAGGCGCGTCGCCACCTCCTCTCGGTGCCGGTGATCGAGCGACGATACGGGATCGTCGAAGATGATCGCTGATTTGCCACCGAAGTCGCAAGTTCGGCGAGGAAGGCTGCGAGTGCGACGCAGCGGTGCTCGCCTTCGCTGAGCACCGCACCAACCGCGGCGCTCGGCTTGCGGTCCAACCTAACCCGGAAGCGGGCAGTCCCTAATTGCGAGGACTCTTTTTTCAGCTCAACCGCGAGCTCGCCGACGCCTAAAGCACCGATCTCCTTCGTAAACTGCGCTCGAAGGGCGTCCGTAACCAGGGCTTCGGCCAGCTGGCTCGCTTTCTGCGTGATCGCTCGCGTGTCCGTTTCCGTCTCTACGCGATCGAGCGTCTTGAGTACCTTCCTTCGAACGATCTACTTGCCGACGTCGGGGATCATGCCGCCGAGCCACGCCCGTGCTTCCAGCTCGGCGAGTAGTGAACTTAGCGCTTTGCGCTCCGGCGCATTTGCATCTGCGAATTGATCGACGCGACGACGCAACGAGGTTTTCTCACTGAATATCCTCGCCGCGGTGGCATGAAACTGCCTATCCGGATCTGTGGTCCCCGAGACAGCAGCGCTAAAAAAGGCGATGAAATACTCTTCGTCCTTAGCGAACAATCTCGGAGTAAACGGCTTGCAGGGGATGGCTGGCATCGGCTGCAATGATTGAGAGCATGTCACCCAGCCATTTGCCATCGGGGATCTGGTTCGGAAATCGGTAGCGAATATACTTCTCTAACAACGGTCGCATGAGCGTCCGCATCGCTCTGGCATTGTTCGTATGGCCATCGTAGAAGTCCTGCATATCCATATGGTCTTGCAGGTACCCTTCCTTTACCTCCCGCTCCAGATTCCACGGCTCGATGCACGAGTTCTGCTTTGACGTTGAAATCTGGAATGTCGCGCACGCCGCGCCACCGACGATCCTGTCAGAGACGTCTTTCAGGAAATGCTTGTCATGCGAGAGCACAATGACTTGCGACGCGGAAGAGCCAATCCGGAAGATGGACTTGGCCGTCATGACGCGACGGAATTCGTCTAGGCTGGTGAAAGGATCGTCGAACACGATGATCGAGTCAGCAAGATTGGGATCGAGTCCGATCTGGGCCAGAAAAAATGCCAGCGCCAGCGTACTGCGATCGCCTGCGCTCATTGCGGTCTGAAAGCTCGGCTCGCCCAGGCCAGCCTTCTTGGTAATATCGACGGCATGCTTGTTGATCTCAATCGTGTAGATCCACTGCGGAGCCTTGCCGACATAGGTCTTCTCCGATTTCATCAGACTGAAACCGGCACCGAACTGGCTCAAATACTTGTTTATCGCTGTATGATATTTCGGCAGCACCGCCGCGTCATACGTATCGAGTTCGTCCTTCTTCTTGTCCTTGAGCTCGACCAGCTTTTCTTTCTCTGCCACGAGGTCGTCGTACGAGGCAGCGAGCACCACTACGTCAGGTTCGTACCGCTTCCTGACAGATTGCAGATCTGACAGCTCCTTTTGAAGGACTGCTTTGTTCACGCCGGCTGTCGATGTCTTGATCGTCTGAATAGCCATGTTCGCTTTCGCAACAGAGGCATTGCAGGCATCCAGTGCTGTTTGCGTTGCTTGCCAAGCGGCCAAGAGCGCCTGGAACGCTGCGGTATCTGGTTTCTCAAGGGGGGATGCAATCTTGAGATCGAGGATGCGTCGAGCTTCCGAATAGATGGGCTCGATAGTCTGCGCGATTTTGTCAACGTCCGGCGCAGGCACAAAATCTACGGCACCAAAACTCTGCCAGTACTCAGCCTCAGACGCGAGCTCCTTGAAACGGGTTTGCATTTTCAGAGCGGCTGCCTCGGAGAGTGCGGTTTCCAAATCTGAAAGCAGAGTTTGAAGGGACGACACGAAGTCCCCATAGGCCTCATCGAAGTATTGCTTGTAGAGCTCTACGAGCTGATTGCCTGCAAGGCTGTTGGCACAGAAGGGGCAGCTTTCGTCATGGATATGGGCCAACCCGGTGGCAAGCCAGCCTTCGCCATCGTCTCCGAACTTATGTTTGGCTAGATGCTCTTCGAGCCGCTTGGCGGCGTCGGCTGAGACACCGGCTATGCTCTTTTGCACCAAGGGCAAAAAATCCTGCGGCAGCGCAGGTATCGCGCAGGTTTTCAGAAGCGGCTTGCTTGCGATGGTAGCGGCCTGATCGGCAGCTTTGATCTGGCCGTGCTTGGCATCGATCTTGGCATTGATCTGCGCATCTTCGGCAAGAGCAAGGAATTTGTCGAACGTGACGCCGGAAGGAACATGCTGTTGCAGCGCCTTCCTTTCGGATGCGATCTTTGCTGTTGTTTCAGTAATTTTCGCATCCAAAGCGTCAAGTTCTTCGGCGAGCTGAACGCCTTTGGTGCCGACTATCACGCGATATAGGGCACGGCGATGATCCGTGCTAACTTCTTCCCCGGCGTGGACGTTCTCTGTCACGAACGATCCATCGAAAATATGGATCTTGTCGGCCGTCTGGTTCCATTTGCCGTTTGCGAAAACGGCAGCGCCGGTGTCGAGCAAAAGCTGCGCCTCGGGAAGAGTGCTCTCTCCTAATGTACGTCGATCCTCGATGTGAATGGACGACCCAGTCTTCAGAGACCGCAGTACCGCGCAAAGCGTTGTCTTGCCTCGTCCATTACCGGCGTACAGCAGTGTGAACTTATCATATTCGCCACCACTTATCGCGGCTGACCGAAATTTCCCGATGGTCTTGAGCTTGGTAATCTTGCGAATAAACATACATTCAAAATTCCTAGTTGCGCACTGCGCGGCTTATCGCGTCGCGATATATCCAAACAATCCAGTGCGATTATTCAGTTATCTGAGCACATCAGAAAATCAACGCATCGGTCAATCAATTCTCTGAAGTCAATCCTGTCTGTCCCCCGAAGGCTGCATTCCCAAATGACCAACGTCCGCCAACCGATCTCGCGCGGGCGCTGCTCGGCAACATGATTCCGCGATTGATTGAGAGTAATCTTGCTCTTCCAGAAGGATTGGCGGGTCTTCGGCGATTTGAAGAGACAGCAGGCATGACCGTGCCAGAAGCATCCGTGGACGAAGATTGCCGCGTTGTATATGGGGAAGACCAGATCGGGCTTTCCCGGCAGCCTTCTGGCATGCAGTCGATAGCGAAGGCCCTTTGCATGGAGCGCGCGACGGATGAGCAGTTCCGGCTTTGTGTCCCGGCCCTGATGGACGAACGAGTGCCAGACGCACAATGTCAACAATGACCTCTCGCGGCAGAAGACGATGATCCATCGATTGGAACAGCGGCGGCAAGTGCGGTTAAATCGAGTGCGGTCGCCGAAATTGGCAGCCTGATATTGGCGATACCACATGACTAAGAGAACCCAGCGCCGCCGCTCACAAACTACTGAATCGACAGTTCCTGAACTGTCGAATATCGGGCCGGGATCGGTCGAGCCCATGCAGACGAACGCCAAAAGAGCCCAAGTTCGTCTGCTAAAAAAGAAGATGGCCAAGCACAGGTCATCAGCGCCATCCATGAAACCAGTAGTTCTTCACCTTCTTCCAGAAGCCTTTCGGAACGGGAATCTCGTACCCCTTTGGCACCGGACTTCTGAAACGCGTTCTGCGATGCCAGTCCGAGCATGCGCTGCGCTTCTCGGGCGCCTGGGCGATAGAATTCTTTTGTCTCCTCGCGGACGTTCAGGGGGCCGTTCCCCTCCCTCAGCCACTTCGAAATGTTTTCCAGCTCCGAGATCGGGAAATGCCTGTCGGTCGTGACGAGGGACAGGATGATTTCATTCTCATCGCTCGGTCGTTTTTTGCATGTTTCGCATGGAGTGAGCGCACCGAACTTCATGGCGCCGCAGGAATAGCAGATGGCAATCGTCATTGAATCCCAGCTCCGCAGTGGTGTCAGCTTGGATTGTAACCGCCACGATCAAGGCGACGAGGCAGCTCGTTTGGAAGTACGCTGTTTGCTACCGCGTTTGCAATTTCCGTTTGCGATCATCAGCGAAGGACTTAACCAATGCGAGAGTTGGGGCACCTCGATCTGCGCCGTGACCTTCCCGGCGTTGCGCTGGCCAGGAGCGCCGAGCCCACCACGATGCGGAAGACCTACTCGCCGCCTGGAGACGCGAAACGGGCATTCGCTTTCTTTAGGGCCAAACATTTTTCGATGAAATCCCGGGGTTTGCTTGTTCGACTATAAAGTCGCGCGCGGGTTTGCAGAACCGAGGCGTGATTGAGTCGGATGGCCGCGAAGTCGGTGTGTGGCTGCGGATGAGTTGGGCCACTCGTCTCACTACGGGTTGCAAGAAATGCTAGACGGGGGGAGATCGGAAGCACGAGAGCGTAGTCCGGCGCATCGATGCCGCCTGCCCAAATGGATGGATTGTCGGACAACAACAGGTCGTATTTGCCTTTCGTGAAGTCGTAGAGCCACCAGCGAAGGCGGAAAAGCTTTTGGCAAACGTCGTCGTTGAAGATGACGTCTTTGAAAATGCCCATCCCGAAATTTTCGATGGGACCCGGATAAACGTCTTCAACCCAAGATTCGAGCTTTGGCGGGTCTCCATCTCCCTTTAGCTGCTCGTATTGCTCGGGTTGCGACTGCAAAGTCCGGCGGAGGTGGTCAGCACCGTCGACTCTCATTTTGCTCACGATCTCCGGCTGACGAACGCGCAGAGAGGTCAAGAAGTGCACCCAATAGGATCGTTCATTCGGGGTCAGGCTTGCTAAGCCTTTCGTGACAAGTTTGTGCCGAACCTTCGCCGCCTCGTTATCGATGCGTTTCAGCAGAACAGTTTCAATGGCGTCCCGATCCAGTCCCGCAACCTTGGCTCTCGTCAGAGAGTAGAGATCGAATTGATAGCAGGGCACCCTTCTCCTAGAAGGAAGACCCGGCAAATCCAGACGAAATTCTTCGAAGCGCTCGTCGGCGGCCGCCTTACCCCAGCCAGCGAGCAAGAATTGAGGAACGAAATGGTGCCTCATGTCTCCATTGCTTCCAATCGCACACCAAGATCAATGCAGGTTCGTTCTCGCGTATCGCGCGTCGGGGGGTCAAACAATAGCAAGGTCAAACTAAAGAACATTCTGCCGCGCCTGAATCTAGGGTTCGCGACATGACGCACGTTTGTCCTTTTCATCTCGGAAATCGAGTGCGACGGATTTAACTTGCCCTGTTACAAATGAGACTAGGCTTTACGCGTCGCCTCCCTCCTCGGTACATTGTTTTCTTTTGGAAGCGCAAAGCTTTGCCGAAAGTGGGGCCGATGTCGGGTACATCCGCAACGAAAAAACCTGCCGCTGCGCGCAAAAGGAAGGCGCGCGGATTGCTTGACAAGCGGTTGAGTGCCACGGAAATTACAGCAATTCTGCAGAGCGTGGGGCACGAACAGACGTCCGAGGATCAAAAGTCTCGCTTGCTGGTAGGCATAAATAGGCTGCTCACTCTCGGAACGGTCACGGAATGGCGCAGAGAGAATAGTCCTCGTCTTGTTTCAGCTAAACTCCGCAAACTGGACGCATCGATTTCGCAGGCGCTCTCTATACTAAGCGATGGTTTTATTCGCACTGCCATCGCTTCCGACGAAGGGAAAAAGACAGGCTTCAGGAAGCTTTCACACGACGAGATGGCAATAATTCTGCCCGGGTTAAGCAGTACACAAATCGATGAAGTTGTGAGGCGAGGGCCGCTTACCAGCGATCTCGGTGATCACCGCGTGTTAGAATTGATCAAGTACCTACTCTGGTGCCGGGAACATATTCAGGATGCTGAAAGGGCCCAGGCTCAGCGCTTGCAAATCTCAGTTCCCGAATCGGGAAACCTGCGGCTGCGCTTCGTCGCGGCGCTCGCAAAGCTTTACTATGAAGTTTTTGACGAAATTCCCGCCGCTACTCGGGACGGGCGATGGTGTACTTTTCTCGCCGCCGTATTGTCTGAATGCCAGCATCGCCGGGTGACGAGCGACAACGCCCATGAGCTTTGGCTTGAAGCAAAGAAGATACCTCCCGACCGCTAGGTGGAAATACGCGAAAATTCTGTCGAGATTTCCGACCTGACTTTGCCTCGATTACTCGTAGCTTTTCGTCTTAACACGACGGGGAGCTGATGATGACGGACGCAACAGATCGCATCGCAATGTCCATAGGCGAGGCCGCGATACGGACAAACCTCGGACGAGACCACATCTACAGGGCGATCCGAGATGGCCGCCTAGATGCGAAAAAGATTGGTCGCCGAACCGTTATCACCCTTGATGCACTACATCGATTTTTGAACGAACTTCCAGCATTGCGTTTGCCCTCATCGACTTAGCCCCAGCGCCGAAGCTTTGCGATGGCAAGCTAGTCTGACGAGGATCGATGCTAAATTTAGTCCCACTTGCCGATTGGTGCGCGCCCCCGATAACCGTCAGGCGCCCCACAATCTCAAGGCTGAACAGGCGCTTTTGGGCGCGATCCTCGTCCACAACGAGGCGCTTGACCGGGTGTCTGGCTTTTTGTCACCCGATCATTTTTACGATCCGCTCCACGGGCAGATTTACGACGTACTCGCGACGATGATCCTCGCCGGAAAGACAGCGACGTCCGTAACCCTCAAGACGTTTTTCGAGAACGCCGAGCCGATCAATCCGCAAACGACAGTGCCGCAGTATCTCGGCAAGCTCGCGGCCAATGCCACTACGGTTCTCAATGCCGCCGACCATGGCCGCACGATATATGATCTAGCCACACGGCGGGCGCTAATCGTCATAGGCGAGGATATGCTCAAAATGGCATATGACAGTGCTATCGACACCGGCCCCGCCGAACAAATCGCCCAAGTGCAAGCGCGAATTGATGAACTATCTCTGCTGGAAGGCGGGAAGAAATTCATCACCGACGCGTCGCTCGCCGGTAGACCGGTTCAAACTCGCGACTGGGTCGTAGAAGGCGCGGTTCCGGATAAAAACGTTTCGATGCTCACCGCGGGGAGCGGGGACGTTATCCCTCGTTCGAGGGGTCGCTGTGGAGCCACGGTATTCTACCTTTAGACTCGCTCGACCTGTCGAATGCAGCGCGAGGGGGTAATCTGCGAGCAGATACCCGCCCGAGTGGGATATGCTGCGATCTCGCGTTCGCACGACCGGCATGCGGAACTCGAACGTCATTGCCATCGCGCCGACAGCCGATATCTCAAACATTTGCGGTGTGTCTCTAGTCGATCGAGCCGGCGTTCCGCAAACTCTATGTCAAGTCGAACATGTCGGGCGACTCACCGTTGTGAACCCATCCCTTGTCCGCGATCTGAAGGCACGAGGCGGCCATGCTCCACGGAGGAGAAGCTCCTCATGAATTGGCACGGGGTTTCCCTGCGGTTGGTCTGTCATGTCGATTTCCACGGTTGAGGCTTTCCAACGCCGACGGGCTCGCACCCAACAGTCGTCGGATGTGAGCCTTGAGATTTCTGCGCGAAAGCAAGTTGAGAGCACGGACCAGCTAGGGAGCCGATGAGAGCTTGCCTAGCGAGCCGCACATGTTACTGAGCGTGGTATGCACTTTGAATTTTCGAATGTAACCGGAGCTGAAATGAACTTCGTCGCCAAAGCTGCTATTTTCGCTGTAGCAGCTTACCCTCTTTGCATGACACAGAACTGCTCTGCAGAGCCTAGCTCAATCGCTATCACTGCGATGGACAACATCTGCATCGGAAGCAGATTAGAGCGGAAAAATATAACAAAATTGTCGAACGCTTTCGGATCCTTCTATCAATACGAAGTCGGGCCTCTAGAAGACGAGACCGTGAAGATGATCGCACCAGAAAACCTGGAAGGATGGTCATTCGTGAGAGGCAAAAGTCCGTTGATGGTGCTCTACGGAGAAAGAAGGAACGGAAACTTCATTTCGCGAAGCTGTTCAATTGGGCTCCAGGGAAACTTTCAATCCCTGCTCAATGCTATCGAGGCAAAATACACGGTGACCAAACCCAAGATGTTTTCACAGGGCGATTCAAAGATTGCCGGTTACATCGTCTCGCTTGTGGGCATGGGAGGTCGCAAATATGCGATGTCGGTTCAGGCAAACGCCATTCAAGAAAATCTTCTCATGTTCTCGCTTTTTGAAATTTCTGCCGACTGAAATGGCAGTTGGGAATAATTGAAATGAGTGACAAGAGTAGGCCGGGCATTACCTATGATGTGGGACGAGCAAAGCAGCAGGAAGAATCCAAACATCCAAACTACGATCAAGCCTGCAACCAGGAAACGATAACGCATCAGTTTATCCCAGAGCGATCGCCGGGAACCCAATTGATTGGCAGCTGCCCTTTGTTCATGCGACGATCTAGGAACTCAAGCTCATATTTTTTGAGAGCGCTTGTCCCTTGAGTTCGAAGGATTTCACGAAGGTAGGCTTCGTATTCGATTTGGCGTTGAGCATCTTCGCGTTCCATCAATCGACGCTCCTTGCCCCATCGATCTAGCGTTTGCACCACGGTAACGACCAACAATGGTACAGCGACCAAAGGGACGACATCGCCTATAGTCATGTTCGCTAACTTTGTGGATGCATCGAACACTTTTCCTCAAACTGCTCATTCAGCGAAGGTTTCTGAGCCGCTTTATTTGGCCAAAAACACGATCCGCCTCGTCCACTATTCTCGGAGAAAAGATTGGCAACAGAAGCCAATAGAGCAATCGGTTGGTAATTTCCGAGGATTGATTTCTGTGCACCGAAAAGAGAAATAGCGAGGATCGCAAGCCGCCTACCCAATCAACGGAACCATGGGCTCAAAAGAACTCCCGACAATTCCGACGAATAATGTTCGAACCGATTTCGCTGGTCGTGGGTGAGTTGACCAAAATGAAGTTCCTGCGGAATCTACTCCGCAAGAAGTCTTCTTGTTTCAGAATACTTGTCGCGAGAAATCAAACCAACCCCCACGTCGCCCGTCAGAACACATCTAGCAACTCGGTGAGTTGCTGCGCTAGACTGCTGGTATTTTTCGGGGGCATGTTGCGATGTTTTGGCTTGAGGCCGTTCTTCTATTGGCAATCGGCTTTGTGGTCGGCTGCTGGCTAACCGCGAAGGGTGCAAACGAGAAAATCAAACAAGGGAGCTGGCGGCAAGAGAACGGTCGCGCCTCGGACCGGGCGTCTTTCCTATTCACTGTCAGTCGCGAACTAGCGAACATTCTGATTTGGGAAAACCCAGACGACTTTTTGAATCTATATAAGCAGCTTCACGTTGAGAACTCGAAGTATGGCTCATGGAAGCCAGAAGCAGTGCAGGAACTTTACGACAGCATCAGCGCAAAATATCCGCAATACCAGGATTTCGATGTGCTTGGCGTTCGCCGCTACGTACTTTATCCCGGCGCTTCCATGATGACCAAGGAAGAACTTGCCGAGCACTTTAGCGACATAACGAGATTCATTGGGGTGCTACGCGTCACCGACGAGCATTGGAGCAATTTTCACGCGACGACAGCCGACGAACTTAATCACCTTACGAAGTACGTTCAGAAGATCAAAGACACGAAATTCCATCTTCGAATACAGAGAGCAGTAGAAGATTTCTATTTGTGGCGTCGGGATCGCGATGAACCAAGTGTTGGCTTCGACACGCCAAAGTATTCTGTCAAGGACGTTTGGCACTTCGCAGAGAACCGCTACGGGATACACCTCAAAGAAACAAACGAGTACGGCCTGTATAGCTTCTTCGTCTTTGACGATGGACGAATAAGCCACACGTACTGCCGCAGCGACCCGAGCTTCCTGCAGGAACGTCGGTTAGATATTGATTACGACGTCTTCAGACACTTCGGAGGCGTTGACGAGAATAGGGAATTCTTCCCCCAAGATGACAGTGAGCAGGCAGATTAATCTGTGTAATGCTTCGCTGCGGTCGTCGAACGGTGGTCGTCAAAGCAGAGCCGTACAACAATCTAGCAAGACCGAACGACAAGAACGCGGCCACGTCGCGAATTTATCCTGAGTGTGGGTCCGGGCATGTTGAAAGCTCGCCGCCGCTCAGAAGACCGTACGACCCCGCTGAAGGCAGCAGGACAATTTATGCGCCATCACATCATGGTGTCGTGCGAGTGTCTCGATTGTGGGAACTGATGGACTCAGCCGCGAGAGATGCGACTTCAAAATTATCTTGTTCGTGCGTAGTGCTTACTGAAATCTTGCATGAGGTCGAGTTATTGGCCCGATTCCGATATGAGCGAGCAAGTATGGAAGCTGAAGTTTTAAGAATTTATCGAGACACCGCTAGATTTATCTCAGCCCTAGCACCCGAGCATCGCCGTTTTGGGTACAAGATTTTGAACGGACCGCCCATTCCCCCCCCAACGAAATTCAAGTTCTTATCATTGGATATCAGCCCGGCGGCGGAGCCCCGGCGGGTTGAAGAACAGGGGAAGCGATCTCATGAGAGGTGGCCCCCGAAATGCGAATATGCGGTTGAAAATTGGAAGCTCGCTGTTCAGCTCAAAAATAATCTTCGACGAAAACTTTCTGCATCAATGCGTGGGCACCAACGCGCACTTCGTACGATGGCCGCACACAACTGGTGTGAAATCAGTACGAGCACACCCAGCGGGGCGCGAAGATGTACCAGGTTATTTGCACGCGCACGGTGTACCTCCAAAGGTTCGGGCGTCCATTCGCGAACACTCGACGGCGCGTGTGGCTGGCCTTGTCGGGTTATTGAAGCCAAAGGCCATAATCACAATTGGCAAACGCGCGATGGAAGAATTTGATCACGCGGAGCTGCGACCCTACACAACTCGGCCAACGCCCGATGGTAAGCAAAAGTCGCTGACGTGGGTTGGGAAGATTTGTGGACGAAATTCCTTAGCCGTAACCCATCTTTCCACATGGATCAGAAAAGACGATTTCCGGCTGATCGCTGATGCTATGCGCCAATGGACGAATTTTGCGTTCAAATCCGATTCCGCATCTTGATTGAAAGCCTTATGAGTCGTGCTGCGTGCTTCACCGTGCCGTCGCCGCAAGGAGCGACACAATTGCAGACGTTGCTCAGAACCCAGCAAAGTCTAGGTACCGGAGACCCCACGATTAAGTTCGGCGGCACCTTAGATTTTTCCGTGGAATTCGCGGACCAGGGAACTTTATATTTCGTTGCTGGGCTTGCTCGCCTTTACCGCTCTATATTTCACAAAAAATCGACGGCGACGCGCGACGGGCCATGGTGTTCACTTATCGCGGCCGTGTTGTCGAAGCGCCACTACCGGCAGATCAACAACGAACGCGCCTATGAATATGGCGTGAGGTCAAGAAACGCGGAATGTAATGAGACAAGGGGGGAAATCACACTTCATTTTTTCACGCGTTCCAACCTGACTTCTAGCAAGCCATTCCGCAATGTCCGTCTCAATAAGACGAGGACCGACGATGCGAGACGTGCGCGAGAAACTAGCGATGTCCATCGGTGAGGCATCGATGCGAGCCAGCCTCGGCAGAGACCACCTTTATTGCGCAATTCGCGAAGGTCGACTGGAAGCAAAAAAAGTTGGGCGGCGCACGTTGATTACACTTGAGTCGCTGGAACGCTATCTCCGCGAATTGCCGCCATTGCGTCTCGCGACCTCGGCTCCCCCGTCAGACTAACCCTCAGATCAGCATTCGTATAGCCACAGGGACGAATGGCGGGGTCACACATGCTCAAATCCGCAAACTGGTTTGCAGAATTGTCTTCCGACCGGCGGCTTCCGAACTGCCTTGAAGCCGAACGCGCGCTTTTGGGAGCCTTATTCGCTGATAACGCGGTACTGGCGCGATTGCCCCCCGGCTTCGATTGTCTGGCATTTTTCGATCCAATTCACGCTGAGATATTTTCTCAGATCGTTGAGTTGGTCGCTCGTGGCGAGACGGCGGATTTCGTAACCGTAGGAACCCATTTCGCCTCCGCGGAGCCACTCGATTGCGGAACGACGATTCCAAAATACATCGAATGGGTTGCTTTGAACGTCGTGACAATTATTTTTGCGCCTAACTACGCTAATGTGGTGCTCGATTGCGCGCGTGAACGGCTCGCCGAAAGTCAGGATACGAGTTGGCAAGCTGCGCTTATTCGGACCGCGCATGGCGCCATCAAACCGATTCTTGCAAATGTGGTGACGGCATTGCGTTCTGCGCCCGCATGGCGGTACGTGCTCGGTTACGATGAACTCGCGATGAACACGATATTTTTGTCTCGCCCCCCTTTTGAGCCTCCCGGCGGCGGCAAATTTGAACGCCGCGCCTGCACCGAGGCCGACGACGTACTAATCACGGATTGGATGCAGCATCGGGGTATCTCCTGCGGCGTTGAGACGGTCCAAAAGGCAATCGAAACCGTCGCGCAAGGTGCCAAGTTTCATCCGATCCGCGAGTACCTTGTTGGTCTCCGTTGGGATAATAAACCCCGCATCGACAGCTTCGCTGCAACGTATCTTGGTGCCGCCAGCAACGACTATACGACGGCGGTTAGCCGGTGCGTTCTGATATCGGCAGTGGCGCGCATTATGACGCCCGGCTGCAAGGCCGATCTCATGTTGGTGCTTGAGGGAAGCCAAGGAACCGGAAAGTCGTCTGCATTAGCGGCGCTCGGCGGCACCTGGCATACCGATGAGCTGGCGGATTTTGGATCGAAAGATGCAGCCATGCAGAGCCGCGGCGCATGGATCATCGAGATTTCGGAACTCGATGCCATGTCGCGCTCCGAAGCTTCCCGGATCAAAGCCTTCGTGAGCCGCAGCACTGACCGCTTCCGGCCGCCATATGGCCGTCGTGTGATTCAGGCTCCGAGGCAATGCATATTTATCGGAACGACAAATGCCGAAACCTACTTAAAAGACGAAACCGGTGCGCGCCGCTTTCTTCCGATAAAGACTGGCAAGATTGACGTCGCGGCCATTAGGGGTGATCGCGACCAGATTTGGGCGGAGGCTTTGTCCCGTTTCAAGAGGGGCGAACAATGGTGGCTTACCGCTAATGAAACACCGGCCGCTGCGGCCGAACAGGCCTCACGCTATGTCGAAGACCCGTGGCAGTCGGCGATCGGAATATTTGTGGAAGATCGGGATGAGGTCCGTATTTCCGAAATACTAAACAATGCGCTGCATCTTGCAATTCCGCAGCAAGGTCAAATCGAGCAGAACAGAGTCGCACGCTGCCTCCGTCAACTCGGCTGGCGGCGACGCCAAATACGCGGCGCGAAGAGGTATTGGGCCTACGTCCCCGTCATGCGCGACGGAGGCCTAGACGCTGAATTGGACAAGCATGTTGTCACTCCTGAGAAGGCGGTGACGACATGAAGACTGGTGACAAGCAAAATCTGGCATTCATTGGTGAAGCACCAGTGTCACCGGTGTCATCACTCATCCCTCATCATTTTGGCGGGAGCTGCAATAGCCACACGCCAGGCATGTATTGCGTGAGCGGTAGTGACACTGGTGACGGTGCTCCATGACCGTAGCCAAATCGAAAGTTCTTCGACCCTACGCGCCCGATTACGTCGATGCAGCGACACTTGCCTACAGGCT
This sequence comes from Hyphomicrobium sp. 01T421, assembly GCF_056398805.1. Lineage (NCBI taxonomy): Bacteria > Pseudomonadati > Pseudomonadota > Alphaproteobacteria > Hyphomicrobiales > Hyphomicrobiaceae > Hyphomicrobium > Hyphomicrobium sp. 01T421. The sequence continues at coordinate 17,772 of NZ_JBFTQC010000005.1, forward strand.
GTCGGTATCTGAATCGACGATCGAAAAATTGGTCCGGACAGCGAAGCTGCCGAAGGCTCGGAACGTTTTCGGTCTCCCCCGCTGGAAATGGGCGGACGTCGAGACCCTTATCGATCGGCCTGATTCTGTGGACACGGACGAGTTCTTGGAGCGCCTAGATGCATGAATCAGTGCAAACCGTTGCCATGGCGCGCCCCCGGAAGCCGCTCCTCACATTGCCGCCACACGTCCATCGGGTCGTGTCGAGGGGGCGTGAATACTTCACATTTCAGAAGGCGCGCGGCACGAAGAGCGCTGGCCCGCGAATAAAACTACCCCATCCCGCAGACCCAGGTTTTTTCCCCGCGTACTACGCTATCGCCAACGAAGTACCGCCCTCGGCCGCGCCCGGAACCTTCCACGCTCTGATCGCAGCTTGGCAGGTGAGCCCCGAGTGGCGCGCGCTGGCGCCCAAGACTTCGGTTGAATGGACGCGATACCTCGGTCGAATTGCGTCCACGTGGGGCGATCTGAAGGTGGCAGCGCTTGAGCCCAAGCACGTACTGGCTCTTCGCGATAGGTACGCCGACACACCTGCGGCTGCCAACAATTTGCTGCGCTGCCTTTCCTCGATGCTCGCTTGGTCAGTCCCGCGAGGATGGCGAACAGACAATCCCTGCCGGGAGGTAAAGCCGCTCAAGGGTGGAGCGCCATACGAACCGTGGTCCTGGGAAGCGATCGACTTACTCCGCGCGAAGGCGCCGCTTGAGATTTGGTGGGTGAGCGCACTTGCTCTCTTCACGGGCCAGCGCCAAGGTGATGTGCTCGTGATGAAGTGGTCCGACGTGGGGGATGGAGTTGTATCGGTCACGCAAGAGAAGACAGGCGTTCGGGTGTGGATTCCAATACACCGTGCGCTTGCCCAAATTCTCGCTGAGATACCCCGGCGGTCGATCTACATCGCGACCAACTCGCATGGCGCGCCGTGGACCCAGGATGGCTTCAGGACGTCATGGGGACGAGTTCTTGACCGGATGGCGCTTCCGGCGCGGCTGGTCTTCCACGGTCTCCGGAAAAGCGCGGTGGTGATGCTTCTGGAGGCTGGATGCACAACGGCCGAGGTCGCCTCGATCACGGGCCAGAGCTTTGAGATGGTCGAACACTATGCCCGCGAGGTTAGCCAGAGGAAGCTCGCGGTGGCCGCGATCGCGAAGTGGGAGAACGCCGAGCGAACCGAATTTGTACAACGAGACAGCTCGTCTTGTACAACGCCTCAGGTCATCGATCAGCAAGTCTCTGAAAATATTGGTCGGGGCGACATGATTCGAACACGCGACCCTCTGCTCCCAAAGCAGATGCTCTACCAGGCTGAGCTACGCCCCGACACGGCTCTCATCTGCCGCTTTCGCCCGCTAAGGTCAAGTCACGGCTAACGAAAGTAGTGCGGCATCCCGCTTTCATGGCCCGGCCGCACCGGAAAAGATCGGGTAACGCACTTTGTCGCCGGCTTTAATGCCGAGCCGCGACGCTGTACCTCCCGGAATTTCAAGAACGGCGAGGACCGTGGCGCCGGACGAGATCACGCGATCCGACAGCGGCTCGGCCCCCTCCTCGATCCGCGCAATCATACCGTCCGCGCGAATGAAAAGCATATCGAGCGGGATGTACGTGTTGCGCATCCACATCTGCAAACCACGCTCGGCCGGATAAGGGAAAAGCATGCCCTCGCCGTCCCCGAGCGACGTGCGGAACATGAGCCCCAGCGACTTCTCCTGTTCCGTCGACGCGACCTCGATCGTGAACGGATGCTCGGCCCCGCCTTGAGCGGAAACGATCGTCAGCTTGTCCTGGCGCATCTTGGCGTATGCGGCCGGAACGAGATCGATCAACCGGTTGAGCAGTGGGAAACTCGCCGCGAACACGGGCAGAAAAATAAAAAGGGCCACGCAAATCGCGGCCCCCTTCGTCGAACTCGACATGACTGTCGCCATTTGTCCCGCGTCAGTTACGGGACGGCAGCCCCGTCGGCACACCGTCCGGCCTGAGTTCCGCAGCCATGCAGCCCTTCGATCCATAGCCCCAGCGGACTTGGACGATCTGGCCCGGCCGTAGCTCAGTGAAGCCGAAGCGGCGCAACGTTTCCATGTGGCAGAAGATATCGGGCGTGCCTTCGCCGCGGGTCAGGAACCCGAAACCGCGTACCCGATTGAACCATTTCACGTAAGCCCGGCACCAATCGCTTTCCGGCTGCACGATGACGTGGGTGCGTTGCGGAAGCTGCGACGGATGGATAGCCGAACTTTCGTCCATGCTGAGAATGCGAAATGCCTGCATGCCTTTTGGCCTGCGCAGAACTTCGCAGTGAAGGCGCGCGCCTTCGTAAGCGGTTTGAAATCCACCGGCACGGAGGCAGGTGACATGCAGAAGTATGTCCGGCAGACCATTGTCAGGAACAATGAAGCCGTAGCCTTTCGAAGCATCGAACCATTTGATTGTTCCGGCGACCTCGAAAACTTCGGCCGCCGCGTCGTCGAGCGCTTCGGGGCCAATCGGACCCGGTTCAAAATATTCTGAAAGCCCGGGATGTTTATTATCCCCCATACTTGCTTACCCCGCGTGTACTGTGCGTCAAACGATAACGAGCATTCCGCGGTTGTCGTCCTCGCGTCCGTTCTGGAAGAGCCCTCTTCAGAAGCGAACGCTGAAACGCAACTGCGCAATGTCGTAAACCATAACACTGGCTCTGCCCGGAACTAGGGGCAATATTTTGGCCACTCCCCCTTGACCGCGAGTTGTGGTGCCTCAATCCACATCGTTTGTCACACATTAAGCCAATGAAAACGTGCAAAAAAACGTTGTCGCGATTCATCCCCAGTTTCGATTGCGTGCGGAGTTTGGTGCAGAATTCCTCCACATGCGTGCATAAGTTTTGCACTGCGAATCAGCGCGACGTGATTCGCTCATCTCGTCTTGATTCCCATGAGCTTCCGAGATGCCGTCGCGCATGAAGAAGCGAAAGTCTTCAATGCTCATCCACAGTTACGCAAAAACGCGGGATAAGGCGACTCGGTGCCGCGAGACGTTTAGAGCCGCACTGTGGCACAGCTGCAGCGCCTGCATTCTGGCGCGCCAACTTTGCCGCTGACGACTTGCAGCAACATCAGACTTTCGAAGGAAAGGGGACCGATGCGCTACTTGCACACGATGGTTCGCATCAAAGAGATCGCGCCGAGCCTGAAGTTCTACTGCGACGCTCTCGGACTGAAAGAAATCCGTCGCATGGAGAGTGAAAAGGGCCGCTTCACGTTGATCTTCCTCGCGGCGCCGGAGGACGAAGCCCGCGCCGTGAGCGAAAAGGCGCCGATGCTCGAGCTCACCTATAATTGGGACCCCGAAGACTACGATGCGGGCCGCCACTTCGGCCATATCGCGTTTCAGGTGGACGACATCTACGCGACCTGCGAGCGGCTCCAGGCGGCCGGCGTCACGATCAACAGACCGCCGCGCGACGGGCACATGGCGTTCGTCCGCTCGCCCGACCTCGTCTCGATTGAGCTTTTACAGAAGGGCGCAGCCTTGCCCCCGACTGAACCTTGGGTCTCCATGCCGAATGCGGGGACATGGTGAGCGCCGCCGCTGTCACAGCCCGTGACGTTGCTGTCATCGGTGCAGGACCCGCCGGTCTCTATCCCGCTGAGATCATCGCGAATGCCGGACATCGCGTCACCGTTTACGAGCGCATGCCCTCGCCCGCCCGCAAGTTCCTCCTCGCCGGGCGCGGTGGCCTGAACCTCACGCACAGCGAACCGCTCGAACATTTCCTGACGCGGTACGGGACCGAGCCAGAAAACGTCCGCGCCATGGTCGAAAGCTTTCCGCCTGCGACCCTCATCGAATGGGCGAACGGGCTCGGCGCTGACACATTCATTGGTTCGAGCGGCCGCGTCTTCCCGCGCGCGATGAAAGCCTCTCCTCTTTTGCGCGCATGGCTGCGCCGTCTCGGCGAGCTCGGCGTCGTGATCAAAACGAGGCACCGCTGGATCGGCTTCACGCCCGAGCGCGGTCTCCTTTTTGAAACGCCTGAAGGAACCGTCACGGCGACGCCTGATGCAACGCTCTTCGCGCTCGGAGGTGGAAGCTGGCCGAAGCTCGGCTCGGACGCGCTCTGGGCCGGGACGTTCAGCGCGGCCGGCATTCCGGTAACGCCGCTTGCTCCCGCCAACTGCGGCGTGCGCATAGCGTGGTCCGAGATCTTCAAATCACGCTTCGAAGGCGCCGCGTTGAAGCGCATCGCGCTCACATGTGCGGGTGCCACGATGCGGGGCGAAGCCATCGTAACGGGCGACGGCCTCGAAGGCGGAGCGATTTACGCACTCATACCACAAATACGTTCGGCGCTTCGCACTGAGGAAAGCGTAACGCTCTCGATCGACCTGAAGCCTGATGTCGACCAGTCCGTTTTGGCCGAACGGCTCGCCAAACCGCGCGGCAAGGAAACGCTGACGAACTTTCTGCGGAAGGCGACGCATCTCGATCCGGCCGCGCTCGCCCTCCTTCGCGAAGCGGGCGCAAGCCTTCCCGATGGAGGCGACGCTCTGGCGGCCCGCATCAAGTCGGTTCCGCTCTCGGTCGTCGGCGTTGCCGGCATAGAGCGCGCCATCTCCACCGCCGGCGGCATCGGCTGGGCCGCACTCGATCAGGACCTGATGATCAAGTCGCGCCCGGGCGTCTTCGCAGCAGGCGAGATGCTCGACTGGGAAGCACCGACCGGGGGCTATCTGCTGCAGGCGACATTCGCAACCGCGACACGGGCGGCAAACGGATTGGTGGCTTGGCTCGCACGGGACGGCACCCGATAGAACGATCTCCCGCCTGAAAAGGGAACCATCTGCCGCTCTGGCGGGCTAAGCCACTAGACCTTTTTCAACGCCGAAAATGTGCCTTGATATGTCGATTTCGGCCTCCGGAGGGATAAATGATTGCCCCCCACCCGCATGACTATGCGTAATCTCCCCGACAAAAAACTCATTTTCATCGGTGTAAATATCTAATCGCACGAAAGAGAAGTAACCCGCTATCGCATTTGCGACTGTTATTATCTCATCGAGATTTTTCGGCCTCTCGGCCACCTCTGCAAGTGGGTAGCCCATGGAGCAATTACAGTCTTGCCATTCGGCCGTATAAAGCCTTCTTCTCCGAGAGGTCTTCGCAATTTGTCGCCGTATTGCCTAATGATAATTTTGACTTCGCCATTACAGCAAAACAGGCTCAATTCGTAAAACTCGCGCCCATCAAAAACTGGCGACTCGACGATGATCTTCGGCCGCAAGTCCCTGTAATTGCCCTCGCGCTTCTTTTCATAGTAGCTGTGATTGAGCCACTCACTCAAAACATCATAGTTTATCGGCTCGCCATTTTGCCTGAATATATTGCGTCCGGAAGAGTGCGTCGCTTTGATAAAGCACCGCTCTGGAAAACGAAATGCCGCCAGATCAGCGTGAGATCTTATAACTCCTATGGTAGGGACGTTGTAAGAAGGACCAACGACACCGCTGATGAATATCTTCGCCAGCTCTTTGTCCGTTGTAAAAGTCCTGACCGGATCGAGCAGTTCCGATCCCGATTTAATTCGGTACAAGACATCGCTGAAAACCAATCTTCTGGCCGGATATCTTCGGTGGTGCTTGATAAATTTAGCTAAAGCGTCAATTCGATCCTTAAGCCGACAGCTCGGAATCGACCATACGGCAATTATTAAAAGGCAATACGGTATTGTCAGCTTGAGAAAATGGAATACCATTTTATGCCCCACCACAGGCCAAAACCGGCGACCGGAATTTGGCGATTTATGTCGGCAAACTGACCTTCGGTCCAGAGCCTAACGGCGCAGTGTCCCCAAAGAAACACGTCACGGTGCAGAAAATCCGCTATCCGATTTTCCCACCTACAGAGATGATTTTCAGAACTGGTTTTTGTGCGTCGCCGAATTATACGAGGTCATACCCCCCCAGCCTCGTTGTCCGCAACGAACTTTCTTGGTTTCCGGATGCATTGATCCGCCGAGCGCGATCGACCATCGTACCGAAGGTCGGCCCAAGCACGAAGTGCCTGGCAATCTTGCCATTCTCGGGTCAAGACTTTAACCGATCCCGACACACGCAGGGCATCCGGGAAACACACGGGATATCTTCAATGATCGTTTCACACGCTCGACGCTTCATTTTCGTCAAGACCAGCAAGACTGCCGGCACAAGTGTCGAGATTTCCCTTTCTGAGCTTTGTGGAACCGACGACATAATCGCGCCGGCGAGAGAATCCAAGGATCAAAAATACTCGTCCTACCGGGCCCGCAATCTTGCGATTCCCCTTCATCGCGCTGCGTATGTCTCACTGCCGATACCGCCGCTCACCCCCGTCGCCAAACACTTTCGGTTTCGCAAGGCTTTCTACGAACACATGCCCGCCGTCCGAGTGCGCCGCGCGCTGCCCAAGTCGGTCTGGGACAACTACTTCAAGTTCACCATCGTTCGCAATCCATACGACCGGGCACTGAGCCAATACTTCTGGAACAATCGAAAGACCGGAGCCCACACCAAGGAAACGATCAACGAGTATATCTTGGAGACGTCGAGTCCTTCCGTGCTGACCAACTGGTTCATGTACGCATCGCGCGGCAAAGTGCTGGTGGACCATTTCATCCGCTACGAGGAGCTGGAGAGCGGCTTTCAAACAACATTGTCTCGATTGGGCATCGACGAACCACTCGCACTACCAAACGCCAAGGGCGGAGTGCGTCCGAATGAAATCCATTATCGAGAAGTCATCAGCCCTGCGGCCCGTCAGCATATTGAAAGAAATGCCCGCGCCGAACTGGACCTCTTTGACTATGCGTGGTGATTGAAAAACGAAAACGATCGCCCGTGGCCCCGGACCGGGCGCTCTCCCATGAATCGAACGACACCCGTTCGGTCGGGCGTGCCGGCTTGGGAGGGGTCTACCGCCTCTGAGACGCGGTAGGCGCGGCCCACGGAGGCGACGTCACGAAGCTCACATCCTCTCTTCCCCGAAGGCTGCTCCGCTCTGGCTGCGCGCGCCCCCAGCCGGCAACACGCCCCTCTTCCGGCCCCGGATCCCGCCCGGAATAGCCCCCCGGCACGGTCTGTCGCAGGGCTTAACGCATCCGGGTTCTACGGACCTTGACGGCGACAAAAACGTCTTCCAGCCTTACATGCTGGAATAATATCCTATTCTTATTTGCAAAAATGGCTTCTCAGGGGAATGATTTACCCCTATGTATCGCAGCACTGGAGGCCTTCCATGACGCTGTTCGAAGCACCCCCATCCGCTCCTGGCGGATCGGCGGGCAATGATCATTCCGCGCCACAACACGCGGTTGCAGCTGACCTTGACGCGAAACTCGCGAGCTTGACGACGCTCGAGGAGCGCCTCGCCGCCATCCGTGCGGCCATCGACGGTACGATCGCATTCTCGACCAGTCTCGGCATCGAGGATCAGGCGATCACGCACGCCGTGGCGACAACGGCGACGGACATAGACATTTTCACCCTCGATACCGGCCGGCACTTCCCCGAAACGCTCGATACGCTGTTCGAAACCGAGGGCAAGTACGGCATCAAGATCCGCGTGATGTTTCCGGACTCCGCCGAAGTCGAAGAGCTCGTGTCGAACGACGGCATTTACGGCTTTCGCTATTCCGTCGAAGCGCGGAAGGCCTGCTGCGAAATACGCAAGGTCCGCCCGCTCAATCGCGCGCTCGAAGGTGCGGCCGCCTGGCTGACCGGCCTCCGCCGCGAGCAATCGCAAGGCCGCTCGCACGTGCACTTCGCGAGCTACGACCCGGGCGCCAAACTCATCAAGCTGAACCCCATCGCCGATTGGACGCTGGCTCAGCTCGAAGACTACGTGGCGGGGAACAAAATTCCCGTCAACGCACTCCATGCCCAAGGCTTCCCGTCGATCGGCTGTCAGCCGTGCACGCGCGCCATCAAGCCGGGCGAAGACATTCGCGCCGGTCGCTGGTGGTGGGAAAACGAGAACGGCAAGGAATGCGGACTTCACACGCAGTCCGAAGACCCCGGCTTTGAACCAAAGGACCGCGCCGCATGACGGCATCGCCTTCACATCTTGATCTACTCGAATCCGAGAGCATCCACATCTTCCGCGAGGCGGCGGCGCAGTTCCGCAAGCCCGTGCTGATGTATTCGATCGGCAAGGATTCGACCGTCCTTCTGCACCTCGCGCGCAAGGCGTTCTTCCCGCAAGCCGTGCCCTTCCCGCTTCTTCACGTCGATACGACGTGGAAGTTCCGGGATATGATCGCATTCCGCGATCGCACGGCCCGTCAGCTCGGACTGAATCTGATCGTCCACACCAACGAGGAAGGCATCAAGCGCGGGATCAATCCGATCGATCACGCGCCCTCGATCCACACCGACGTGCTGAAGACGCAAGCTTTGAAGCAGGCACTCGACAAGTATGGCTTCGATGCTGCATTCGGCGGCGCCCGCCGCGACGAAGAAGCAAGCCGTGCCAAAGAGCGCGTCTTCTCGTTTCGAGCGTCGGGCCACCGCTGGGACCCGCGCAAACAACGCCCCGAGATGTGGCACCTGTTGAACGGCCGTCTCGGAACCGGCGAGACCGTTCGCGTCTTCCCGATGTCGAATTGGACCGAAAAGGACGTCTGGCGCTACATCCTCCGCGAGAAGCTCGAGGTCGTGCCGCTCTATTACGCCGCCGAGAGACCGACGATCGTCCGCAACGGACAAATCCTGATGCAGGACGACCAGCGTCTCCAGCCGCGCGACGGTGAAAAAGTCGAGATGCGAAAGATCCGCTTCCGCACCCTGGGCGATTATCCTCTCACCGCCGCCGTCGAGTCTGACGCTGATACGATCGAAGCCGTCGTTGCGGAAACGATCAACGCGCAGACTTCGGAACGCCAGGGCCGCTTGATCGATCACGATCAGGTCGGCGCAATGGAAAAGAAGAAGCAGGAAGGCTATTTCTGATGTCGGTGCACGCACTGCATAAAACGGAAGCCACGCAGAAGGCTGCGCCCCATCTCGAAGTCGTGCCCAATCTCGTGCACGAGCTTGGCGGCATCACGCATCTTCTGACCTGCGGCTCCGTCGACGATGGCAAATCGACCTTGATCGGGCGGCTGCTCTGGGATGCGTCCGATCTCTACGAGGATCAGCGCGAGAACGTTCGCCGCTCGGGCCGCAAGGCCGCGGGCACCGATCTTCCCGACTTCTCGATGCTGCTGGACGGCCTTGTCGCCGAGCGCGAGCAAGGCATAACGATCGACATCGCCTGGAAGTATTTCGATACCGAAACGCGCCGTTTCGTCATCATCGATTCCCCCGGCCACGAGCAGTACACGCGCAACATGGCGTCCGGCGCGTCCCACGCTGACGTCGCCATCGTGCTCGTCGACGCGCGCTCGGGCGTGAAAAAGCAAACGAAGCGCCACACCGCGATCCTCGATCTCGTCGGCGTCAAGCACGTCGTGCTCGCCGTCAATAAGATGGACCTCGTCGGCTGGTCGGAAGACGTGTTCCGCAAAATCGAGGCCGACTTCCGCACGTTGTGCTGGAAATTCAATTTCTGGGACGCGACCGCGATTCCGCTGTCCGCCGTCTTCGGCGACAACGTATCGGCGGGCTCCGGCAACATGCCCTGGTACACGGGCCCGACGTTGATCCAGCACCTGGAAAAAACGCCGAGCCGTGTCAGCGAAGCCGGTTCCGTCTTCCGCTTTCCCGTGCAGACCGTGCTGCGCGACGGCCAGGATTTCCGCGGCCTCGCCGGCACCGTCACGTCAGGCTCGGTGAAAGTCGGCGACGTCGTCGTCGATGCCCTGAGCAACGCCAGCGGCAAGGTCATCCGCATCGCGACTATGAACGGCGACCTTCAGAGTGCCTCCGCCGGTCAGGCCGTCGCCCTTCAACTCGACGTCGATATTGACGTGTCGCGCGGCGCCGTGCTGTCGGCGCCCGAGATGCGTCCCGTTCCGGCACAAACGATCGAAGCCCGCTTTGTGTGGTTATCGGAAGATGCATTCAGTCCGACGGCCGGCTATCTCTTGCGGACGTCGACCGACCTCATCCCGGTCTCCAACATCGAGATCAAAGCCCTCCTCGATCTCGAAACGATGGCGTCGCGTCCGGCACGCAGCTGCAGTGCGAACGACATCGCGATCGCGAAAATTTCACTCGGCCGAGCCGCCTCCGTCGACGTCTTCACGGAGACGCCGGAAACCGGCACGCTCTTGCTTGTTGATTCCGTCACCGGCGCAACGATCGCCGGCGGCATCGCGACATCCGTCAACGCCAAGGCGGAACAACCGGCCGAGGGTCGTTTCGTATTGAAGCGCGATATGCTCGCAAACGGCCTCAATCGCGACCTGTCGATGAGTTCGAGCGATCGCGAGGAGTTCATGCGCCGCGCCAACGAGGTTGCGATCATTCTGCGCTCGGCTGGCGTCTCCGTGGCGATCGAACCGCCGCCTCCAGTCGATGATGGGATGGACCCGGGATTGTAGGCTTCAACGCTCACCTAAAGTCGACGGAACATCGCGCACGGCGGCCGGCTCACGGAACGCGAGTGCCGTGCGCAAACAAGCGTGCGCGATGGAACCTCCGTTATCACAACCATAAATCCGCAATTGCAGATCCGGGTGATCTCGCGTAGGTCAGTCCGTCAACCCCGCAACGGAATCCCATGCCCGAATTCGATTTGCACACCCTGTGGCCAATGGTGATTACGGGCGGCTTCGTCGTTGGCTTCCTCGTCGGGATGACGGGCGTCGGCGCGGGCTCGCTGATGACTCCGTTCTTGATTACGAACATCGGTGTGCCGCCCGCCCTGGCTGTCGGCACGGACTTGCTGTTTGCCTCGATCACCAAGGCGTCGGCCACCTGGCCCCATCATAATTTCGGAAACGTCAATTGGCGCCTTGTCGGCTGGCTCGCGTTGGGCAGCGTCCCCGGCTCCGTCGCGATGCTTATCGTTCTGCACCTTCTCAATCCCGACACCGCGGCGCTTGCTCATTTCATCAAGCAGGCGCTCGTCGCGGCACTTGTGCTGAGTTCGATCGCGATCCTGATCTATCCGTTCGTCGTTCGCGGCCATGCGCACGCGGGCGAACCGGCAGAGATCAAAGTCCGCCGCTTGCCGACGCTGCTGCTCGGCTTGACGCTAGGCTCGATCGTAACGCTGACGTCGGTTGGCGCAGGCGCCATCGGCGTCGTCGTCTTGACGCTGCTCTATCCAATGCTCCGCACGCGCCGCCTGATCGGCACCGACATCGTGCACGCTGTACCGCTGACGCTCGTATCGGGCCTCGGCCATATGTCGATCGGGAACACGAGTTTCGCGTTGTTGGGATTGCTGCTCGTCGGCTCGATCCCAGGCATCGCAATCGGATCGCGCCTGACCGGGGTTCTACCCGATCAGCTGCTGCGCATCTTCCTGGCGGTGATCCTCTGCTTCGCCGCCTACCAGCTCGCGCTGAAGACTTAGTTGGCCGAAAAAAGCACAGAAAGTCATCCCCGCGCAGACGGGGAACCGTCCAGGCTCTGTTCTTCGCTATGGTCAGGCTTGGATGGATCCCGGCCTTCGCCGGGATGACGAAAGAAACGGTCCAGGGCTCCTAAACCAGCTTCACATCGGCGTGGAACTGATTGCCCGTGTTCGTGATCGCAACGGCGCCATGCCGGATCGCGAAGTCACCGAAGTGCTCCCCCTTCTCGCGCTCTTTTGAATAGGCGATGAAGAGCGGTTCGAGCAGCGAAACGATGCGCTGCTTGTCGACATCCTGCGCGTAAAGCTTCGAGAGCCGCGAACCGTTGAACGCCGCGCCGAGGTAGAGGTTGTAAAGCCCCGGATTGCGGCCGACGAGGCCGATCTCGGCAAGATACGGCCGCGCGCAACCATTCGGGCAACCCGTCATGCGGATGACGATGTCGTCATCGTTGAGACCGGCTTTGTCGAGGCTTTCTTCGAGTGCGGTGACGAGATCAGGAAGGAACCGTTCCGCTTCCGCCAATGCCAAACCGCACGTCGGCAGCGCAACGCACGACATCGCATTGCGCCGAAGCCCCGACGAAACGTCGAGCGAAACGCCATGCGATTTGAAGATCGCTTCGATCTTGGCTTTCGCTTTCGCCGTGACGTTCGAGAGAATGACGTTCTGGTTCGCGGTGCAGACGAAATCGCAGATGCCGAGTTCGGCTATCTCGCGCAGCGCCGTCCGCAACGCATAGCCGGGGCGATCCTTGATGCGGCCGTTCTCGACGAAGAGCGTCAGATGCCACGCCTTCTCCGTACCCTTCTTCGCATCGAACGTTTGCCGCCAACCGATCTTGTCGCCCGTGCCGGTGAACTTGAAAGGCTTCGGCTTCTCGAGCTTGAACCCGAGACGCTTTTCGACTTCATCGCGGAAATTATCGAGCCCGCGATCTTCGATCGTATATTTCAGCCGCGCCCGTGCGCGGTTCTCGCGATTGCCCCAGTCACGCTGAACGGTGACGACCTTTTCAGCAAGGTCGATCGCCTGATCGGGTTTGCAGAAGCCAAGAAGATCAGCCGCGCGTGGGAAGGTGTTGAGGTCGCCGTGGGTCATGCCCATGCCGCCGCCGACGGTCACGTTCCAGCCGACGAGCTCACCCTTCTCGACGATGGCGATATAGCCGAGGTCGTGCGCATAAATATCGACGTCGTTATCGGGCGGCACCGCCACCACGACCTTGAATTTGCGCGGCAGGTACTGAACGCCGTAGATCGGCTCCTCGTCCTTCTTCGCGGGCCGCGACGCGTCCTCGACCTTCTCACCGTCGAGCCAGATCTCGTGATAGGCACCCGTTCTGGGAAGCAAGTGCTCGCTGATCGCCTTGCCGAGATCGTAGGCTTGCCGGTGTGCCTTCGACAGATGCGGATTGGCAGCCGTCATCACGTTGCGATTGACGTCGCCGCAAGCAGCCAGCGTATCGAGGCAGATGTCGTTGAACGACTGCATCGTGCGCTTGAGGTTCGACTTGATGACGCCGTGGAACTGGAATGTCTCGCGCGTCGTCAGCCGCATCGTGCCGTTCGCATAAGTACTCGCGATGGTATCGAGACCGATCCATTGCTTCGCCGTCACGACCCCGCCCGGAATGCGCAGGCGAATCATAAAGGAGTAAGCCTTCTCGAGCTTCTTCTTCCCACGCTCGCCGCGAACGTCGCGATCGTCCTGAATGTAGGAGCCGTGGAACTTGATCAGCTGCTGATCGTCTTCCGCGATGGCACCTGTTTCGACTTTGAGCAGCCCCTCAGCCAGCGTACCGCGCAGCTGATGACTGTGCTCTTTGATGATCTCGTTCTTCGAACGCTTGTCGGTCATTTCGTATTCCCCGGCTCCCTTCGGCCTCGGCGGCTGCGAAAGGATTTCGTGCAATTGAATTAGTAGATGTCGCGTTGATAGCGGCCGGCCTTCGTCAGCTCCTTGAGCTTCGCGCGGCCCGCCTCTTCATCGCCCTTGAGCGGCTCGGCAAGAACCTTGACGAGCATCGCATCGACGTCCTTCGCCATGCCCTTCTCGTCGCCGCAGACGTAAACGTGCGCGCCTTCCTGCAGCCACGCATTGATGTCGGCACGCTTTTCCCAGATGCGATGCTGGACATAGATCTTTTCCGGCTGATCGCGCGAGAATGCAACATCGATACGCGTCAGATCGCCGGACGCCAGATAGTCCTGCCACTCGAGCTGATACAGGAAATCATTGGTGAAGTTCCGCTCGCCGAAAAAGAGCCAGCTCTTACCCTTGGCGCCGTCGGCGATGCGCTCTTCGACGAAGGCGCGATAGGGCGCAACGCCCGTTCCCGCGCCGATCATGATAATCGGTGTATGCCCGTCGGCCGGCAGACGGAAATGCCGGTTCGGCTTGACGTAGATGCGGCCCGTCTGGCCGATCTTGCGGCGCTCGCCGAGGAACGTCGAAGCGACGCCCTTGCGCTCGCGGCCATGCGATTGCCAGCGAACCGCGCCGACGAGAAGATGCGCTTCACCCGGATGCGCTTTGAGGCTCGACGCGACCGAGTAGAGCCGTCCCGGCAACGGCCGCAAAAGACTTGTCAGCTGTTCTGGGGTGAGCTTCTCCGGGTACGCCAGGAAAAGGTCGATGAGCTGCCGGTCGGACGCAAACTTCGGATAAGCCTCGCCCTCGAGCAGCGCCTTGACGTCGGCACGGCCGGTCAGCTTCGCGTAGTTTTCGACAGCCGCTCGCGACAGCGTCGTCACGTCGAATGACTTTTGCACCTTGAGCAGCAGCGCGGCATCCGAGCCGAGCCCGACCGTTTGCAGAAGATCGTCGACGAGAGCCGGATCGTTCTCCGGCAGCAGGCCGATCGCGTCTCCCGGCTGATAGGTGAAAGCCGGATCCTCGAACGCAAATTCCGTGTGCCACGTCTCGCGCGTCGAGCCGCTGCCGTTCAAATTGACGAGCGCCGAGATCTCGGCTTCGAGAGGCTGCTCCGCGGTGAATTTCGGTTCGTCATCGTCGGCCAGCGGGAAGGCGCCGCCGAAATCGACATGCACAACCGTTCCTCCGGCCGCCTGCGTATCTTCCGGCGCCAGTTTAGCTAGCGCACCTTCCGTCCACTCGGCAGCCTTCTTGGCATAGTCGAGATCGAGATCGACGCGATCGAACGTTCGCACACCGCCCAATTCTTCGAGGCGTTGATCGATGGCCTTTCCCGTCGCGCAGAACTGCGTGTAGGCCGTATCGCCCAGCGCCAGAACCGCGAACCGCACGCCGTCGATGCGCGGCGCCGCATCGCTCATCAGCGCTTGATAGAAATCGACAGCCCGGGCGGGCGGATCGCCCTCGCCCCAGGTCGCGGCGTACACGACGATATTCTTCGCCTTGGCAAGCAGCGCCATGTCGGCGTCGGCCATATCGAAGACCTTGGCATCGAGACCGTGCTTCTGGGCGGCTTTCTTTGCCTTCGTTGCGAGGGCTTCGGAGTTACCGCTTTCGCTCGCATAGAGAATAGTGAGCGGCGCGCGCGGCTTGGATGCCGGCACCACCTGAGCCATGCCACCGCTCTGCGCGGCCTCGAAACCGGCAAAAAAGCCGGCCAGCCACGAACGCTGCTGCGGAGTTGTCCGCGCAACCACTTTATTCAACAGTTCGATGTCTTCCGGCAGAAAAGGCGCGTTGCGCGGAAGCAGTGGGGTCGCGGTCACTAAATGCTCTCCTCGTCAGGGTATTAGCCCGGCGTTCAGGGCGCGGGCGTAGCGCGCCTCCGAGCTCCGGAAAAGCCCAAACATGCCGGCCGGCCGCGTAAGCCGCCCATGCATTCTAAAAGACAATCCTTAACACCCGACCGAGAAAGCCGAACGTCACGCCGCCAAGCCCGGTTCCATACGATATTGTAGGACAATTTTCTACGCTCCTGCGGCATTTCACCCGAAGATAAGAATAATTTTCTAATATCCCAGACCCAACCGGCAAAAAATCGGAGTCGTGGATCGTCCGCCGAAATGGACCCACATCCGGCGAGCCGGAGGTCCAAATTCCACACCGGGTCTCACCCCAAGCGCCGGGCCAATTGGTTCACACGCAGACGTGAAGCGCATTGATTTGAAAAGAAGACCCGGAGCATGATCTACATCAGTGGACAGCGGCAACCAGCCTTGACTTTGGTCAGCTGATCCGCAGATTGGAGCGGCACGACAAAAGTGCCTGCACCGATCTGGTGGGCCCTCGGCGGGGTCTGCAAAGACGTAAGCAGTTTACCGCTTTGGAGGAAACACTATGAAGATTTGGACCAAACCCGCAGTGCGCGAGCAGGAAGTTGGCCTCGAGGTCACGAGCTACCTGCCGGCCGAGATCGACCTCATCTAACCGATGAAGTCTTCGGTCTCGCAAGGTTTGTGAGACACCGGCGCGGCGGTCGATGTATCATCGGCCGCCGCGGCCGTTTCATCTCGAATAATTGAAAGCGCTGCCGGCTTCGGCGATCCGTCGGCGCAACAACATTCAGCTCACATGATCATCAAAGTACTCGGGTCCGCCGCTGGGGGCGGATTCCCGCAATGGAATTGCAATGGCTTTCACTCATCCAGTGTGAGGGCCGGCGTAGCGGGATATAAGGCAAGGCTGCAATCGTCTCTCGCCGTCAGTGCTGACGGCTCGAATTGGGTATTGCTCAACGCCTCGCCCGACATCCGCCAGCAGATCAACGAAACGCCAGAACTGCAGCCTGCAAAGGCTGGCGCGCTGCGCAATTCGCCGATCAAGGCCGTCGTTCTGACGAACGCCGACGTCGACCATATCACCGGCCTCTTGAGCCTCCGCGAAGGCCAGCCCTTCTCGATCTACGCCGCAGACCGCGTTCTAGCGACCCTGAACGCCAACAGCGTTTTCGAAGTGCTTGCCCGGGACAAGGTTTCCCGCAACACCTTCGAACTCGACCAGCCGACGCGCCTTGAAGGCGGCGGCGTCGACACCGGCCTCGTCGTCGAAGCCTTCGCCGTACCCGGCAAAGTCGCGCTCTTTCTTGAGAAAGGCGACGCCGGCAACAATTTCGGCAGCCGCGACGGCGACACCATTGGCCTCAAAGTCACCGATGCCAAAACCGGCAAATCGTTTTTCTATGTTCCAGGCGTCGCCGAGATCGACCCGCCGCTCGCAGACAAGATCCGCGGCGCCGATTTGATTTTCTTGGACGGCACACTCTTCACTGACGATGAAATGCTGACCCAGGGCCTGCTGAACAAGACGGGCAAGCGCATGGGCCATATCTCGGTCTCCGGGCCCGAAGGGTCGATTTCGGCATTGCGCCAGCTCAATGTGAAGCGCCGGATCTACGTGCACATCAACAATTCCAACCCAATCCTGGACGAGAACTCAGAAGCCCGTAAAGTTGTCGACGCCGCCGGATGGGAAGTCGGCTTCGACGGCATGGAGGTCCGCTTATGAACCCTGTCAGCCTCGAAAAGAAAAACGCCGAACGCCGTGAAAACGAGCCGCCGATGTCGCCCGCGGAATTCGAAGCCGCGATCCGCGCCGTCGGACCGGAGCGCTATCACGACCTGCACCCCTTTCATCACATGCTGCACGGGGGCAAACTCAATCGCGGCCAGGTCCAAGCCTGGGCCTTGAACCGCTTCTGCTACCAATCCGCGGTGCCGCGCAAAGATGCGGCCCTCATCAGCCGCGCCTACGATCGCGAGCTGCGCCGGGAATGGACGCATCGTATTCTCGACCATGACGGCCTTCCGCCGGACGAGCCGGGCGGCATCGAACGCTGGCTTATTTTGACGGACGGCCTCGGTCTCGATCGTGAATATGTGATCTCGCGCCGCGGTGCCCTGCCTGCCACCATTTTCGCCGTCGAGGCCTACGTCACATTCGTCCGTGAGCAGCCTTTGACGATCGCCGTCGCATCGTCGCTGACGGAACTCTTCGCGCCGAAGATCCACAAAGAGCGGATCTCGGGCATGCTCGAGAACTACGATTTCATCGACGACAAGGTGATGGCCTACTTCAAGCGCCGCCTGACGCAGGCGCCGCGCGACGCCGACTTCGCGCTGCAGTACATCCTGAAGAATGCCAAGACGCGCGACGAACAGGAAGCCTGCGTCGAGGCCGTGCGTTTCAAGTGTAACGTGCTGTGGGTGCAGCTCGATGCACTCCATCACGCCTACGTCGACGGACATATTCCGCCCGGCGCATTCCGGCCAGAGGCTGATCGATGAGCGGCGAAGCACATCGCACACGTGTGATCATCGCGCCGGCTTCAAAGCCAGCGATGCCACCCCACATTAAGTTAAGGCACGATGCGGGCCGCGGTCGCTGGCACGTGCTCGCGCCTGAACGCGTCTTCGAGCCCGATCCGATCGCTATCGAAATCTTGAAGCGTTGTGATGGCGTGAACTCGGTCGAGCAGATCGCGTCGGAGCTTGCAAAAGAGTACAACGCGCCACTGCAGGAAATCCTCGCAGACACCATATCCATGCTCCAGGAGCTTTCGGATAAGGGCGTAATCAGAGCTTAAGAACTCGGGACAAAACGGAGCTGACGTCAATGAACGAAGTAGCACCGATGGAGCAGTTCTCCGAGAAGCCCCTGGTTGAGGCTTGCGCCCGCGCGCCGGTTGGCCTCCTCGCTGAGCTGACGCACCGCTGCCCGCTCCAGTGCCCTTACTGCTCGAACCCGCTCGAGCTCGACCGGGTCAACAGCGAGCTGACAACCGCCGAGTGGCAGGACGTCATGCGCCAGGCCGCCGACCTCGGAATCCTGCAAATCCATCTGTCGGGCGGCGAACCGACCGTTCGCAAGGATCTTGAAGACATCGTCGAGGTTGCGGCGAAGGTAGGTCTCTACACCAACCTCATCACCGCCGGCGTGACGCTCACGCGCGACCGCCTGAAACGTCTCAAGGAACTTGGGCTCGACCACGTCCAGCTCTCCATTCAGGACGTCGACGAAGCGAACGCCGAAAAAATCTCCGCTTACAAAAACGGCCTCGCCAAGAAGCGCGAAGTCGGCAAGTGGGTGCGCGAATTCGAAATGCCGCTCACCATCAACGCCCCGATACATCGCCACAACATCGAGAACCTGCCGAACATCATCAATTTCGCCGTCGAGATGGGCGCTGGCCGTATCGAAGTGGCGAATATCCAGTACTACGCCTGGGCGTTGAAGAACCGCGCGAGCCTAATGCCGACGCGCGCGCAGGTTCTGAAGAGCGCTGAAATCGTCGAAGAAGCCAAAGAGCGCCTGAAGGGCATTATGGTCTTCGATTTCGTCGTACCGGACTACTACGCCAAGACGCCGAAGCCCTGCATGGGCGGCTGGGGCCGTGGCGTCATGAACGTGACCCCGCAGGGCCGCGTCCTCCCCTGCCATGCTGCAGAATCGGTACCGGGCCTCGAGTTCGACAACGTCAAAGACCGGCGACTGGCCGACATCTGGCTACACGGTCAGGCGTTCGAAAAATATCGCGGCACCAGCTGGATGAAGGAACCCTGCCGGGGCTGCCCACGCGCCGAAATCGATTTTGGCGGCTGCCGTTGCCAGGCGATGGCGTTTACCGGCGATCCGACAAATACCGATCCGGCCTGCAAGCTCTCGCCTCATCACTTGGCGTTCGTTGCCGCCGCCGAGGCCGAAAGTGGCGTCAGCGCTCCGCCCCCGTTCGTCTACCGCCGCATGAGCCCCGCCAAGGCGACCGCTGCGGAGTAGGGACTGGTCAGTACCTGCCAGCGAGCAATGTTCATTTAACCGAGCCTGAGCCCGCGCGCGCAGTGCAGCGAAATCGCCCGGGAATTTTTTTTGAGCCGGTGCGGCATTCTGTTCGGTCGCGGTTCAGAAAAAAAATGGCAACTTCCTGCCACTGAGCTATGAGTTGGAGCGTTTCTAAAAATGCCGCTCAGGCGAAACGGGAAGGAAAACGAAATGCGCAAGTGGGTTCTGGCGATTGCAATGATCGCAGCAGTACCGACCGCTGCCATGTCCGCCGATGCGGATGCCGGCAAGACGGTCTTCAATAAGTGCAAGGCCTGCCATCAGGTCGACAAGAACGGCGTCGGCCCGCACCTCGGCAGCGTTGTCGGCCGTGTGGCTGGAAGCCTGCCTGACTACAACTATTCGGATGCGCTGAAGAAGTCCGGCATCACCTGGGATGACGCTTCGCTCGACAAGTGGCTGCAGGGTCCCGCCAAGGACGTCCCCGGCACCAAGATGATCTTCGCCGGCGTCAAGGATGAAGGCGACCGCGCCAACCTCATCGCATATCTCAAGACGCTGAAGTAATCGGAACTCGTCGTCTGAGTTCCATTTAATAGCAAGCGCAGCGAAGATCAGTTTCTTCGCTGCGCTTTTCTTTTTCCCTCTGGACCGTGACCAAGGTTCGTCACGGTTGAACCGCTTCGACCTCGCTTGCGTCGAGCTTCTCCAGCATCGCATCGATCGACCGGCCGTTGAGCCTCAGCTCCGGCGCGACATCCTTGAGCGGCACTAGCACGAACGCGCGCTCGGCGATGAGCGGATGCGGAACGGTGAGGTCCGGGTCCGCGATGGTGAGGTCCTTGAACGTCAGGATATCGACGTCGATGATCCGCGGCCCCCATCGGACGATGCGTACGCGTCCCATATCGCTTTCGACCGTCTGGCAGCGCTTGAGCAGCTCATGCGGCGACAGGGTCGTTTGGATCGCAATGCACGCATTGATGAACCAATCCTGATCCGTCACGCCCCACGGAGCCGATCGATAAAGCTTCGATCGCGAGACAAGCCGGATTGATCCGTCGGCCGTGAGCCGGCGGATCGCTTCCTCGATATTTTCAATGCGATCGCCGAGGTTCGTACCGAGCGCCAAAATGGCGTCGGACGCGCCGGCAGACCCTCGCAGCTCCGCTTGCGCACGCTCGACGTTCGCCATTGAACTTGCCTCCGGCGCCACGTTCAATCGTACTTGATGTACGCAAACCGCATGTCGCCGTGGGGCGTGCCTTCGAGGCCCTTGCCCTCTTTGCCCGGCTGCCAGTGCACGACCTCTTCGATCTTTTTCGCGAGTTCGAGATCCTTCGAGGTGATGCCCTTGGCCGCATGGTTCATGAGACGAACCTCGACCCACGCATAGGAGAGCGTCATATCTGGGTGATGCCACGCCGCTTCGGCGAGATGGCCGACAGTATTGACGACCATGAGCGTGCCCTTCCAGCTCGCTGTCTTGTATGTGCGGCGTATCCAGCCGTTCTCGAGCTTCCAGGTCGGAAGGTTGGCGGCCAGCCAAGCATTAACATCGGCATCGGCCATCGGTTTTTCGCGTTCTGCACTCATCTTGCCCTCGACCTCCAATTATCGGACAACTCGCTTCTTTAAATCCTACCGCCGCCGCAACCGGTAAACAATCAAACGGATGCCTCCGGCGGCTATCAGAAAGGACCGTCTTACGTGAGGCCTTTTCCGGCAACCTCTGCCGCGATCCGCGTCACGGCTCCCGCGCGACTGCACCTTGGCTTCCTCGATTTGAACGGGGGACTAGGCAGGCGCTACGGAAGCATTGGCTTGAGCATCGACCGACCGAGCACCGAGCTCACGCTAGCGAAAGCCGGCCACCATTCGGCCACGGGGCCCGACAGCCAGCGAGCCGTTGCCCTTCTCCGTAAATTCGCCGGCGAGGACCCGGATAAGAACCAAGACAACGGCTACGCCATAACCGTTTCAGAAGCCATCCCTGCGCATGCGGGCCTCGGATCAGGAACACAACTCGCCCTCGCGGTTGGCGCGGCGGTGGCGCGGATGGAGGGGCGCGAGCTTTCAGCGGCAGACCTCGCGGCCCTGGGCGATCGCGGAGCACGTTCCGGTATCGGGCTCGAAGCATTCCGGTCAGGCGGCTTCATCATCGACGGAGGCAAAGGCAAAGAGGACAGGCCCCCGCCCCTGACGCTGCGTTCCGACTTCCCGGTGGAATGGCGGGTGATGCTCATCCTGGACCCACGCGATGCAGGCGTTTCCGGAGAAGCCGAGACCACGGCCTTCGCCGGGCTTCCCCCCTTCCCCGAAGCGAGCGCCGCGCACATCTGCCATTTGGTCCTGATGAAACTCGTGCCCGGGTTGAAAGAGGAAGACCTGGGCGCGTTCGGCTCGGCGCTGACGGAAATTCAGGAGATCGTCGGCGGCCATTTCGCGACCAAGCAGGGCGGTAGCGCATGGACAAGCGAAGCCGTCGGACATCTCGCAGCGCGAATGGGAGAACTGGGTGCAACCGGCATCGGACAAAGCTCCTGGGGTCCGACCGGGTTCGCCTTCGTCGAGAGCCAAAAAGCGGCAGAACGCCTCTATCATTCTTTATACGAAGACGCTAAAGGCGTCGGGCTCGAAATCCAAATTGCACAAGGCCGCAATTCCGGCGCCATCATAGAAACGCTGCGAAATTCCCAACGAACGGAGCAATAAATCAAATGAGCGACGCCACACCTATTCTGCATATGCTCGCGCCGCAGAAGCACATGAGCCCCTTCGACGTGAACATGGCGGCCGACGCTGGCTACAAGGTGATCGTTCCCTACATCAACGTGGAATTGGGCGAAGTAACCGGCCTCATCCAGGATGCGATTTTCTCGCGCCCCCCGAATTACGGCGTACGCACCGGATTCTTCATGGGCGGCAAGGATGCGATCCTCGCGCTCGACATGCTCGACGCAGCGAAGAAGGCGATGGTCCCGCCGTTCGAATGCTCGGTCTTCGCCGACCCGGCAGGCTCGTTCACGACCGCGGCCGCGATGGTCGCCTGCGTCGAGAAGCTCCTGAAGGACAAGTTCAATAGAGACTGGAAGGGCGTCAAGGTTGCGGTCTTCGGCGCAACCGGCGTCGTCGGATTTGCTTCGTCCATCATCGCAGCCCTCGAAGGCGCCGACGTCCAGCTCGTCGCCCACCGCGGCGTCGAGCGCGTCATCAAGAGCGCCGAGATCTCGAAGACCCGCTTCGGCGTCAATCTGAAGGCAGTCCCCGGCGAAACCGATGCGCAGAAGGCTGAGATCATCGCCAATGCCGACGTGATCTTCGCGGCAGCGGCAGCCGGCGTTCAGGTCGTCTCCAAGGAGCACAAAACTCTCGCCAAGAACCTGAAGGTCATCGCCGACGTCAACGCCGTGCCGCCCGCAGGCGTCGAAGGCATGGAGCTTTTCATGAATGGCGAAAAGCTCCCCGGTTGCGACGCGCTCGGCGTCGGCCCGCTCGCGATCGGCGACATCAAGTACAAATGCGAATCGGGCCTGTTCAAGCAGATGATCGATTCCGACAAGCCGCTCGTGCTCGACTTCCGCGATGCCTACGCCTTCGCGAAGAAGCTCGTCGGACTGGTTTGAGGCCTGACGCCGGAGAAAAGCGGTGAGTGACGAAACGGTCCTCATCGCCGCGTTTTCCGGGCGGAGCCTCGCGCAATCCGCCCGGCGCGCCGGTTATAGACCACTCGTCGTCGATGCCTTCGGCGATCTCGATACACAAGACGCCGCCGAGGACTTTCGCGTTCTCGACGGCGCCATGCAAACCGGCTTCCGCACGAAGCCGCTGATTGCAGCGTTGACGGAGCTTTCGCAATCGGCGCGATCAGCCCCGATCGGCCTCGTCCTGGGTTCGGGCTTCGAGGATAAGCCTCGTCTCGTCGCAGCCCTCGCAAGTCGGTTCAATCTGCTCGGCTCCGGCGCCGCGACCTACAAAGCCTGCAAGGACCCGCAGAGCTTCTTCGGTGTTCTCGACAGGCTCGGTATCCCGCATCCCGAAACGCGAACGTCTCCACCCGCCGATCCGGCCGGCTGGATTTCGAAACGCATCGGCGGCAGCGGCGGACGGCACATTCGCGCCTGCCACGGGCCTCAAGCCGCCAAGCCGCGCCGCTATTTCCAGAAATTGCTCGATGGCGACCGGATTTCCGCGGGCGCCGTATTCACGCGGCAGGGAAGCGCCATCTCACTCACCCGCCAATGGATCTCGCCATCCGATGAGCACCCATTTCGTTTTGGCGGTTGCGTTTCGATGCCAGACGTCGATGAACGGCTGAGCGACGAGATATCGCGTGCCGTCCGCGCCGTCGCGGCCGACTTGGACCTGCGCGGCATGGCATCGTTCGATTTTCTTGTCCCGCCCGCGCCCGGCGGCCGGCTCGCGGAACGCGAGGCGCCGGGGGCAGATAAAAACTCTCGCACGCCCCACCTGCTCGAAATCAATCCCCGGCCGGGAGCGTCCCTCGACGTGCTCGACAACGATGACAGCCAGCTATTCGCCGATCACATTGCCGCCTGGACCGCCGGACCACGCCCGACGAAGCATCGCGTGCCAGCCAAATCGGCGAAAGCCGCAGCCATTCTGCACGCCGACCGCTGGCCTATCATTCTTAATGATATTCCATGGCCGGACTGGGCTGCCGATCGAGGCCCACCCGGAACGTTCATTCCCCTCGGCGCCCCCTTGGCGACGGCTTTGGCCGAGGCCCCAACGGCCGATGCGGCAGAAGCGCTCGCCCGTAAACGCTTGGCGGAACTTGAAGACCTGATATACGGACACGCCAAATCCTGACCGCGGAGTTCCCAATGGTAAAGCAGCCCAGCGTCTCGGCACGCGCAGCAAAGCTCGTCGACGAAATAGTTGCCGATGCCGACGCACTCCGCATCTCCGTGTCGAAAGGCAGCCTCGGCGAGCGCCTCATCGATATGGGCGCGAACGTCCTCGGCGGACTGGAAGCCGGCCGCCGTCTCGGCGAAGTCTGCATGGGCGGCCTCGGCACCGTCGCATTCACGCAATCGTCCGGCCTCAAGAATTGGCCGCTCGGCGTTGTCGTCTCCTCGAACAATCCGGTCATCGCCTGCCTCGCCAGCCAATATGCCGGCTGGACGATCAGCGACGAAGAGTCAGGCTTCTTCGCGCTTGGCTCCGGACCGGCGCGCGCCCTGTCGCGCGTCGAAGACCTGTACAAAGAACTCGGCTACGTCGACCACCACCCGCAGGCGACGCTCGTCATCGAAGGCGATAAGGCTCCGCCTTCGGCAGTCATCGCGAAACTGTCGACGGGCTGCGGCATCGATCCGACGGGCTTGACCATCATGTACGCGACGACCTGGAGCCTTGCAGGCACCGTGCAGATCGCAGCCCGCGTTCTCGAGGTCGCGATCCACAAAGCCCATGCTCTGCACTTCCCGCTTGAAAACATCCTCGACGGCACGGGCACGACGGCCATCGCGCCGCCGGTTCCTGATTTCGTCAAGGCGATGGGGCGCACCAACGATTCAATCATCTATGGCGGCCGCATCCATCTCTTCGTCAAAGGTCCCGATTCCGATGCGAAGCGGCTTGCGGAAAATCTCCCCTCCAGCACGTGCAGTGCCTACGGCAAACCGTTCGCCGAGATCTTCGCCGACGTTAACGGCGACTTCTATAAGATCGACCCGATGCTGTTCTCACCCGCTCAGGTGATCGTCTCGAACGTCGAGACGGGCAATTCCTTCCGCGCAGGCGAGCTGGCGCCGGAGATCGTCGATGCGAGCTTCCGCTGAGGCAAAGCCTGATCCTTTGCCAGGCCCAGGCGATGGTCTTCACCTCGCCCTTCTGATTGAGGAAGGGCGGGGCGAATGGCACGCGCGCCGCATCGTGCGCTCGCTCGAAACCATGGGCGCCCGCGTCACGGTTTCGTCTCTTCCCCATTGCGCTTTCGATACCGGGCTCGAAAGCGGCATCGATATTCCAGGCTTCAAAGGCCGCTTGCCAGACGGCGTTTTCGTTCGCTCGATCTCGGCGGGCACGCTCGAGCAGATCACGTTCCGGTTGGGCCTCTTGCATGCGCTGCGCGAAAGCGGCGTGCGCGTCTGGAACGATGCGCGCGCCATCGAGCGCTGCGTGGATAAATCGCAAACCACGTTTCTTCTGCACAAGAACGGCATCCCGACGCCGCGCACGCGCGTCTGCGAAACGCTGCCCCACGCACTCGAATACACCGAAGGCCTCGACCGCCCGCTTGTCGTGAAGCCGATCTTCGGCAGCCAGGGCAAAGGCATCGGCAAAATCGAGCAGCAGAGCGAATTGCCCGCGCCCGAGACCGTCGATCAGATGTACTACATGCAGGATTACGTCGCACCGAAGGATGGCCTCTACGAAGACTGGCGCGTTCTCGCGACGAGGCATCGCGTCGTCGCGGCGATGACGCGGCGAGGCACCAATTGGGTGACGAACATTCATCAGGGCGGCAAAGCCCGAGTCCATCTCCCCGACGCCGAAATGACCAGCATCTCGATGGCCGCGATGCGCGCCGTCGATGCCGATTACGCCGGCATCGATCTCATTCGAACGGCAGATGGCGAACTGCAGGTGTTGGAAGTCAATTCCAATCCCGCATGGCGCGGCCTGCAAGGCGTGGCCGACGTCAACATCGCATGGGCAATTGCAGAAGACTTCCTGAAAACCGTCCTCGTGCACCGCGCGGCGTCGGGTATCCCTGTCGCTGTTGAAACATGAGCGGGCCGCGTCAACCGGCCGAGATAACCGCGGCCTTCCTCGACGCTTGCCACGCCGAACTCAATGCGTTGAAGCCCGGCAATGTCCACCGTCATTCCGCCGGGCACGGCATGGAGGTGCTCCATTTCGAGCAGGCGGCGAAAGCCGCAGCGGGTCCGATCGCCGATCCCGCACTAAGCGTCGGCAAACGCATCCTCCGCGCGACAGAGGCGAGCGTTGCCGCGACCGGCATGAATACCAACCTCGGCATCGTGCTTCTTTGCGCGCCGCTCGCGAAGGCTGCGAGCGAGACGACGTTCGACGTCGGTCTGCGGCGCCGCCTCGGCAGCATTCTTTCAGACCTCGATGTAGCGGACGCCGAAGACGCGTTCGAAGCAATTCGCATCGCCAATCCCGCGGGCCTCGGCTCAGTCGGCGAGGGCGACGTTCGCGCTGATGCAAACCGGCTCACTCTCATTGCCGCAATGCACATTGCCGCCGAACGCGATCGCATCGCGAACGCCTATGTGAACGTCTTCGCAGACGTTTTTGATTTCGCTTTGCCCGCGCTCCACGCTGCGCGCGCCGCACCAGGAGCCGACCCCGCCCTTTCGATAACGACGTTGCATATGTCTTTGCTGGCCGAGTTCCCCGACACGCACATCGCGCGGAAATACGGTCTTGAAACCGCTCTCTATGTGCAGCGCGAAGTACACGCGCTCAAGTCGAGCTGGTTTCCTGTTGCAACTGCGAAATCAATGTCGTCGCTTCTGGATTTTGACGCAAAGTTGAAACAGAGCCGTCTCAATCCGGGTACGACCGCCGATTTTGTAGTCACCACCCTTTTCGCCGACGCGTTAATCGAGCGGAAACACTCCTGAATGCCGCCGCGCCCCATTTTAAGGGCTTGTCTCGCTCGTTGACCTAGGGCAATACAGGCGCCGTGTCCGCATTCGCTGCGGGCCGATCCATTGTGCCTGACGCTGGTACTCATGACACCAGGGCGCCGACGTGCTTGGATATTCATCGCCAGAGCAACTCAACGAATTCCCGGCATCTGACGGGGGAGCGTTGGTGCTCATATCGTTTATTTCGTGGGAGGAACCCCCCTAATGGCCAAAATCAACAAAGTCATGGTCGGCGAGTCGCTCGTCGGCGACGGCAACGAAGTCGCTCACATCGACCTCATCATCGGACCGCGCGGTTCGGCTGCTGAGACGGCTTTCTGCAACGCCTTGACGAACAACAAGGACGGCTTCACGACGCTTCTCGCCGTCATCGCGCCGAACCTGGCCTGCAAGCCGAACACGATCCTTTACAACAAGGTCACGATCAAGGACGCCCGTCAGGCCGTTCAGATGTTCGGACCCGCTCAGTACGGCGTTGCAAAGGCCGTTCAGGACTCGGTTGCTGAAGGCGTCATCCCCGCTGCTGAAGCTGATGATCTCTACATCTGCGTTGGCGTGTTCATCCACTGGGAAGCTGCCGACGACGCCAAGATCCAAGACTACAACTACCGCGCCGTGAAGGAATCGATCGCACGCGCAGTTGCTGGCAAGCCGACGGCTGCCGAAGCAACCGCTCAGCGTAACTCGGCTCAGCATCCGTTCGCAGCCAAGACTTGAAGCGGAAACCGTCCTCAGCAGGTCGAAAACAAAAATAATACTGCCCCTCCCATGAAGGGGGGTCTGCTGCAGCGATTGGGTAGACTGCTCTCGGGCCGTTACAGCGGTTAGCAACTGAGCCGAAGCCAAGGCCGCAACCTGGCTTCGAACTCAGCAGAGCGGCTGCTGCCAATTCTGGACTGGACATCACCGGCCGGCGACTTCCTTGAGGTCGCCGGCCGAAATTTTTCCCGAATGCAGTGCCGAAGAGACGAGGGCGCCTTTGACGCCGATCTTTCGGAGCGCATCGAGATCGGCGCGATTTCGAACGCCGCCGGCCGCATAGACGCGGCGCGCGCCAGCGCGCGACACGATATCTGTGAGCTTTTGGAAATCGGGGCCCGCGTTCGCGCCAACGCGATCGAGCGTCATGACGATGACGCGCGAGGGCCAAAGCGACGAATCGGTCAGCAGCGTCTCCGGCCCCATGAATTCATCGTGCCTGAAATCGAGAGACAGGATCGTGCGTCCCGGCGCCTCGGCTGCGATGTCGTTCCAGACTCGCGCCGTCTCGATGCTTTCCGAGCCGACGACGAGGGTTGAAACAGGCGCGGCAAGCACGGCGCGCGCAGCGCCGCGCGATCCCGTGCCGGCGTCGATCCAGATCTCGACGCCCGGCAGAACATGGCTGAGCGCCTGAACGAGGTGTTTGTCGCGGCCCCGCCCCTCGATGCCGTCGAGATCGGCTAAGTAAAGTCTGCGGAACGAAAAAAGCTTTGCGAGGCCCCGTGCCAGATCTACGGGGTCAGAGGACGCTGCAATCGGCGTTTCAATAGGCCGATAAGCCGAACGTTCCCCCTTGACCGCACGGACCACCTTTCCGTGCGCGACATCGATAACCGGAATTACGTCCACTGCTTGCCTCCTCGGGCCCTCAGTGTATCACGAGCAACGATGTTGAAGCGAAGGCCCAAATGACGAAGGTCACAATTGGTTTGGACGTTGGCGGCGCGCACCTCAAGGTCGCGCGCGTGGAGGACGGCCGCGTCGTCGCCGTGCGCCAGATCCCCTGCCCCCTATGGGAAGGTTTGGATCGGCTCGAGCAAGCCCTCCAAGACGCCGCCACGATCATCGAAGGTCATACCCTCTGCGCCATCACGATGACCGGCGAGTTGACCGAGATTTTCGAAAGCCGCGAGGCGGGTGTTCTCGCGATCGTCGAAAAGCTGCGCGAGCGCCTCCAGGGAGAGCTTCGCTTTTTCATGGGCCTCAAAGGCTTCGCCGCGCCGCAAGCGGCAATCGGTGATCCGCTGTCCGTCGCGTCGGCAAATTTCATCGCAACGGCCGAACTCGTCGCCCGCCTCCGCCCAAAGTCACTGCTCATCGACATGGGATCGACGACGACCGACATCATCGCGTGTGATCGCCCGTTAGGCCTCACCGACGCCGAACGTCTGCAGACGGGCGAACTCGTCTATACGGGGCTGACGAGAACGTCCGTTGCATCGATCGCAAATCGCGCGCCGCTGGCGGGACAGTGGCAAGGCTTGGCCCGCGATGGCTTCGCAACGATGGCCGACGTGCGGCGCATCCTCGCCGATCTGCCCGATGACGTCGACCAGCATCCAACGGCTGACGGGCGCGGAAAAACCCAGGAAGAAAGTCTCGTCCGTTTTGCCCGCGGATTCGGCCGCGACGCTGAAATGCGTCACCTGCCGACGTGGCAGGTTTCTGCGGCCTATGTATCCGAACGCCAGTTGCGATCGATTCAAGACGGCGTATTGCAGGTCCTGTCGCGCCCCGGCATCGAAGTGAACGCCGTCGTGCTCGCCGGCATCGGCACATCGCACGCGGAAAAAATTGCAGACCGATTGCAGCTTCCTGCATTCGCATTCGGCACGCTCATCGATGCCAAAGACGATCAGCGAGAGTGGGCGACGCGCTGCGCACCAGCCGTCGCCGTAGCACTTCTTCTGCACAAATAAATTCGGCCGCAACGGATACCGTCGCGGCCGAAGAAAAATATCAGAGGAGACTATCTCAGCCGCGTTCGCGGCGGAGCCGCACGAGGTCAAACGAACCGCCTTCGAGTTCCAGATCGTAAACGTGACCGTTCGCACGCTTGGCGTCCTCGACCCTCCAATTGCCATGCGACCAGCGGATCTTGCGCCATTCGACGAAGCCCATGTGCTGCAGCCTCTCCGCAACGACCGCAGGATCTTCGCGGACTTCGTCGCGCGCGCTTGCAGGAAGCGCCATAGCCACACCGATAGCGGCAACGGCCGAAGCGAGCCGTACGATACGGGAGACGTCAATCATCGAGTTCTGCCTTCTTTTCATGAATTCACTCTGGGGGTCCCGAGCATCAAACATATGAAGCCCGGATGAGTTCCCTCTATACGCATTCCACGTCAGTGAGCAACAAATGAGGCGTGCAATAAAATCGCAGCGGGAGACTACTCGACATCCTTGAGTTGTGACTCGAGATGTTGCGTAGAAAAACCCGTAGTATTCTTCAACGCCTGATACTGTTCGCGCGCCGATACCCGATCCACGTGAGAAGATCTGACCGCCGCAATCAGAATATTCTTTGACGTGTGTTCAGTCGAAACGAACTCGATCAACTTGACTTTGTAGCCTGACGATTCAAGCAGCAATGCTCGCGCTGCATCCGTCACGAGATCCGCCTGACGTTGCTTCAGAAGCGGATATTTTATCAGCCCGAGCAAGCCTTCGCCCGTGTCTTTGATCTGCGGCGCGATTTCGTGCTGGCAGCAGGGTGCTGACAGGATGAGCGCTGCGTTCCCGCGAACACCGAGCGCCATCGCATCGTCCGTCGCCGTATCACAGGCGTGAAGCGCGATGATGATATCGATGTTGGCGCGCGAGATACGTGACGCTTCTTCGGCAACGAAATTCAATCCGCCGAAACTGAGTTCTCGCGCAAGCCCATTACAGAACGCGACGAGTTCGGCGCGCATCTCGATACCCGCCATATCGCAACGGTAGCCAAGTTGCGTCGTCAGATAATCGTAGAACGCGAAGGTTAGATATCCTTTGCCGGAGCCGATGTCGACGACCTTGAGCGGCGCATCTTTTTTGAGATCGCTTTCCTTGATCAGATCGTCCGCAATTTCAATGAACCGGCAAATCTGACGATACTTGCCCTGCATCGACGGCTTGATACGGCCCTCGCTGTCCGCCACCTGCAGAGCCCTGAGATACGGCCTGTCCGGCGGAACGAGATACGCCTTCTGGCGATCGTGCGACGCGGGCTCTGCCGCTTTCAGCGTTGCCTTTCCGCTCGCCAAATGCGCGACACCCTTGCGGCTATAGTCGAGGCGAACGTCCCGCGTCGTCGAGAAGAGCGTGGCGCTCATGTAGGTTTCGCCGATAGACGAACCGATCGCACGCAAGCCCTCGTCGATTTTGTAGGTCTTCGTTTCGTCTTTGCGCGGAAAGCTCGTGACGAGCTTCAGATGCGGGAGGTCCTTGAGCGTCACGAGCGTCGCAATCGCTTTGCGCTCTTCGCCCTTGCCGCGAAATTTTCCGAGCGTGAGCTTGGCGAACGATCCGTTCTCGATCGCATCGGCACAAGCCTTGATGAACGCGCCTTTGGCGTCGCCGTCGGGCTTCATGACGTCGACTTGTCGAACCGTGCCTGACGCCACGCCGAAACCTTTTCCATCAGCCATTCCCATGCCTCTTCTTCGCGCGGGCCGGCGGTCTTCGAAATTGCGATTTCGAGATATTTCAATTCGCCTTCGATCTTCTCCGGCGGCAGCATGTTGAGCCGCGTCGTCAGCACGGCGAGTTCGATGACCGCCGCTTGCGCGCGATTGAAGCCCTGCCACGCCTTGTGTGTTTCCTCGTCCACGATAGAGCAAAGAAACCGCGGCCGCTGTTCATCCTCGACGATCTTCTCGACCTTCAGTTCCCAATGCGAGACGCAATCGGCGAGCCTGTCGCCTTTGATGGTTCGCGTCGGCAACAGCGGCCATATTTTGCGTCCCGTCACGGCCCCCGCGAAAACGCGAACGTCGTCCGTATGGCTCGCCGCCGCGACCGGATTGGTGCGGAGATTGTCGAGCGTGGTCGATGGCCGGAACGGCGCGATTATCCAATTCGTCCCGTCGTCGATCAGACCGAGAGGAGCGATATGCGCTTCACCTTCGGCGTTGAAGGTCGTCACGATCGTTTCGACGATACGCGGCATCAATCGGCTCCTTCGCCAGCCAGGATTGCGGCCAACGCCGCATCATCCGCCGGCCCGAAAATGGACCACGAAACCCCAGCCCGCGCAACGAGCTCGGGAAAAAACGCATCGATCACACCCTTCTGCGCAAGTTCCTCAGCAGAAAGATCATCCGCGACATCGACGGACTTCAGAAGAATGAGCTGTGCGCCCAGAAGTTCGGCGAGACGCACTGAGAGACTATCCGAAGTGGCCGACCAGTCGGCGGAGATCGCCTCGTCGTCGCCGATCATGCGAAGCGGCGCCCAGACCGGAATTTGCCCATCCATGATGCAGTCAGCTATTTCATCGACCGAGTGCGCGACTTTCAAACCCGGGCGCTGAGATACGATCCATTCCGCCATCTGCTCCATGGCAAGCATCGCAAGCCGATGAGCGACCGCATCCGTGAAGTCGATCTCACGTTGCAAACTGCGCACGGCATCCGCGAACGGGCCGCCGCCTGGCACGATGACGATCGGTATCTGCGCCGCGCTGAGCATCGCCAGCGTCGCGCCGAGACGTCCGGTCTCGGCAAGGCTGCCGCCGACCTTGATGACGAGCGGGCGGATACCGCTTTTGCGGCTCTCACCCACGCCCGAACTCACGCGCGGCGGCCCTCGTCGCCGGCCGAATGATCTCGACGCCTCTCAACGGCCCTCGTTCGAGCTTCTCCAGAACGACGCGAACCGCAACGACACGTCTGTCCGCGAGCACCTGCGCCGCAATGCGCTCGGCAAACGTCTCGACGAGATTGATGTGGCCGCCGCGGGCAAGGGCGACGATCATGTCGATGATGTCGGCATAAGACGGAACTTCCACCATCTCATCGTCGACGCTGAAGACGTCCTTGTCCAAACGGGCTTCGACCGTGAAGCGAACCTTCTGCGTCACGCCCTGCTCTTCCGCATAGACGCCGACGTTGCACTCGACGACGAAGTCGCGAACGAAGATGGAATCGCCAAGCTCACGGACGTCTGCTGCTGCCTTCTTCAGTGCCACTGAACTCGAGTCTTCGGCCTTTGCAGGCTTCTTATCTTTCATGCCGCTGACGTCTCCGATGATACCTTTGCAAGCCGAGCCTGATCGATTGCGCGCCGCACCTGAACGACCCGCCCCGCTTCGACGGCGCCTTTGCGCCCCGAGGGACACAGCGCGCCGCGGAACCCCAGCATATCGGGTTCGAGCCCCGTGAGCCCCGCGATATCGCTTTCCCTAAGAGATCCGGCGAGTCCGGCGAACAAATCGTTAGCGCGCGCCGCGCGGAGGAATTGGGTCAACTGACGAACGGAAAGAACCGATGTCAAACTGCCGGCCGCCTTGTCGGCGGTATCGAGCATCACGCCCGAGAACCCCGCACGCCGAAGCACCGGCAGAACGTCGAAATCCAGAGCGCGATCCGCCATCAGCACGGCAACGAGCTGCGCCCGGAGGGAACACGCGGCCCCAGCCGCCGCGATGGCCTCGCGTGGGTCCTCGTCTCCGAAGAAGCCGATCTTCACGACGTCGACGCCGGTCTCGGCCATGGCGATCGCCGCCGCGCTCATAACTTGAGGATCGGACGGCAGGTCGCCGACCGTTGCGCTGACCGGAAGCCGCCCGCCGATGCGGCTGACGATCTCCCGAACGGTCGAAGCGGGAAGCGCGCCGAGCGCGCCCGACGACGGGTCCTTGCAATCGATGATGTCCGCGCCGCCCTCTAGCGCGATTTCCGCCTCGTCCGCGTTCGTCACACTGGCGAGAAAGGCGGGTCTGCCTCGTCTCAAACCTTCGATCATTCCGTCATTCCGAGATTGGTCCGCCATCGGCCATTCTAGGCGGCGAAGATGCGGTTCTGCTCCGCGAGCACGGCAGCACGGTCATGGCGCTGCGCCTCGGTCAGGTCAATGGTCACATCCTGCACGACACTCGCCTTTCCGGGCGCCAAGCGCAAGATGCGCGTCCCGAGCTGAATTGCCTCGGTCCGGTCGTGGGTAACGAAGATCACGGTCGTCGGATGGCTATGCCAAAGTTCCAGCAACAGGTCCCGAAGGCTCTGAGCGGTCTGCTCGTCGAGCGATACAAACGGCTCGTCCATCAGCAGGATTTCCGGTTCCAGGATGAAACCGCGAGCCAGGGCCGCACGGCGCTGCATTCCGAGCGATAAGCGCTCCGGATAGGCATTCATGGCCTGTCCAAGCCCCACGCGCTCGAGCATGGCGGCGATCCGCGATTGCCTCGGATCACCGTCAGGGAGAGCCAGGGAAATGTTTTCGTAAACCGTGCGCCACGGCAAAAGCCGGGGCGTCTGAAAGATGAACGCCAAGCGGTCCCGCGCAGGCCCGAGATCGACGCTGCCGTCGTAATCCCTGTCGAGACCGGCCATGATGTTGAGCAACGTCGACTTCCCGCATCCGGAGGGTCCGGTGATGACCAGGAACGACCGGGCCGCGACCTCGAATGAAACGTCTTTCAATACCAGCTGCGCGGCGCGATCGCCGACTGGCGGAAAGACCTTGCGGTGGACTGAAACGCTGATCGGCGCCGCACCGGTGACGTCGATTTTGCGGTTTGCCACGTTCAACGACGCCATGCGCTCACCCGTGCCTGCAATGGTTGCAACAGCAGAAATTCGATCATCTGCACGATCAAGATGAAAGCCAGCGCATAAGCCAAGATCGTACTGACATCGAATTCCTGGAAAGCGATGCTCAAGCGGTAACCGACACCGCTCGACCGTCCGAACGCTTCGACGACGAGCACGATCTTCCAGACGAGCGAAAGACCGGAACGCGCCGACGCCGCGAAGAACGGCGCAAGCTGCGGCAGCGTCACGTGGCGCAGCTTCTTCCACGAACCGAATTTGTAGATCTTCGCCATCTCGTCGAGATCTTTGGAAAGGCTGCGCGCACCTTCCCGCATGTTCACGGCGACGTTCGGAATTTTATTGAGCGCAACGGCGGTGATCGCGGCGATATCGGTCAGGCCGAACCAGATATAGCAAAGCGTAATCGTCACGAGCGCCGGCAGATTGAGGAAAAGGATCAGCCACGCGTCGAAGAACTTGTCCGCCGTCTTGAAGCGGCCCAGCGCCAGCCCGATCGCGGTTCCAATGAACATCGAAACGATGAAGGCCACGGCGACGCGGGCAAGCGTGGCCGACGTATTGATCCAGAGATCGCCACTCGCGCTCTCGCGCCATAGAACGTCGAAAACCGCTATCGGCGTCGGCAGGTATCTGTTTTGAGCGTAGACGGCGATCAGCTGCCAAAGCACAGCCAACGCGAACAGCGAGCCCGCCATCCAAGCGAGCCGCTCTAGCGCAGCCGTAAAGCCCAGAGGCGCGGCGATCGGCTTAGGTGTGGAAAAGATTCTGGTCGAAATGGGTGCCATCGCCAACGAGTTCCGTATCGCCGAGTTCAATGAGAAGATCCGTCAGCTTCTTTGCTGCCGCCGTTTCCGCCACGCCCCACGATCCTGTGATGCCCGACCTGTAGTAATCCCGGATCGCGATGAGTTCCCCGTCCGACGCGGGCTTAATCAATGGCCGAAGCCGCTGCCAGGCATCATCGGACGAAGCCAACACATGGTTGGCATCCGCCACGGCGGCAAGCAGCTTGGCGACCGGAACGGCGTTATCGCGGACTTGCTTCTCCGACCAGATGAAACCGACGAGCGGTGGCGTCGGCGTGACGTCCAGACCTTTGACGACGTCGGCCATCGTCAGCAGCTGCTGCGCGCCTTCAGCCTGAAGCCGCGCCGCGTAGGTCCAGAAGTTCAATACCGCATCGATGCGGCCGTTCCTGAACTCTTCCGTTACCAAGGGAGCCGCCCCGAAGACGGGCTCGGCGATGCTCGCAATATCTTTGCCGAGCGTCTTGCGCGAATAAGCCCGCAGCAAGATCCAGCTCTTGTCGATGCCTGTGCCGGCGACGCCTATCTTTTTTCCCTCGAGATCGGCGAGCGATTT
Source organism: Hyphomicrobium sp. 01T421 (assembly GCF_056398805.1). NCBI lineage: Bacteria > Pseudomonadati > Pseudomonadota > Alphaproteobacteria > Hyphomicrobiales > Hyphomicrobiaceae > Hyphomicrobium > Hyphomicrobium sp. 01T421. The sequence goes on from NZ_JBFTQC010000005.1 coordinate 53,537, forward strand.
GATCGGACCGTCCTTGCGGACCATGACGCTGCCGAGAGCCGACGAATAAGGTGCGAACTTGAGATCGCCCCCCTTCGCCCGCTGCCTGAGCGCCCACGTCCAATCGCTGACGATGACGTCCGCGGCGCGCGAGAGGAGCGCGACGGGCGCCGCCTGATTGTTCGAAACCTCGACGACCTGCAAATTGAGATCGTGCTTCTTGTCGATCCCTTCCCACCGGATCGTATCGATCAGCCAGCTCACCGAGCCGAACTTCACCGACGTCAGCCGCACCGGCACCGAAGTGGAAGCGACGGCGAGCCGCGGCAGCAGCGTCGCGGCGGCGAATGCCGAGCCTGTTGCGAGAACACTACGGCGAGTGTGCTTCGTCATTTCGGCTGAGCCTCGACGTTGAACCTGTTTCTCCAGAGATAACGGAGCCCGTGCAGCCAGAGTTCGTCGGTGTTGCCGTTGATCGCAGCCGACATCGTTTTGGTCAGCGCGCCGGTATTGGCGTCGCGCGCGATAATCTGCAAGCTGAGCAATGCATCCGAAACCTTGTCGACGTACCCGGTCACGGCGATGTCTGCGCCCGCGTCCTTGGCAATCGGAACTTCGCAGCCGTTGCACTGATGGAATGGCGACGCGGTGTCGATGGCCTTCGCTTGGGGGGCCAGGTCGATGATCGAGTATTTCCCATCCTTCGTCATTAACGCTTTCAGTTCCTCAGCCACGAGCTTGAGCCGCCGCAGATCCTCCGGGTTGTATTGGGGAACGATCTCGCCATCCTGCTGGGCGTCATGGAAATCGAATGGAAAGACAGCTGCTTTCGTCGTGTTGGCCGTCGTATTGGCATAGGCAGGAACGGCCATAAGAACCGGTACGAAAAGGCACAAGATCCGCTTAAGCATGCGCATGGACTGTCATTTCCAAGTTATTGAGCGAACTCAGACTTCAAGGTGGATTATGCGCCCGGCCGAAGCGCATAACCTTAGGTGCCCGTTTCCCCCCAATGATTGCAAGAGGTTCCGGCCCGCTTTGCCACGCACGCCCGGTCACAAACGCGCGAGGCGGTAGCCGCCAGCTTGACAACCGGAGCGGTCAGCCCCTTTTAGCAACATAGTAACACTTGCGCCGCGCGCTAACGTGGGCGCGGGCTAAACGCCGATCGGAGTTGGAACATTGGCATTCCCAAATACCGGCGCCACCACCGCATCCCTGCCGCGAAGGACCTGGAAGGCGGCGTGCGTGGCCCTCGCGCTTACAGCAGCCTTTGGCCTACCCGCCCGCGCCGAGAACCCCAGCGCGCAAGAGGCGCCTAAACCGGCGCCCATTCCGATCCCGACAGCACAACCTCAGAGCGTAAATATCAAAATTCTTTACGTTAAAGAGAAACGCCAAAAAGAGCTTCCGCTCTCTCTGCTCGACCAGCCGAATCCCGATGACGGCATCGCCGGCGCCAAGCTTGGCGTTGCCGATAACAACACGACCGGCCGCTTCCTCAACCAGACATTCACGATGGACGTCCTCGAGGGCGACATCGACGAATTGATCAAGGGCGCCACAGAGAAGCTCTCAGGCGGCGATTCCTTCATTATCGCCGACGTCGAACCGGATTCCTTGCTGAAGTTGTCCGATGCTTTGGCGGGGAAACCCGCTCAGATTTTCAACGTCGGCAACCCCGACGACCGGCTGCGCGAGGAAGACTGCCGGCCCAACGTGATGCACACGGCGCCGACCCGCACGATGCTGGCCGACGCGCTCACTCAATATCTCGTATGGAAACGCTGGCCGAACTGGCTGCTCGTCGTCGGACCGAGCCCTAAGGATCAGCTTCTCGCCGACGCCTATCGCCGGTCCGCGAAGAAATTCGGCGCCAAGATCGTCGAGGAGCGCCAGTTCAAGATCGATACCGGCAACCGCCGCGCCGATGGCGGATACGAACAGATTCAGCAGCAGATCCCTCAGTTCATGCAGGGAGCCAAAGATCACGACGTCGTCATGGTCGCCGACGAGGACGAAGTGTTTGCCGACTATTTCCCCTATCGCACATGGGTTCCTCGCCCCATTGCCGGCTCGGCGGGTCTCGTACCGTCGAGTTGGCACCCGGCACTCGAGTTGTGGGGCGGAACCCAGTTCCAGAACCGCTTCAAGAAACTCACAGGCCGCATCATGCGCCCGATCGATTACGACGCCTGGGTCGCGACGCGCGCAGTTGGAGAAGCCGCATCCAGAAAGCAGACGAGCGACTTCAAAACGCTGCGCGATTTCATGCATTCTCCGAACTTCGATGTCGCCGCTTTCAAGGGCGTCGCCACGAGCTTCCGCGCCTGGAACGGCCAATTCCGCGAACCGCTGCTCGTTTCGACGCCGAAGCACCTCGTCAGCGTCTCGCCGCAACAGGGCTTCCTTCATCAGTTCAGCGTGCTCGACACGCTGGGCATCGATAAACCGGAGACAAAGTGCAAAGCCTACACGCAATGATCCGATCCGCTCCGCCAGCCCGGCGAACCTTCACACCTTTTAGACGCTTCCATCTGGAGACGAGAATGTCCCGATTTTCCCAAGCATTGCCTGTGTTCGTCGCCGCCGCCGCGATGACGTCGTTCTACGCGACAGCCGCCAACGCCTATACGGCCTACATAACGAACGAGAAGGACAACAGCCTCTCCGTCATCGACACCGACAAGCTCGAAGTCATCAAGACCGTGAAGATCGGTCAACGGCCGCGCGGCATCGTGATGTCTAAAGACGGCAAGTGGGTCATCGTTTGCACGAGCGACGACAATGACGTCAAAGTCTACGACGCCAAGACGCTCGAATTCGTCAAATCGCTTCCATCTGGCCCAGACCCCGAGCTGCTGACGCTCCACCCTGACGGCAAAAGGCTCTACATCGCCAACGAAGACGACAACCTCGTAACGGTCGTCGACATCGAAACGTCCAAGGTCTTGACCGAAATCCCCGTCGGCGTCGAACCCGAAGGGATGGGCATGAGCCCGGATGGCAAGGTGCTCGTCAACACGTCCGAAACGACGAACATGGCCCACTTCATCGACACCGAGAACCACAAGACATTCGACAACGTCCTGGTCGACAGCCGTCCCCGCGTCGCGATGTTCAACTCGGCACAGACGCAGCTCTGGGTTTCCTCCGAAGTCGGGGGCACCGTGGCGGTCATCAACCCGGCCGACCGCAAGCTCATCACCAAGATCAATTTTGAAATCCCGGGCGTCGAAAAGGAAGCGATCCAGCCCGTCGGTATCCGCATTACTAAGGACGGCAAGATCGCGTTCATCGCCCTCGGGCCGGCAAACCGCGTGGCGGTCGTCGATACATCGACCTTCAAAGTCCTGAAGTACATTCTTGTTGGCCAGCGCGTCTGGCAGATGTACTTCACCCCGGATGATAAACTTTTGCTGACGACCAATGGCGCATCGAACGATGTGACCGTAATCGACGTTGCCAGTCAGAAGGCGATCAAATCGATAAAGGTCGGGCGCTATCCCTGGGGCGTCGTGGTCTCGCCGGATTGATCGTTACGAAGTTCGAACGGCAGGCGTGGCAGCTGGGCGCAAACGAAAGGCAATGACGACGATGGCATCGACAGCCGAGACTGAAGCTGAAAGGACGCCGGCCCTCGTCGTCAACGGCGTCAGCCATAGTTTCGGCGACAGGAAGGTCCTCGACCGCGTCTCGTTGACGGTCGATCAAGGTGCATTTGTCGTGCTCCTCGGTCTCAACGGCGCGGGGAAGTCGACCCTCTTTTCGCTGATCACGCGCCTCTACGACAACGTCAGCGGCGAGATAATCATTCGTGGTTTCGACGTCCGCAGACGGCCGTCGCAGGCACTGCAGCGCCTCGGTGTCGTCTTCCAAAGCCGGACGCTCGATATCGACCTGACTCTCATGCAGAACCTCAAATACCACGCAGCGCTTCACGGCTTTGCGGGACGGACGGCAACCGAGCGCGCGCATCAGGCGCTCGCACTCGTCGGCCTTGCCGATCGCGCCTCCGAGAAAGTTCGCGCGCTCTCCGGTGGCCAGCTCCGCCGCGTCGAGATTGCTCGCTCGATGATGCACCATCCCGATCTGCTGCTGCTCGACGAAGCAACCGTCGGACTTGATCTCGGCTCGCGCGAAACCGTTATGAAAATTGTCCGCGATCTCGTTGCGCGAGAACGCCTCGGTGTCCTCTGGGCAACCCATCTGATGGACGAGGTCTTACCCACCGACCAGGTCGTCATTCTTCACAAGGGCGTCGTTCTCTATAACGGACCCGTTCCCCAGCTCTTAAAGCTCACAGGCACGTCGAGCGTACGCGAAGCCTTCCGCAGCGTCACCGGCACGAAAAGCGCGATCGAGGAGGCCGCCTAATGGCATCGCAAGCGGTCACCACCGAATCGGAAAACCTCAGCCCCGTCTATCACGAAAGCGACGCCGACGCCCGCCGCCGCCTGGGCGTTTCGGGATACTGGGCCTGCTTCAACGGCATCGTCCGGCGCGAAATCCTTCGCTACCTCCATCAGCGCGAGCGGTTTCTCTCCGCACTCGTCCGCCCGCTGATCTGGCTCTTCATTTTTGCAGCAGGCTTCCGGCAGACACTCGGCGTCTCGATCATTCCGCCGTATGAGACCTACGTCCTCTACGAAGAATATATCGCGCCCGGCCTGATCGCGATGATCCTGCTTTTCAATGCGATGCAATCATCGCTTTCGATGGTTTATGACCGCGAAACCGGCACGATGCGTACGCTTCTCGTCAGCCCCTTCCCGCGGTCGTTCCTGTTGCTGTCGAAGCTTCTCGGAGGCGTCTCGGTCGCGTTGCTGCAAGCCTACGCCTTCATGCTCGTCGCTTGGTTCTGGGGCATTCAACCGCCGCCGATCACCGAAGTGAAGCTCTTCACGTTCTACGATCCTCCGAGTTGGGCGGGCGACGTCATCCCCAAGATGTCGGACCCGATCGTCACCTCGCTCTTTTCCATTCCCGCGTTCATCCAGCCCTTTGCAGGCTACATCACGGTCATTCCCGCGATCATCCTCGCCGGCCTGATGCTTGGCTCGCTCGCGCTCTTTATGTCGTCTGTCATCAAGCAGCTCGAAAACTTCGCGGGCGTGATGAACTTCGTCATCTTCCCGATGTTCTTCGCCTCGTCTGCGTTGTACCCGCTCTGGCGCATTCGCGAGGCCAGCCCCCTGCTTTTCGAAATCTGCCGTCTCAACCCGTTCACCTATGCGGTGGAAATGATCCGCTTTGGGCTTTATGGACAAGTCGATACGGTTTCGCTCGCCGTTGTCCTTGGTTGCACGGTTGTCTTCCTTGGGGCAGCGGTTTTTGCCTACAATCCGTCTAAGGGGTTGATCGCTCGGCGCGGCGGCCCTGGCGGCTCAGCTTGAGGTTGGAAATGAAAATGATCGGACATGGTCTTCGTCGCGCCGGCTTGCAGATCGCTACAGCCCTTGCACTTGCGCCTCTCGCCCTGGTGGCCGCTCCAGCCTTCGCGGATGAGCCGCCGAAAGCCGAATGGCCCTGCGTCTACCGCAAGGTTCCCGTGTTGACCGCCGCAACGATTTGGGATGGCCCCGAGATCACCGACACATCGACGTGGCGCAAGGACGAGACCATCAGAAAGCTCTCGCAATACCTCGTCTCTCGCCGCGTGAAGGAGCCCGAGGCCGAAGCTGCCGTGAAAAAGTTCGCGGCCGGCCTGCCCGCCGATACCCGCGACGCCAAGCTGACGGAGCTCTTCTCCGCCGTGCTCACGCGGACCAACGAGGATCGCAAGGTCGTCATGTCGGGCATCGAGCGCTTTCATAAGCGCCAGCTCGAGCGCGCCAAGGAAATCGAGAAGGAAGGCATCGATCTTCCCCCCGCGGGCGATTTCGGGGCGACGGACGCTCCGGCGGGCGAGATTTCCCAGCTTTCGCCCCAGGAAGAAAAATACAAGTGGGAGGTCCGCACCTTCCAGGAAAAGCAGGCGAACATTCCGATCGCTTGCGAGATCCCTCAGCTGATCGACGAGCGGGCTGGCGCCATCGCGCGAGCCATTCGAGCCGAGATGAAAAGCTAAGGACCGACAGCGCACGGCGGGCGAAAAACTCAGGAACGGCAAAAATAATCTTTACGCGTCGTTAGCCTTAACGCGTCCTTAACCAAGGTTGACATACTCTCAACGCATCGGCTTTCGACGCCAGCCTATCCCCGGCCCGAAGCCACACTGCAAGTGGAAGTGTCGTCATCTCTGGTCTCGCGTTTGTGAGGTTGACCATGCACTACGAACTTGTTTCGCGTGCCCTTGCCTATGCCTCCTGCATTTCGACAATGAGCCTGCTTATGACGTCGATGGCGATTGCAGCCATCAACGTTGGCAGAACGCACCCCGCCTTCTGCCAACCCAATGCCTGCGTCGCCGGCATTCGAGTTGGTACGGAAGCTCAATTCGGTGCTCTGACGAGCCGCGCTCATGTCGCCACGCTGGCGGCGAAGTTCTGGCGCGTCAGCTAGAAGTCGAAAATCTCAGAAAAAATTCACTCGGCGAAGCACCGTGCCGTCTATGCGGGTAGCGGAATTGCGCCTCGGCGAGTGTGAGGGCGAAGTGAAGTGAAGTGAAGAAAAGTCGAGCGATCTACGATCACGCACTGCCGTCCGTGCGCACGGACCGAAATGAATTCACGAAGCCTACTGTCGAATATACGCTTTACGCTTGCCAAGTCGGAAATGCCGAAGCTCCCGGCCTGAGATCAACCTAACCCCGGAAGCTTCAATCGAGAAATAAGTCTATCGACAAGAGCGCGAGTGAGGCTAGCTCGCGCTCTTTCGCCGTTTGACGACCTGATCGATCGCCTGCAGCTCCGATACGAGCCCCGCGAAATCCTTGAGCGCGACCATGTTCGGCCCGTCCGAAGGCGCCCTGTCTGGATCCTGATGCGTCTCGATGAAAAGCCCGGCGACGCCGACAGCCACGGCTGCACGGGCAAGCACCGGCACGAAGCGGCGATCGCCACCCGATGACGTTCCCTGCCCGCCGGGCTGCTGCACCGCGTGGGTAGCGTCGAAAATGACCGGCGCACCCGTCTCGGCCATCTGCGGCAGGCTCCGCATGTCGACGACGAGCGTGTTGTATCCAAAGCTCGAGCCGCGCTCCGTGACGAGCACGTTCGGATTGCCGGAGCCCGTCACCTTGGCGACGACGTTCTTCATGTCCCAGGGCGCGAGGAACTGCCCCTTCTTGATCTTCACCACCCGGCCCGTCTTCGCCGCCGCAATCAGAAGATCGGTCTGGCGGCACAGGAAAGCCGGGATCTGTAGCACGTCGACGACTTCGGCCACCGCAGCGCACTGCCCGGCCTCGTGAACGTCGGTAACGACCGGAACCCCGTATTTTTCGCGAATTTCAGCAAAAATGGGCAGAGCCGCCTCGAGCCCCATGCCGCGGCGGCCGGTCAACGACGTGCGATTGGCCTTATCGAAGGACGACTTGTAGACGAGCCCGAAACCCAGCTTTTGGGCTATTTCGCTCAAACCCTGAGCCATCTCGAGGGCGTGGGCGCGGCTTTCCATCTGGCAGGGCCCAGCCAAGATCGCGATTGGCGCGTCGTTGGCGAAAAGCACGTCACGAGCGCGGACGTGGGCGGCAGGCTTAAGGATTTCATGCTGGGTCATGGCGCGATTTATAGCGTCGCCGGGCTCCGGCCGCGACCCCCTAGGTCCGCTGTACCCAAACAAAAACGGCGGCCCATGGCCGCCGTTTCAGAAACCCGAAGGTTCGAATTCTTTAGATGAGGTCGATCTCAGCCGGCAGATAGCTGGTGACTTCGAGACCAACTTCTTGCTCGCGAACTGCAGGCTTCATCCAGACTTTCATGTGCGTCCTCCTCGGATTTCTACAGGTTGCTCCTGTTGAATACTTAGTTACCGAAACAACCCCTCAATTACCAATCTCTTTTCGCTAACGCGGTTCAAACTTTTCGTGATCGAAACGACGAATTGTTATATCATTTCAATTGTAAATGCTCGATTGCTCGCAATTATCGAGTGCCGCTTTCTACATGCATGGGCCGCTTGTATTATGAGCAGGGTACGGACTGTGCCTTCAAAGCTTCAGTCGGAAACCGGCGCTCTACTCCACGGTGGCTTGTCGCTTTCCTCGGCTTTTCACGTGCTAAGCCAAATTTGCAAGCCGCGACTCGGGGCGCGCGCACAGGCGGCATAACAAAAGCTCGTGGAGACTACCCAGATGCAATTACTTGAAACCTACCCTTGGATTGAGCCGGTTCTGATCGGCGCAGCGATCGTTTTCGTGCTGGACCTGATCGGCAATCTCATCTCGTTTTCGAACCGCGTCCTCAACGCGCTCGCAACGGCGATCGTCTTCGCAATCGTGTTCGGCGGATTGCTTTACACCGGTGTCCTCCGGCTCGACGTGAGGACCGAGACTACGACGACAACGTCCGCACCGGCGACGACCACGCCATAAGGACCGCAGCGGATATCCGCGTTTGCAGGCCATTAGAATCCCGGCGCGTGACGCCGGGATTTTTGTTTTCAGCGGCGATTGCCGTTTACGATAAGTCGGGCGTCACTTCGCTCGCGTCCTTCGCCTTCTTGACGCTACCTTCGAAGTGAGCGCCGTCAGCGACGGTAAGCCGCTCCTGAATGATGTCCGCCTCGACGACGGAATGTTCGTGCAGAATGACGTTCGAACCCTTGAGTTCGCCCTTTACGCCGCCCTGTATGGCGATTGTCCGTGCAGTGATGACACCTTTGACGTGCGCGCCGTCATCGACGGTAACCGTTTCTCCGTGCACGTCGCCTTCGATGTGACCTTGTATCAGCAGCGAACCTTTGGTTTTCAGGATAAGCTGCTCGCCGTATATTGAAATATCGGGCCCGAGAATGGATGTCGGCCTGTCGGGTGAAGCGGGCTGATAGCTCGGAGCCGCGGCATTGGACACGACACCGATTGGCCCGGAGAACCGCGGTGGCGGTGTTGGTATTGCGCCCGGTTTTGCAGTGTCCGCGCGCGTCTCTGCTCGTGAATCTCGACTGAACATAAGAACCCCCAGAGATTGATCACTTTGAACATAAGAAAAGAGCCGGTCCCGCTTAACTATGAGGGACATGCGATTGCAGCCGCACGAGGGCACACCACCAGGAAAAGCAAAGGGGGAAATCTCCGATGAAACGTCCGATGACAGTTCTAGCTCGCAATTTGCGCGCAACCATTTGCGCGTTATCGGCGGTCACAATGATCGCGCTACCTCAAGGCAGCATCGCCCAGGCACAGCCGGCGGATCTCACTCAAAAGATCACCGAGTATCGCGAGAAACTCGCCGAATACACGAAGGCGCGCGCGGCCTATGAAGTGGTCGCGGGTCCTTACTGGGCGGCGATCGGGGAAAAGCGCGCCGAGCGTGCCGCCAAACGGCGCAACAAAGAACGAACGACGCTCGACGATTACGTTCTCGAGCAACCGCCCGTCTACTCAGGCCCGCCGAAACCTGAAGATCCGGAAAAGGGCCGCATCGGCGAAGAGTATATGCCGGTCGTCGCGGACTTCCTGAAGAACGCAGAAGAGCACTTCGGCTTTGTCCCGAAACGTCCCGCGGGCGATGATCAATACAGACATGCGTATGCGCAGCTCGCTTTGGCCGCCGGGCTGACGCCGGAACAGTGCGTGAAGATCTACGCGTTCGAATCGACCGGGAACGGCGGATACGACATTCAAGCAGGCCTGGAGTACGGCCTGCCGCACGAACGCGCGATCTCGACCGCGCTCGGCTATAACCAGCTCCTGGCAACCAACAGCATCTCACTCCTTGCGGAGGTCGGCGATAAATTCGTTGCGGCCTTGCGTGAGAAAGCTGAAGCGGCGGACGGCGAACGCCGCGCTGAGCTGCAGAAAAAAATCGCGACTCTGAAGAAGATGATCGCATTCAGCCATACCGTGCCCAACCAATGGAGCGAGCACGCCAAGCTCGCCGAAACTCCCAAGGGCCTCGGAATTCACGCGATCATTCTCGATATCGACATCAGCCCGCTATTGCAGGTCGAAAAGCTGCTGACGTCCGTCAACTATGCCAAGCGCCTAGGCTTTGCGAAGCCGCTAAAAGCCGCCGAACTCGAGATGATGAACCTGACGGGAGACGGCTCAGGCTTCGACATGGTCACGATGTCGGACGACATGAGGAAGAAAATCCCGACATCGAATTTCTTCCAGCGGCGGGGCTATGAACGCAACCAGATTGCAATCACGAACAACACGGTGGCTCAGCTCATCGCGGCGACCGACGCCAAAATGCAATCGGAAGCCCAGCTGAATGGAGCGCGCGCGCTGGCAGCTGCGTTCGAGGTCTTCAGCGAAACCCGCTGACGAAATCAGCCGAGGCGGCGCGCGCCTCGGCAAGACCAGAAACTAAACGAGCCGCGACTGCTCCACTGCGGCCGCGATGAAGCTCGCGAAGAGCGGATGCGGATCGAACGGCCGTGACTTCAGCTCGGGGTGATACTGCACGCCGATGAACCACGGATGGTCGGGATACTCGATCGTCTCGGGCAGAAGTCCGTCCGGCGATACGCCCGCAAACCTGAGCCCAGCGCGTTCGAGATCGGCGCGATAGCGCATGTTGACCTCGTAGCGATGGCGATGACGCTCCGAGATATGCGTCGAGTTATAGATCTTGGCGATGTGGCTGCCTTCGGCGAGAGACGCATCGTAGGCCCCGAGCCGCATCGTGCCGCCGAGCTGACCGTCCTGACGGCGCTGCTCGAGTTCGTTGCCGCGCATCCACTCCGTCATCATCGCGACGACGGGCTCGCTCGCTTCACCGAATTCGGTCGAGCTTGCGTCCTTGATGCCCGCCAAATTCCGCGCCGCTTCGAGACACGCCATCTGCATGCCGAAGCAAATTCCGAAATAGGGAACCCGACGCTCGCGCGCGAACTTCGCAGCGAGAATTTTGCCTTCCGAACCGCGCTCGCCGAAGCCGCCCGGCACCAGAATGCCGTTGAGGCCTTCGAGATAGGGTGCGGGGTCCTCGCGTTCGAAGATCTCGCTCTCGATCCATTCGAGCTTGACCTTGACGCGATTGGCAAGACCGCCGTGAACGAGGGCCTCGTTCAACGACTTATACGCGTCCTTGAGACCGGTATATTTGCCGACGATCGCGATCGTCACTTCGCCTTCGGGCTGCGCGATACCGCGCGAGATCGTTTCCCAGCGAATGAGATCGGGCTTCGGCGCGCCGGTGATCCCGAACGCGGCAAGGACCTCGCGATCGAGCCCCTCGCGGTGATAGGCGAGCGGCACATCGTAGATCGACGCAACGTCGAGCGCCTGGATAACGGCCTCGGGGCGCACGTTGCAGAACAGCGCGATCTTCTTGCGCTCTCCGACCGGAATTTCGCGATCCGACCGGCACAGCAGAATGTCGGGTTGAATGCCGATGGAGCGTAGTTCTTTGACGGAGTGCTGCGTCGGCTTGGTCTTGAGCTCACCCGCCGACGGAATGTACGGCATCAACGTCAGATGGATGAATACGGATGCCCCGCGCGGAAGCTCGTTGCCGAGCTGCCGGATGGCTTCGAAGAACGGCAGGCCTTCGATGTCGCCGACCGTGCCGCCGATCTCGACCAGCACGAAGTCGACATCCTCGTTGCCTGACAGGACGAAGTTCTTGATCGCGTCGGTCACGTGCGGAATGACCTGCACGGTTCCGCCGAGATAGTCGCCTCGTCGTTCCTTGGCGAGAATGTCCTGATAGATGCGCCCCGTCGTGACGTTGTCCGACTGTTTCGCCGGAACGCCAGTGAAGCGCTCATAATGACCAAGGTCGAGGTCCGTCTCCGCACCGTCGTCGGTGACGAACACTTCGCCGTGTTGATAGGGGCTCATGGTCCCGGGATCGACATTCAGGTAGGGATCAAGTTTCTTGAGCCGTACTGAATAGCCGCGCGCTTGGAGAAGCGCGCCAAGGGCTGCGGACGCGAGGCCTTTGCCGAGGGAGGAGACCACGCCGCCGGTTATGAAGATATACCGCTGCATGGGCCTTGGTTCTGGCACAGCCGACCCCGGATTCGGAAGCGGCTTTTTTGCACCTTCACCAAACGAAAACGTCGCAAGGCTCAGACCGGGACGGAAGTCGGCCCCTTAAAGGGGTCTGCCGCACTGCTGAGAAACCTCTTGCGTTGCAGCAGCCTGCACGTCCGGAGCCACTGTTTCAGTGGCAAGTTGCGCTTTGAGCGCGTCTGCCGTCTCACGCGTGTTGCGCGCCGCCGGTGCGAGCCCGTCGCGACCATAGGTAACGTCGATCGCGACGATGCGCAGATCGGTCGGCTTGATGGTGACCTGTTGACCCTTCTCGCTCATCTTCGTCTTTCCGCACTTGAATGACGTCTGCGCGAGCGTCGATGTGAACGTCTTCTGATGCTGCTGGGCGCCGTAGTCAGCGGCGGCGGCCAAGGCAATTTTCTCGAGCCGGTCGGACGGCGTTCCCGGAGAACCCGCCGCCGAAACGTGAATGCTGCCATCCGAATTGGCGGAAATGCTGTATCCGGCAGGCGCGAACAAATTCGCGGCCTGATAATTGGTGACCGACCCCGTCGTCAGATCACCGAGCGTGGCGCCGCAACCGCCGAATTGAAGAAGCGCTCCGGCGCTCACGACAAGCGCGGACAAACGCGATGCGTGGCGGCAGAAGCGCCCACGCCGGATCGACCTGAAGTCAGCCATGACAGTCCCCCATTTGTTCCCATTTTTGCAGGGAACAGGCTGGGGGTCCAGCCGCCCGGGGCCTTAGACCCCGGTAGCGCACATGATTCCTGGCTATCGACTACTGATTCTGAGGGACGAGTGGCGCACGGGGCGCGTCGAGCTTGTCCAGGATGCCGCCACGTCCGGGCTCTCCCTTCGGGGCTTCTCCGCCGGCTGCCGGAACCTGCGTTCCGCTGGCCGGAGCCTTCACGCCATCGAACACCGACCCGCGCGGAGCGTTGTGATTGGCGAGGATCGTCAGCAAAATGCTCGTTGCGAAGAAAGCCGCAGCAAGGCCCGCAGTCGTCCGCGTCAACAGGTTGGCCGTTCCGCGTCCCGTCAGGAAGCCGCCGCCACCACCGCCGCCGATGCCGAGCGCACCGCCCTCGGATTTCTGCAAAAGCACAACAGCGACAAGCGCCGTGGCGATCATCAAATGGATAACGAGCAGTACGGTGGCCATAGAATTTGATCCGGATTGAGCGGGCAGCAAGCCCAGCAAGCGTGCGCCTATACACTAGCCTGTCGCGATGAACCAGCCCCGATGACCGGCTTTTGCGATGGTCGTTCAGCCGCGAACGTTAACCCGCTTTACTTCGGGAGGGTTTTGAGCGCGTTCAAGGTTCCGAGTGCGGCAAAACCACCGTTTCCCCGAAGCCGAACGACGGCAACGAGGGTTCCGGCACGAAGGACGGATGAGCGTCGGACGCCGTCTCGGCCGGCCGCGGGTCCCCGCGATAGGCGTCATGGACGATGACAGGCGGCGCGGGAGCCGGCGTTTCCTGAGAGACCTTCGGCTTCGCGGGCTTAGCGGGCCCGGACTTAGAAGGCCCGGGCTTAGAAGAATCGTCGTTCTCGGCCTTCGGCTCAGCCGGCTTTGCTTTCTTGTGCGTTCCCTTTTTCGGCCCGTCCTTTTGGAGCGCGTCCTTTTTCGCTGGCGAAGCAGATTTCTGCGAGCCTGCCTTCTCCGAACCGGGCTTCGGCGGGTCGTGCGCGACAGGCGCGGTCGGATCGGCGTCGGAATTGAGCTCGATGCGCGCCGCCGCTTCGCTCGCCCGTTCCGCCTCGGCCGAAAGCTTGGCGTCGCGGCAGCCGAATTTCACCTGCTCGTCGAGTTGAATGAAATGCTCGATCTCGCGCAGCCGGTCCGCCGGCAGATTGGCCTTCGCCCATTGCGGGCCTTTGCTCATGTCGTCGAGAATACCCGACGCGCGGAACTTGATCTGCTCCAGCCTGAGCGCGGTGCATGTCTCGGGATCGACCTTAGGCTGCGTCGCCCATGCATTGTATGAAGTACCGATCGGCGCGCAAAAAAGCGGCGCGAGTGCCAGAGCGACAGCGTGGCGAAAAGGTAGAGGCATCACGGATTCTCGTATGCGCGAACTATGGCGAGAAAATCGCTTGCCTTGAGGCTCGCACCGCCGACGAGCGCGCCATTGACGTTTTCAACAGACATTAGCGTCGCCGCATTGTCGGGCTTGACCGAACCGCCATAGAGAATCCGCATGTGCGCGCCTTCCGGTCCGATGAGATCCACGAGATCCCTCCGAATGGCAGCATGTACGATTTTAACATCGTCGGGCGTCGGCGTAAGCCCCGTGCCGATCGCCCAGACCGGCTCATAGGCGACGGCCGTATCGACCGCAGTTGACGCCTTGGGCATCGATCCCTTGAGTTGCCGCGACACCACATCGAGCGTCGCACCGGCGGCGCGCTCTTCCTGAGTTTCGCCGATACATACAATCGCGACGAGCCCGGCCCGGTGCGCAGCTTCCGCCTTCGCCCTCACCTGCTCGCTCGTTTCACCATGATCCGCGCGACGCTCCGAATGGCCGACGATCACGGCCGACGCACCCGCGTCCTTCAGCATCTCGGCCGAAATGTCGCCGGTATGAGCGCCGCTCGCTTTGGCGTGACAATCCTGCCCGGCGAGCAATACGGGACGTTCCCCGAGGCCCGACGCAAATCCGGCGATAAGCGTCGCAGGAGGGGCAATCATCACATCGGCCGCGACGGACGCCAGCGGACCGAGAAGGGCGTCACCGACGGCCTGAACCTCGCCGAAGTTCGCCTTCAGGCCGTTCATCTTCCAATTTCCAGCAACCAGAGGCCGAATTTCGCGCCGATGATTCACCATCCCGTCCCTCTTTTTGCGGACGCGAACACGCTTTTCGAGCGCCCGCCGTCGTGAACACTCCGTAACCTCTTCCCGGTCGCCCTTGCAATCCGAAACGGCCTGCGCTTCATATCACGCCATCGCCCTGTTCGAGGGCGCGGTTCGTCATCTGAAGCTCGTTGACCTTACGCCCTCCCGCGGCAGCGTCACGCTTCCATCAACGGGACGTCTTTACCTATGCTCGAAGCTCTAAGACGCGGCGCCCAGACGCGGGTCGCCAAGCTGCTGTTCGGATTGCTCGTGCTGAGCTTCGGCATCTGGGGCGTCCATGACGTGTTCCGCGGCTGGGGCCGAGGAGCCGTCGCCCATGTCGGCAGCACCGCCATTTCGGACGAAGAGTTTCGCCGCGCCTATCAGAACGAGCTCGACCGGGTTTCTCAGCAGGCTCGCCAGCGAATCACCGCTGAGCAGGGCCGCGCGTTCGGTCTCGACAAAAGAGTTCTAGCCCAGCTCATCAGCGGCGCAGCGGTCGAAGCGCATGGCCAGCAGCTCGGTCTCGCCCTCTCCGACCAGACGCTCGTCGACGGCATCCAGTCCGATCCCGACTTCCAGATCGACGGCAAATTCTCGAAGCCGAATTTCGACGCCCTGCTCCGCCAGATCGGGATGACCGAACGCGGCTTCCTGGACCTCCGCCGCAAGGATGAGCTGAGAGCCGCGATCATCAGATCGCTCGTGACCGGCCAGACCGTGCCGAAACCGCTCTTCGATCTCATGCACGCCTACAATGACGAGAAGCGCGTCATCGAGTGGGTCAAGATCGATCCAGAAGCTGTCACCGTCGCTGAAGCGACGGATGAAAAGCTCAAGGAGCTCTACGACAAGGACAAGTCGAAATACATGACGCCCGAGTACCGCAAGGTGCAGGTGCTGACGCTCAGTGTCGATGACTTGAAGAACCACGTCACGATCACTGACGAAGATATCGAGAAGTCCTACGAAGCGACCAAAGAGACCTACAACAAGCCCGAGGAGCGGCGCATTCAGCAGATCGCCTTCAAGGACAAGGCGACGGCGGAAGCGGCCCTCAAAGATCTCCGCGACGGCAAGAAGTCCTTCGGCGACGTCGCGAAGGAAGCCGGCGCCAAGGATACCGACGTCGACCTCGGCTTGGTGACGAAGAAATCCCTGATCGACCCGAAGATCGCCGATGTCGCCTTCTCGCTCGAAAAGGACAAATATTCCGACGTCGTCGAAGGCCGCTTCGCGACGGTCATCCTGCGCGTCACGCAAATCGATCCGGGCATCACCCGCACATTGGCCGACGTCAAGGATCAGGTGCGCGATAAGCTCGCGACTGAAAAAGCCAAGTCCGAGCTGCAGAACAAGCACGACGAAATCGAAGACAACCGCATCGCCGGCAAAACATTGACGGAGATCGCGGAGGCATCGAAGCTCGCCTTCAAGGAAATCCCGGCAACGGACGCAACCGGTCTTTCGCCTGAAGGCAAGCCCGTGATGGAAACACCCGACCTCCGCAAGATCGTCACTCGCGCATTCGCTCCCGACAACAGCTCGGACGACACGGCAATCGAGCTTTCGGACGGCGGTTATGCCTGGATCAACGTTCTGTCGAACGATGCCCCGAAGCAGAAGCCGTTCGACACGGTCAAGGATCAAGTAAAGGACAACTATATCGCGTCCGAGCGTCACCGCCTGCTCGAAGAGCTGGCAAAGAAGCTCGTAGATCGCGTCAACGCCGGTGAGCCGATGACGGCGCTCGAAGCCGAAGCGAAAAATAAAGTCGAGAAGACCGACCCGCTGACGCGCAAGACCATACCGCAGAGCCTTTCGGATGCCGTCGTCGCACAGGCGTTTGCATTAGCTAAGGGCAAAGGGAGCCATGGCGCGTCGCCCGACCAGACGACGGCAGTCGTCTTCCGTGTTGCCGATGTCATCGCGGCGCCCGAAGCCTCCCTCACCGAAACGGATCAGTTGATGCGTCAGCTCAATGCCGAACTCGCAAACCAGTCGCTCACCGAATACACGGAAGCGCTCAAAAAGCGCCTCGGCACCACGGTGAATGCGGCGGAGATGAATGCCGCTCTCGGCCTCAGCGAAGAGTGAGAGCAACGTGACCGCCTCAACGGCAGCGCCGGCATCGGCCAATTCTGACACGACACGAGCGGATATCTTCCCCGCGATCGATCAGTTCGCAAAAATCTACGATGACGGCACGGCCCAGGTCGTCTGGACGCGCCTCATCGCAGATCTCGAAACGCCGGTGTCCGCCTACTTGAAGCTCGGCGAGCGTCGCGCCATGAGCTTCCTGTTGGAATCGGTCGAAGGCGGGTCGGCACGCGGACGCTATTCCGTCATCGGCTTCGCGCCGGACTTGATCTGGAGAGCGAACGGCAACACGGCGGAAATCAATCGAACTCCGGACACCAGTCCCGAAGCGTTTACGCCCGACGACAACCAGGCTTTGGAATCGCTGCGCAAGCTTCTGGCCGATAGCGCGATCTCTCTGCCTGAGGCCTTGCCGCCAATGGCGGCCGGCATTTTCGGCTATATGGGCTACGACACGGTTCGGCTGATCGAAAAACTGCCCGAGATGAAACCGGACGCCCTCGGCGTTCCGGATGCCATCCTGATTCGGCCGACGCTGATGCTCATCTTCGACAACGTCAAGGATGAGATGACGCTCGTGACGCCGGTCCGGCCACGCGAGAACGTCTCCGCCGCCGACGCCTACGGCGAAGCGCTCGCGCGCATCGACAAGACGATTCATGCTCTCGAGACGCCGCTACCGCTCGCTTCTTCGGCGCCTCAGCCAAACCACGCGCTTCCCGAGCCGCAATCGAACACCACGCCCGCCGACTACATGGCGATGGTCACGAAGGCGAAGGAATACATCAAAGCCGGCGACATCTTTCAGGTCGTGCTTTCGCAGCGTTTCTCCGCGCCGTTTGCACTTCCCTCATTCGCGCTCTATCGCGCGTTGCGGCGGCTCAATCCGTCGCCGTTTCTGTTCCATCTCGATTTCGGCAGCTTCCAGCTCGTCGGATCGTCGCCCGAAATTCTCGTCCGCGCGCGCGACGGCGTCGTCACCATCCGGCCCATCGCCGGCACCGCAACCCGCGGCGCGACCGACGCGGAAGACAAGGCGTTGGCAGCGAAGCTCCTCGCCGATCCCAAGGAGCGCTCCGAGCATCTGATGCTGCTCGACCTCGGCCGCAACGACGTCGGACGCGTCTCCGAACCCGGCAGCGTTACCGTCACCGATAAATTCGTCATCGAACGCTACAGCCACGTCATGCACATCGTTTCGAATGTGATCGGCAAGCTGGACGAAAAAAATCACGATGCGATCGACGCCCTGATGGCGGGCTTCCCCGCAGGCACGGTATCGGGTGCGCCGAAGGTGCGCGCCATGGAGATCATCGCCGAATTCGAAAAGGCGAAACGCGGCCCCTATGCGGGCTGCGTCGGCTATTTCTCGGCGAATGGCGAGATGGACACCTGCATCGTTCTGCGCACGGCAATCCTGAAGGACGGCATGATCCATGTGCAGGCGGGCGCCGGCATCGTGCACGACAGCATCCCCGAAAACGAACAGCAGGAATGCATCAATAAGGCGAAAGCCGTGGTGCGTGCCGCCGAAGAAGCCGTTCGCTTCGCCTCGCGCTCATCCAACGTCGCTCGATCGTAGACCGGCGCGCGCGCCACTCAGCGAACCTTCGTCGTCTCGGCGCGCCAGCGCTTTGCCCATGCTCGCTGCCATGGCGACCATTTCGGCCGCCACAAAAGGCTGATGACACTGTGCCAGACTGCGTAGATCGGTAACCAGAAGAGTACGCGGACCGGCAAGACACCGAGCGCGAACGCCACGCGCTGTATACGTTTCGATGCCGCGACCCCGTATTTCTGACTGCGCGCCTTCACCCACGCCCGGACCGTCTCCTGGCCGAGAACGCGCTCGGCGACACGCAGCGCAATGAACGCCACGACCGCGAACGGCAGCAGCAACCACAACACGATCCATAGAAGTTGCGTGAAAACCCACCAGACAATGCTGATGAGAATGGCAAGAATCCAAAAAAACGGCGCCAGTAGATAATCCATTGCGGATGGACCTTGTCATCACGCCAGCGCGAATCTATGGCCTATCGCTTAACGGCATCGATGACCTGCTGTAAGGTCTCTTCGTCCCGCAACGCCAGCCCAAGGCCAGAATGCTTTCTCTTGCCCTCCTCCGCCACGCGAAATCAAGCTGGGACGCGAAGGACATCGACGATTTGGACCGCGCCTTGAATGACCGGGGGCGCGCCGCCGCGCCGGTCATGGGAGGCGTTCTGAAGGAACTCCAATTCGCCCCCGAGCAGATCCTTTGCTCCCCCGCCAAGCGGACCCGCGAGACGCTGTCGCTGATCACTTCATACGTCAAAGACGCCGAGGTCACATTCGACGATCAGTTGTATCTAACGGGCCCGGACACTTTATTAGCGCGCCTGAAGACCGTTCCCGTCGGCATCAAGCGCGTATTGATGATCGGTCACAACCCGGGAATGCATGGCCTCGCCCTGATGCTGGCAGGCACGGGCGACGCCAAGTCGATATCGCGTTTGGAAGATAAGTTTCCGACCGCCGCCCTGGCGACCTTTACCTTCCCGCAAGTCACCTGGCGCGATTTGACACCCGCCTCCGGTCACCTCGAGGCCTTTATCACGCCACGCGACCGCAGCTGAAACGCCGAAACGCCGTCCCGCGTTGAAACAAGCGGTCTGGGGGCCATATTTTCCGTGTCGCGGTGCGTCCGGGGTCTGCTAGAAGGGCGTTGTCCGCTATGATACGCGCGGCAGACTAAGGGCCAATATGCTGATCCTGATCGATAACTACGATAGCTTCACCTACAATCTCGTCCATTATCTGGGTGAGCTTGGCGCCGAAAGCGTCGTCATTCGCAACGACAAGGTTTCAGCCGACGAAGTGCTCGCGAAGAAGCCGCAAGCGATCGTCCTGTCGCCGGGTCCGTGCACGCCGAACGAAGCCGGTGTCTGCCTCGACCTCATCAAGAAAGCCGGCCCCACGATCCCGCTGCTTGGCGTCTGCCTCGGCCATCAGGCGATCGGACAAGCCTACGGCGGCGACGTCATTCGCGCCCCATCTCCGATGCACGGGAAGCTGTCGACGATCTCCAACACCGGCAAAGGCATCTTCAAGGATCTGCCGAAACACTTCGAGATCACACGCTATCATTCGCTCATCGTCGACCGCGCGACGCTTCCCGATTGCCTGGAGGTCACGGCCGAAACCGACGATGGAATCATCATGGGGCTGCAGCACAAGACGCACCCCGTCCACGGCGTTCAGTTCCATCCTGAAAGCATCGCCTCCGAGCAAGGGCACGCGCTCCTTGCCAATTTTCTTTCGCTCGCAGGCTTCACGCCGAAAAGCCGTAAGGCGGCCTGAACCGTGACAAGCACTGTGACAACCACCGCAACCGTCGCCAATCCGGCCCGCGAACTGAAGCATCTGATGAATCGCATCGCCGAAGGGGAAACCCTCGGCGACGAGGGCATGCAGCAAGCGCTCGATCTTCTGATGTCCGGCATCGCCCCGCCTGTCGCCATGGGCGCATTCCTGATGGGCGTTCGCGTTCGCGGCGAAACGACGGAAGAAATCACGGGCGCCGCCAAGTTCGTGCGTGGCCGGATGACGACGGTCGATGCCCCGCCCGGCGCCATCGACATCGTCGGTACCGGCGGCGATAGCAGCGGCACTTACAATATTTCGACTGCTGCAACGTTCGTTGCAGCCGGAGCCGGCGCGATCGTCGCCAAGCACGGCAACCGGGCCGTGACCTCGCTCTCCGGCGCCTCCGACGTCCTCTCCGCACTCGGCGTCAAACTCGACGTTCCGCCCGTCATCGTCTCACAGGCGATTGCCGACGCGGGAGTGGGCTTCCTTTGGGCGCCGCTCTATCATCCAACATTCAAGATGTGGGCGCCGATCCGCGCTGACCTCGGCCTCCGAACGATCTTCAATCTGCTCGGACCTCTCTGCAGTCCGGCGCGCGTGACGCGTCAGGTCCTCGGCGTCTATGACAGGAAGCTCGTCGAACCGATCGCCGAAGTTCTCCGCCAGCTCGGCTCAACTCATGCATGGGTTGTCCACGGCGCCGACGGCATGGACGAACTGACGACGACGGGCGTGACCCACGTCGCCGAATTGAAGGACGGCGATATCTTCGCCTTCGATCTGACGCCCGAAGATGCGGGTCTCGAACGTGCGAGCATCGAAGCACTGAAGGGTGGCGATGCAGCCACCAACGCGGCTGCCATTCACGCGCTTCTCCAGGGCGAAACGGGCCCTTATCGCGACATCGTCGTTCTGAATACAGCCGCAGCACTCATCGTCGCCGGCAAGGCCGACGGGCTGCCGGATGGAATCGCGAAAGCCGAATTGTCTATCGATAGCGGCCGCGCCGCACGCGCGCTCGACCGACTGGTCGCCGTCACCAACGAACGAGTTTAAGAGATGGCCGACATCCTCGACAAAATCACCGCCTATAAGCGCGAAGAGGTCGCGCGCGCCAAAACGCTGAAGCCGCTGCGCGTCATTGCCGAGTATGCACGCTCGGCGCCGAAGGTCCGCTCGTTCGCCGGCGCCATCGAAGCGAAGCTTCAGAATAAGCAACCCGCGCTGATCGCCGAAATCAAAAAGGCATCGCCTTCGAAAGGCCTGATCCGCGCCGACTTCGATCCGCCGGCCCTCGCCAAAGCCTATGAAGCGGGCGGCGCCGCGTGTCTTTCGGTGCTGACCGACCGCCCGTCCTTTCAGGGCGCACCCGAGTTCTTGACGGCAGCGCGCGAGGCGACGTCGCTTCCCGTATTGCGCAAGGACTTCATGATCGACACCTATCAAGTCGCAGAAGCCCGCGCCTGGGGCGCAGACTGCATCCTGATCATCCTCGCGGAGGTCGACGATGCGACGGCTCACGATCTCGCGGCCGCTGCACAGGACTGGGGCATGGATGCCATCGCCGAAGTCCACGACAGAGAGGAACTGGAACGCGCGCTGAAACTCGATTGCCGCCTCATCGGCATCAACAATCGCAACCTCAAGACCTTTGATGTGAAACTCGAGACCACGGAACAGCTCGCCCCGCGGATTCCCGCCGGCAGAATTGTCGTCGGCGAAAGCGGCATCTTCACGAGCACCGACATCGCGCGCCTCTCCAAAATTGGCGTCGGCACGTTCCTCGTCGGCGAAAGCCTGATGCGGCAAGCTGATGTGACCGCCGCGACGAAGGCCCTGCTCCAACCGGTGGCCCTGTCATGAGCAAGCTCTCCCACATCAACGAAAAGGGCGAAGCCCGGATGGTCGATGTCTCGGAAAAGTCCGTCACGGCGCGCCGTGCTGTGGCCGAGGGCTTTGTCGCGATGCGGCCCGCCACGTTGGAACTCATTGAGAAGGGCGAGGCGCACAAAGGCGACGTGATCGGCACCGCGCGCCTCGCTGGCATCATGGCAGCCAAGCGCACCCACGAGCTTATCCCCCTTTGCCACCCGCTCCAGCTCACCAAAGCAACTGTCGACTTCGAGCTCTCCCAGGACCCGCCCGGCGTCCGCGTGTGGGCTGAGGTAAAGGTTTCGAGCCAAACGGGCGTCGAGATGGAGGCATTGACGGCCGTGTCGGTCGCCTGCCTGACGCTCTACGACATGCTCAAAGCCGCCGACAAATCGATGACGATCAACGGCGTCCGCCTGATCGCGAAGGACGGCGGCAAATCGGGTGTCTACCGTGCCGGCTAGAGCGTTTTCAGGCGAAGTGGACACCGGTTCGCCTGAAGAAAACGCGATGAAAAAAGACTCGCGTTCCGGAGGCGCCTGACGCCAATGTCACTGCTGCCCGTCGCCGAGGCGCTGAAGCGCATTTTGGGTGTCGCGACGACCCTGGAGAGCGAAACCGTTCACCTGCTCCAGGCGCGAGGCCGTACGCTTGCGGCACCGGTCATTTCCAAGCTTGATAATCCGCCGTTCGATGCCTCCGCGATGGACGGCTACGCCGTGCGCGCGGACGACGTTGCGAGCGTTCCCGCGTCGCTCACAGTAATCGGAGAGGCTGGCGCAGGCCGTCCCTTCACGGGTGCACTCGACAAAGGCGAAGCCGTCCGCATCTTCACAGGCGGCCGCATACCGGAAGGCGCCGATGCCATCGTCATTCAGGAAAATGTCGACGCATCGGGAAAAGCGATCACCGTGCGCGAGACCGCGGCCCGCGGCGCCAACATCAGACCCAAAGGCGAGGACTTCAGGACCGACGATATCCTTCTTGAAGCAGGGCGATGCCTGACAGCACGCGACGTGCTGATCGGCGCGTCGTCGGGTCATGCCGAGCTTCCGGTCGTGCGCAAACCGGTCGTCGCCATCATATCGACGGGCGATGAGCTTGTGCCCCCTGGAAATCCCCTCGGACCGGGCCAGATTTCTGCTTCCAATGCCTACGGCCTTGCGGCCGTCGTTGAAGCCGCTGGCGCAGAAGCCCGCTTTCTCGGAATTGCACGCGATACCTTCGCGTCCCTCGACGACCGTATCGCGGCCTCCAATGGCGCCGACATCCTGGTGACGAGCGGCGGCGCATCCGTCGGCGATCACGATCTCGTCCGGCCGGCGCTCGAAAAGGCAGGTGCGAAGCTTGATTTCTATAAAATCGCGATGCGCCCTGGGAAGCCGCTGTTCTTCGGATCGCGCATCCCGAACGGCAAGACGCAATTCTGCCTGGGCCTGCCCGGAAATCCGGTTTCCGCTATGATCTGCGCACGGGTATTTCTCGTGCCGCTCATCGGCCGGCTGCTCGGACGGGAAACCCCGTTCCAAGCGGTGACAGCCGTGCTAGCCGAACCCCTGCCCGCCAACGGCCCCCGTGAACACTACATGCGCGGACGATTGGATACGAGCGAGGTCCCCCCGCGCGTCGTGGCCTTCAAAAGTCAGGACAGCGGTCTGATCAAATCCTTGCAGCGTGCGGATTGTCTCGTCGTAATCCCGGCAGACGCGCCCGCTCAGCCCGTTGGCGCCACGGTGAAAGTGCTGAAGCTCGATATCTGATGGTTTAATAGGCACACGTCCCAATCGGACACCGGCATTCCTCAAAATCCGGGCGATTTCATCTCTCTCGGGAACATTCGAGCCGAGCGTCGCGTTTTTCGGGCTCATCTGTTGGACCGAGGCGCCGTATATGCTTATTCACGTTGGTTACGACATCGGTCTGCAATTTCAAGCGCCGACGCCACTTCTATTGCTTCTCGACGTTCATCCGAGTCGCCGCCGCGACATCATCTATGAAAGCGCGCTGAACGTTCCTGACATCCCCATCGAGCGCGGACTCGATCTCTATGGAAACCGGACGCAACGGCTCGTCGCGCCCGCTGGTCATCTGAAGCTCAGCTATCGTGCTGTCGTTCGCGATCCCGGCGTTCTCGAAGAAACGCCGCTCAACGCCCGCGAAATTCCGATACCCGACCTTCCGAACTACGCGATGCACTTCTTGGGCGGCAGCCGCTACTGCGAAACCGACGAACTGACGCCGATCGCGTGGCAGCTCTTCGGCAACGTTTCCCCCGGATACGCGCGCGTCAAAGCCATCTGCGAATTCGTTCACAACCACATCAAGTTTGATTATCAGGCCGCCCGCTCAACACGCACGGCGGAGGAAGCCTATAAGGAGGGAACCGGCGTCTGCCGCGACTTCGCGCATCTCGCCATCGCCTTCTGCCGCTGCCTGAACATTCCGGCGGCATACGTCAACGGCTTCCTCGGAGACATCGGCGTGCCTCCCGATCCGGCGCCAATGGACTTCAGCGCTTGGTTCGAAGCCTACATCGACCATCGCTGGGTGACATTCGACGCCCGCCACAACGCGCCGCGAACCGGCCGCGTCGTCATCGCGCGCGGACGCGACGCCGCCGACGTGGCCATGATCACGTCGTTCGGTCAGCACTATCTGGCTGAATTCAAAGTCGTATGTGAAGAAGTCGCCCCGCAACGCGCGGAGCAACTGACGTCTCACGCGGCCTGATATCGATAGGCCGAACCCGTCGAATTAGTCCTTCGCGCGTTCGACGTAAGAGCCGTCAGCCGTCATGACGACGACACGCGTACCGGCGCCGATGTGCGGCGGCACCATCACGCGAGCGCCGTTCGAAAGCTTCGCGGGCTTATAGGACGATGAAGCTGTCTGGCCCTTGACGACGGGGTCGGCTTCGACGATTTCAAACGTCACGCGCTGCGGCAGTTCGATGGAAATCGGGTTGCCTTCATGCAGCGATACGAGGCACGTCATGCCTTCCTGCAGCCACTGACCCTGATCGCCGACGACGTCCTTGTTGATGGCGATCTGGTCGAAGGTCTCGGGCTGCATGAAGTTGTAGCCCATGTCGTCCTCGTAGAGAAAATTGTAGTCCTTTTCATCGAGATAGGCGCGCTCGACCTGGTCGGTCGTGCGGTAACGCTCGACAAGCTTCACGCCGTCAGCGATGCGGCGCAGTTCGAGATGGGTTACGGGGGTGCCCTTGCCCGGATGGATATTTTCCGCGCTCATCACGACGGCAAGCCTGCCATCGAGATCGAGCACGTTGCCTTTACGAACCGAGCTTGCAATAACCTTCACCACGTAACGTCTCCGATCTCAAAATTCATGCGCTACGGCCGCCACATGGGCGGCCGGCCGGCGGAAGCCTTCAGGGATTCTGTCGCGTCTCATACCCGCTTAGTCAGTTGCCGCCAAGTGCGGCACCCCTGTGCTTAACCCTCAATTTGTCAGCATGTCGCAACTTTCCTCCTGGTGGAGACCTGATCGCCATGCCGACCGCAGGCCTTTTCTCATTGGCCGGGGCCGGATCAAGTCCGCGATAAGAAGTTGGTTTCTTTCGCAAGGGTTCCTCGAAGTCGAACCGGGCCTGTTGCAGGTTTCACCCGGCAACGAGACACATCTGCACGCCTTCAGGACCGAGCTTATCGGAACCGATCTCACGCGCCGGGACCTCTATCTCCACACCTCGCCCGAGTTCGCGATGAAGAAGATCTTGGCGGCCGGCGAGACGAAGATTTTCGCTTTCGCCCCAGTCTTTCGCAACCGCGAGCGGGGCAGCCTGCATTCGCCCGAATTCACGATGCTGGAATGGTACCGGGCGAACGAGCCGTACGAAACTTTGTGGGCGGATTGCCAGGCGATCCTCGATATCGCCGCGGAGACGACGGGGCGCACAGAGTGGTCGTTTCGCGGCAAGCCGTGCGATATGACCAAACGCTACGACTGGACGACGCTTTATCAGGCGTTTGCTCAGTTTGCCGAAATTCCGCTGCACAAGACGACGAGCGCAACGTCGGTCGATCGTGCCAAGCTTGCAGACTTCGCGAAAGCCAAAGGCATTCGCGTCGGCGAGGACGACACTTGGTCGGATATTTTCAGCCGCGTACTGGTTGAAAAGATCGAGCCGGGACTTGGACTCTACCGGCCGGAAATCCTGTGCGAGTATCCGATAGCGGAAGCCGCGCTGGCCCGGCCGAGCGCTGAGGATCCGGCAGTTGCCGAGCGCTTCGAGCTTTACGTCTGTGGTGTTGAGCTGGCGAACGGCTTCGGCGAATTGACGGACGCCGCCGAACAGCGCCGCCGCTTCGAAACCTGGATGGCCGACAAGCAGCGCATATACGGCGAACACTATCCGCTGGATGAGGATTTCCTCGCAGCACTCGCCGAGATGCCACCGGCTTCCGGCTGCGCTCTCGGCTTCGACCGGCTGGTGATGTTGGCGACCGGCGCCGAACGCGTCGATCAAGTGATCTGGACGCCTATGGCAGACGCGGAAAGGAGCTAGTGACGATGCCCACGAGCGACAAGCAAACCGGCGGATGCCAGTGCGGAGCAATCCGTTTTCGTATCGAGGGAACACTCGGCGATGCCTCCGTGTGCCACTGCCGGATGTGCCAGAAGGCATTCGGCGCCCTTTATGCTCCTCTGGTAAGCGTACGTGATGCAAAACTCGTTTGGACACGAGGAACCCCGGCGAAATTCCAGTCGTCGAACGCCGTGTCGCGTGGCTTCTGCGCCAACTGCGGTACGCCGCTCACCTATGAAGCACCCGACGGCGTGGCGATCGCCGTCGGAGCCTTCGACAATCCGGCGGAGATCGTGCCGAAAGTGCAGTGGGGCGTCGAAGCCAAGCTCCCGTTTGCGGACACCATTCCGGGCCTTCCGCAGCATGATACGCTTGCGGACGCGAACGCGGCGCCATTTCTGAAGACGCTCGTTTCCCATCAGCACCCGGATCACGACACTGACTCTTGGCCAGTGACGCAAAACGAACCGAGGACAAGCAAGTGATAAACAACCCGGTCGACCGCGTTGCCCGCAAGCAATTTGCAATCGCGATCAGGCGTCTAGTGGCTGGCCAAATCACAAATGATGAATTCGACGACGCCGTACCGCAGTCACGCGATCCCGCCGTCTGTGCCATTTTCTGGGTAATGTGGATGACTTACAGTGATCTTAGAACGCACAAATTGATTGGTCGCCATAGGTTGAAAGCAGAAGGCCGTCACATCGTCGCGAGACTTCTTCTCTTCCTTTATTCCGATTTGCCCTACGGATGGCCCGAGATTAAACACCCGAACCATTTTCTTTTTCCCCGAAAATGGCGGACCATTTTGATGTCGCTCGGATTTGGGAAAGGCTGGCAGGCGCGGAAGGATGGGTACCTCAAGGCCCGCGATCATACCCTGTGGCCCTTTCTTGATTCCTCGTCGTACACACACAGTTTGGCAAACCCAATGCTGCTTGGTGGCACGAACCGCGACCGATGACGCGTAATGTTTCACTTAGATCCGCCGCCGAAGTAATTCGTAGTGGCTTTGCTCCTGAAAGTGCACGAGACGGGCTTGTTCGTGTCGAGGCGCGCTACGCCATTGCGGTCACACCCGTCATCGCCAACCTGATCGATCCGAACGACCCTAACGACCCGATTGCTCGCCAATTCATCCCCAGCGCTGAAGAACTCGAAACGCATCCGCGCGAAGAAGCCGATCCGATCGGAGACAACCTCAAGAGCCCAGCGCCCGGCATCGTGCACCGGTACGCGGATCGCGTGCTGCTGAAGATCGCGAGCGTCTGTCCCGTCTATTGCCGCTTCTGCTTCCGCCGCGAAATGGTCGGACCGAGCAACGGCGAAGCCCTTTCAGCCGCCGACCTTGCATCCGCTCTCGACTACATCGCCGCAAATCCCAAAATCTGGGAAGTCATCCTGACGGGAGGCGATCCCTTCATCCTCTCTCCGCGCCGCATCGAGGACGTCACCGCAGCATTGACTGCGATCCCTCACGTCAAAATCTTGCGCTGGCACACGCGCGTCCCAGTCGCAGACCCCACCCGCATAACGGACGATCTTATCGCTGCACTGAAAGCGACGACGAAAACCGTCTTCGTCGGAATTCACACGAACCACGCGCGCGAGCTTGAAGGACCCGCAAGCGATGCCATCGCCCGGCTGGTCGACGCTGGCATTCCGCTCGTCAGCCAGACCGTGCTGCTGAAAGGCGTCAACGATAACGTCGACGCGCTCGAAGCTCTGATGCGCCGCCTCGTCGAGTTACGCGTAAAGCCGTACTATCTCCATCACGGCGACCTCGCGCCCGGCACCGCGCACTTTCGAACGACCATCGCCGAAGGCCGAGCATTGATGGCCGAATTGCGCCAGCGCATCTCCGGGCTAGCGCTCCCGACGTACGTGCTCGACCTGCCGGGCGCCTTCGGCAAGGTCCCGATCGAGCGGCACGCCACGACGGCGGACGACGGTGTCAATGTTTTCACCGACCGCGAAGGCAGGACGCACCGCTACGAAGATGCGTGCGCCGCCCCCGACGTGCCCTGATTGCCGTAGACCGGCAGGCACCATGCCCGGCCATGAGCTGACCGGCTCACAATCTGTTCTTTCGATTGGACGCATCGCGGTTTCGATGCCAGATTGTCACAGCAGAACAGGTCGTTAAACGACCGGCATCGACTGGAGGGATGAATGAACGACCAACCGCCTCGCGAAAAGTTTTTCGGCGCCTGTCCGCACGATTGCCCGGACACTTGCGCGATGATCTACGAAGTCCAGGATGGCCGGCTCGTCGAGGTGCGCGGCAACAAAGAACATCCCATCACGCGCGGCGGCTTGTGCGTGAAGCTCAAGGACTTCGCCGAGCACCACGTCAACCCGGACCGGCTGATGTATCCGCTCCGCCGCGTCGGCCCGAAGGGTTCGGGACCGAATGGCGGCAACGTTTTCGAGCGCATCACCTGGGACGAAGCGATCTCCGAGATCGGCACCCGCTGGCGCGAAATCATCGCAACGCACGGCGCGCAGGCGATCATGCCGCAAAGCTATCTCGGCAACATGGGCCTCGTGCAGGGCATCAACTCAGGCGATCCGTTCTTCAATCGTCTCGGCTCGACCGTCAACGAGAAGACCTACTGCACGTCGGGCTCGTCGACGGCTTGGCTTCTGACACATGGTCCAACGGGCGGCGTCGATCCGGAAAGCTTCGTACACAGCAAGTACATCGTGATCTGGGCCTGCAATTCGATCTCGACGAACCTGCATCATTGGCCTTTCGTGCTCGAAGCGCAGAAGCGCGGCGCCAAGGTCGTCGTCGTCGATCCCTACAAATCCCGCACGGCGAAGGCCGCCGACTGGCACATCTGCCCCAAGCCCGGCACCGACGGAGCGCTGGCTCTCGGCATCATCAATTCGATGGTCGAGCAGGGACTGATCGACCAGGACTACGTCGACAATTACACGCAAGGCTTCCCTGAACTCAAAGCTCGCGCAGCCGAATTCACCCTCGAATACGTCGAGCAGGTCACCGGCGTTAAGGCTGCCGACGTCACCAAGTTCGCCCGCGAATTCGCGACCTCGCAACCGTCCGCTATCCGCATCGGCGTCGCGATCGAACGCTCGGCCGGCGGCGCGCAAGCTGCCCGTGCCGTTTACGCAATTCCGGCGGTCTGCGGGTCGTGGCGTCACGTCGGCGGCGGCATGCTTCAGTTGCCGCTGTGGGACTTCCCAGTCGATTGGGTGAAGGCCGCACGGCCCGACTGGATCAAGCCCGGCACGCGCGTCGTCAACAATCTCCGGCTCGGCCAAGCGCTGAACGGGGAGATGAAGCTCGATCCGCCGATCAAGAGCATGTTCGTCTTCTGCACCAACCCAGTCAGTCAGTCGCCCGAGACCAACAAGATCGTCGAAGGACTATTGCGGGAAGACCTGTTCACGGTCGTTGCCGAGCACTTCATCACGGACACGGCGAAATATGCCGACATCATCCTGCCGTCCGCCATGGCGGGCGAAGCCGAAGACATGATGTGGTCCTGGGGCCACTTCTATTTCACGTACAATGAGAAGGCCATCGACCCGCCCGGCGAATGCAAGCCGACGAGCGACATGTGGCGGTTGCTCGCCAAGGAGATGGGCTTCGACGACCCGGTCTTCAAAATGACCGACAGCGAGCTTTGCGCCGAATACATCAACTGGACCGACCCCAAGATGGGCGGCGTCGACATGGAGTACTTCAAGAAGCACGGGTACTACAAAATCGATGTCGGCTCCGCGGATACGCGCACGCCGCACAGCGAGGGCAAGTTCCCGACTCCATCGGGCAAAGTCGAACTGCTGCTGCACGACGCGAAGAACTTCGTCGCCGGGCCGTTCCGCGCCATGTACGACGGCGGACAAGACGGCACGCCGATTGATCCGCTGCCCGGCTACGTGCCGGTTCGTGAATCGCCGGAGACCAACCCGGAACTGGCAAAGCGCTTTCCGCTGAACATCATCTCGCCGAAGAGCCACGCCTTCCTGAACTCGTGCTACGCCAACGAGCCGCACAAGATCAGAATCCAAGGCGAGCAGTTCGTGATGATTTCGCCGGTCGATGCCGCCAAGCGCAACATCCGCGAAGGCGACCCGGTGCGCGTGCAGAATGAGCGCGGCGACTTCGAAGGCGTCGCGCGTGTGACGGACGACGTCACGCCCGGCATCGTCGTTGCGACGCTCGGCTATTGGCGGTCCCTCAACCGGTCTGACGGGTCCGTCAACTCCATCTCGTCGGACGCGTGGAGCGGCCTCGGCCGGGCACCGACGTTCTCGGACAATCTGGTCGAGGTTCAGCGCGTGAACTGAGGCGGCGCAACCGCCGCCGTCGACGAAGCTCTGAGGTCTGCACGGCCAAGGTTGTGCAGACCTCTTGTTCCCTAGGTGACATCCTGCGGGGCTACATTGCGCTATAACCGGCCCGGGGAAGTAGGGTTGACGATCCGACATGAGCCTCCGGGGCGTCCGGGCGCTCCGGTCGTCCGCCAGGCAGGCGATGGAAGCTCATGTCACCCGTTCACGCGGCGCTCGCCGCGATCACATATCTGCTCGTCAAGCACGCGGTCGCCGACTTCATCCTCCAGACGGACCAGATCTTCCGCCAGAAGGGATCCTACGGCGCGCCCGGCGGACTGTGGCACGCGCTCATCCATATCCTATTGACGGGGCCTGTCTTTTTGCTTTTCCCAGGCGGCGGTCCAGGCCTCGCGGCGGTGCTTCTCGCGGGGGAATTCGTCGTTCACTATCATATCGACTGGACGAAAGAGCAGATCGTCCGCCGCGAAGGGTGGACGCCGAAGGTCAAATATTTCTGGTGGGCACTCGGCATTGACCAGCTGCTGCACGGCCTCACCTACGTCGCCATCCTTTGGATTTGGCTCCCCGCCGCTTAACCGGCACCTTCTAACAGGCCTTTATGCCCATCTTGCGCAACATGTCGCGGCTCTGCCATATGCGGCGGGGCAAACGGACGGGCGCGCCAATCCGCACACCCCGTTAATATTATTCCACGCGCAACGTAACATTTCGCCGTCCGCCACCGAAGACAACTGAGAAGGCGTGAATTTGGACCGAAAGGCTCGAGACGCTGAATGGACGGCCTTGATGCGCGCCGCAATCGCGGGCGATCAGGCCGCCTATCGCCGGCTGCTCTCCGAGCTTTCACAGGTGTTGAGAGGCGTCGTTCGCCGGGGCTTCGCAGGCGTTGGCGTGCCGGCGAGCGACGTGGAGGACGTGGTGCAGGACGTGCTGCTCGCAATCCATTTGAAAAGACATACATGGGACCAGGCATTGCCGCTCGGGCCTTGGGTGATGGCCATTGTGCGCAACAAGATGATCGACAATCTGCGGCGTCGCGGCCGGCGGCCCGAAGTTCCGGTGGATCTGAGCGAATTCGACTTCGAAGGTGAGGACCAGCAGGCCTCCATCGATGCCCATGACGTGGTGCGGGTTCTCGGTCGCCTCTCCGACAAGAATCGCGACATTGTCCAGTCGATGAGCATCGACGGCCAATCGGCGCGTGATGTCGCCGAGCGGCTTGGAATGAGTGAAGTAGCCGTTCGCGTTGCCTTGCATCGGAGCCTGAAGACACTCGCCGATACCTATCAAGAGAAGAAACTATGAAGACCGACGACCTCATCAACGCCATTGCCGCCGATGCCAAAAGCGTCGAGCCGCCGATTGCCCAGACGGTCGCGATAGCGGTCGGCGTAGGCGCATTGATCTCGGCCCTGCTCTTTCTCTCTGTGCTCGGCGTCCGGGACAATTTCTCGGAATCGATGACGTCCTCGCTTCGCTTCGTCTTCAAGTTCGTGCTGACGCTGAGCCTCGCAATTCCCGCCTACGTTCTCGTCCGCGGATTGGCACGGCCGGATTTCCAGCCTGGACAGAAACTGTGGTTGCTGGCGCTCGCTCCGGCGCTGCTTTTGATCGGCGTTGGGCTCGAACTTCTCTCGGTGCCGTCTGACGAATGGCACGCGCGGATGATCGGCCACAATTCGGTAGCGTGCCTCATCGTCATCCCGCTTCTGTCGCTGGCGCCGCTAGCTGCGGTTCTTTACGCGCTTCGCTGCGGCGCGCCGGCCAACCCGGCGATTGCAGGCGCCGTGGGCGGATTGCTTTCGGCAGGTATCGCAGCAACGCTCTATGCCAGCCACTGCCCTGACGACAGCCCCCTGTTTCTCGCGGCTTGGTACACGATCGGCATCGTTTTGATGACCGGTCTCGGCGCGCTGATCGGATCGCGCATTCTGCGCTGGTGAGAACCGCAGCGGACCGGCCCATTACTTTGGTCGAACGAGCTTGGCCATAAGCGCATCGAGCAGTAATTCGCTCGAGGCCTTGATTTCAGCAACAGGCGTGCCTTGCATGAGCAGGGTCACGACTCCGTGGGAGGCCGCCCAGATCGTCCGTGCCGCCGTGTCGGCATCAGTCGTCAAGCGGCCTTCGATTGCCAAGCGCTCGACGATCGCCCGCATAATGACGAAAGCCTCTTGGCTCGCGCTCGGATCGGACCGCGTGCTCTCGATCACCAGCCGGAACAGTTTGGGGCGTTCGAGGGCGAATGCGATCCAACCATTCCAACCGCGCTTCAGATCGGCCATGGCATCCGTCGTCTGACGGTTGGCCCGCTTATGCGCGATGAACGTTTCGACGCCCCGGGCGACGACGGCGCGCAGCAAACCATCTTTGTCACCGAAGTGATGATACAGCGTCGGCGCAGTCACCCCCGCAGCCTGACAAACCGCGCGCGTCGTGATGGCTTCGATGCCGTCTTTTTCCAGAAGACCGGCAGCAGCGATCAGAATCTGCTCTTCGGTCGCGATCATCACTTTCACGTTAGTGGCCTTGCAGGTTTCTATAGCGGCGCTATATTGGGGCTATAACAACGCTATAGAGGTAGCATGAAAAAGGCATTCGTCACAGGGGGCTCCGGCTTTGTCGGTGGCGCATTGATTCGGCGGCTCGTGGCACAAAACGTTCGTGTCGTAGCGCTCGTCCGCAGCGAGGCTGCAGCGGCGGCAGTCAGGAACGAGGGGGCCGAGGCCTGTCGCGGTGACCTGCTGGACGAACGGGCCATTACCGAGGGCATGCGGGGCTGCGATACGGTGTTCCATGTTGCCGGGCATCTGAGCGAATGGGACCCTCCTGAAGTCTTTCACAAAGCCAACGTGATTGGCACCCGAACGATGCTCGCGGCGGCGAAGGCTGCAGGCGCGTCGACATTCATTGCTGCCGGAGCCTCTGCCGTTGTCATGGGCCGGCCCATGCCAATGAGGAACATATCGGAAGAGCTGCCGCTTCAGGCGCCTTCATGGGCCCCTTACATCGAAACGAAGGCGGAAGCTGAACGATTGGTGCGGCAAGCGAATACGCCCGAGCTGCGTACGGTCGTGATCCGGCCGCCCATGATCTGGGGCGCGGGAATGCCGATGCTCGAAGGGATGGTCGCTGCGGCCAAGGCCGGCCACTTCGCGTTGCCGGATGCTGGACGGCAAGTCATGTCCACCAGCCACGTCGACAACGTCGTAGAAGGCTTGATCTTGGCCGCCGAAAAAGGCCGGGGCGGCGAAGCTTATTTCGTGACGGACGGCGAAGACAACACGCTCAAAGACGCGCTGACCGATCTTTTGGGAACACGCGGGGTTCCGCCAATCAAACGTAGCACCTCGTTCGGTTTAGCCTGGTACATAGCCGCTGCCATGGAGGCCGTGTGGCGGACATTTCGTCTTGCCTCCAAACCACCCGTCACACGTCAGATCCTGCGCTTGATTGGCCAGGACTTCACCCTCAACATCTCCAAGGCACAGAGCGATCTCGGTTACGTACCGGTCATCACCTGGGATGACGGTATCTCGCGCATGCGCGGATCGCCCGGATAAGGCAAGCCGCATCATCCAAGGCGAAAACACCTGAGCGCGAATCTTCGTACTACTGGCGCAGCCTGGACTCTCTCGCCTTGATTTTTCCTAAACCAGATCGCGAATGCGGTAATAGAGCATGCCGAGCGCCAGCATGTAATTGCCCGCGACCTCGCTGAGCGGCAGCCTGACGTGCTTGATCCGATCGAACAGATCGAACTGCTCCGTCTGCCCGCAAATCGCGTCTGAAACGATTTCGGCCGCGATGTGCGTCGCGTTCACGCCAYGCCCCGAATACCCCTGCAGATAATAGAGGTTCGGCTCAAGGCGACCGATCGCTGGCACGCGATTGACGACGATGGCAATCGTTCCGCCCCATGCGAACTCGACCCGCACGTCTTTCAACTGCGGAAAAACCTCGACCATACGCGGACGCATGACGGCTGCGATATCCGGCGGATCGCGGTTGGTGTAGTTGCAGCGACCGCCGAACAGCATGCGCCGGTCGGCCGACATCCGGTAATAATCGAGCACGACGTTGCTGTCGGCGACGGCGAGGTTTTGCGGATCGACCGTCGCCATCTCGGCTCCGGTCAGCGGCTCGGTGGCAATGATGTAGCTGCCCGCCGGCAGCATCAGTCCTTTGAGTCCCCGCTGCCCGAAACGATTGAAAATCTCGCCGCCGATGACGACGGTCTGAGCTTCGACGCGGCCGCGCTCGGTCTGAACCCAGGGCTTCGCGCCGCCACCGAGGCTGATGACAGCGGAATTTTCGAAGATCTGCGCACCGAGCGCCGCGGCGGCGTTGGCTTCACCCCGGCAGAGATTGAGCGGATGCAGGTGGCCGCTGCGCCGGTCGATGTAGCCGCCGTAATATGACGTCGTCCCGAGCACGCTCGGCATCGCGTCGGCTTCGACGATCTCGAGCCCACCGCCGTCGCCATCTTTGATGCGATCCTCGACGTAGTCCCGCATGTGAGTCATATGCCGGGCACGCGCGGCGACTTCCATCCAACCGTACTTCAGATCGCAGGCGATGCCGTACTTCGCGATCCGGCCCTCGATGATCTCGTGACCGCGGTAACGAATGTCGCGAACGAGCTTCGCGCCCGCTTCGCCGAGTTGTTGCTTGATCGTCGCTTCGCCGCTGATGCCGCCGATCATCTGGCCGCCGTTGCGCCCCGATGCCCCCCAGCCGATGCGCTTGGCTTCGAGCAGCACCACGGACCGGCCGCGCTCGGCCATCGTCAGCGCCGTGGCGACGCCCGAGAAGCCGCCGCCGATAACGCACACATCCGCCTTGACCGTACCCTCGAGCGCCGGATAGCGCGTCTGGTCGTTTGCCGTCGCGGCATAGTATGAGCGTATGTAATCTTGATCGGTCACGATAGGCCGCTGCTTAGCGCGCCGGGCGGCGAAACACAAATCCCGCGTGACATCCTCAGCCCGCAGCTCCGAAGGCCTTGCGCCGCTCTCGTTCAGTCCGCTCGCTTTGACGCTTTGTGACGAAGGCTGCCGAAAGGACGCCGACTGTCACAATGCCGATCAGTATAGTCGAGATCGCGTTGATCTCAGGCGTCACGCCGAGGCGCACCTGACTGTAAATCTTCATCGGCAAGGTCGTCGCACCCGGACCCGTCGTGAAGCTCGCAATGACGAGATCGTCGAGAGAAAGCGTAAACGAGAGCAACCACGCCGAGATTACGGACGGCGCGATGATCGGCAACGTCACCTGGAAAAATGTGTTGAATGGCGTCGCGCCGAGATCCATTGCAGCCTCCTCGACCGACTTGTCGAAGTCCTGCAACCGCGCCTGCACGACAACCGCCGCAAAGCACATGGTAAACGTGATGTGCGCCAGCGTAATAGTCCAGAAGCCGCGATCGAAGCCCAGCGCCACGAAAACGAGAAGCAGCGACAGGCCCGTGATCACGTCCGGCATCACGAGCGGCGCGAAGATCATGCCCGAGAAAAGCGTGCGGCCGGGGAAACGCCCCATACGCACCAGTGTGATCGCGGCGAGCGTACCGAGCGCCGTCGCCACGGTGGCAGACACGAGCCCGACTCGTATCGTAACCCAGGCGGCATCCTTCAGCGCCTGATTTTCAAGAAGCGAGCCGTACCATTTCGTCGAAAAGCCGGCCCAGACGGTGACGAGCTTTGACTCGTTGAAGCTATAGATGACGAGCAGCAGGATCGGGATGTAGAGAAACGCAAAGCCGAGCGCGATCGACGTCGCATTGAACCAGGAAAATCGCCCCTTCATCGGCCCGCCTCCCGCACCTTCTCCTGTTGCCGCTGGAAGACCACGATCGGGATGATCAGGACGAGCAGCAGGATGACCGCCACCGCTGACGCAAGCGGCCAATCGCGATTATTGAAGAATTCGTTCCACAGCACCTTGCCGATCATCAACGTATCGGACCCGCCCAAGAGATCCGGGATCACGAACTCGCCGACGGCGGGAATGAACACGAGCAGACACCCCGCGAAGACACCGGGCAGCGACAATGGAAACGTGACCTGCCAGAAGGCCCGCCACGGTCGCGAACCGAGATCCTGGGCCGCTTCGAGCAATGCCGGATTGATTTTTTCGAGGCTCGCATACAGCGGCAGGATCATGAACGGCAGATACGAATAGACGATGCCGATGTAGACCGCCGTCGTCGTGTTCATGATCTGCAGCGGCTCGCTGATGATGCCGAGCTTCATCAGGAACATTGTGAGAAATCCTTCCGGCTTCAGGATCGCGATCCAGGCATAAATGCGGATCAGGAACGAGGTCCAGAACGGGAGGATGACGAGCATCATCAGCGTCGGCTGCCAGGATCGCGGCGCCCGCGCCATGCCATACGCCATCGGGTAAGCGACGAGCAGCGTCAGAACAGTCGAGATCCCCGCGATCTTCAGGCTCGACAGGTAGGCGTTGACGTAAAGGGGATCGCCGAAAATGAAGGCGTAATTCTCGAAGTCGAGCTGCGAGATGAACTTCCCGATGCCCTCCGACCAACTGAATGTCGGCGTGTAGGGCGGAATGGCCGTCGCGACGTCGGAGAGCGAGAGCTTGAAGACGATGAAGAACGGAATGAGGAAGAAGATCAGCAGCCACAAATATGGCGCCGCGATTACATACCAGCGTCCAAGGCCCTTAGCCTTTGCACTCATGTTCGCCTCAACCCGTCAGAACCACGCCCGCGTCGATAGGCCAGTCGAGCCAAACACCGTCTTCCCAGCTGATCGACCGCTCGACGGTATGCGCCGCGTTGGCACGCAATGCCGTAATGCGTTCCCCCGGAGCGGTGCGGACATGATAATGGGAAATTGATCCGAGATACCCGATGTCCTCGACTTTGCCGGGAATGGCGTTGACCGCGCTCGCTGGCTGCTCATGCGCAATGCGGATCTTCTCCGGTCTGAGCGCCAGCCACACCTGTTGACCGACCGCCACCGACTCTGAGCTGCGTGTTTTGAATTGATAGCCGTCCTTCGCATTGATCTCGATGCAACCGTCACCGATCGCAGAGACCGTTCCCTCGAAGATATTCACGTCCCC
Organism: Hyphomicrobium sp. 01T421; assembly: GCF_056398805.1. Classification (NCBI taxonomy): domain Bacteria; kingdom Pseudomonadati; phylum Pseudomonadota; class Alphaproteobacteria; order Hyphomicrobiales; family Hyphomicrobiaceae; genus Hyphomicrobium; species Hyphomicrobium sp. 01T421. The sequence goes on from NZ_JBFTQC010000005.1 coordinate 91,709, forward strand.
GATGAAGCCTGCGATGTAGCGGGTCTTCGGATTCTCGTAGATATCGCCGGGCGTCGCGACCTGAACGAGAACACCCTTCTCCATGACGGCAATCCGGCTCGCGACCGTCATCGCCTCTTCTTGATCGTGGGTCACGATGATGAAGGTCGTGCCAGTGGTTTCCTGAATGCGCATCAGCTCGAATTGGGCCTGCTGGCGCAGCTTCTTGTCGAGTGCGCCGAGCGGCTCGTCGAGCAGAACGATCCGGGGCTTCTTGGCAATCGCGCGCGCGAGGGCGACGCGTTGCTGCTGTCCGCCCGATAGCTGATTGGGTTTGCGTTTGGCGAACTGCCGAAGCTCCAGCATGTCCATGGCTTCTTCGACGCGTTCGGCAATCAGGTTTTTGGGCATGCCCTCCTGGCGGAGCCCGAAACCGATGTTGCCTTCGACCGTCATGTGCGGAAAAAGCGCGTATGACTGGAACATCATATTCACGGGGCGCTGATAGGGAGGCAGGTCCGTAATGTCTTGTCCGGCGACGATCGTCTTCCCTTGCGTCGGCCGCTCGAAACCGGCGAGCATTCTGAGAAGCGTACTCTTTCCGCAGCCCGACGGCCCGAGCAACGCGAAGAACTCTCTCTCATAAATGTCGAGCGTCACATCGTTGACGGCGACGAAATCATCGAACCGCTTCGTTATTCCCTCGAAGCGGACGATCGGCGGCAGGGCCGGGTTCTTCCACGGAGCAAATCCGGACTGGGGTGCGGCGGTGCGAGGTCCCGCACGCTGCGAAGAGGCAGTGTTCGCCTGTGAATCGCGTGCAGTAACGACAGTCATGATCAACTTCCCCAGAGCGTTCGCGTTTGCCAGTCCGACGCCGATGCCGAGTGTATAAGAAAAAACCGCGCCAGGTTTTTGCTGGCGCGGTTTTTGGTTATTGCCCTGTCGTGATCCGGGTCCACATTCGGGTTACGAGCCGTTGCGTTTTGTTGTCCCAAGCGGTCTTCACGTAGAGCTTCTTGAATGTCTCGGGGTCAGGATAGACCGCCGGGTTCTTCAGAACACTCTCTTCGATATCCTTCTGCGAGGCAAGGTTTCCGTTGGCGTATTGAATGAAGTTCGACGCCTTCGCCATCACTTCCGGACGGTTGAGATAGTTGAGGAAAATGTGAGCCTCCTCGACATCCTTGGCATCCGCGGGGATGGCCATCATGTCGAACCACATCTGCGTGCCTTCCTTCGGAATATGATACTTGACCACCTGGCCGTTCTTGGCGTCGGCCGCACGTGTGCCGGCCTGAAGGATATCGCCAGACCAGCCGAGCGCCATACAGATGTCGCCGTTTGCGAGCGCGTTGATGTATTCCGAGGAATGGAATTTCTTGATGAAAGGCCGGATCTTCATTATCAGATCCTCGGCCTTCTTGAGGTCCTCTTCCTTGGTGGTGTTGGGATCGATGCCCAGGTAGTTGAGCGCCACAGGAAGAATGTCTTCCGGTGAATCGAGCACGTAAATTCCGCAATCCTTGAACTTGGCGGCGATCTCGGGCTTGAAGATGATGTCCAGAGAATCGACCGGCGCATCCGGCATGCGTTCCTTGATCTTGGCTTCATTGTAGCCGACGCCGGTCGTGCCCCACATCCAGTTCATTGCGTACTGATTGTCCGGATCGTACTGGGCAACGCGGTTGTAGACCTCGGGCCACGCATTGGCGAAGTTTGGGATCTTGGACTTGTCAAGCTTCTGAAAGACGCCCGCCTTGATCTGACGCGAGAGGAACGATCCGGTCGGCACGACGACGTCGTATCCGCTGCCGCCCGCCAAGAGCTTCGTTTCCAAAACTTCGTTGCTATCGAAAACGTCGTAGACGACCTTGATGCCAGTCTCTTTCGTGAAGTCCGTCAGGATCTCAGGGTCGATATAGTCCGACCAGTTGTAGACCTTGACGACCCTGTCTGCTGCGTAAGCCCCCGCACCCACCAGGGTAACTGCGGCCGCAACTATGCCTGCGGCGCAACGCACCACTTTTCCTACAGTCAACATTGGAATTCCTCCAGAACCCGTCGTAACCAGGAACGCCCGAAAAAGGCGGTTCAGCCGCAAATCGCCGCTCTCATCGGCGTTTTGCTAAACTGCCACCATACTGCTCAATTAATCTGCGGAGCACAACGGACCAATGGAAGAAAGATTGAAGTAAGCGACGCCAGCATAAGCAGTAAAAGCAGCAAACTGAACTGCGCGTTCTTCGAGCATGTGCTGCCCAGTTGAACAGTGGTATGGTTTCGTTGAAACGGGGCAACCCGAGCTGCGCTGCACCGTGCTATTGAGGTTCTACCGCCGACCAGTTTAACTCTGCTGGCCTTCTGAACTCCAATCTCCGACACGCGTGACGAAGCCCGAAGCAATGCGGAGAGCTGAGCCGGTGGCTTGGCTCGAACGGCCTTCGGAGCCGTGAAGCATTCCACTAGACGCCACCGATCGAGACGCGCCACATGGAAACGAAGAAACCAAAATTCTCAGGTGCCCTTATGACTGCCCCACCCGCACGAATGCTGAACGAAGATAGTGACTTCGGCGCCGGCTCCACACCCGAAGCTCTTCGCGATTGGCTTCGCCAGCACCGCATCGAGGAAATTGACTGTGCCGTACCGGACATTGCAGGCGTTGCGCGCGGCAAGACAATGCCCGCCGAGAAGTTCGTGAAGCTCGATCCGGTGCACCTTCCTATTTCGATCTTCCATCAGACGATTACAGGCGACTACGTCGGCTTCGAAGAGGACGGTCAGGAACTCTACGCCGAAAGCGATCTGATGATGGTGCCGGATCTTTCGACCATCCGGCCGGCGCCTTGGGCATCAAGTCCAACGGCTCAGGTCATTCATGACGCCCAATGGCAGAACGGAGACCCTGTCGAGATCGCGCCCCGCAACGTTCTGAAACGCATCGTCGATCTCTACGCGAAGGAAGGCTGGGTGCCGGTCGTCGCGCCCGAACTCGAATTCTATCTGACGAAGACCAACCCCGATCCCGACTATCCGCTGGAGCCGCCAATGGGCCGCTCGGGCCGCCCAGGCGCCGGTCGCCAGGCCTATAGCCTCGGCGCCGTCGACGAATACGACAAGATCGTCGACGACATCTACGAGTTCGCCGAGCGGCAGTATCTGAAGATCGATACGATCATTCAGGAAGGCGGCGCAGCCCAGCTCGAGATCAACCTGCTGCACGGCGATCCGGTCGATCTCGCCGATCAGGTCTTCCTCTTCAAGCGGACCATTCGCGAAGCGGCATTCGCGCAGAATTGCTACGCGACGTTCATGGCCAAGCCCCTCGCCAACCAGCCGGGCAGCGCCATGCACGTCCATCAAAGCGTCGTCGATGCGAAGACGGGCAAGAACATCTTCACGCAGCCGAATGGCGAACCGAGCAAGCTGTTCTTCAATTTCCTCGCCGGTCAGCAGGCATACCTGCCGGCCGCGATGTGCCTCATCGCACCCTACGTCAATTCCTATCGCCGGCTCGTGCCGAATGGCGCCGCACCGATCAACGTCGAATGGGGATATGACAACCGCTCGGCCGGATTGCGGGTGCCGTTCTCGCCCCCCGCAGCGAGACGCGTCGAAAATCGCCTCGCCGGCGCCGATTCAAATCCCTATGTCGCGCTCGCAGCCAGCCTCGCTTGCGGCTATCTCGGAATGAAGAACGAGCTCGAGCCGCGGCAAGCTGTCGTCGGCAACGCCTATCGAAATGACCACCAGCTGCCGCGCGGCCTGCTTGAAGCGCTGACCGACTTCGAAGAGAACACCGCGCTCCACGACATCCTCGGCAAACGCTTTTGCCACGTGTACCTCGCATTGAAGCGCAGCGAGTTCGAGGAATTCATGCGCGTCATCAGCCCTTGGGAGCGCGAGCATCTTCTTCTGAGCGTTTGATCCGAGCCGGCCATCGGCTTCTCGGGATCGGAGATCGACAATCCCCGGCGAATTACCGCCGGGGCTTCTCCCAGGCCACGCCGCCGGAGCCAGATGCGTTGCGTGCGGACGATCCGCCCACGCCACACCCCGCAAGACCGGGATTATGTCTCTTTATACGTAGCTCGGTTAGGAAATTTTAATACTGCATTCAAACAAATCTTCAATTTTCCACCAATGCTCGACTGATTCCAAATACTGCTGAGCAAAAGTCATATGGCAGACAAGTACCTCGCATGCGCTTTCCAGCGCGTGACTCGAGCAGGGCACGGATTTTTTCTCAATGGCGTTAAAGGCTGAAATTTTGGCTCATAAAGCAAGCGAAACCATTCTGTTCGTCGATGACGAGCCGCTCTCGCTGAAATACTTCAAAAGCTCCGTAGGCAAATATGCCAACGTCGTAACGGCGAGCAGCCCCGAAGCGGCAATGAAAATCTTGGAGTCGGCAGGCAACGACATTTCGGTTGTCGTGAGCGACGAGCGCATGCCGCGTGAGAGCGGCGTCTCCTTCTTGAGTGAAGTCCGCAAATCATGGCCGTCCACCGTTCGCGTCCTGACGAGCGCCTACGCCAACATCGATAACCTGCAGCACGCGATCAATGACGCTGCGATCTATCGCTTCGTGCCGAAGCCCTGGAATATCGACGAATTATGCACGGCGATGCAGGATGCCCTCCACGTCGAGCGCTCGGCCGCCGCCATATCGGAACCCGTGCTCGGCCCGGCCACAGGGGGAGATGCCGAGAGCGCTAACATCGCGCTCCTCGCCGTTCTCGCGGCCGGCCTCGAAGCGCCGCTGAAATCCCTCGATACCGAAGCACTCCAAATGGCTCAGCTGAGCCGGCCGAGTTCTTTGGAAGCATCGCCTTCGGTTACTTCGTACCTTGGATCATGGGGGTCCCGGTTGAGGTTTGGAAAGATGAATGCATCCGCCATGCAGATCCGCCGGGACGTCGAGCATTGCAAGTCGTTGGCAAAGTCCATCGGCAACCTCGCTCGCAGCCTCTCGGACCCGGCAGCCGCGCCGTCCTCATCGATGGCCGACACCCTTTCCGAAGTTGTCGAACAGGCCGTGATCTGCCCTTCGGGAACAACCCTGGCCAACCTGGCAACGGGTCAGGACTTCACCTATCGCATCCCGCGCGAGATCATGAAGTTCGTGCTGACCCACCTGCTACGCGGCGCGATGAAGTCCAACACTTTCCCCCGAGTGGAATTGGTTTCCGGTACCGAACATAACGAGGTTCGAATCGTTTCGACCTCGGACCGCGAACCCACGACCTTGGAAAATAATCAGTGGCGAACGGTCCGGTGCGCCCTATGGGCATTTGGAGGCGAACTCCTGTCCGCAACTGACAATAGTTTGAGCACAACCACCCTCACCGTGTGCCTTCCGAAGGCATAAATCGCCAGGATGTATCTCCAAGGCATTGATAATTCAAAATCATCTAAACGCTTTCTAAATACCGCAGCGCCAAACTGAACCACTGTGATAACCTTTTATTATCCACAGTCGGCGTAGTTCAGTCATGGAGCTGTCCCCTTGCGCATCGAACGAGATATTGATCGCACGGTCTCATTCCGGAGCAGCCAGGGTACGGTTTTCCGCGGTACCCTGAGCAAGCTCTCAAGACGCAATATCGTCTTCGAGATCTACAATCCATTTTCGCCCGTCCAAATGAGCGAGGTCCTGAGCGATCTCAAGGTGAGGCGCGGCAAGAACCTCGTCTATCAAGGCGACGCGGTCGTAACCGGCATCGTCACAACAAGCATTTTGGTGGTCGTTTCCGCGACGCTGGTAAATCAGTGGTCGGCCGTTGATGCGATCATCTCGGACCCTGCCGGACTTGGATCCGAAGTCGGCCGTTTCGTCGATGAATGGGACCGGGCCAATAAGCTCCAGCCGAACTATCAGCTGAAAGTCGCCGACCTCCGATCGTTCCTGAGCGACTTGAGCTTTTGGCTGGATCAGGTCGACCTGGCAGTCGAAGGCGAGCCGGGCGCCAACCACACCGTCCTCGACACCGCCAGATTTGAAGAAATCAAAGCACCCGTGATGCCGCGTCTGACGCAGCTCTTCCTCGAACTTGAGGAAGCCTGCCGCCAGCTCGACGTCGATGAAGTCGAAAATCACAAGCAACTGGCCCAGCGCGACCTACTGCCGCTCATGATGGCCTCGCCCTTCTTCAATCGCGTCTATTCCAAGCCGCTCGGCTACGCGGGCGACTATGAGATGGTGAACATGATGTTCCGCAAGGAGCGCCGTGGAAAGACGACCTATGGCCAGATCATTAATGATTGGTTGCTGAACGGAGGACCGCCCGAGGCCCACCGTAACCGCATCTACATGCTCGGGAAAATGCTCGACAAAGCCGCGGAAGACGCGGCCGCCGCGGACAAGAAGGTCCGCATCCTGAATGTCGGCTGCGGCCCCGTGCAGGAACTCCAGCTCTTCCTCGCGAAGAACAAGGAAGCCCATCGCTTCTCCTTTGATCTTCTTGATTTTAATGCCGAGACCCTCGCCTACGCCAAACGCCAGATCGAAGTGGCGACCGCGGGCAGCGAAGAACCGCCCAATGTCACGTACATCCTGAAGACGGTGCAGGATCTCCTGCGTCAAGCCATTGAGCTGCCGGAGAATTCCAAGACCTACGACATCATCTATTGCGCCGGTCTCTTCGATTACCTGTCCGATCGCGTTTGCACCAAACTGGTACGGCTCTTCCACCAGTGGTGCGAGCCGGGCGGACGCGTGATTGTTACAAATGTCCACTCGTCAAACCCTGTGAAAGGTTTGATGGAGCATATTATGGAGTGGCATCTGGTGATGCGTGACGAGTCGGATATGGTCCGGCTCGCGCCTGATCTTGGGCCGCTAAAGATTTATACAGATGAGACGGGTATCAACGTCTTTCTGGAGATAGATAAACCCCCCGTTTGACTGCATGGATGACAAGAGCGACCTACGGCATGCCTTCGAGGCTGAGGAGCAAGAGCTTCGGCTAAGGCAGTCGAAAGTCGCTTGCATCCTCGGCATTGTGTTGATCCCGGCTGGGATCACGCTCGATAGCATCAGCTATTCTGGCCAGTTCAATACCTTGCTTGCGATCCGGCTCGTTGCGGCGGCCCTGATCGCGGTCATTTATGCTCTGCACTTCTGGGACAGGACGGCAGCTCACGTTCGCTATCTGACGATGGCGGGCCTGCTGATCGCCGTCGCCTCGATAGCGGTGATGATCGGCATCACCGACGGCGCAAATTCAACCTATTACAACGGCCTCTTCCTCATCCTCTTTGCGGTCGGTGTTCTGGCGCCGATGCAGCCCTTCGAAGCCGCACTTTTGTGCGCATCGACGCTCGGAATTTACATCATCGCGTGCTTGCAGGTGTCCTCCGGCGCCGACACGATGAAAACCTTGATGAACAATCTTTATTTCCTAGTGCTCACCTGCATCATTTCCGTCACCGCCGTTCATTTCAATTACCGCCGCCGCTTCAACGAATTCCGCTTGAAGTTCAAGCTCGCATCTCAGCACCAGGAGCTGTCGGCGCTCGACCGTCTGAAATCGCAGTTCTTTGCCAACGTCAGCCACGAGTTGAGAACGCCGCTCACGCTCATTCTGGCGCCGGTCGAACGGCTGAAAATCGACGTCGCGGGCTTGGGCCCGTCGGCCGAGCAGTTGCTGGATGTCATCGAGAACAATGCGCTTCGGCTGCTGCGACTTGTGAATGACATTCTGAGCCTGATCCGCCTCGAGGAAGGCCGCGCCACGCTATCGAAGAAGCCGGTCGATATGGCGCACTTCCTGAAGCACACGGCCGCTTCGATGAAGCATCTCGCGACACTGAAGGGCGTGAACCTCGAGCTCCAGGAACCGACCGGCGACCTGCTGATCGACGCCGATCCCGACGCCCTCGAGAAGATCGTCAGCAACGTCATCGCCAACGCGATCAAATTTACGCCGCCCGAAGGCCGCATCGATATTTCCGCCCATCGCGAAGAAGAGATGGTGACTGTCACGATCTCCGACACCGGTATCGGCATTCCGGCTGAACAGCTTCCGCATATTTTCGATCGCTTCTATCAGGTCGATGGCTCCGCGACCCGCCGCCATCAGGGCCTGGGTTTAGGCCTCGCCCTGGTCCGCGAATTGATGACGCGTCATGGCGGCACCGTCACCGCAACGAGCAATGCAGGCCACGGCACGACATTCGTTTTACGTTTTCCTCATGCCCTGCAGGTTACCCAATCAGACATGAGCAATTCCGAAGAAAAGCCGGACGGGCTTGCCGACGACCCATTGCGCACCTTCGATCGCAAAGCATCGGCCCGCGCCATCATGATCACCGATAACGCGGCCTCCGCGATCGGGCAGGTGGGCGACCCCCAAGCCAAGGACGAACGCGTCGATCTCCCGCTCCTCCTCGTTGTCGACGACGAGCCGGATATGCGCCGTTATCTGGCTTCGATGCTGCGCGAGAACTATCGCATCATCGAGGCGCCCGACGGCATCACCGCGCTCGAGAAAGCCAAGGAACAGAAGCCCGATCTGATTTTGCTCGACGTCATGTTGCCGGGCGTCACGGGGCTCGAGGTCTGTCGCTCGCTCAAGGAAAGAGCCGAGACGCGCGGCATCAAAATTATCATTCTGACGGCGCGAGCCGACGAAGAAGCCAAGATTACCGCGCTGAAGCATGGCGCCGACGACTTCCTTATAAAGCCGTTCAGCGGCCTGGAAGTCCGCTCGCGCATCGCCAATCTGATCAGGGCTTCAAAGCTCGAAACCGACCTTTACAGGACGAACGCGGAGCTGAAACAAAGCCTGCAGCAATTGCGGGAAACCGAGGCAGCCCTGGTGCAAAACGCGCGTCTCAGCGCCCTGGGGACGATGGCCGCCGGCCTGTTGCACGAAATCGGCAACCCGCTGAACTTCATGGGAACGGCGCTGCAATTGGCTGCCCGCGACCCAACCATTCAAGCCGATCCCGACACCGCGGATACGCTGAAGGACATCCACGCGGGCTATGATCGCATTCACCGCGTCGTAACCGATCTCAGAGGCTTCACCGCGCCGCATCGCCCCGAGCACCCGCGGCCGTTCCACATCGAATCGGCCATCGACCACTCGCTTCGCTTCACGGCGCATATCCAGAAGGGCATAACGATTACGAGGAATATCGCGACCGATGGGCTTGTCGTCGGCTCGCAGTCGACGATCGCTCAGGTTCTCGTCAACCTCATCGTCAACGCGGTCGCCGCGGTCCGCTCCGTCGAGGAAGAGCGCAAACCTGAAATTACGATTACGTCATTCGTTGAGGGTGACGAACTGATTGTCTCGGTAAAAGACAACGGCACCGGCATCGACCCTAAAATTCAAACCCAGATTTTCGACCCATTTTTCTCAACGAAGGACGTGGGTGAAGGCATGGGACTAGGCTTGGCGGTCAGCCATCGGATCATTGCGAACCATGGCGGTTCACTGAGTGTTAAGAGTAGTCTTGGAGAGTGGACCGAGTTCCGTTTCAACCTACCGATATCGTCGGACAAAGAGAACCAGGTCTTCCATGGAGTCGTTTCGCACTGATCAGCCGGTCGAGATCCTGATCGTCGACGACGAGCCGCAGGCCGTCAAATATTTCAAGAAGGCGTTCGGCACGCGATATGACGTGCTCACCGCAACGAGCGCGGACGAAGCTGAATCCCTCATTCTCTCCGGCAACCACAACATCGCGCTGGTGATTTCCGACCAGCGCATGCCCGGACGCAGCGGCGTCAGTCTCCTGAACCGCGTCCGCAACGAACGTCCCGACATCATCCGCATGTTGACGACCGCATACGCCGATCTCGATAGCGCAATCGACGCCGTCAACAAGGGCGAGATCCTCCGCTACATTTCGAAGCCGTGGGACCTCCGCGTGCTCGAAGCCGAAATCGAGCAGGCGATCACCTTCTATCTCCTGAAAAACGAATACGACATGCTCCTGCGCGACAAGCTCAGCGCGTTGCATCGCACCCTTTTGCGCGATCGCATGAACGACCTTGCGATGCTGTCGGGCCTGCTGCCCTACAACAACGCTCCGTTGACGATGTATCATTATTTGAAGGACGCGATCGCCGAAACGGCCTGGCGTCCGTCGGCTCAGAAAGCATGGTCGCAGCTCCGCATCAGAGACCACTGGCGCATTCCCGTTGAGGAAACGCAGCGCGCCATCGAACTTTCCGAAGTTCTGAAGACGCCGCCCCTGTTGGCGGATGCTCATCCGAGCGAAGTCGATCTCGTCGCCATGCTGACGGGCTGTGCCGACGAAATCAACCGCGAACTCGGCGGCCAACAAGTCGTGATCCATGCGGACCAGCCGCAACTCGCCGTTTCCGCCGATCCCGCCGCGATGCGCGAGATCATCACGCGTCTGATGGATCCTGTGAGCCAGTGGGCTGCAGCCGGCAGCGTGCTGCTCGTCAATGTCTCACGCGAAACGCTCGATGACGACACGCCAGGCGTTGCCATTCATTTCGAACTCCGCAATTGCGAGCCGCAGCGCTCGATGCAGGATAGCGTGTTGTTCACGCCGCCGCTGCACACCGCACCCAAGCGTGCGAGCGACTATCTGAAGGCCTCGCTCGCGATCGGCCACATCGGCGGCACGATCAGCTCGCCGCCCATGGAAAACGGCTACAAGCAAATCCACGTCGCGCTTCCGGCACGCGCCAAGGCGGCCACCAAGAAGATCAACGCGCTTCCCCAGCAATGGCTGCAGGATCTGAGCGACGAATACGAAAAGTGGGTGCTAGGCACTCTCGAAATGGCGGCTTGAGCGACTGACCCCTACGCGAAATAAATCGCGCGTAAGTGTCTGATCCCCGGCCAAAACGCCTTGAATTCGCCCGCCTGTTGGCCGCGCGTCAAAATGCCAACCATGACCGAGAACACCGCGACTAAGCTTCGCGAACCGGGGCTTGGGCGGTTCCCGTCGATCTCGGAACTGAACATTGAGTTCGCAGTGCGACGGTTCCCGCGCACGAAATTCAGACACACATTGGCCGCCGCAATCACTTGGTTGCGCGCAGATCCACGTCTTTCCGGTGCAAGCGCCGCAATGAGGTCTTCTTCAAGGCGAGGATAGCCCGTGCCACGAGATCGGCGGGCAACGCCGCTTCGTTGGAAAGCGGCATAGGGTGGATTGTCACCCCTTCCCGTCTCGAAGCACGTCTTGCGCGTTTTTCTAACCATACGCGCTTGAGATCGTCGTGATGGTATGGTCGTTCGGGGCTCCACGCACGGAAGGAACCAAAGTTGGTGGAATTGGCATGTGTTGACACGGAAAACTTCACGCGGCGTCACCGCGAATGTTTTCTGCGTCCACATCTGGAGGTTGCTGAATGACGGCCCACGTTTCGGTCAAGGAAGACGACTTCCTCCTGACAGGCTTCCTGAGCAGGCAGCGCGCCGCGTTCCTCAAGGATGGGCCGCCGTCGGCCGCGCAACGACGGGCGGATCTGCTCAAACTGAAGACGGCATTGCAGAAACGGCGAACGGCCTTCGAAGCGGCCGTCAGTAAGGACTTCGGCTACCGGTCTGCCTACGAAACGCGGATCATGGAAGTCACGCCGGTCATTCAGACGATCAATTACCTCCGCCGCAACCTGACGAAATGGATGCGTCCCGAGCGCCGCCGCGTGGCAATCCACTTCCTGCCCGGCCGAGCCCGCGTCGTCTATCAGCCGCTCGGCGTCGTCGGCATCATCTCACCTTGGAATTATCCGCTGTCGCTCGCCCTCACGCCGCTCGCCACGGCAATCGCGGCAGGCAATCGCGCCATCCTGAAGCCGTCCGAGTTGACGCCCACGACCAGCGAACTCCTCAAATCGATGTTGCGCGAGATTTTCCCCGAGGAGCAGGTCGCCGTCGTCACCGGCGGAACCGAGATCGGCGCCGCGTTCTCGCGCCTCCCGTTCGATCATCTCGTCTTCACCGGCAGCACCAATGTCGGTCGCTCGGTGATGAAGGAAGCGGCAGAAAATCTTGTCCCGGTCACACTCGAGCTTGGCGGCAAATCTCCAGCCTTGATCGGCCCCGATGCCGACATCGATGCCGCAGCCGTCAGCGTCGCCTACGGAAAGCTCGCGAATGCCGGGCAAACCTGCATCGCGCCCGACTACGTCCTGGTGCACGAAAAGGACGCGGCCGCCTTCGTGGCGTCATACGACGCGACCGCTCACAAATTCTATCCGCAAGGAGCAGCCGACCGCAATTACACCTCCATCGTCAACGCGAAGCATTACAGCCGCCTTCAGAAGCTGATCGACGATGCGAAGGAAAAAGGCGCCAAGGTTATCGAAGTCGCAAATGGCGGCACAGCCGATCCACGCAAGCTCGCACCCGTGATCCTGCTCAATGTCACCGACGACATGGCCATCATGCAGCAGGAAATCTTCGGTCCGGCTCTCCCGGTCATGACCTACCGCACCATTGACGAAGCAATCGGCTACATAAACCGCAAGCCTCGGCCGCTGGCGCTCTACTACTTCGGCGAGAACAGCGACGATCGCCAAAAGGTCCTGACGCGGACGACCTCCGGCAACGTCACGATCAACGATACCCTCATGCATTACGTTCAGGACGATCTGCCGTTCGGCGGCGTTGGAATGGCAGGCATGGGGGCCTATCACGGGATCGAGGGTTTCAAGTCGCTCAGCCATGCGAAAGGCATTTTCGAGCAGAGCAAGTGGAATCTCGCGCGGATCCTGCACCCGCCATTCAACAAAACGACCGATATGGTCATCCGATATTTTCAGCGGTGACTTTCCGCACCAAATCGCATGTATTCGGCCGCCGTCGATCACCACCGTCCAACGGCGAAACTAGAAAAGAAAAAAAGGAATTCGAATGCAGCAAACAGTGGTCAGGGTCATCTGCGCGATCGGACAGTCCGGTCAGCTTGGCCTCAATGGAGAGCTGCCGTGGGAAGGCAACCGGGACCCTGAATACGTGGCCGACGTCGCTCGATTTTTCGACATCACGCGAGGCCACGTTCTAATGGCCGGAGCCAAGACCATTGAAGCCGTCCCCGATTTCGCTCGCACGGATCGCACGCTCTTCGTTCTGCGGTCCCACATGGATCCCGAAGAGACGCTCAAACAATTTGCGGGCCGCGTCGTTTTCATCGGCGGCGGTCCGCCGGTGTGGGACGTCTATGCACGCTTCGTCAGCCACTGGGACGTAACGCGCCTGCCTTACGACGGCCCGGCGGACCGCTGGTTCAATCCCAAATGGTTGACGGCATCAGCCCGCGCCGAAGGCGATCGCCACCCCAATCCTTCGCTTTAATCCGGCCTTCCACTTAAAAAAAGCCAAAGGCCGGATGCGTAGAACGCGTCCGGCCTGAGAATGCTGCGTGAACTAAAGGCAGGTTGTTATTCTGTCGCTAGTGCTGTCCGCCTTTGCGACCGGCTTCGGCCGCTCGCCGTGGGTCATTCCGGAAGTTACCGCCACTCTCGTGGCCGCCTTTTCTTCCGGCCTGAGACGCAAGTTCATGATTCCGCGAAAAGCTGCGCTCATTGTCCGGAACGCTTGCGCCGCCCTTGCGGGCAATCTCACGCTGCTTATCGGCATCCATGGATGCAAAGCCGCGCTTTGATGTTCTGTCCTCTTGCGCCATTTGAAAATTACCTTCTTCAGTGAAAAATCTTCGCCTCGAAAAATTCGCCTCGAAAATCGAGACAATCCGAACTGCCCATAAATAGACGCCGGTCCGCGTGGGACCCGGTCGTCACAAGGCAACTGAAGGAACAACCTCACCTTCTGAGGTCGGTTCCGACAATTCTCGCCGCCGGTACATGACGTTTTGGAAAGAAATTTCACGAAGCGAAGCTTCGCGCGCAGGTCGAGCGGCGAGCCGCCCTAACCGTCCCTTCGCGAGCGTGCTGCAAGCGACCTCGGCCTGTGACCCAAGCCGAGGCGAGGATCGACCAATCAAACGTCGAAGTCGTCGCTGCCCCAATCGGAGTTGCCATCATCCTGGGCATCTTGCATCTCGTCTTGCGCAGCATCGTCAGCCGCCAAGTCTCGCTTCGCTTGATCGGCATCGTCGCGGGCGTCCTGCGCCTGGTCCTGAAGGTTATCGATCGTCTTTTGATCGGTCGCACTCGCGGCATCACCACCGGCTGCGGCATGGCCGCCACCAAAGAGGCTCCGAATTCCATCGGCGAGGAAGACACCACCGGCAACACCGGCCGCGGTCGTCAATGCCGAGGAAAGAAACCCTCCGCCCCCGCGAGCCTGCGCGGGAGAAGCCCATGGACTATTGGCCGACGGATCGGCGACTGGCGGCGCGACGGGATCCGGCGCCCGCTGCGGTGTAGACGAAGGCGCATATCGGCTTCCGCTCTGCGGCACCGACGAGCCACCGAGAAAACTTCCACCGCGTCCCGTGGACTGGGGCTCCCGCGCGGCAGCTTCCAACGCTCTCATGCGAGCTTCCGCGCGCTCGAGAGCCTGCTGCTGAACAATCACTGTCTGAGCGAGATAGTACGGCGCATCTGGAGAGCGCCTGATGAGATCCTGGATCAGCCATTCCGCTTCCTGATCCTTCTGGCCGCCATCAAAATTGCGGAGTCGCGCAAACAAATCTTCGATGAGCTGCTTCTCTTGCGCGTTCATGAGGCTAGCCTCCTTATGAGATTGGACGCCGGTGTCGACCGTTCAGAACCGCATGTAGGAACAGAACGGAAAAGTGACATGGGGCCCGAGATTAATTTTTCGCTGGAATTGCGTTCTGCCGCAGCAGCTTCCGCGACCCGCCAGGGGTCGTACGCCCGGTTCATGACCGGAGATCGACGCTTGTGAACGGCCGCGACAATGCCACCCGGAGGCGGCCTCCTGTATCGGCTATTCGCACTAGCTAAAAGCCCAGCGTGATGCCATGCAGCCAGCGTGATGCCATGCAGAAGGTGTCCAGGGCCTCGACATCGCCGTCGGACCGCCCCACGGCCCCGCATGGCCTATGCCGGACGGCGGCTTCATTCCAGAGCGAAAGTCATATATCTCTAGCCGCGCACATCTCCTGGGAGAACGGCCATGGATAAAGTCGCCCTAAGCGTCCTACTCGTGCTCAACGTCGTCGTCTTGGTGCTGGTCCACCAGTTGGCCAGCGGCCCCCTCTTCTAAGCTTCGAACTTCCCCTCTTTTGCTGACTGCCATTTGCGTGCCTGTCACACCGGACAGGGCGATCCGGCGTAGTCGCGTCCCGCATTTGAGAGAGGCGCCAAAAAACAAAAGCAGCCGTGAGGCTGCTTTTGCTTTTCGAGATGTTGCAGTCGGGAGAGTGTTTAGAATTTTACCTTTATGCCGCCGTACGCCGCGAACGGGATGGCCGGCACGACGGTCCGCGGGTTGTTCTCGTCGAACTCGATACCGGTAACGTCGTCGAGTTCGTTGGTCTCGTCCACGTTGAAGTAGGTCCCGTAGAGCGAGTAGCGCTTGTCCGTCAGGTTCTCGATCAATCCGTAAACCTGGATGTGATCTGTCACGTCGTAGGACGTGTGCAGGTTGACCTTGGCGTAACCCGCCAGCGGCCGCGAGAGGTTAGCCTGGTCCTCGAAGAAGAACTGCGAGCTTGCGGCGATCAGGTCAGCACCGAACTTCCACTTCGGCGTCATCCAGTAATCGAAACCTGTCTTGAACGTGTGGGCCGGAATGCCCGCAAGGCGATCGCCCTTGTGAATGGCAGTGCAGTTTCCGGTGTCCCCACCCTCCGGATCGTCAGGGCATGGGAAGACGCCGGGACCCTCAGGATGGTTGGGGGCCGGGAAGAATGGAATCCCGGATTGGAACGTGGCGTCGTTGTAGGTGTAGTTCGCGTAGGCAAAAAGGCGCTTCGAACGATAGGCAACGTTTGCCTCCACGCCTTGGCGCAAAGTCGTGCCGACGTTTTGGAAGTAACCGCGGCCTGTCGCAGTGGAGGCAGCGCTCATGATGTCGTCAGAGTTCTCAGTGCGGAACAGGCCGACGCCCCAATCCCACTGCGATCCGTTCCAGTTATTGACCGTACCCCGCAAACCGGTTTCCCACGTGCGAGACACGACCTGCTTCAACGGCGGATCGGATGTCAGGAAGCTCTCGATCAGGCACGGGTTCTCAGGATCGGAGCAAGCGATCTCCGCCGCCGTCGGCGCGCGGTTGGCTTCCGAATAACCGCCGTACCAATTCAAAGCCGGGTTGAACGTATAGGTCAGGCCGGCTGAGGGGTTGAAGCGGCTATACTTGTTGACGCCGTTGAGCTTGTTCAACTCGTCATTTTCGGGATCGCCGGCATTTTCAAGCTCGATGCGCGCGTAGTTGAAACGGCCGCCGACCGTCAACGCAAGCTTATCCGTGATGTTGAACGTATCGACGAAGAAAGCTCCGAAATAATCGTTCTTCGTCGATAGCGCACGCGGGAAGAGGTCATCGTTCGTCATGATGACGCCCTGACCGTCGACAACGAATTTGGGCTGCATGAAGCCGAGTTCGCTTTTCGCCGTATAGGCCACTCTGCCGCGATCGTAACTAGTGCCGATCACGAACTGGTTTTCGTGACCGAAGAGCCGGGCCTTCTCGGTGGCCTGAAGGCTGATACCCGCGCCGTCAGCATTTTGCGACGTCTGGTCGATCGAGGCGTAAGCGACGTCAGACCGGAACGGGATCGGATCCCCTGTGGCGGCATTAAACACCTCTTCCCCGTCTGAGCAGAGGTTTCCGCCGCAGTTACCCGGTTCTTCGAACAGGTTGCCGTCGAGGTGGCTCTGTTTGAAATGGCGATAGTACGTGGCGCCCGAGAAGGTGAGCGTGTCGGTCGCCTTGACCTTACCGTTCACCGAGTACATCTGCATCTCGTTGTCGGTCGTTTGCGGCGACGTGAACGTCAAATTCCTGCCCATTTCGAGCAGCTGCTCAGGCGCCGCGGCCGTCACGCCGACGTGGTTGTCCGCGCCGGTGAAATTGAAGTGAAACTCCGCGCCGTCGCCTTTGACGCCGAGGTCGAAGTAACCTCTGCGGACCTCAGCGTCCGAGAAGTCGCGGAACCCATCGTCGTTGATCGCCTCGAATGCCCCGTAGACACCCCAGTTGCCTTTGTTCAACCCGGCTTCGGTCGATACCTGCTTACGGCCGAACGAACCGAAGCGCGTGTCGATTTCCGCGCCCTGGTAGTTGAAGCCGTCCTTCATATCGATGACCAGAGAACCACCGAGCGCATTGAGACCGAACACGGGGTTGCCGGTCACCAGTGCTACGTTGTTGATCGCATTCGACGGCAGGAAGTCCCAGTTGACGGTATCACCGAAGGCTTCGTTGATCCGAACGCCGTTCTGATAGACCGCGAGCCCCTGCGGGACGCCGTTCACCGGCGAAGCCTCGAAACCACGGAATTGAATGTTGGTCTGGAACTGGTTGCCTTGCAGGTCGCCGAGGATCACGCCGGGGATCTGGCTCTGAAGGGCTTCCTGAATGATAACCGTTCCGTCTCTCTTGATATCGGCGGAATTGACCTGGAAGACGCTGCCGGGAACCTTGTTGACCGGAATTTCACTGCCGCCCATCGGCGACATCTTCACGGAACTTGCTTCGGTCGCTTCAGCGAAATCTTCTGAGCTCACCGGCGTTGCAACGACGGGCGCTGCAGCCGCAGGTTTCTTTGCCTGCTTGACGGGCTTCGGCTTGGGCTTCTGCTGTTCTTGAATGACCTGGACTTCGGGAAGCTTCTCAGCAGCTGCCGGCGGAGCAGTCGCCGATCCCGCATTCCCCGCGTCCTGTGCGATGGCGAAACTCCCGCCGCCGCCAATCAAAAGTGCCACGGCCGCAGCCGAAGCTAACAATTCCCGAGTCATTTCCCCAAACTTCCCATTTTCTTGGCGCTGCGTCGAAATACCTGCCAAAGCATTAAGCCGCCGCGCAACTCCCCCATGGTCGACTCTGACCATTATGCCCGGACCAGGGAAAAGGTTTTTATCAGGGTGGGTCAATCCATGGATCGGCCGGAGTTTTTCCCGGGAATGCCTCTTCCGGAGTCCCCGTGGTATTGTTGCAACGAAATATCCACAATCGGGAAAAAGTCCCTGTCGAACCGGGAATTATCGTAGCAGCTGCACCTCGAATCCCGCGCCCCGCTGCGGATGAGTGGCAGATCAAATGCGCCGCGATCCCCGTCTTCCTGATGTGACCCGAGATCATCGCAAGCGGTGTAGCGATCTCAATTGCTGACCGCCGATTCCGGCGACGGAAGCGCCAGTAGCCCCACCTTCAAGGACGAAAGGACTTGAGCTTCGGAGTCGATCGCAATTTTCCACACCTTCCCCATGCGCACCCCTCGCGGATGATGGAGAAGAAGCGGATAAAAGCTCAGCTCTATTCCAGCTCTGCCGCAAATTTTCCGCGCATCGCATCCGCATGTGAGACCTATGACAGACGTGATGGTCTCGCTTCGAGACGACATGGAGCGTTTTCTGGAGGAGTTCAGCGGCAAAAAAGTGCTTCTGATTCCGAACGAGGGCAACGGCGGCGACTGCCTGATCCTGGCATCGACGCTCGCCGCAATGTCCAAAGCATCGATCGACGTGCAAGTCGTCGACGATCGTGCGGATTTCAAAAATCAAACGGTATTCCTGGGCGGCGGAGGAAACCTCGTCGGCATCTATGGAGGCACGCGTCGGTCGATCAAAGCGTGCCGCCACGAAGCCGCCCGCATCGTCCTTCTCCCGCATACCGTCAGAGCCAATGAAAAATTGATCAAGACCCTCGACGGCCGCACGACGATTTGGTGCCGTGACAAGAGATCGTTCGAACATGTCGGCCGCACCAATCCGAAGATTGATTGCCGGCTGACGCATGACATGGCGTTTCACTGCGATGTTGAAGACTTTTTGAGCGATCCAGAATGTAACGCTTTGGGATCGCCGCTTCTGGAAGCTAGCCTGAGACGCGCCGGCGTCGGCCTGGATCAACTGTCCCGATTGCCGCTTGTTCGATTTATGCGCACCGACAAGGAATCCGCAACGTCGAGAATGGAGAGCGACCTCGATGTATCGAAAGTGTTCACGGGTGTCGCCGACGTCGAGACTTCAAGGCTTCGCGCCTGGTGCTTTTTGAAAACGATCTCGGTCGCAAGGCAAGTCACGACAGACCGGCTGCATGTGGCGATCGCTTGCGCTCTGCTCGGCAAGGAGTGCGAGCTTGTCGACAATTCCTACAGCAAGAACAGAGAAATTTACGCGTTCAGCCTAGAGCGCTTTCCATCGATTTCTTTTTGGAAAACCGCCGGTCCGAAAATAGCTGATCGACCGTCTGGTAAAAAGCCGCTGCTCGCAAGGTTGGTCAAATACCACCGCCGGCTAACGCGCTATCGTGCTTTGGCTGACGCTTAGAGCGCTCCAGCATGAGACGCCCGCGACCGCAGCCTTCCGGATTCGGGCGCACCCATTGAGCGCTGAGGAAGCCAGTGCTCACCACGTTTCGACTTGCATCTCTCATGTCCACGAACAAATATCGACCAAATCTCGCGCACAGAGCCTACTTGATCCTTCGTTCGAGCACTGCGGCCACCCAATGACCGAACCGGCATCTTCGCCACCACCTCAGTCCATGTTGGCAAAGTTGCTGGCCGGACCGGTAGGCCCGGGCGAACTCGTGTGGATAGGACTTCGCCCATCACGCAACGCGCCCATGATCCTGCCGACGACGGCGAACTTGATTTCGCAACGGGGCATCGAGGGCGACCGTTACCGCACGGAACGTAACGGACCGCGTCAGGTCACGCTCATCGCCGCGGAAGATATTGCAGCGATCGCGTCGTTCCTCGGCAAGGAGGCTGTCGTTCCAGAACTGCTGCGCCGAAACCTTGTTACCCGCAGCATCAACCTGATCGCCCTCAAAGGTTGTAGCTTCCGCATTGGATCGACGACGCTGGAGACAACCGGCGAGTGCGCACCCTGCAGTCAAATGGAAGCGAACCTCGGGCCGGGTGGTTACAATGCCGTCTGCGGTCGCGGCGGCCTGACTGCAAGGATCATCGAGGGCGGTAAGATCCGGATCGGCGACAGCATCGAGCGGCTCGATCGCATCTCTTGAGCGTCGAGCGCCGCGCCGCCGGATCATTCAAATTTTATTCTAGATTTCGAGCGGCTTTAAAGCTCCGAACGAGCAAGTAGGCGAGGCGCGTTAGCCATCGTTCCGCTTTCTCCGGGCCAATGCCCCGGCCATCGCAAACCCAATGTAATATTTTACACAGGCTTAAGGGCTCGGCTGATGTTGTGAACATCGTTACGTCATTATCACTTTCGGAAAATGCCAAGTGCCTGTGCCTCTCCCCTCAGCGAATTTACTATTCCGCAAATCCACATCTTCTCCGGCGACTTCTCCGGCGACCGCCGCAAGTCTTCTTGGCATCGGCATCCTCGTCGCGGGTCTCGTCAGCTTGTTCCTGCCGTCGCAGGATGACAGGATGGTCAGGACGGCGAAGACCCAAGTCCTCAATCAGCTCGCCTATCCCTCAGGCGCTGTCTTTGCTCAAGTCCGCGTGGCCGAGGAGCGCGTTCGCTCATGGACGTCGAACGTCGTCCAAGGCTGCGTAAAAGAGCGCAACCCCACCAGCGATTACCCCATGTGGCGGGGGTTTTCCGTTGAAGGCGACGAGGTGAGCTTTCGCTCGCTTTACTGCCCGTTCCTGCCCTGATCCGTCGCCCGCGCCAACGCGAACCGTTACAGTTAAAAAAAGCGGCAGGAGCGCTTGCGCGTCCCTGCCGCTCCATCAGGCCAATTGGCCTCCCGCAAAACTTTTATCGCCACCGGCTATCGCCGCGCCAATCCCGCCTGTCATTCGAGCCGTAACGGTCGCGATCCTGCTCGGACCGGTGATCGCCACGCCAGTGTCGGCGCCAGCCTTCGTTGCCGTAGCCCCACCGACGCTCGTGACGCCACCACGGACGGCGGCCTTCGTAATACCCGCCATCATGAACCTGTTGGACGGATGAGCCGTTGCGATAGGTCTTGTTGCCCACTGCGAAGTCCGCCTTCGCCTCGGCCATGCCTCCGAACGTCATCAGGGCAACCGCGACCGGCAAAAGTGCAAGAGTGCGTTTCATGACTTTGTCTCCCTCAAGCGCGCTCAATGCCGCTTGATTGGAGGCCATTCAACACGAGCGTCCCGGAACCGATGCTGAACGAACGGTTCAACCGCCGTTAGGAACCACGCCGCAAACTCGCCATCATCGGTGCTGAGAGCGCACGCCCGGCCGCGTCGCATGCAATGAATTGGAACGTGCAAGAGCAGGCTAAGAAGCAGGGCCGAAGAACGCCACCGTAGGCCGCCTCCAACCACGTATTTCAGAAATTCATATGAGCTTAGACGCATTCGTGCGGTTTCAACGCACGAACGAACTCCGAGCCGAGCCTGACCTTCGGCGCGCCGCAGCGTGTACGGAAGACAATGCTGCATGCATCGATCTAAGCTTAGAAATTCTATTCAGTTCTCACATTCGTTTCTCGTGAGTAAATCAACTTCTGTTTTTGAACGCAGCGGTGTGGAAGTTGACAGATGATCTAAATCGGCCGCCGCAAAGGTGCTGCCCAAGTTCCTGGTGCTCCAGCGCACTCTGTATCGCGGAACGCACTTTCCGCTGAGGCCGCCGCCACAAAACACAAGATGCGTTTCGCAACGCGTTCGCCCGAACGACACCTGCGGCGAACGAAGGATTCGCGCGCCCAAGGGACTTGAAGAAAAGAGAACGTCTATGGAAAACGACCAACAGGGACTGGCGCTCACCGGAGCGACCGAAAAGGGCGCAGCGCTTTTTCGCAGCGCTCTCGACGAATTGGTCTACTTCAAATCCTCGGTACTTTCGACGCTCGACAAAACGATCGAGGAAAATCCGGGCTTCGCGCTTCCCTATTTCACGCGGGCCTATCTCGATCTCTTCATGACGGAACCGCAGTTCGCTGAGCGTGCAAAGAACACGCTGGAAGAACTCAAGACGAAAGTAGATATCGAAAAACTCTCGAGCCGAGAGCGGCATCACGCGGCGGCAATCGAGGCATGGATCGGCGGCGATCTGCGAAAATCCGCGCGAATTCTCGATCGGCTCGGCCTCGATGAACCGCGCGATATTCTGGCGCTCCGCATCGGACACGAGCTGGATTTCTTCGCTGGCAATAAAAGAAGTTTGCGCGATCGCATCGCACGCCAGCTGAACGCATGGTCTCCATCGGATCCCCACTATGGCATCGTACAGGGATGCTACGCCTTCGGCCTTGAAGAAAACGGCCAATACGAACGCGCCGAAGAGCACGGCTTGATCGCGCTGAACGTTCGCCCCGACGATGTTTGGGCGCTGCACGCCGTAACGCACAGCTTCGAGATGCGGGGCGCAATCGCCGACGGCCTTCGCTTCATGAACGAGCGCAGCGGCGATTGGGCGGAAGGCAATCTCTTCAGCGCGCACAATTGGTGGCACAAATCGCTGTTCAACACCGATATCGGCAACTACGCGGCCGCTTTCGAAATCTATGACAAGGCCATCTTCAACCAGGCCTCGCCGAAGATCGCCCTTGTCCTGCTCGATGCATCGTCATTGCTGTGGCGTCTTCATCTTCAGCGGGTTCCTGTCGCGGATCGCTTTGCTGAACTCGCCGATGCCTGGGATGCCCTGGCGTCGGACCCCTTCTACGTCTTCAACGATGTACATGCTGTCATGGCCTACGTCGGCAGCGGCCGCGTCGCCGACGCGCGCGCAGTCGTGAGCCGCCTCGAGCAATACGTCGCCGGCTGCCATCAAGGCACGAACAATTACCACAACACGGTTCGCGTCGGTCTCCCGCTCTCGAGCGCGCTCGTCGCTTTCGGCGAAGACCGCTACGAAACGGCCCTCGATCTTCTTTACGACGTTCGCGAAAACGCGATCGACATCGGCGGCTCCGAAGCCCAGCGCGATGCAATCGATCGGACGCTGCTTGAGGCGGCGATCAGAAGCGGCAGCTCGAACCTGGCCTCAGCGCTCGCGTCGGAACGCGTCAACCTCAATCCGAACAATCCGTACAACTGGTCGAAAATGGCCGAGGCGCTTCGCTTGTCGCAAGCTCTTGAGCGTGCCGGCGAGAGCGACGCCCGATCGCTATCGCTGAAAGATGAGGTCTTGCGGAGCCTCGATTGGCGAGAACCGCGAAGCAGCGCCGCCCCGACCGCCTCCGCTTTCCAGGCCTGACGCAACAACAACGCCCCCCTTCCATCACCAAAGTTAAAAGGACGAACTCTCCGTGTCATCGAAGAAATTCCACTTGGGTTGGTTCACGAACTTCACTTCAGACGAGTGGAACGAGCCATTCTCGAACGGCGGCAATTCCTGGGACGGCAAGTTTCACATCGAGATGGCTCAATCTCTCGATCGCGCCGGCTTCGACTTCATCATGCTCGAGGACAAGCTCGCTATTCCCGAAGCATACGGTGGCAGTTTCGAGGTTTACCTGAAGCACGCCCTCGGCATGGCGCCGAAACATGACCCGGTTCCACTCGCGACCTTGCTTGCGGCATCCACCAAAAATCTCGGCGTCGTCGCGACCATGTCCACGCTCGGCTATCCGCCGTTCCTGCTGGCACGCCTGTGCTCGACCGTCGACCACTTGGCCGGCGGACGCTTCGGCTGGAACATCGTGACGAGCGCCGAAAACGCCGCCGCGCAGAACTTCGGCCTGGATCGCTTGCCGCCGAGAGAGGAGCGTTACGAACGAGCCCACGAATACATGGACCTCGTCTTCAGGCTTTTCGATTCCTGGGAAGACGGCGCCATCATTCGCGACCGCGCATCGGGAACCTACGCCGACTTCAAGAAGGTCCACACGATCGACTTCGAGGGCAAATATTTCAAATCACGCGGTCCCTTGAACACCGCGCGGTCGCCGCAAGGACGTCCGACGCTTCTGCAAGCCGGCGGATCGCCAACCGGCCGCGACTTCGCGGCACGTTATGCCGACGCCATCATTGCAGTCAGCGGCGGCGTAGCGGGGATGAAGGAATACCGCGACGACATCCGCGCGCGCGCCAAGAAGCACGGACGCAATCCCGATGACATCAAGGTGATGTTCCTCGTGACGCCAGTGCTCGGAGAAACCGAACGCGAAGCGCGCGACCGGCACGAGCGCATCACAGAAGCCCCGCGCTTCATCGAGCAGAACCTCGCATTGATTTCCGCCATCACCGACATCGACTTCAAAAAGTTCGATCTCGACAAGCCTTTGCCGGAACGCCTCGTCACGAACGGCGAGCAGGGTTCGCTCGACATGTTCCAGCAATGGGGCACCAGCAAAAACCTACGCCAGCTCGTCGTCGAGGCCTCAGGCGGCATCTGCGCCTCGATCGAACTCGTCGGAACGCCCGATCAGGTCGCCGACCAAATGGGCGAAGCAATGGAGCAAGTCGGCGGCGACGGATTTCTGATCACGACGCCGAGCCTCTCCACCAACCGCCGGCATATCGCCGAGGTGACGGACGGTCTCGTACCGGCCCTGCAGCGCAGGGGACTGGTCCGCGACGGCTACACACACAAAACACTGCGCGACAACCTGCGAGCATTCTGAAGCATCAACCCGAACCTTCTTTCGCCCCTCACGAGGAACTGTCATGAAACGAACTATACTTGCCGCCGTTCTGGCATTTGCAGCACTCCTGCAAGCCGGCACCCAATCCGTTCACGCGGCTGAAAAGCCAACATTCAAGCTCGGCTGGATCGTCTTTACGCCCTGGATGCCCTGGGGATACGCGCAGCAGAGCGGCGTCCTGAAGAAGTGGGCAGACAAGTACAACGTCAACATTGAGCTTGTGCAGCTCAATGACTATGTCGAGTCGCTCAATCAATATTCAGCTGGTGGTCTCGACGGCGTCCTCGGCAGCATCGCCGATGTCTATTCCATCCCGGTCGCCAACGGCGTCGATACCACGATCTTCCCCATCGACTATTCGAACGGCGCCGATGCCGTCATTTTGAAGGGCAAGGACGAGCTCGCCGACATCAAAGGCCAAACTGTCAATCTGGTCGAGTTCTCGGTATCCCACTATCTGCTCGATCGCGCTCTCGAAGCCGGCAATCTGAAGCACGACGACGTCAAGCGGGTGAACACATCGGACGCAGATTTCGTGGCGGCCTATAAGAGCCCCGACGTCTCCGCGATCGTCGCATGGAACCCGCAGGTCGAGCAGATTCAAAGCTCCGGCGACGCCCACATCGTGTTCGACTCGTCCAAGATCAACGGCGAAATCTTCGAGTCCATCCTCCTGCGCACGAGCAAGCTCAAGGAAAACCCCGAAGTCGCCAAAGCCCTGCTCGGCGCATGGTACGAAACAGTCGGCATCATCAACGGAACGTCACCCGAGCGCGCTGACGTCATCAAAGCGCTTGCGACCGCTTCGGCCACCGATGTGGCAGGCTATGAGCAGCAATTGAAGTCCGTCGTCATATTCTCGGACGCGAAGGCTGCCCTCGCATTCGCTGAGAGACCTGAAACCAAGGATACGCTCATCCGTGTCCGTGATTTCGCCCATCGCTACAATCTCCTCGGCAAGGACGTGAAGGATGCGAACTCGATCGGCATCGAACTGCCGAGCGGCGAAGTCGTCGGAGATTCCAAGAATGTCCTGCTGCGCTTCGACAGGTCCGTCTTGGAACTCGCTGCGGCCGGCAAACTCTAAGCAGCATCTCATGGCCCGCTTGCTGAACACGAAGCCGTCTCAAGGGCTCACCATTGCCCTCGGGACGGCGCCATTCCTAGCCGTCGCGACCGTCTACGCAATCGCGTCGGCGGAGCGGCTGCTGGTCAACGCCCGCGACAATCTCTTGCCGTCGCTTCAATCCATGTTCGCAGGACTGGAACGCGTCGGCTTCGTAGTCGATCCGACGTCCGGCCACCTGGTGTTCCTCGCCGATACGCTGGCGAGCCTGGAACGGCTGGGCATCGGACTGGGAATCGCCGCCGCAATCGGACTCATCATCGGCTTGGCTGTCGGCCTCATTCCGGTCGCGCGCGCCACGCTCGCGCCGTTCATCTCCGTGCTGTCGATCATCCCGCCGATTACGCTTCTGCCGATATTGTTCATCGCGTTCGGCTTAGGCGACGTCTCAAAGATCATCCTGATTGTAATTGGCATCACGCCATTTATTGCGCGGGACATCGCAGCGCGAACGCAAGAAATTCCTCAGGAAATGCTGATCAAGGCGCAGACACTCTACGGATCGACATGGCTGATCACGCTGCACATCGTGCTGCCGCAGATCTTTCCGCGCCTTCTCGAAAGCATTCGCCTGAGCCTCGGGCCGGCGTGGCTCTTCGTCTTGTCCGGCGAAGCGATCGCCGCGCAAAGCGGCCTCGGATACCGCATCTTTCTTGTCCGGCGATACATGGCGATGGACGTCATCATCCCCTACGTCATCTGGATAGGTATTTTAGCGTTTACGCTGGACCTCGCGTTACGGTGGGGTGCGAAGCGGCTCTCCCCCTGGTCACAACCTGGAAACACACGATGACCCAGATTTCCGTTCGCAATCTGAATGTCGTCATCGGCGATCATCCCGTCCTCTCCGACGTCAACCTCGACGTCGCGAGCGGCGAATTCTGCGTCGTCACCGGCCCGTCGGGAAGCGGCAAGACCACGTTTATCCGCCTGCTCCTCAGCCAGCTTCGCCCTAGCGCCGGAGAAATCACGATCGACGGCGCGCCCATTTCACCCTTCCCGGCCCCGGACCGCGGGGTCGTGTTCCAGGACTACTCGGTCTTTCCGCACAAGACCGCGTTGCAGAACGTTCTTATCGGTCCGCAATTCAAACGCTCGCGGTTCCTCGGCCGTATCTTCGGTGAAGAACGTATGAAGCTTATCGAGGAGGCTAGGCAGGCCCTCGCCGATGTCGGCCTCGAACAGGCCGCATCGAAATACCCGAGCCAACTGTCGGGCGGCATGCGCCAGCGTTTAGCGATCGCTCAAGCCCTGATCTGCCGGCCAAAGGTATTGCTACTCGACGAGCCTTTCGGTGCTTTGGATCCCGAAACGCGCGCGCAACTGCATCGCGTCGTTCTCCGGCTTTGGCGTGAAAGCCGCACGACGATCGTCATGGTGACACACGATCTCGCCGAGGCTCGCACGCTCGCAACGCGGCTTGTATCCATTGGATTTGCCCTGGGCGGGGGCGGAACCATCGCGTCTGATGGATCTCCTGAAGCCACCTCGACTGTCGTCACATCGTTTACGGAAAAGAGAAGCAGTCAGACAAACCGGCAGAAAAAACGCAAATACCGCTAGTCAAATCCTGCATATTCTAAGCGATTTTCGCTGACAGAGCCCGAGCATCCGCGCTTACATAGGCGCGGCGGTTTTCAATTGAACGGAGACCAACAATGGTCCAGAGACCCGACCCAACGTTCTACGCATCTCCGAAGCTCGCGAGCGAAGCTCCCCCAGAGAAGTTCGCCTACACCCTGCTGCTCAGTCCGGACTTCTCCAAGCCCGACGCACTCGCAATTGTCGATGTCGATCCTTCGTCCGCGCAGTATGGAAAAATCGTACACACGGTGACGATGCCGAACAAAGGCGACGAGTTCCATCATTTCGGCTGGAACGCGTGCTCGTCGGCACTGTCGCCGCTGACCGGCCACGCATTTATCGAGAGACGATACCTCATCATTCCGGGGCTCCGGTCGTCGCGGCTTTACATCATCGATACCAAGCCACATCCGACCCAGGCGAAAATTCACAAGATCATCGAGCCGGAAGAGATCTTCCACAAAACCGGCTATTCGCGCCCTCATACCGTGCATTGCGGACCAGATGGCATCTACGTCAGCACACTTGGCGGCGCAGGTCCCGACGGGACCGACGGACCTCCCGGCATCTTCATCCTCGACTGCGAGACCTTCGACGTGCTCGGCCGTTGGGAGATCGATCGCGGACCACAGCTTCTGCACTATGATTTCTGGTGGAACCTGCCGCGCGACTACATGGTGAGCAGCGAGTGGGGCCTGCCGCCGCAATTTGAAAAAGGCATCGTTCCGGAAGACCTGCTTGCCAACAAATACGGCCATCACGTTCACTTCTGGAATTTGCGCGCGCGCCGCAACGTTCAAACCATCGATCTCGGCGCCAACCACCAAATGGCGCTCGAAGTGCGCCCAGCGCATGATCCCGCGCGCGAATATGGCTTCCTCGGCGTCGTCGTCGACACGACGAACCTCGAAGGATCGGTCTGGACGTGGTGGCGGGAAGGCTCGGAGTTCCGCATCGAAAAGACCGCGACGATTCCGGCTGAACCCGCCGATCCGTCATTGTTGCCGCCCCTTCTGAAAGGCTTCGGCGCAGTTCCCCCGTTGATAACGGACATCGACCTCTCTCTGGACGATAAATTTCTCTACGTCGCATGCTGGGGCACTGGCGAGCTTCGCCAATATGATGTCACCGAACCGCGCAAACCGAAGTTTGTCGGCAGCCTCCACGCGGGAGGCATTGTCCGGAAAGCCGCTTTGCCCGATGGGACGGCCTTCGCAGGCGGACCGCAAATGCTCGAAATCAGTCGCGACGGAAAGCGCGTCTACGTAACGAACTCGCTCTATTCGACGTGGGATGATCAATTCTATCCGGAGGGCGTGCCGGGAGCCATGGCGCTCGTCAACGTCAATCCGGCGGGCGGCATCACCTTCGATAAAACGTTCCGGGTGGCGGTGCCTGATGGATATCGCGCGCACCAAGTGCGGCTCGAAGGCGGCGATTGCTCGACCGACTCGTTCTGCTATTCGTCGGCTTGATTGACAATGGATAATGGCTGGAACACCGCACTCTGGCTCGCGGTTATTGCGAGTGGAGTTTATCACGGGCTCAACCCCGGCATGGGTTGGCCCCTCGC
The DNA here is from genome assembly GCF_056398805.1 of Hyphomicrobium sp. 01T421. Taxonomy (NCBI): domain Bacteria; kingdom Pseudomonadati; phylum Pseudomonadota; class Alphaproteobacteria; order Hyphomicrobiales; family Hyphomicrobiaceae; genus Hyphomicrobium; species Hyphomicrobium sp. 01T421. The sequence continues at coordinate 120,561 of NZ_JBFTQC010000005.1, forward strand.
GGTGGCGGCCGGATTGATTGAACGCCGCCCGTCGGCGCTCTTTGGCGCACTGGCACCACTTGCCGGCGGACACTTCCTGGCGATGGGCATCATTTTATTGCCCTTCGGCATGTTGACGGCTCTGCAGTACTGGAACCATGAGATCCGCGTCGCGGCGGCCTTGATCGTCATCGGCGTCGGCATTCTGCTGTTCGTCTATCGCCGCCATCCGCGCATACTCGCCCGCATCCCCCCGGCGGAACTCGGTCTTTGGTCTTTTGCCATCGCCGTTGCTCACGGCGCCGGCTTGATGCTGGTCCCGATGTATCTCGGGCTTTGCACCGCGAAGCCGTCGTCACTGATGGACCACGACGCCACGATGTCGATCGTTGCAAACAACCTCGGCCTAGCCATCCTCGTCTCGGCCGTGCACGCGATCGCCATGATCGCGGCCGGCGGTGTCGTCGCATGGGTCGTCTATCGCTATTTCGGCTTGCAGGTTCTGTCCAAAGCCTGGATCAATCTCGACGCCTTTTGGGCCGGAAGCCTGATCGCCGTCGGACTTGTCGCCGTCGCCGGATCTATTTGAGGCGATCGCTCAACGTTGCACCAATTTTGAAGCAACGAGACTCCAACCGGTCCTTAAGATTGATGCCATTTATTAAGCTAAGGCAGCACGTCCCGCGACGACGAACGACATCATTGGCTAACTGTCGGTTGTTATGTCTAGTAGCAACGAACTATGCTTGAGTTGGGTTGAAGCAGATCTCGCAGACCTCATTTCTTTGCCAGCGTAACGGAAAAGCTGATGATGGCAAACGATGCACCGCAAGCGGCTCTTCTTACACTTCTCGTCTGCACTTTGGGCCGCGTGAAACCGCTCGAGCGCCTGTTGCGATCATTGAACGCGCAAACGCGCAAGAACTTTGAAGTCATTATCGTCGATCAAAATCCCGAAGGATTCCTGGACGCGACGATCCGGAAATTTCCTGCACTCCGCATAAGACATTTGCGCTCGCGGCCGGGCCTTTCTCGGGCAAGGAACGTCGGCCTCGCAGCGAGTTACGGCCGGTATGTCGGATTTCCCGACGATGACGTCTGGTATCGACCGACGGTCGTCGAAGAAGTGCTGGACACCTTCCGGAGGAATTCGAAGCTGAACATCATCACCGGCCGGTCCATCGATCCCGAAGGGCACGGCGTAACAGTCACGCTGTCCGAGGAAGCACTGATAACGCGCGAAAACATTTTTGAGGCCGGTAACTCCAATACGATTTTCATCGAACGCATGCTCGCGCAATCGCTGAACTTCGATGAAGGACTGGGCCTCGGTGCGGCGAGCGACTTCCAATCGGGCGAAGAAACAGACTTTCTTCTGCGTGCCCTCGGCAAGGGAGCGGCCGGATGGTATTTTCCGGAACTCACGATATTCCATGACCCGATCGATGATCGCGCCCCTATTGCCGAGAGAGCTCGTAGAACCACCGCCTACGCGCGAGGCTTCGGCTACCTCATTCGCAAGTATCGCTACCCGCCGCCCTACATATTGGGAAAAATTGCGAAAACCTCCCTCCGAGGCGCTTGGTGCGTGGCGACCGGAGATTTCGCGGGGGCCCGCCTTAGAATAGCTTGGGCAAACGGGGTGCTCTACGGCTACAGCCGAGGCAGACCCGCATTCCCCGTTCACAAGTAAAGATCCGCATTACGTCCTCACGACCGTCAGCGCGGAATATACTTTTTCAGTTGGTCAAGCATCGGTGGTGGTGTGCCACCTGGGAAGGGTCGCGGCTCGACGAGATAGGGGTAGTTATTATCCCACCACGGGCCGGCGGCCCAATACGTGAAACCTATGTAGCCTCCCTCGGAAGGCGTCGCCATCGCGCTCTTCCAACTGTCGAGCATATTCTCGCCCTCGTGGAGACAAAGGAAATTATTGGCCCACCCCGCCTCACCGATGATGCCCTGCATCTTGTATTTCTTCAGCCACGTCGTGAACGGATCGAGACGACGCGCGCCGCTGAACGGCATGCAGAAGGAGGACGTTCCGGAAGAATCCACGTCAAGGTATTGATGAGCTTCAACGGCGAAGTTGTTCAGAGGATCGTACGCCTTGAGAACCTGTACGCTGTTGTCCGATGAATCCCACGAGTGCGCGCCGTCCCAATAGGAACCTTGAAAAACAATCTTGTTCGGAGCGCCGGCATCCCGAATGGCCAGAGCGATTGTGTTCGCCGTCTTCATCCACTCGAGCGCCGACTGCTCGTGCGGCTCGTTCATCAGACCAAACCAGATGTACGGGTTGTTCTTGAAATGCACGGAGAGTTTCGCCCAGAGCGCCGCCAACCTCTGGTTGGAAACACCGTTCGAGCCCGCCAGGCCCATACCCTTGCCGTCGTCGCTATAATACGATCCGTAATTATGCATATCCAAAATGCAAACAATCTCGTTTCGCGCGCACCGTGATGCCACGCGGCCGAGTTCCTGCATGTCCTGATGGCGAAGTTCGCCTTGCGGGCCGGACTGGATGTTTTGAAACTTGAAGGGGATGCGGAGGATCTTGAATCCCTGCTCCTTGGACCAGTCGATCCGCGCATTCTCCGGATAGACGTAATCTTTGTTGAACGTAGTGCCCTGACCAAATTCACCGCTCGCCATATTCACGCCCATTGCGGGCTTCGCTGGAGGCAATGCCCAGTCCCCGAGATGAACGCCCGCACGGCCAGCATCGATTTCCCCGGTCTCGTTGTCTTTGAGACCCAGAACAAAATCTCCGGATTTAGGATCGTCGCGCGCGGTCAGCGTGAATTTTATGGGAAACTTCGTTTGAGCATCGATGGTCAACACGCCGCTCGCAGGATCGTACGTTCCCGGCGGCACCGCTGCAGCTATCGCATCCACGATGTGGCCCTGAAACGCACCCTCGTCCACCGTACTGCTCGGATCGATACCGATGCGAATCTTGGTAGGCTTCTTGATAGCGGCGCCGCTCTCATCAATCTCGAATGTCACGCTTTCACCCGCAGCAATCGCCGGAACAGAACGCAAAAGCGACCATCGAATTGCGCGATCCTCACCACCTGCAAAGCGTGGGCCCTCGGTGATGAGCTTGAAGGTTGATGAGTCATGAATGGTGGCCGGATTGACCGACCCGGCCGCGATGATGAAATCGATTTGCTCCTGTTTCCCTGGTGCCCACGGAGCGGCATCACTGCCCGTGAAATTCCGCCCGCGCGCAAACTTGAATGGGAAATTCAATTCATAGGTGCCGGGGGACAGGCGATACTGAAAATCATGCGATGTTACAGGCTCGAGTGACAGACCCGGCCGCGATGAAAGAGCCTTTTGCGCGACCACGTCATAGGACTCTTCCAACAGATTGTCGTCGCTCGCCACACCCGAAACTTGCATTTGAACCGTTTGCCCGTCGGCCACACGGCAAGCGATCATGTGGATATTGAAAGGATCACCCTCCTCCAAGACGAGAGGACCGGAACCAATGATATAAACGCCATCCTTCTTGCCCCGGCAAAAAACATCCGGCGATGTCTCGCCGTGTGTGTCTTTGGCAGCGAGGTCGTCTGCGGCGGCGAACGTCTGCGAAGAGAACCCGCCCGCCGTGGCGAAAGCAGCTGTCACGACCGCGATTACGACAACGGAAGGCAGCTTAAAATATACAAACATCGATCCCGCTCCCAGATTCTCTTCTGTCAACGGCGCCGCAACGATTGTCGAACGCATCGATGGCGGAAGCTGTGGCTCGCTTTGGGAATGGTGGTTAGCCCAGCGTTGCGCCCAACACGCGTTCGCCGGTTTGGCAAAACTGGTGGCGCGCGGGATCTGGCCGCAAACGGGATCACTCCCTACGCTGATGAGTGCATTGAAAACAGCAACAACACCTACTCCTGCTCTCAAGGGAAGTTCCCCCCAACGAGCCTGAAGCAATTTTCCGTACGGCGCCGTATATGCGGCATTGATTCTGAGCAGCCGAACCGGCTTGATCGTCGTCGAAGCGAGCGAAACACCTGAGCGCCCCGAGAACCCTGCCGCACGTTGCCGCAGACGAATTGGAGCATCGAATGCCAGATCCGGTCAGTGTGTGCATCCCGACCTACGAACGGCCTCGGCTCCTGCAGGCCGCAATTCACTCATGCGTAACGCAAGCCTACCGGCCGTTGCGCATCGTCATTGGCGACGATTCCCGCACGAACGAAACCAACGAAATGCTCAAAGCCCTCGCAGTTCCCGACGGTGTGAGCATCGAGTATTTGCCAAGGGCCGCGGTCGCGTCACAACGCGATAACATCATCAGGTTATTCAATCACGTCACCACGCCGTACGTCTCGTTGCTACATGACGACGACATGTTCGCACCGGGCGGAATGGACCTTACAATTAAGGCCGCCTGCGAAAACCCCTCGGCGATTGGCGCCTTCGGCGTCCAGGAAATTCTCGACGCGAACGGAGCGCTACTGTCTGCGGAGACAGAACAATTCAATAAAACGTACCTTAGAACCGAAGAGTATTTGGACCGCATTCATAGCGTTTGGTTTTCAGTTCTATCACTGCAATTGCCGAGCAACGGCTTCTTGCTAAGGACCGATCTCGCGAAACGTGCGGCGACGGCGTTGCCGGCTAACCCTGGCTCCGCTGTTGACGTGGCTTTTGCCCTGCGATTAGCGGAGTTGAGCGGCGACGCATTGCTCTTCCTCACCTCCGGCGTAACGCATCGCTATCGGCTGACGCCGGGAGCCGAAACCGAGCGCCTCGATCATCTTCCAATTTACGCATTTTTGCGAGAGATCAACGTTCCCTCCGCCTACAAGGATCTTCAAAGGCAGCGCTTGGTGATTTTCTTAGTTGCGGCCATCAACGAACGGCTGAGTCGCGGAGACGTGCAAACGGCTCGCGAATTGATACTTTCGAACGACTATCCGGCGGAGCGGCGGTGGCGACCGATGGGCATCTTTCACAAAGCCGCAGCGCAACTGAGACTGCCGCCATTTATCGTTCGCCTGCCCTATGCGATCAGCCGCAAACGGCGATTTGCCCGCCAAACTGCCGTAAAAGCCTGAACGGCACTCTCGACATTCGGACCGCAAAAGCTACGAGCCGTTGCGGCGAACCAAAGCGTCCAGCGCCGCAGCATAAGTATGTTGACCAAGATATGACAGGAACTCAGCCTTTGCCTCGCATGCCCGCTTAATTGAACCGGCAGGATCGCTTCTCACTTTTTGAAGTTCGCGCGCCGCAGCTTCCACGGACGGTTCCGCCCAAACGGCGTCGGATACGCCGTGATACGCCGGATCGGCATCGGCAAACGAAATGAGCTTGTACACAACTGCCGACAGCTTGTCTGGCGAGCAAAAATCCACATTACCGGACCAACCCGTCGCGATAACGGGAACCTCCATAAGTATCGCCTCTGCGATCGTCAGCCCAAAACCTTCCGAGCGATGCAACGAGATGTAGACGTCGGCAGAGCAATAAAGTTCTGCGAGTTGTTCATCCGACCAGACTTGATCGATGACGATCGCATTCCGGCTCGCGCCGATCTCGCTCTTGATCACAGCGAGATCCTGCGGATAGCGCTTGCCCTGCGATGTCTTCAGAACAAGCTCGACACCGTCTTCATCGCCGAATGCCGCTCTAAACCCGCGTATGACCGCGAGCGGATTCTTCCTTTCGAAGGAGGAACCCAAATTGAAAATGGAAAGAACCCGGAAAGTCCCGACTTTCGGCTTCGAACGAACCACATTGCCCATGTCGAGCTGGATGGGATGAGGCACCGTAAGCACCGGCTTCGTCGTGTAGCGTTGCATCGTTCGTTGACAGAAACGACTTGGAACCATGAACGCATCGACGAACCGCATGGCGTCGATCCAGTCCTTCGGCAAACACTCTAGTTCCCACGCCCAATACGCAATGTTGTACGAATTGTAGTAGGAGCGGAGCCCTGCCGTGATGATACCGGGCAGCAGCATCGGCGCGTTCAAATGAAATATCGAAACATTCGTTTGAAGGCCGGGGGAGCCACGGTGATACGTTACATCATCCCCGCTAGAGTAAAGTCCCGCGACGTCGCTCGTCGAAATTTCGCAGCCATAATTCTCAAGCTGCTGAATGCAGAGCCGCGCCGAGCGGCCGAGGCCGGAGGCCGATGACAGAAGTCCCACGACCTTGATCTTCGTAGGCGGATCCCGAAGAGAACCACGCGCAGGCGGCATGATCCTCGGCAAAATATGCCGGCGGGCGAAGCGGACAGGTTTTCTGAACAGTTCGCTTCGCAAGAGCACTCACGGTAAAACTGAATCAAATAAGCGCCAGTGAATCGCCCTGCGGGAAAATTCTGAGAAAGCGTAATGCCTCAGGATCGATCCACTAACTTATGACGCGCACGGACAAAAAGACGCATTAGCCGAGCTTTCACTTCTTCAGCTGATAGCTTAGGTTTTTGCGGTGCACCGTGAACCTCCGCTGAAAAGCATAAAACGGAGAACGGATTTTTTCTTATTTAGAAAATAGCAGCGCGACGAAAAGCCAGACCACGAGCGACACGCCTCCGACGAATAGAAGCCCAAGCAATCGGGCTCTTCCCCTGCTGATCTGAGCAGGAGCCAACGAATTGGCAGCATTTGCAGTCGAACGAATATGTTCCTGCGTCGGATCGTTTTTTTGTTCGCCAGAATTGACCGACGATTGAGTGGAATTCATTTTTTCTAATACCTGTGCAGATCTCAGATCTGCGCTGAGTTATAATTTGGAGGAGCGTGCATGCATTTCCGCACTGTCTCTGACGCCGAAACAATTCTTCTTAACGATCAATTTCAACACCGTGAGCTTGCCATCTCCGCAGAGTCCGGAGTGCAAGCGCTGCTTCATGCGCGGGCCCACAAGGCCAATACCGCTTTCTTGAAGCGCTCTCTGGATATCATTGTATCGGGCGCGTTGCTAGCGTTTCTGGCGCCAAGTCTCCTTCTGATCGGGCTCCTCATACGCCTCGAATCCGACGGACCTGCAGTGTTTCATCAGAAGCGCTTCGGTCGGAATGGCAAGGTTTTCACATTAATGAAGTTTCGCAGCATGAAGGTGCAGGAATCCGACGGCGCCTTCATTCAAGCGCGAAGCGCCGATCCGCGCGTCACCCCTCTTGGCCGATGGCTTCGTCGAACCAGCATTGATGAGCTGCCCCAACTGTTCAACGTGTTGATGGGCGACATGTCGTTGGTTGGCCCTCGTCCTCACGCCCTTGCGATGGACCAGCATTATGCCCGTATCGTTCCCCGCTATTCAGATCGACTTCTCGTTCGACCTGGTCTGACCGGGCTGGCTCAGATCTCCGGCCTGCGCGGCCCCACGAATACCATCGAAGATATTTCGATGCGCGTAAATCGCGATCGCGCCTATGTACGGCGCTGGTCGTTCCTGTTGGACCTCAAAATTTTGGCGCGCACGCCTCTTGCCCTGTTCGGGCCAAACGCTCTCTGACCAAGCACTGCCTGAGCACTCGGCCATAGAAAGGCGCTTTGATGCTGGTTCGGAACCACGATGCGCGAAGGGCGACCGCCCATTCGAGCCAATTTCTTTGGGATACCGTCTCGCGCCACCGAACCATTCTGATTGCTTTCCCGGCGCTCTTTCTCGCGATGGCTGCAGTCTACGTATCAATGAGAGGATCGAGCTATACTGCAGCGTCTCGATTGGTCATCGACAATCGAATTCTTCAATTCAATCCCCAGGAAGCCATCCTCCCGACATCGTCGATTAGTTCTCCATTGCTGCAGAGCCAGGTAGCGATCCTGCTGTCCGATAAAATCGCCCACGATGCGATGAAAGCATTGGGCCTTACCAACGACCCTGAATTCCTGCCGAAAACATCTGCGTCAGAAACAGAGCAAAAGAGGGAAGCCCAGGTCCTCGATAAACTACAAAACAAGATACACGCGAGCCGCATCGGCGAAAGCTATCTGATTGACGTGCGCGCAACGTCGGTCGATCCGGTTAAGGCTGCGAAGATAACGAACGCAGTGGTCAAGGCATACCTCGACGATCAGGCGAGTTCGAACGCCGACGTCGCGAACGCCGTCAGCCCGTGGTTGCGCAGCAAGGTCGCGTCACTCGGAACAACGGCTCGCGTCGTGAGCGAAGCAACACCTCCCTTGAAAAGAGACCAACTTCCAGACGGGTTTATCCTTGCCCTCGGGCTCGCATCGGGATTGGTCTTCGGCTTCACGTTGGCGTTTACACTCGACTGGTTCGACAATCGGATAACAACGCGCGAGGCCGTTGAACGGGTATGTGACGCGGAATGCTTCGGCATGCTGCCCTGCATGAAAAAAACGCCGTGGTACTCGAAACTGGCATCACGCAAGCGGTCACCACACACGAACCGCCAAATCGTCGAAGCGGATCCGTCCCTCCTTTGGGCGATAAACAATCCGCAAAGTCACTTCGTTCATACGCTGAGAAATGCCCGAGCGGCCATTCTCGAGCACCAAGACAGCAATCCCATCATTATTGGCATTACTTCTCCTTCGTCCGGCGAAGGCAAATCTGTCGTCGCCGCCAATCTTGCGAGACTTATGGCGGTCGCAAATCAGAAAGTCCTTCTGGTCGACGCGGATCCATATAGCGCCGGCCTTACCGCATTGCTTTCACCTGGAGCTGTCGCCGGATTGGCCCAAGCGCTCGAGGGCCGCAATCTGCCGGACTTACTTTGGACATGCGATCAGACCGGCCTCGAATTTCTGCCCAACCCGCCGAGCGAGAACGGCTCACGCCCCGGCTCGCTGCTGAGCGCGACGAACGAAAATTTCTTCAATGAACTGGCGCGTGAGTACAACAGGATCTTCATCGACCTGCCGCCCCTTGATCCGGTTCCAGACGTCCGTGAGGCTCAGCCGATCGTGCACGGAATGCTGCTCGTCATCGAATGGAATAAAACTTCAGCCAAACAACTGGCGATGATCTTGGATTCAGCGGGCCCCGTAAGATCCAAGCTTATCGGCGTGCTCCTCAATAAAGCCGGCGACAAAATGTTTCGTCGGCGGCGTTCGCCGATGCAGCAGTCCCATGCATCAGCCCACACGAAAAGGAAGTTCAATCCGTCGTCGAGAGGCCTCGGAATGGAGCCACCCGGAGACAACGTCGGAAAGGGTACTCCAACAGTCCCTCATATTGAATGGACAGCGGGAGAATAAAAATGCCGAACACCCTCATGCGTGCTTTATTTGGCCTGACGTTGCTTCTCACCGCACTACCTGCAACGCCGCTATTCGCAACGGACTACGCCCTCGACACGGGCGACAAAGTTCGCATTGCCGTTCACGACTGGCCGGACCTCTCCGGCGAATTCAACGTCACCGCGACCGGAACGATCTTCCTGCCCCTCGTCGGTGAAGTTCCGGTCAAAGGCCTCACCGCTGCGCAGGTCGCGACCAAGGTCGCAACCGAGTTACAGCGGCGGCAGAAGTTGAACGACCTTCCGAGCGCGACAACGGAAATCGTCATTTTCCGCCCGTTTTACGTTCTCGGCGATGTGCAAAGCCCAGGCGCCTTTCCCTTCCAACCGGGCCTGACCGTCATGCAGGCCGTCAGCGTCGCCGGCGGATACTATCGCCTCGTCGACGTCGCATCGTTACGTCTCGAACGTGATGCGATAGCCGCAAAAGGTGACATCGACGTATTGCAGACGCGCATGAAACAACTTGCCGCCCGCCAGATAAGATTAGCTGCGGAACAAAGCGGCGCAAAGGACTTGGTCTTTCCATCCGAATGGAGCAAGTTGGATAGCGCCTCGCCTGAAGCCCGTCTCGTCGCCGAGGAACGAGGCATCTTCGCGACGAACAACGACAGCTTCGAACAGCGCAAGTCGACGTTCGATCGCTTTCACGAAATCTACGAGGGCGAGGTCACTTCGATTAAAGCGCAAATCGAAAGTGAACGGGAACAATATCGCTCAGTGCAAGACGAACTCGCAAGCGTCACAGGGCTCGTGGCTCAAGGCTTGACCCAGAAACCCCGCAAGCAATTGCTCGAGCGCACGCTCGCGCAAGTGTCAGGAAATATCCAGGGCATGAATACGCTCGTCTTGCAAGCACAGCAGAACATCAGCCAGACCGAGCAAGCAAAACTCGATTTGCTGGTTCAACGAGCCGAACGCATCAATCGAGATACCCAAGGAACCCGCGCCGAAATAGATAATACCAAAGCAAAAATCGCGACTGCCAAGAGATTGGCCTTCGAAGCTCAAGTGGCGACGCCGGACAGCCTGCTACGCACAACCAAGGGGCACTTCACGATCGCGAAGCAAGGCCGAGGCGAAGAAATACCGGTGAACGCGGGAACGCCGCTCGAGCCCGGCGATGTGTTGACAGTTGAGCGCTCCCATTCCCCAGAGCCGACCGAATCCGCTCAGAACTAAACAGGAGAACCAATCACGAAGCTAATCACCAGCCGCATAATCTTCGGGCGTCGGCTTGATCGCCGCTCCATACAAGAACCAAAGAAACGCGGCGGATTTTATTGAAAAGAGCGAATAGCTGACAAGAAGATTGAGCCCGATAAAAAGGGCGACCGCATGTGTTGCACGCCGAATGCGGAGCCGAAGTTCCAGATCCGGAACATGGTCGCTGGCCACGAGCGTCGTGAACAACCAGACGAAACATCCCCCGAGCGCCGTTTGCGTAACGATCAGGTAAGTCAATCCGCTATCGAGATTGTCGCCGATCTGGCTCCATTGGGCCATGCCGAGCACATCGTAAAAATTGAGATTTCCCGCAAGCGCCATCGTTTTCGCGACGCGACCGCCAAAGTCGTCGCTCAGAGGATCTGGGTGAAATGCATAAACCCCGATCGCGCCGAGTGTCACGATCGCCGGCAAATAGAACACTGATGCGCGCGAAGGCAGCTTGGAAGCCAGCGGCACGCAAATCAGGATAAGGACCGAAGTGATTGCCGCAAAACGCCCATCGCAGGCAACCAGCAGAAAAACAGTCGAGACGATAAGCCAGGCCCGCATGATCAGCGAAAGAGTCGGCCAGAAGCAGAGAAGCAAGATGACGATGATGCAAACGTAATTGCCGAGCGAAACCGGCTCGAGAAATATCGAGGAGACGCGGTGAATTTCGACAAAGGAAAAAAAACGTTCGCCCGGCCGTGTCGCACTGACGAAGAGAGACGAATCCGAGTTCCAGAAGTCGTCAGCCGCGAAGTTGCGGGAATTTATATAGTAACTCCTGACATCAAAGATGTCTGAGAAGAGATCTGGATTGGCAACCTCCAGGAGAGCAAAGAAAACAACAATGAATTGCAACTTGGAAAACAATGATACCGGATTGCTCGAATACCGCAAACCGAGCATCACGAAGACGGGTATCGACAGCACGTCGCGGATATTCTTTGCAACGAACTCATCCCTAAATAGGCTTAGAACCAAGCCGATACCGATGAACAGGCACATGAGCGCAAGCCAAGGGCGATCATGAGGGGCGAGCGTCAATACCAGAAGAAGGGTGCCGCAGAAAAATATCAGCAACTCCGCGGCGATCACCTCCCCATTCGTCACGGCGGTAACGTGTGCATTGATGGCTGCGAGCACCGCGTTGAACACGAGAGCTGCGATCATGATCGCGGCGATCAGCTTATCGACGGCCTCTCGCGTCAGCACGCCGGATGGAATATCTACATGCGAATCATACCGCTCATAATTCACGCCTCATCCTCCCCCACGGCGAAGAGACCGTGATTCGATCGAACGCAACGGCCGCAAGGAAGCGTACGACGTCGATTGTATATCGCCGCCAAAGCCGGGACGGTTCCTGAGTTATCCGGAATAGCCATTCGCACTTTGCGTTCTGCAGCCAGCGCGGCGGGCGATTTACGCGCCCGGTTTCGACATCGAGATAGCCGCCGACACCCAGAGCAAGAACGCCGCAAGCCGAGCTCTTCTCCGACATCCATTGTTCCTGCTTCGGATTCCCAAGCGCAACGAGGACAACTTTTGCATGCGCGCGCTTGATCGCGTCTACAGCCACATCTGGGTTATCGCAGTACCCGTCGCACACGCCGCATATTTCGGAATGGTATTTCTCACGGAGGATCTCAGCGGCGCGGCTGACGACCGCCGGACGAGAACCATATAAAAACACCGGCGTCCGTTTAGGCAGTCTCTTGAGCAGTTCCGGCGTTAAATCTGTACCATTTAAATTCTCAGGAAACCGCTCGCCGTACAGAACCCGCGAAGCAATATCGACCCCCAGACCATCATTCAAAACAAGCATTCCATCGAGCTGACGCCGAAGCAGCGGGTCCCTCCGCGCCTTCAACAACAAGTTTGCGTTCGCAAACGCCACGTTTATGGATCGGGAAGTCCGGAGCCCATCGACAATAACGTCCAGAGCTTCGGACTTGCTGAGGACCGCGACCGGAACACCAAATATTGTTCGGCGAGGGATCTGTGGAAGAGCGCTTTGCGACATCATAACTCCTCGGCGTTAAACCTTCCCGGCAAGAACATCCTGGTAGGTCGCTTCAATTCGAGCGGCGGCGGGAGGCCACGCGCATGCCAACGCAAAACGGCGCGCGCCTTCTCGATCTCGAATATTCTGTGTCTTCTCCCACTGGCGAAACCGTTCGGCCGCAATTTCGGCGTCTGTAAAATCAAGAAGCAAACCCGTCGCCGAACGCTCGAAAATTTCTTCAAAAGCAGAATTCTTTTGCATGACCGGCAGCAACCCGGCCGACATTCCCTCGACCTGCACCAATCCGTAGCCTTCATACTGCGACGCGGACACCGTGAACCCGCAATCCTTGATCAACGCCTGAAGTTCGGCGCGATCGAGATACCCAAGGCAATGAATGTTGTCCGTCAATTTCGCGGCGCGAATACCTACGTTCAAACGCTCCATATCGGCGGCCGTTCCTGGCCCGACTATGAAAAGCTTTCTGCTGCTATCCGCTCCAATCAGGTGCGCAAAAAACGGAATAAGACGATCGACGGATTTGTTTTCGGCAATCCGGCCCCAATAAATTAGGTGATCACCGCCAGCGTAGAGCCAAGGAAACGGCTCGACGGGGTTCGGCAACACCTCAGACCTGACGCCTATCTCTTCAAGCTTCCTCTGATCGTTTCGGCTTACTGCAAAAATCTTCTTCACCTGCGACAGCGTCACCCGTGAAATTGTCTTGAAGTAGAAATCCTTGGCCTTGTCGAACTTGTGCGTGTGAAAAAAGAGGCCGTGGGAGGTCACAATCAGCGGCGGAACGCCAAGCCTTCTATAGATGCTGATGAGATCGGTGAATTGGTCCAGAGAGTGCAGATGAATCAAATCATATCTGCGCAATAATTTCGGAGATAGGAATGGAATGAAAAAGCGGCTGAAGCCGACGTATCGCACGCGCACGACAATCGCACGATTGACCCGCTGCACCTTTTTCAATTTGCGCGACGTGCCAAACAAGCGGTCCAGGGTTAGGACCGTGACGCGCGAGGAGCTGGACTGCTTCTCGACAAGTTGCCTTACATATTCCTCCAGACCTCCGACCGATGGGGGGTACTGGCGGACAACATGCAGCACGCGAAGTGGCGGCTTTGAGTAGGCATCCATGGCAGCTACTCGCTTAGATAACTACGAAACGCGCTGCCCACCGGCAATCACCGTAACTCCCCGAAAAACGAATGTAACCGTGCATAGCTGACGCAGGTCTTTGGGACATTCGATCACCATGACCACAATGAACCGCATGCGGATCGTTAGCGAAGCGTCACTGCGATCAACTAGGCCTGGCTGATACGAGCAGCGCGCAAATGTCCCGTTGCTCATCCCACCAATGCGCATTCTCATCGATGCGCATCAAGTCATTGTCACGGCGACGTTCCTCATTCGGTAGGCCATAGGCTTCTCAACCCAACGGCGCAGCAGGGCACATGGGCACCGCGAAATATTCGTCTTTCGCAGAGTGGAAGCTTCTCGCAACCTACGTTTCTCGAGAGCGAATAGAGCAATCGACCGCACTGTTCATGCGGATATGCGGCGCGGGGCTCGGCTACATCATCATCGCGCTTGCGGCTCGCTCAACGACCACGCAAGGCTTTAGCGATTTTATTTTGCTGATGTCATCGGCAGCACTTTTTGGCGGCGTCGCAACCATCGGGCAAGAGTCTATTTTGCTTCGCGACTTGCCCCTCGTAGTCGCACGCGGAAATCACGGGTTTCGCCCGCTATTGAAACGCAGCTTAATCATTGCGGGCGCAGGGCTGCTGTTTTTCGCGGCTGTGGGGATGCTCTACGGCTACCACTCGCTTCGATCTTCGGACTTTGAAATTCTTGGCCTCCTCGGCGGCCTCGTTGTCATGAGCGGATTGAACGAGCTCACCTTCGCAATTCAGCGGGGATGCGGACATACGTTGCCAGCGGTGTTCGTAAAGGAAATTGCCTGGAAGCTGATCTTGGCGGCGGGACTGGTAATCATGGCTTTCGGTAGCGTGCATCCCACCGCGACACTCTTGGGCTGGCTGCTTCTGACGGGGTACGTCGTCCCCATCGCAATATCGGCGCTGTTTGTGGTGCGTGCCTGGCACCGAACTCCGAAAGGCGATCCCGCCGCGCTGTTGGATTATCCGAAACCGAGCGGCCTTGCGTTCTTTGCGCTCAATTTCATCAGCCAAGCGGGAACGCAAATCGACATTCTCGTACTCGGCATAATGTCTTCGGTATCGAGTGTCGAGCTGGGCGCCTACTACGCAGCCCAGAGGACAATTCAGATTCTGTACCTGCTGCCCTATGGAGCTGCGATCACCAGCGCGCCCCTCATTCCATTGGCATATAGCGAACAAAATCCCCGCGAGATCGTGAGGCTATCGCGACAGATCTCTCGAGGCGTTGGCTTGATCGTCGTGTTCTTGTCGGTTGTCTTGCTGATCTTTCGTACCGAGATCATGTCGATATTCCGCCCTGAATTCGCGGAATACGCGATCCTTCTTCCAGTACTTGCGCTCGGGCCTCTGGTATCCGCAATCGGCGGCTTGCACAGCCTCGTCGCTCCGATGTGCGGGATGGAGCGCGAATACTCACGCGCGCGCATCTGCATTATCGCCGCGGGCACCGCCGCCAAGATCGTTCTCGCGTCCCAAGGGCTTCTTCTCGGGATAGCTCTGTTCAACGCGTTCGAGGCGATCGTTACCGCCGCAGTCGGAGTGCTGATGGCCCGCCGGCGCCTCGGCGTTTGGATCGTCTAGCGGCGTTCGATCACGACCCTGCACGGCGTGGAGACATCTCGACGCTTGGCAATGGCTGGAACCACGGCTAATCCAACACAAAGCACAGTGCGATCCTGCGGTGGATACCCTCGCATCCGCACAGGCGCGCATAGACCCCGAGGTACGATAGTCGATGAGGCGAATAGAGGAAGCGTCCGGACGGGTCGCCGGAATCTACGCCGCGGACCTTCCAAGCCTTCCTTTTGGCCTCTCGCACAAACAACGGCTCCTGCTCGCAAGTTTCCATGAGCCTCAGCAAATGCTGAGTTGGTCGCTCACAAGGCCGGGATTTCAAATTGCTCGGCAAGTGGCCTGGATCGAAATCCGCGATGCCGATTTACCTGCCGATCAGGACGCCGAGAAGATCATTGTCAGCCGCATCGGAAAAGCCAAGCTGGACGAAGCGGTATCGCTCATCACGTCGCGCGACGTAAGCAGGCATCACATGTCGCAAGTCGCGGTTGAGGACAATGTCGCGACGTGCGTCACCACCGTCGGACTTTCGAATGGCGAGAGAGTAGGTCAGCGGTTCGCCACAGCACGGACAATCGTAGGAACGATCAACACCATGGTGCATATATCAAAGCCGCTGTCCGAAGCGGCATTGATCGAAGCGATCACGATTGCAGCTGAAGCAAGAACGGCCGCTATTCTCGACTCTGGAGTGCGCCGATCAGGCGTGGCAATTACGGGAACCGGCACCGACTGCATCGTCGTGGCGGCGCCCCTTGGCGGCTCCGCGCGGTTTGCAGGGATGCATACGGCCGTCGGCGAAGCTATCGGAGCGGCGGTTTACAAGGCAATGCGCGACGGCATAGCTACATGGCTCCAGGATATGGAGGCCATGCAGCTCGCCGCCAGCGCAGAAGGCTAGGATTTAAGCTATTGCCGGCACCGCATTTTCAGACCGGATCAACGACATCGCGACCGCCGCGCGATGCAGCAGAAGCAAACCGGCGAACGATACGAGATTGATCATCAAGACGCGTTCCACAACCGCCGTGGAGAACGCCTCATCCGAAGATCCGAGAACAAATCCGGCTCCGTAGAGCGCCGCCTCGTATGCAGCGAAAGCTGCGAGAAACGCACCGGCAAGAACGAGTGGCGATGAGCCCGTAGCGATCGAGACGACGCGCGTTCCCAAGAACGCAACAATGCTTGCAACGCCGATTGCGGCGCCCCAAGCGAACGAGTCCGCGGTCATCGGATAGGCGAGAATTCCATAACCGACGACCTGATTCGCAAGCCAAGCCACCACGACCAACGCGACGCCTTCACCGCTCTTCATTTTCGTTCCTGCGAGCGCGGCGACGGCCGCGAGCGGCGCAGCGCACGCAAAAGCCAAGCTGCCGCCGATGCTGAGCGCGGCGACGGCCGCGAGCGGCGCAGCGCACGCAAAAGCCAAGCTGCCGCCGATGCTGAGCGCGGCGATCAACGCGATCCAAAGCCCGGTCGCGGCGTTGTCGTTGGTGAGCGTCTTCAAGGTCATTCGATGTCTCCTGTATTGTCGGATTAATAGCACAGAGGCCGTCTGAAGCGAGAGGGCGTTTGACCGCCCTCTCGCCGGAATTTCAGTTCGTGAATCGAAGACCGGCATAAGCGCCAATCCCGGTACCTTCGAAGCCATTCGGATTCTCGTAGTGTTTGTCGAAGAGATTGTCGATCCGCCCGAAGAGGCTAACGCCTTCCTTGAGCTTATAGTCGGCCGCCACGTTGACGAGCGTGAAGCCCGGCAGAGTGACATCGGCGAAGGTCGAGCGATCAATGTCGGCCGCCTCGCCGAGGTAGACCAGCGACGCGGTCAGCAAGAGTGGGTCATAGGGCGTCCAACCCGCCGACAAACTCGCCTTGTTGCGCGGACGGCGGAGAAGCTGGGTGTGTTTGTCTTCATTGGTCGCTTCCGTATAGGTGTAGTCGGCCCGAACACGGATGCTCTCTGTAATGTCGGCCGATGCAAACACCTCGACACCGGACGTTTTCGCCTTGCCGACATTCACATAGGAATCAAACGTCGCGTTTGAATCGATCAGGTTTGTGATGTCGTTATAGAAGTACGTCGCACCGAATTGCGCCTTCCCTCCGAAAATGGCTTGCTCGAACCCGGCATCCATACCGAGGCTTTCCTCTGGCGCGAGAGCGGGATTGCCGTAGAAGTATGGCGGGGAATCCTGAAATCTCTGGCTCAGCGTCGGAGCCTTGAATGCCGTCCCGACACTGGCCTTCAGCTTCGTGCCCGTGGCGTCGATCACGTACGCCGGTGCGACGCGCCACGTCGTGTGACCTCCGAAATTCTCGTTGTCATCATACCGCACGTTGGCGACGAGGAAGAAGTTGCGGAAGATCTCCGACTGCAGCTCCACGAATGCCGCGTTGTTCCATTCCTCAGCGAAAAGCGCCGCCGTATCGAGTTGCTCGTTCTGATGCTCCGCGCCGGTCACGATCGTATAACCGGGCGCGACACGAAGAACGCTGCGCCAATCGTATTTTACCCGGTCCCCTTCCGAGGAGCTGTTACCCCATGTGGGATCGAGATTGAACGTTTGAACATTGGTGTAATTGACGCCGAAGAAGTTGGTCAGGTTCCCGCCCAGCGCCTTCCACACGACTTCGCCGCGCGTATAGAACTGATCGTAATCCGACCGCGACATGGTCGAACTGGGGTGACTTGGAAAGCCGGAATCATCGCCGGTGAAATGCAAGGTCGCATCCGTATAGCGACCGACGAAATTCACCGCGACCTCCTTGGTCAGATCGACGCCGATCTTCGTCGAATACGTCCAATTGTCATAACGGTTGCTGTGGCGCTCATCGCCCGGCAACAGCAGATCGAACGGCGTTACGGGTGTATCGTCGGCACGAAAATGCGAAACATTGAATGAGTAATTGTAGCGGTCCGTCCCGCCGCTGATGCTCGTCGCCTGGTTGAACGTTCCAAAGGAGCCACCTTCGACCATTCCAGTCGCCTTGGGCGGCCCCTCGCCCTTCTTCGTATAAATGACGATGACACCGCCCACTGCGTCCGCGCCGTAAAGGCCGCTCTGCGGTCCGCGTAACACTTCAACGCGTTCGATATCCGTCGTCAGCATTTGGCCGAGATCAAAAGCTCGATTCGAGCTGCTCGGATCGCTGACGTCGATGCCGTCGATCAATACCTTTGTGTGATTGGAGTTTGTTCCGCGCATGAAAATGGAAGTCCGGCCGCCAGGGCCGCCCGTCTGCACGACATTGAGACCCGGCACGCTTTTCAGAACGTCCGGCAGCGTGCGCCGTTGTTGCGCTTGAATTTCCTTGGATGTGATGACGGTGACGGAACCTGCAATCTGCTCGACGGGCGAGGTAATGCCGGTCGGCGAAACAGCCACGCCCGAATGATCGGCGCCGCGCGCCGTACCGCTCGCTCCTCCGCCGGAATTCTGAGGCGTCGAACTTTGTTGAGCAGCCGCCGGCGCCTTCTTCTTCGGCATGGCATCCGTACCGGATGTCACGGTGACCTCCGGAAGCTCGGTATTCGGCGACGCCGACACCTGAGCGTCAGCCTCGAGCGAAGAAATTGCAGAGAACGTGCAGAGAAGTACCGCACCTGACGTGCGGCGCATGAAGGCTCGTAGCATGATGACCCCCGTCGTGAGACGATGAGGGTGGATCCGCCGATCAGGTATACCGCGAAGGCCAAGTGGAACGCGCACACGTCATCGCTCACGAACCCGAAGGCCGCGTTCAAACAACGTTCGCGCGCAGGATCTCATCCGCTCAGCGCAACAACCTGCATAATCTGATGTGGCTCACCACCGGTTAACACATCAGCCGCCGCTACGGGATTCCGTCCTGCCGCGCCCCACGCGCGGAAGATGGGCAGCTTGTGGCGGCAGGTCTCCTGACTCACGGCTCAGGCGTCTTCTCCGACCTTCCCGAGGATCTCAAAGGAGACCGTCAGTGGTACATTCGGAGCGGACTCGCCGCTTACAGTTGCGGGGGCAGTCTCGGCATTGACACCAAAGGTGTCGCACCGCGTTCCCATTTTCACCACCTGGGTCACTTCACCCCGATGGAACCGTCACATCGCCATAAGCACACAATCGACGATAACGAGTCAATGCCGAAAAACTGCCACACGCGGCAGAAAGCGGAGCCCCACCGCACTCTTCGTTCGAACAGTCAAATTTGATTGCATCCCGCATCCGCGCATCGAATTAATGATCGCAAGGCGCGGCTGGCAGCGGCAGAGGCGGGAAAGAATATGCGATCAGCAATTCGCACATTGCAGCGGATAGCTATTTTCGGCCTCGGCGTCTTGAGCGTCTGGCTGATTGTGGATGTCTTCGAATTGGTCGACCGCAGACTGCCGTGGATCCTCGCCGTGAGCGCCACGTACGTCATCGGCGCATATCTCATTCTCCCCCGCGCCGTCCGGATGGGTCTGAAAATTCTTCAACGTCAACACGTCCCGAGCTTTACGATCACGGGAGATGGACTGCCAGGCGACCCCGTGAACTTGGCATTGGCCGGCACCGCGGCTCAGCTCCGTGCAGCGTTCGCGGCAGCGGGTTGGGTGGAAGCGGATCGGCTGGATATCGCCAGCTCGTGGCGAATGGCTCGCGCTTTCGTCCTCAACACGCCATACCCGACCGCGCCATTCAGCACGCTCTATCTTTTTGGACGCGGCCAGGACATCGGATTTCAAAAAGCGATCGATAACAGCCCGCGGAAGAGGCACCACGTACGCTTCTGGGCCCAAAACCTCACGGATGCCGAGACGGACTGGAACTCAGCCGCCTTCTGGCTGAACGACGAGCGCCCGGCGGACGATGAGCATGCGCTCTGGGTGGGAGCCGGCACCAAGGATACCGGCTTATCTCTGACGCGCATGACGTTTCAGATGACGCACGCGACCGACTCCGACACCAACGCCGAACGGAACTTCATCGTCGATGAATTGAGCAAGCGCGGCGTCATCGGAAAAGTGACCAACTATAAAACCGGCGACGAGCTGATCACGAAGCACGTGAACCACTACGTCACCGACGGCGATGTCGCGGTAGCCGAATTGGAAGCTCCTGCAAGTTGATTGGCTTTCTGAACCGCTCTCCGTCGCCGTCTTCGACCCTACCACCCGACAAGTTGACGCCTCCGTTTCCTGGCGAAATCGGAAATGAATTTTGAGCCGTTGGGCGCCACTCGGACGAGATGCTGCGAGACGCGTGTGCGGAGAACAAAAAAGGGGACCGCGAGTAAACGCGATCCCCAGCCTTATTGACCGAGCCTCTAATGAGGCCAGGATTTAGAAGTGGACGTCGACGCGCGCTGAACCGATGTGCGCCAGGTAATCCTCGCGAACGTTGGCGTCGTAGTTCAGTTCGAACGTCGATTCCGCGCTGATCTGAGCGAGCATACCGACGCCGAGTGCTGCGGTGTCCCGTCCAACCGCCGGTCCGCCTGCCGCGAAGGTACCGCCGCCCGCTGCAAAGCTAGCCGTGAAGTTCTGTGCGTCATCGGCAAATTCATGCAGCCACAAAGCGCGGCCTTGGATGACAGTATCGTTCGCAATTGGAACGAGCGCCTTCAGACCGAGGCCGGACACCAGCGAGTCGTTATCCTGGCTGGCAACGTCGAGCGCCATGCCGCCATCGCTGCTCTCCGTATAGCCATTCTGGTGAAGCCGCGAATACGTTAGCGATGCGACGGGCGTAAGGATCGTGCTGGCGAAACGCATGGGAGCACCAATTTCGACCGAGGCGTTGAACTGACCGCCGTCATGGCTGCCCTCCGCCTTATCGGTGAAGGGAATGGTCAGAACGCGGGTCGTGTCGTAATCATTCCAAGTGAAGCCCGTGCGCGCCGACGCGTACCATCCGGCTCCCTTGACCGCACCGTAGGCTTGGATCAAGTAGCTGTCGATTTCCGTATGGTTTTGCGAAGTATCTCCGTCGCCGTTGATCCGGGTATTCGCGTAGCCGCCGGCAACACCGACGCGAACTCCTGGTGAGATCCAGTTGTCGTAGCCGGCAAGCGCGCCGTAGATGCGGGCATCATAGCCGTCGACTTGTTCGCGCCCGTTTTGATTGAGTCCGGCACCAAAGGCTTGGCCCCAGAGTGCTGCACTGCGCGGCGCAACGAAGTCGTCATCGTCCTTGAGACCACCGCCGAGGTTCGAACGGTTCGGGTCAGACGGCTGCTTCATGCCGAGCCCGGAAGGTCCGGATGCGAAGGACGGGGCTCCGCCGGTGGCTCCAACCGCGTTGAGGCGCATATCGATGTGCTGCCCGACCGCGCTGTTGAGCGCAATCGCCGCTTGCTGGGTTGCGAAGTTCGTTTCAGGCGCAAGCTGATTGCCGGCTTTCTTCACGTCGCCCTCGTCCTCGACGCCAAGCATGGCGAGACCAAGCTCACTGTCGAAGCCAAGAAGAGCGTTTATGGCGCTCGCCCCCGGTTTGGAGATGCCTTCGATCTCGTTGGCATCGACCACGTCGGCGGTAATGATCAGGTTATTGGAGACGACGCTAGCGTCCCAATGCATCAGTGCAGTCTCTGCGACCTCGGGCAGCCCCGAGATTCCGGTCGTCGTGGTTGCGATCGTAAACTCCTCGCCCGACCAAACAACGCGCTCGAGGTTCGCGACAACGGTCGCGTCGTCATCGGCATTCAGGTGCCCGGTGATGGCGAGAACGCCATTACCGCTGTTCGTGATCGTCGTCGCGAGCTTCGAGTCGTCGTCGAGCGTGACGTTGCCGACAACGTGAAGCGTGTTGTCTTCGAGATCGATCGTGCCCTTGTTCAGGACGTTGCCCTGAATTGTGCCAGTGCCCTTCAGCGTGCCTTCCTCACCGATATTGGTGATCGGCGTCTTCAGGGTTCCTTCGACGTTCAGTGTACCCGCGTCGATGTTTGCAGCAGACAGGAACTCGAACGTCTTGCCGAAGGCGAACGTCCAGTTCGGACCGCCGGAGGCCGCCGGTGCATCATCATCATCGTCGTCATCGTCACCGCCGCCTGCGTCATCGCTAGCGGCAAGATTCAAGGTGGTGAACTTCGATACGTCGCCACGCAGCGTGCCTGTGCCCTCAAGATTGAGGATGTTGTTGCCAGCGCCCGTCGTGGCGGTGATGTTGCCGGTCGCGGTGTTTACCGAACCGTCGTCCTTGCGGCCGAAACCGTCGTCAACGAGAGTGACGGTGTTCTTCGCGCCGGCAACGTCCTTGATCGTGATGTTGCCGTCGAACTTGCCGCTGTTTTCGATGCTGTTGTCGCTGGCAACGGTCTTATTGATCGTCTGTGAACCGTAGACGCCATTGGTGATCGTGCTGGTCGCGTTCGTGATGGTGAGATTGCCGGTGAAGCTGCCGCTATTCTCGAACTCGAACGTCTTGTCACCACGGATCGTGAATCCGGCGCCTTGGCTGGTATTGTTCGAGGGCCCCGGGCTGTCGTCGTCACCCGAGAGAACGGTCACGATGGACCCCGATACGGTGCCGTAAGTCGTGTCTCTCTGATCGACGTCGATGTTGCCGACGATTT
Organism: Hyphomicrobium sp. 01T421; assembly: GCF_056398805.1. NCBI lineage: Bacteria > Pseudomonadati > Pseudomonadota > Alphaproteobacteria > Hyphomicrobiales > Hyphomicrobiaceae > Hyphomicrobium > Hyphomicrobium sp. 01T421. The sequence goes on from NZ_JBFTQC010000005.1 coordinate 143,308, forward strand.
TGCCTTCGTTCTCGAGCTCGTGCTCGCCGTTACTATACCAGAAGTTTCCGATGATCGTGCCGGACGCCTTGTTCTCGATCTCGCTGTTGGCCTGGCCGGTATGGCTGTTGATGAGCAGTCTGCTGTCGACGGACCCGATGCCCGAAGTGCTCAATGCATACCAACGCAGGGCGTTGCCGTTGACGGAGAGAATATCGCCGTGGACGGTGCCGTAGTTAGTGAATTCAAGCTCACGGATTTCGCCACCGTTCGAAACCGAGGCGATTGCATATCCCTTGCTGTAATCGGTTCCGCCCGCCGATGACACGTGCTCGATGGTGCCGTAGTTCGTGACGCTTTGCTCTTCGGCGCGGAGATAGAGGGCGCCGGTGTAGTCACCCTTGCCCTGAATAAGGCCGCCCGCGCGGTTGTTGACGGTGATCGATTGCGCCTCTTCCTCCGAATAGACGCCGGTCACAAGCGAGACGTTCTGCGTGCTGAACCCCGGCCAATTGGCCTCCGTTGCCGTCGGCGCCGCCGTGGCCGTCACCGCAGCGAGCGTTAGGGCCGTCGTGCGTTCGGCAATGATCTTGCCCGAGTTTTCGATCGTGAGGCTCGTGACCTGACCGCCGGCTTCGACGGCGGTCGTCGTGCCGATGCCGTCGTGCGTCGCCTTGATCGTTCCGTTGGCGTTGTTCTGAATGAGATAGGTTCCGGCGACAGACGTGGTCACCCCTTTGACCGTACCGGTATTGGACCCCGAGGTGATGCTGGGCGACGCACCTGTCTGGTTGGCAGTGATCTCTGCGCCCTTGATGCTGCTCGAAATCAAGCCGTTGTTGATGATGACGTTATTATACGCGACCCCGTTAACGACGGTGGTGGCGCCGTAGTTGGAAACGATCGAATAACGCTGATCGCCGGCACCGGTATAGGTCGACGGCACCACGCCCGTTACAGTGACCGTATTGTTGACTGTATCGACCGACTGGATGACGAATGATTGCCCAGCGGCAAAGTCGTCGCCGTCGTAGGAGCCCAAGATGATCGATTGATTGACCCAGGCCGTGTTGACCGTCGGGCCGAGCTTGATCGTCGTCGTCGTCGAGCCGGCGGTCACGCTGTTGAACGTCGTCCCGTTGCCAGCGTTTATGGTCGATGCACCCATCACGACGGCGGTGTGATTGCGTCCCGTGCCGCCGTTGATGATCCGGTCGTTTGTAACGGTGCCATTGTTGATGAGTTCGCGTCCGTGCCCATCGAATTGCAGCAGCACATTGCTGCCCGACGCCTTCGTCGTGGTGTCCACGAAGGTCGTATTGTCGTTGACGGTCAAATTGGCGTTGGGGTCCCCACCGGCATTATTGCAGAGCACGGTCACCGCGTTCGAATTCGGCGAAGCGACAGATCCGGCGCAAGCAGCCAGCGCCTGATGCGACACACCCATGCTGAGGGCTGCCGCGAGAGAGGCCAGCAGAACTTTCGGCGGCGCGTAGCGCGCCAGATGGTTTGACACAGACATGACTTCCCCCTCCCGCCGGACGATCCCGGACGGCGCTTATTGACTGATTGTTCTCGAGTAGTTCCGGCTACGGCCCGTCAGGCCGTCACGGAGCTAGAACTTGCGACGTTTGCCTACGTCGATACATACCAGGACCCACACTAACTGATGTACTTTTAACGCTCTGTTCATATCTGCGGGTTACGGCGCCGAGATATAGGACTAATTCCCAGAAGTGAAATAACCTCGCGAATGTCTTTTACCGTTGCGACTTTGTTACAGCGGACTCAAACGTTGCCCGTGCGGCAAAGCGTTGATCCACGGCAGATGAGACAAGCGGATGTCGGCTAATTGCCCCGAAAGGACGTCCTCCGCGGCCCGCGTTCATAGCCTGTGTTGACGGATGATTTTTGGTCTTGGGCCGCCCTTGTAAGAGCTGGGGGCGAGTGCGTACATATCTATCAGTGCAGCGCCCAAGATGCGGTCATTCGATCGCTCGTGCTGTCCCGATGGTCTCGATGTTGAAATTCATCGCTGCGAGCTGCGCAGCAATCTTGACGATGGCCAGCGTACCGCCGGCTGTGGTCGCTCAAGACATGACCGGCCTCGACACGACCTCTCCCGCCTTTACGAAATCGGAGATGACGAGAGCGGATATCGAATCCGGCCTGGCCAAGCTTTCCGGTTCCGAAGTTCTCGATCTCAGCGGCAAAAGTCTGAACGGCCTTGACCTCTCAGGCATGGACCTCAGGCGGACCAAGTTGCAGTCCGCGAGAATCAACAACGTCAATTTCAAAGGCGCCAACCTTGAAGGCGTCGTACTAGATCAAGCCTGGGCTCTGAAATCCAATCTGACAGGAGCCAAGCTTAAAGGATCGAGCCTGTTTGCGACGCAGTTCGGCGGGTCGAAACTTGACGGCGCCGATTTCTCGAACGCCCATGTCGCGGCGGATTTCAGCAATGCCAGCGTGACGGATGCAAAGTTCGACGGAGCAGATCTGTCGGCCGACGAAAAAAACCAATCGATGGGACTTATGCGCGGTGCCTTCAAGAGCGCCAATCTTGATGGATCATCGTTCAAAGGCGCCAATATGGCTCGCGTCATGATGGAGTACGCATCACTCCGGGGAGCTGACCTGACAAACGCCAACTTGAGAAAAGCCGAGCTCGCCGCGAGTGATTTAACTGACGCAAATGTTCGGGGCGCAAATTTCGACGGCGCAGATGTCGACAGCGCTCGGATCGGCCACCTCATTAATGCCAATGAAGCCAAGAATTTCGACAAGCTGAAGAATGCCGATCGGAGTGTGCGCGACTGAACGCAGTCGATGAGCACCCCTTCGACCGTACACGACCCTGATGCTTGGTATAACCCAGCGCATCAGCTCCCAACGCCATAAAGCTACGGCTTGGGTTGGCGCAGTGACATTATATATGCTGCGACGTCGCCAAGCTCCTTCCGCGTGAGATGAGCGTTCGGCATTGGTCCATGAGAATTAAGCAACCAATTCGATATGCGCTCGGCTGATTGGTCATGAATGTTGGCAATCGCTACGAAGCTCGGCACGTCAGCGTTCACAGCCGAGTTCGGCTGATCTCCGATCAAGTGACAGTTCGTGCATAGCGCACGAGCGACGGCGCGCCCGTTTTCGGGATGGGGCTTCTTCGCTTGGATCGCGCCGGGTTCCTGGACGGGCTCGTTTTCATTGGATTGACCATGGGCCAGAGACGTGAACGCACAAGCCGCGGCGGCAATCGCCAATAGGCGGGCAGCAACAGGGGCGCACTGTTTGATGGGCCTGACGCGCCAAGTGACGGTTTGATCGGACATAGGCACGTCGAGATCTCCATGGGTTCGAGTCATGGGTTCAAGTCAATGAAAGTCCTAGCGCGGCGCGGCTGATTTGCAATTGACGTGGCGCAATCGACAGATCCAAAATTCTTCGGTCAAGTTTTCAAGGATGCTGAATGAAACACATATTGTAAAATCCCGGCCATCGAATTCACCTCATCGCGTACATGCCCCGAACATTCTCCTCCGCGCGTTCGAACTTTTGATAAGCCTCTGCAGCGGCCACTGAGCCGGAGGTAAGACGATGGCGACCATCGCCCCCGCGAACGCCAAGCGAGCCAACGCTGGAATCATCATGGGCGCACTCTCGATTCTCGTCGCGACGGCGTCCGCAACGGCAGTCGGTGCGAAAGCGCCGGCAACGACGGAAGCATCTTTGGGGCAACTTTTGTTTGCCGGGCATTGTGCCCAATGCCACGGCGCTGACGGGAAAGGGAACGGGCCGATTGCCGACGTGCTCAAGGTTGCTCCCTCCGACTTGACGACGATCAGCAAGCGCTCCGGCGGAAAATTCCCGGCCAAGCGCATCGTCGAAACTATTCGTTACGGGGGCGATGTTGCCGCCCATGGAACGCGCGACATGCCGATCTGGGGCAAAGTATTTAGCGTCCAGGGCGGTGGCGGCAAACGCGGAGGCGCGTTCTCCCGGCGAGCCGTAATTCAGCTGAAAGACTACCTCAAATCCATTCAGCAGCTCTAAGTTGGAAGCCGCTCCTGCCGCGCCGGATTTCGCGCATCAAGAGGCGTATTGCACGCCTATAGATAAACGACATTTTCGAGGTGCGAAGCGACGTCGCCGTTCGGAACCTTCGTAAGGTCCTTGTCGACCTCGGCAATCACCTTCGATGTGACCTCCGTTGCCAAGCGCTTGCGGAGATAGCCAAGCATTGTTGGTGGTGCCACGATCACGAGCCTGTCAAAGGCGTTGATCTCCACGTACTGGCGAAGGTGATCGGCAAGTTGATCGGCGAACTGAACCTCCAGAGAATCGTGCGGGTCGCTTCTGGGTTCGATGGCGTGCCGCGTGTAGCCGACGGATTCATGAACCCGGCCCGGCTCTGCTCTACCCAAAAGATGGCTTGGCGGAATGTGCAACCGCGTTTCCGTTCCCGCCACTTCATGAAGGCCATGCCCCTTGCCGATGGCCTCAACCATCCGCGCATGAGCGCCATCCGCGATAAGAATCCAGGTGCGCGTCGGTTTCATTTCCGCAATTCCCTGAAGCTCAAAAATGTTCCGGATTCATTGTCCAGTCCAAGCCCGGCAAACGGCAACGGATTGGCCGCGGCCCATTCGAGGTACGTTTTACGTTCGATCGGAGCAAGGGCCTCACGCAAGACAGGCAGAAGTAAAACGTGTTCCGCCTCGATGTGATCCCGCCTGCGCTCAGAAACATGCCGCAAAAGATACGCCAACGTATCGCTTGCCGCCCCGCAATTCACGGCGACGCGAAGCGTCTCCACCAGTTCATCATTGGCGAAACGGATTTCGCTGTGCTGACGATCAAATAGCGCTGCGCACCCGCATTGCTCCCCTCTCTGCCGGCGTTTGAGAAGAGGACAAATCACTTCGTCGTGAAAGCGGATATGCCCCAGCCAAGCTGCGTTGAATATTTCAATGAGGCGCTGAGTGAGATTGTGGTCGGCTGTTTTCGGCAGGCCGTCCGCGAGCGCGAGCAGCCCACGGCAAACTTCGAGTTGTAGGGCATGGTCAGCAAGAAACCTTGCCCCAGGATGGTCCTCGTCGAAGTATGATGTTCCTGTTTGTTCGGCCAAGGGCGTAAAGGCTCCAGTTTCGGAGGCCATTTTGCGGCGACTGCGCCCTTCGGACCTTGATCGAGATCAGTTCTGAGCCGCCTCACACCGAATATTTTGCGACGCTCTGATCCGGCGTCGTCAGCTGGATTGCCGCTTGCCGAGGCAGTAAGGTGCAGATCAGCCAAGCAATAATCCCAAGGTCATCCATGCTCCAGGCGATTCTGGATTCCGCGGTTTCCGCCATCTTGGCGATCGACGACACCGGCCATATCCAAAGCGTCAATCCGGCGACGGAAGTGATGTTTGGCTACCGCGCCGATGAAATGCTCAACCAAAATATTAAAATGCTGATGCCCGAGCCCTATCGCGCGGAGCACGACGATTATATCGGCCGGCACGTCAAGACAGGCGAAAAGCGCATCATCGGCATCGGCCGCGAAGTCAAAGGCCAAAGGAAGAATGGCAGCATCTTCCCGATCCATTTGGCCGTCAGCGAATTCATGGTGGACGGCCGGCGCTTCTTCTCCGGCATCATCAACGATCTCAGCGACCGCGCCGAGCTGCAGGAAGAGGTGGATCGTCAGTCGCGCCTATTCGAAACGGTCTTCGAGCACGTCCCCGAAGCGCTCGTCATCTCGTCACCGGCCGGAAAAATCCTTCTCTTCAACCCCGCCGCGACGAAAATCTTCGGGTACGACTTGGCCGAGGCGACCGGTATGGAATGGGCGAGTTTGTTTGGAGATCCCGAGAGCCTTCCCCAGATCGAATTCGATATTTCTCGATCGATCCAGCGAGCACCGGATCTCAATCTCTCCGTGATGTTACGCCGGAAAGACGGCAGCACTTTTCCGGCCGAAGGGATATTTACTCAGGTCACCGATCAACATGCGAGGCCGAGTGTCCGAGTGAGCGTCTTCCGGGACGTCACGGAAACGCTCAAAAACAAAGAGGCGGCGGTCAAATCGCAACGTCTTGAAGCCATCGGACAGCTCACCGGCGGCATCGCTCACGACTTCAACAATCTGCTCACGATCATCTCGGGCAACCTCGAGCTTCTCGAAGAGCAGCCTTTGAGCGAGCAAGATCGCGATCTTCTCGATCGGGCAGCGCGAGCGGCGGATTCTGGCGCGCGGCTCACAAAACGCCTCTTGACCTTCGCACGCCGGCGCCATCTCGCGCCCGCGGTCATCAACTTGAACGACCAAGTGCGCACCATGACGGAACTGCTCCGTCGCACCCTCGGTGATATGATCGAACTCCGCACCCAATTCGCGTCGCCGTTATGGCTCGTCCGCGCCGACGCCGGAGAAGTCGAAGCGGCAGTCTTGAACCTCGCCATCAACGCACGCGATGCGATGCCGGAAGGCGGCACCCTGGCAGTCCGAACCGACAATGTCGTTCTGCAGGAAGGAGAGACGGGCCTCGATGATTCGCTCAAAGCCGGAGATTATGTGCGCATTTCCGTTTCCGATAACGGTATTGGCATGAGCAAGGAAGTTTTGAGCCGCGTGTTCGAACCCTTTTTCACGACCAAGTCCATAGGACGCGGCACAGGCCTTGGCCTCAGCACGATCTATGGTTTCATCAAGCAGTCGAACGGCAATATCACGATCAACAGCGAGCCAGGCGTCGGCACGACCGTAAATATGTATTTGCCCCGTTGCGACGAAGAGGCCGCGCAGCACGACGAGACGTTATCTCTCGCGACAGAACCGCATGCGAGCGGCGAATGCATCCTGGTTGTCGAGGACAACCGCGACGTTCGCCAGTTGACCGTAAACCGGCTCAAGCGGCTCGGTTATGATACGGTCGAGTGTGCGAGCGGCGTCGAGGCGAAGGCCGCGCTCGAAAACGGCCAACAGGTCAGCGCAGTATTCACCGATATCATAATGCCGGGCGGAATGACGGGTATTGAACTCGCTACCTGGATCTCGGCCCGCCTGCCGGATCTACCGGTCATTTTGACGACGGGCTTCGCCGATGAAGCAGCCGGCAAGAGCGAAGCCGACACCTTCTGGCCAATTCTGCGCAAGCCATATACGCAGAAACAGCTCGCCAGCATGTTGCGCGCGACGATCGATAAGAAGGCCGCCCGCCAAGCATCGCTGCGCGACTGACAGCCTAGACGGTCCGGCGAACGTCGCTCGCGAACATATACCCGACCCCGCGGATCGATTTGATGTGCTCGGCATCCGTCTCGTCGTCGATTTTTCGGCGCAACCGGCTGACGAGCGCGTCGATCGAGCGATCGAGTGGCGAGTAATCGTGCCCCTTGAGGAGATCCATAATTTCGTCTCGCGACAGCACCCGATGCGCGTGCCGCACGAAGAGCTCGAGCAAATTGAATTCGGCTGTCGTCAACTCGCGGCGCTCGCTCAATTGCCCCTTGAGTTCACGGCTTGTTATGTCGAGCGTCCAACCGCCGAAACGGAAAACTTCATGCGCGGAAGCCGGTCGAGCGGCCGGCGCATTGCCGCCCTCCCTCCGTCTCAACACCGCGCGCACGCGCGCCAGGACCTCGCGCGGACTGAACGGCTTCGCAATGTAATCGTCGGCGCCGACCTCCAGCCCGACGATGCGATCGACCGTATCGCCCTTGCCTGAAAGCATCACGATCGGCACGTCACAGGACGCCCGGATTTCTCGCGCGAGACTGAGACCATCATCGCGGCCGAGCGTCAGATCCAACGTTACCAGGCTAATGGTGCCGCGCTCTAGCGCAGCACGAGCGTTCTTGGCATCAGGCGCTTCAATGACGTCGTAACCTTCCCGCTCGAAGCACGTCTTGAGCAAGCTTCGGATCTCGGGATCATCATCGACGACGAGTATTTCTGTCACAACGCGGGGTCCCAGACGTCAGGCGGTTACAATCTATTACAATTGATTACACAGAGCGCAAATGCCCGGCACGTTAATCCTGTCATATGCCCCCCGACGGACGCAGGGCAGAAGGATACACGGGACATGTATAGCGCGCCACAAACCGAGCAGACCACGAGCTTCAAAACCGCTCGGAGAGCGCCTAACCGCCATCCCGTTGACGGTCTCGACGGCTTCCATTCGGGGACCGTCCGGCGCATTGAGGCCAAAGAGCATGTCTTTTGCGAGGGAGACCCGCGGACGCATGTATATCGCATCGAAGACGGTGTGATTGCTCTTTCAAAGGTCCTGAGCGACGGCCGCCGCCAGATCATCGACTTTGCCTATCCCGGTGATTACATCGGCCTCGGAATGTTCGGTGACCACGTTTTCGACGCGCAAGCCACGTGCGCCTGCAAGGTCAAGTGTCTGCCGACATCGCAGCTCGAACATGATGCGGCCCGAGATCCCGCCCTTGCCTTCCGGCTCTATAATGCCGTTTCAGCAGAACTGTCGGCCGCGCGCCGGCTGCTCGTCAGCGTCGGTCAGGGCACCGCAATGGAACGAATTGCTTCGTTTCTTATCGAATTGAAGGGCCGCGGCGGCCACACGGAAGAAGATGTTATTAACCTGCCGATGCGCCGCTCCGATATCGCCGATCTGCTTGGCTTGACCATCGAGACGGTCAGCCGCACGCTGACGAAGCTCAGGATGATGCGCGTCATCGAGATTCAGAATGGACATGACGTTCGCATTCTTGATCCCAATCGCCTCGAAGAGATCGCTGGCTGAAGGACGATAAACCGCCACTTCTGCCTGGCTACAGCCGAAGAATTACGAGCTGGAGTTTTCGCCCATGCAATACCGCACGATTCTGCTGCACTTGAACGACGAAAAGCGCGTCACACACCTTATAAGAACGGCCACCGCTTTATCGCGAAGTGGCGGAGCGCATGTCATCGGCCTTTACGTGATGCCGTCAGCTTCTCCTCCGCCTGATCTCGTTGGCCCATTCGCAGTGACGTGGATGGAAGATCAGCTCGCCAGCTATCGTGAGCAAGAACGGCGTATCAGGCTTGTCTTCGATGCCAAGATCAATGAGGCGAGCAACATAACGCACGAGTGGCGAACAGACGATTCGAGCTTCGATGCCAACGTTGCAGATGCCGTCATCGATCATGCACGCACCGTCGATTTGGTCATCGTCAGTCAGGCAGGGCAAAATCCCTGGATTGACGACGTGCCGGAACGCGTCGCGCTCGAAAGCGGCCGGCCCACCCTGGTCGTTCCGCAGGAAGGTGATTTTGAGCAAATAGGCAAAGACGTCACCATCGCCTGGAAGCCGACCAAAGAAGCGGCACGCGCTGCGTTCGATGCATTGCCGATTCTGATAGACGCTGAGCGCGTTCGCATTTTGACCGTGACGGAGAACGGCGACTCCCAGTCTGACGGAAGCAACCGAACATCAAGCGATGAACTGGCTTCCTCGCTGTTGCGCCATGGCATTCATGCTGAGACCGAAACGGTTACCCAGGATGATCTGTCCGTCTCCAATCGGCTTCTGGTGCATACGCGTCGCACGTATCAAGACCTCATTGTCATGGGTGTCTACGGTCATTCCAGATTTCGAGAATTCATTTTGGGCGGCGTCTCGCGAGACGTCCTGCAACATACAAAGGTGCCGGTGTTACTTTCCCATTAGCGCACATTTGAGCGCTAGAAAATTCGACACAACCAGTTGTTCTTCCGGCTCACGCATATCTCATTTCGATGGGTGAAAGCATGACGAGAAAAGTCTTTCGTGGGACAAAGTCATATTACGTGCTTGCGATGACTGTGGCGCTCCTTACGCCGATAGAGGCGCGCGCGGCGGAGCCCGGCAACCCGAACGTAGGGCGCACATTCGCGTTGGATCATTGTGCCGAATGCCACGCCGTCAACGAAAATGAGGTGCTATCACCGAATGCCGGCGCGCCCAGTTTCACGAGCGTCGCGAACACATCGGGAATGACGGGCCTCGCGCTTTCGGCGTGGCTCGATACCGCCCACCCGACGATGCCGAACTTCATCCTTTCAAAGCAAGACCGCGATGACGTGATTGCCTACATCATAAGCTTGAAGCGCAAAGCATCCCAGTGATGGCTTACGCGCATCGCCCCGCTTGTCGCGCACATCAATCGAAACGTGCGCCGGCCTCATTGAAATAGCAGACGTCTTCAAGCGGAAAGCAAACGTCGATCGCCTGCCCGGGCTCCAAGTTGTTGTCCCGCCACTCGGTCAAGGCGACGATCCTGCTGCCGGCTGTCTCGAGGTCGACCATCATGGATGCACCGAGCGGCTGGAGCGATAGGATTTTCGCTGTGAATGCGAAGCCGCTAGCCGATCTGGAGCCGAGGCGCACGTTCTCTGGTCTGCATCCGACCAACGCGGCGCGTCCGGCAGATCGAAGAACGTGTTCGCTGCGGCCGGAAAAATCCTGCCCAATGATAGGCTGTCCAATTTCCGCTGCCGGCACGAGGTTCATGCCGGGGCTTCCGACGAAGCCAGCGACGAACGTGTTCGCCGGCTTCTTGTAGACCTCCTTCGCCGTCCCGATCTGCTGGATGACCCCCTCGTGCATGACGACGATGCGCTGCGCCATCGTCATCGCCTCCACCTGATCGTGGGTCACGTAGACGATTGTCTTGCGGACGTCCGCATGAAACCGGATCAGTTCCGAGCGCACGCCTTCGCGCATGTTCGCGTCGAGATTTGATAACGGCTCGTCGAACAGAAAAATGCGTGGCTCACGGATGATTGCGCGGCCCAGCGCCACGCGTTGGCGCTGCCCACCGGACAATTGCTTCGGCTTCCGCTGGAGCAACGCGGTGAGCCCGAGCAAGGCCGCGACCTTCTTGACTTTAGCGTCGACGACGCCGGAAGCCTCGCCGCGGACCTTGAGCGGAAATCCCAAATTGTGCGCGACGCTGAGATGGGGATAGAGCGCATAGCTCTGGAACACCATCGCAACGTCGCGTTCGCTGGCGCGCGTGTGCGTCACGTCCTGTCCGGATATGACGATTTCACCGCTCGTTACCTCCTCGAGTCCGGCAATGATCCGCATCAGAGTTGTCTTGCCGCAACCCGACGGTCCGAGCAGCACAGTGAATTCGCCGCTTCGGATCGTAAGATCGAGTTCAGGCAGGACGACCAAATCGCCGAAGCGCTTGGTGACCTTGCGGAGGACAATGTCGGTCATGGAGGTATCTTGATACATGCGCTATCCGATTTTCTGGGCGCTCACTTCTGATACTTGAGCTGCTTCAGCAAATCATCGAGGCCACCGTGCGCGGCGTTCATCGCCTCTTCCGAATTCTTTTTGCCGACCCATGCCGCGGAGATCTGATCGTAGACAGTCCGTTGCATCTCGACGTATTCCGCGAGATCGGCCGTCAGAGGCAGAAGTACCTCGGCACTCTTGATAGGCGCCAGGAACGGATAGCGCTGGAGCCACTTCGCATTGTCGTAGACTTGCGTGCGGTAGGCTCCGGGCGCACCGTTTTCCAGCATGATCTCCTGACCTTCGTCGCTCGTGACGAAGCTGATGAACTGGTAAGCGAGATCCGGTTCCTGAGCCTTGGCGCTGATGGCAATCTGGAATCCGCCGAAGTAGTCGCGGCGCGGGCCATCGAGCGTCTCGCGCGGAGGCAACGCATAACCCGCCTTGCCAACAACCTTGCTGGTGGCCGGAGTTTCGATGTCTGAGAAGAAGGAGTACCAATTGATGTGCATGGCCGCTTGGCCCTGCGCAAAGGCATTGATGGCCTCGGCGTAACCCATCGCAGCAGCACCGGGTGCCGTGTAAGGCTTTATCTCGAGCCAACGGTCGAGTGCCTTTTTGCCATTACCCTCGTGCGCGACCGTCGACTTGAAATCCTTGTCCCACACGAACTGGTTGGCGTTCGGCGGCATTTTCAGTCCGGCCAAACGGACCGTCCACTCCGAATAGGCGCCGTCTTGCTCGGCTGGCATGGTAGCGACGCCGTAAACTTCAGACTGTGGCGCGTTGAGCTTGGCGGCATAGTCCCGGAATTCGTCCCATGTTTTTGGCGCCTCGGTGAGGCCCGCTTTTTCAAGCAGATCTTTCCGGTAGCCGAGCACCTCGATGAAGAAATCGACCGGCGCCGCATAGTGTTTGCCGTCAAAGACGTTGTAGCTATCGACAATGCCCGGGAAGAACCCGTTCCAATCGATTTTCGTCGAGGCCTTCGCCTCCAGCGGCTCGAAGGGCTGCACCCAATTGTTCTTCACGAAGATCGGCAGCCAGATGCAGTCCAGCACCATGATGTCGTATTCGTCGGAGCCGGCAGTGCCGAGCAACACTTCTTTGTTATAGGCATCGGCGTATGGCAGCTGATCGATCTTCACTTCAATTCCGGTGCGCTGCTTGAAAACGTCGGCAGCCGCCTTCATCGCCGATCCATACGCTTCGCCCGTCGCGATAACGCGGATCTCTTTCGCGTCGGCAGAATTCAGCGGCGAAAACGCGAGAACGCCCGCCAGTGCCGTCACTGCCAGTTCGATGCCCACCCGATTCCACATCATGGTCTTTCAGTCCTCCGTTGCCGAAATCTGCGCCCCGAGACGAGAGACTAATGGCAATCAATCACAAAACGCAATAGAATGATTGTTAGTGATTGACTTCTTGGCATTGGGTGAGCGACTTTTCATCATGAGATGCGACAAGCGAAATCCCTCCGGACGACGCGCAGAACTCCTTCGACTGATGCTGGCTCGTGAAACCGTATCGGTGGAGGAGCTTTGCGTAATCCTGTCCGCGTCGCCAGCCACGATACGTCGCGATCTCGCAGCCCTTGAAGCCGATGGCGCGCTGTCACGAACCCACGGCGGCGCGGCGCTTCAAGACGTGCGCATGGCCGACCAGGATTTTGCCCAGCGCGAATTGCAGGACGTCGAGGAAAAGCAGCGCATCGCTGAGGCCGTTGTCCGCCTCATCCCGCCCAAAAGCACGGTCTTTATGAATGATGGCTCCACGATCATGGCGGTCGCAAGAGCAATCGTGTCCGCGGGAACTGAATTGTTCGTGGCGACGCCGGCTGTCAACGTTGCGACGAAGCTCGCAGAAAATCGCGCCGTCACCTCATGTTTGCTCGGCGGCTTCGTCCGAACGACGTCGCTCGCCACAAGCGGTCACTTCACCGAAGCGATGACGGCTCAAATCAACGCAGACTTCGCCATCATCTCTGCGGACGCCGTGAGCGTCGAATGTGGATTGGCATTTGCCGATCCACACGACGCGGGGCTCGCGCAGAAAATGATGAGCCAGTCCAAAACGACGATCGTCGTGGCGACGGCTCGCAAACTGAATGCCCGCGAGCGCGTAACGGCAGTTCCGTTGTCAAAAATTTCAAAACTCATCACCGGACCATCGGCATCAGTTCGCGAACTGGTCGCCGCCGGACTGCGCGTCATCGAGGCCAAGTAACGCCATGTCCAGGCCAGCAATCAAACGATCCAACGACGCGTGGAAAGGAATGGCGTTCTTGGCGCCAGCGCTCCTTTTCATTACCGCGCTCACCATCTACCCGCTCGTCTATTCTCTGTGGGCAAGCTTCACCGATCTGCGGCTGACAAGTCCCGTCTGGCGCTATGTCGGGTTTGAGACGTACTGGCTCTCGCTCACGAACGATATCTTTCGACACTCACTTGCCGTCACTGCCGTCTTTCTTGTCACGGCGGTAGGATTGGAGTTTGTCGTCGGCTTTGCACTCGCGCTGTCGTTCAAGCAAATGCGCGGCCAGCACCCGATCATGCGCGCGCTGCTGATGCTTCCCGTCATGGCAACGCCCGTGAGTGTCGGCCTCATTTGGAAGTTGATGCTCAACAGCGATTTCGGCATCATCGTTCATGGGGGTTCGGCGCTTGGGCTTGGCGACGTGCACTGGCTCTCGGACACGACGATGGCGGTCGTCTCCATCATTGTAATGGACGTCTGGCAATGGACGCCCTTCATGTTCCTGATCCTTTTGGCGGGTCTCGAAGGGCTCCCCGCAGATTTGTTCGAAGCCGCCGAGATCGACGGAGCAAAACGCCGGCACGTACTCTTCGGCATCACGCTCCCCTTGATGGCTCCGATCATAGCCGTCGCCTTGGTATTCCGTCTGATGTTCGCGATCGCGACCTTCGACAGCGTATTCGTGCTGACCAAAGGCGGCCCCGCCCTGTCGACGGACCTCATCACACTCTTCATCCAGCGCGAAGGACTTATGAACCTCAACGTTGCATCTGCGTCGGCCGCTTCCTTCTTGGTTCTGATCATCGCGTTTGTCGTGATCAGGGTTCTGTTCAAGAAAGGCTTCGCCGGTGCGCACTAAAAGTAAGCTCGGTGCCGAGTGGCTGATGATTGCAGCCAACGTTATGCTCGTGGCGTTGTTTCTATTCCCGCTCGCATGGATGGTTCTGGGCTCGTTCAAATCCGATGCCGATCTGCTATCTCCAAGCCCGGTCTGGTTCTTCAGTCCCACCTTGGATCACTGGCGATTCATCCTGGCCAACTGGGCTGTCGAACGCCATCTCGCCAACAGTGTCATTATCAGCGTGGCAACCACGCTCCTCACGTTGGCACTCGCGCTGCCAGCAGCATACGGGCTCTCTCGCTTCCCTGTCTGGCGCAAGGATGCGATCACTTACAATCTGCTCAGCCTCAAGATGATCCCGCCGATCGCATCGATCGTGCCGTTGTTCGTCCTCCTGAGACAGGTCGGATTGTACGACACGTATCTGGTCCTGATCCTTCTCAACACGTCGTTTCAACTGCCTTTCGCCATCTTGGTCATGAAGTCGTTCGTCGACGAAATCCCCCGCGAGATAGACGAAGCGGCAAGTGTCGACGGATGCAGCCCGTTTGGCATTCTTTGGCGCACGATCCTGCCGCTATCGGTTTCAGGGCTCGTCTGCATCGGCCTGTTCGTCTTCATATTTACTTGGAACGAATTCCTGATCGCGAACACGATGGTTGGCGGCAAGCTGCGGCCCCTGCCGCCGGTGGTCGGGCTGGCCCTCACCCATCGCGGCATTCTCTGGGGCCCCGCACTGGCGCTCGGCACCGTCGTCCTGGTTCCCGTCTTCTTTCTTGCATTCTCCCTGTCGCGATACATGGCGCGCGGTCTGACTTTTGGCGCGGTGAAGGGATGAGCGAAATCGAAATGTTGCAAGCGCTGCCGCTCTGGTCGGCACCGCCACGTATTGTGCCTATTACGGGAGGCCGCACGAACCGGAACTTCGCGGTTCACGACGGCGAACGCTCTTACTTTGCGCGCATCGGCGAAGACTTGCCGCATCACCGGATCGACCGGCAGGTAGAACGCGAGGCCGTGACGCTTGCGGCTGCCGCAGAGATAACGCCGCCACTCGTCTATGCGCGCGATGGGCTGCTCGTAACTGGCTTCATCGACGGTACGACGCTCCACAAACACCAAATCGAGGATCGTCATCTCGTGGCGATCGCGGCACTGTTGCGTCGCCTGCACCAGATTCCCGCGGAACGCCTGCCAGCGTTCTCTCCGAGGGACGCCGCTCTGCTTTATCTGGATATGCTTCCAGATTCTTGCCTCGCAATCGATCGCCGGCACCTCGCAACGAGGCTTACGGCGATGCCAGCAGGCGAACCGCTTTGCCTCGTCCACGCCGATCTGATCCCCGAAAACTTCATCGAGAGCGCCGGCGTCCTGCAAGTCGTCGACTGGGAATACGCAGGCCGCGGCGCGCCTGAAACGGATCTTGCATCTGTCATCGCGAATTTTGACCTCGATGACCGCCAAACCTCAACACTCCTGGGCGCCTATGGCTCCTATTCACTCGATCTACTGGCTGCAATGCGCGAAGCTTCGATCATACGCGAATATCTTTGGTGCCTCGTTCAGGCGCGGCACACGGACGAGTTGGGAGATTTGATCGAGTACACGAGCCTTTGCCGGCAGCGCCTGCTGGAGATCGGACGATGACATCCGACTTCGACATCGTTGTGATCGGCGCAGGAGTCGTCGGCACCGCCATCGCGCGCGATCTTTCGCGATTTAAGCTCAAGGTCGCATTACTCGAAGCGCGACCGGATTTCGGCGATGAATCGAGCAAAGGCAACTCGGCGCTGATGACGTCGGGCATAGAGATTGCGCCCGATAGTCTGGAGTATCGCTTGGTTCAGCGGGGCTATGCCCGCTATCTCGAGGAAGCACCGGCTCTAGGTTTGCCGATGCGCAAAGTCGGCGCTCTGACCCTTGCATGGAGCGATGAGCAGTGCGCGATCCTCGAAGAAGAGTTCGAGCGCGTTCGCGCGCTTGGGCACCAGGATTTTCACAGGCTGGAGTCCGCCGAGATCTACGGCCGCTGGCCGAATTTTGGCCCGGGGATTCGTATGGCCCTGTGGGCACCCGAAGAAGGAATCGCCGATCCGTTCTCGACCCCCTACGCCTATGTCCTGGACGCGGTCACGAACGGCGTCGAGTTCCGTCATTCATGGCCGGTTCAATCGGTCGATCGTCTTCAGAATGGCTGGGCTCTGCATAGTGCGGACAGGGATGTCGTTCGCACGAGGCTGGTGATCAACGCGTCGGGCCTCCGTGCCGACATCGTCGAAGCGCTGGCGGGGTACAATGACTTTGAGATGCGCCCCCGGCGTGGCCAATACCTGGTGCTCGATAAGGCCGCCCGCGCAATTCACGACGTGATCGCAATGCCGACGCCCACTCCAAAGGGTCGCGGCATCCTCATCTCTCCAACAATTTTCGGCAACGTCATCGTCGGGCCGACAGCCGAGGACGTGGACGATCGCGACGACCGCGCAACGACTGTTGACGGTATAAAGCTCCTCAAGGAAGCGATGGCGATCATGGTCCCGGGCCTCACAGCCATCCCGGTAAACACGGCTTATGCCGGCATGCGACCAGCCACGAACTACAGCGACTATCGGATCATTCCGCGCTTCGATCACGACTGGCTCACGGTGGCGGGTATTCGCTCGACTGGCTTTTCCGGCGCGCTCGGCATCGCCGAGCATGTCATCGGCCTAATCGTTCCGCACGTCTTCGATGCCAGACCGAAAGGCAGTCTCAGTCCCGTCAGCGTGCCCGACTTGTCGGAACCGTCCAACCGATTGCTGAAGAACGGCGAGCGCAGCGGCGCCGATCCTGCCTACGCCGAGATGCTCTGCCACTGCGAGTGTATCAGCGTAGGCGAGGTCCGCGATGCCCTCGCGTCTCCCGTCCCGCCGCAGACGATCAAAGGATTGAAGCGGCGCACCCGCGCAATGTTTGGCAGATGCCAGGGCTTTTACTGCGGAGCACGCGTGCAAGCGATGTTCGACGAAAGATCGAAGCCATGACGGCGGCAATTGGAAATCCGCGCGTCTTGATTGTCGGAGCCGGGCCTGCAGGCTTGGCGGCCGCGGCTGAACTGACCCGTTCCAGCGTAAGCGACGTGCTCGTTATCGATCGCGATGACAGCCCGGGCGGCTTGCCGCGTTTCTGTCACCACGCGGGCTTCGGGCTTGAGTATGCCCGCTGGCCATATTCCGGCCCGTCGTTCGCAAAGAAAATGCTGGACCAGCTGCAAGGCACGCCTGTGCGGATCAGCATGGGCACAACGTTACTCTCGCTTGAGAACGGGCCGGTATGCGAGGTGATTGGGCCCGAGTTCGGGTATGCCCGACTGGAGCCACAGGTCGTCATTGTCGCCACCGGCATCCGCGAAGCCAATCGAGGCAACCGCGTCGTGCCTGGTGTACGGCCGCCGCAAGGCATCCTGACGACCGGCCTGCTCCAGCAATTGGTACATCGAAACGTCAGGCTGCCATCGTCTCTGCGCCGTCTCGTCGTTGTCGGAACAGAGCACGTGTCCTTTTCCGCTATTCTGACGGCACGGCACGCCGGCATCCGCGTCGTTGCGTTGGTTGGCGCCGAGGAACGTGTGCAATCCTACTCGGCTGCGGGATGGCTTGCCCGGGCGCTCGGGATCAGCATTCATTTAAGAAGCGAGATCGCTGCAATCGTCGGCACCAGTGAACGCGTCGAATCTGTGAGGGTTCAGCAAAGCGGTGTCACACGCGACATTGCCTGCGACGGCGTCCTCTTCTCAGCCGGTTGGATCCCCGAAACGGTCGCGATCGCAAAGGGGCCAATGTTGATTGACTCGATGACCAAAGGGCCGGTCGTCGATCAGGCCATGCGCACGAGCATTCCAGGTGTTTTCGCCGCCGGAAACGTTCTCCGTGGGGTCGAGACGAGCGGCTTCGCGGCCCTCGAAGGCAAGCGTGCCGGAGCCATGGCTGCACTGGCTATTGCAGGGAAAATCCCGAGCGAACAGGCCTGCGAAACGAGAGAGATCGCCGCGTCGCGGGTTCCGCAGCATTGGGACACTTCACTCTCCGATCCGCGAGAGCTTTCGCAACGCTGGCGGCCAGCCAGATTCCGAGATGCCTACGAGCGGCAAACCCTCACGAAATCGGCGTAAGCGAAAGCTTCGCTCGGAAAGCCTGTGCAAATCCAACCCCGGCACTGCGGTTCTCCCGCAGTGTTGCATGATTGCCCTTGTCTGCAACCCTAGCATAAATCACTGCTACGGGCTCCGATCAAACTCAGTGGTGGCAGATGAACCCAGACATAATCTCTGTAGTCATCGACAAATTGCAGAAGTTGAGCCCCGAAAAGGCTTCAGACTTAACCGTGCAGAACGCGCAATTCAAAACGCTACAATCACTGGATCTCGACAGCCTCGATACGTTGCAGTTGGCGATGGACATCGAGGACGCGCTTGGGATGAGCATAGAGATCGTAAACTTCCCAGATACGTTGACGATCGCACAGCTTTCTGAACACCTCTTCGAGATGAAAGCCGGGCTCCTCCAACCAGCGTAGATTTGCTTCAGGTCAGCGCAATATGAATTTGCGCTGGCATCAGAAATGGGTCGTTGTGAGGACTCATCGTGATGGCAAGAGGTTCCGCCCTCAGATCACTTCGAGAAAACGTTTCAACCAAAAGCCCCCATACTTTTTCCGAAATCGACTTTCCCAAACAGGTGTGCGCTCCGAATCCAAACAGAGCATGCATGTTCTCCTCGTTTGAATAGTCTGCACTCTGCGTAAAGCACCTGACCCGCTCGCCCGGAAGAAACTCGGACTTGGCGACCTCCCTCTCTCTACCGCAAATTCGGTCCACGTAACGAAGCGAGCTTGACGGATAGAGTTGCGGCCAAGCGATATCGCACATCCGAGCTTTAGGGTTCGATTTGAAGATCTCATAAAGCGACAAGCTCAATGTTCCGACAAAAGGCCTCGCTCCAAGCGCTGCGAGACAGAGAAGGATAAGCCGATCATCCACTTCTTCCGGATGTGCGCTTAGATAATCTCCGATTTTATCGCTAATCCGGATTCTCTCCCGTATCGATAGTACAGGACTAAAGAGCGCGGGAATCTCATCGACAAGGTCCAAAGCCTCGTTGTGCGGCGGCACAATTGAGGCCGAAATTGCCCGCCACAGCGGTTGAGAAAAGTCCCCGACCAATTCCAGTTGCGTATTTTGCCGGAAAACCCGCTCGAATAGGATGGCCAGCATCTCCCGGCTGGCAGCAAATTGGCAAACCTTCGTTTTCGAGATCTGCTTGGCCATTGCCTTGCGGATTCTCTGATGAACGTCGCCATCGATAAAAACCGGCAACCAATCGAGCAATCTAATGGCAGACGAAAAATCAAGTTTCGTCCGCTCCGCCAGCTCGCGATAGCGATTTGCCATGGAGTAGGTGCCGAAATCTGGAGACAGGATAATCGCCTTCGCAATGGCTGCGTCCTGCACAGACTTCATATCCTGATTTCCCCAAGTCCGTTTGAATTTTGGGCAAGATAGCGAAGGAGTATGCGAAGTAAACCGGATAACATAGGACCGCGTCACTCGCGCAAATATTCTCTGTTCGCAAAACGTCCTTCAAATGATCAACAATCAATATCCTATCGATGTCAAAGTCATCGAAACATATAACGGGGCCCTGTTGAAAAGCCGGGTCGGTGAAATCCACGTAACGACAAGTCTTCCCGAAAAACGCAACCGCGAAGCGATGACTGACTTTGCGGCATGGTATTTCCTTCCTGTTGGCATGCGGCTCAACACGGCTCTTCGCATCGAGGGGCGCGGCACTCCCGAGACGGTCGCGAATTTTCGTAGGATTAGCGAGATTTGGCAGTCGTGGCTACCCGGCCATCTCTACGCGACTCACGTGAGCTTCGCCGAACTGAGCTCGAGGCAAACGGAAGTTTCATATCAAAATTCGGGTCGCGATCTTCTCTATTTCTCCGGAGGGCTCGACGCCGCCTATACCGCACTTGCACGCCTTAGGGATGGCCGCCAACAGGACCTTCTGACGATTCACGGCATGGATTACAAACTGAGCGACAAGGCGGGTTTCGAGGCGCTGCTCGGCAAGACACGGGCATTCGCGGAAGAGCTTTCCGACACGCGCATCGTGGTCAAGTCGGATGCCTATGCGCTTTACAACAAGTTGAAAGTCAATTTAAAGCGGCATCATTTGAGTCATGTTTTTGCGTTGTCCGGAGCAGGTTTTTTTCACTCCGGCACCTACCAAAATCTCATCCTCGCGGCCGACGAGCGCCTTGATGGACAGTTTCTGCATTTTCCGTGGGGAACGAACTCGGCAACCGATCATCTCTTTGACGACGGGCGGACGAAGCTGATCACAGCAGACGACGATTTAACGCGAAGTGAAAAGTTGGAATTGATCTTGAACTCCAAGACAGCGCTGAACTCGCTTGCCTTCTGCTGGAACAGGAAGATACAGCCAGAAAATTGCGGGGATTGCCGGAAATGCCTCCTGACAAAGATGCTCTTTTTGGCAGCCACGGGTTCAGTCCCCGGTATCTTCCAGGACCAATCGATCCCGTCCGACTGGGCGACGCGCCTTCGCTATCGGGAGACCGCCGGCTTTCACGCGGTTCAAGAGATTTTTAATTCCGCACTGGCACTCGGACATGCTCGCACGATCCCGAACTTTACCCAGGCGTACCAGGAAGTGTTCGGATTTTATCGTCGGCTGAGAGACCTTCAAGAGTCGAAGTTCGTCACCTATAGTAAGAGGTGGATGGGATCGGCCCTGAACAACTTGGCATCAATTGGAAAGGACGTTTAGGACGCGATGAAGTCTCGCAAGAAGGTCAAAACTGATTTGAAGCACCTGCTATTTGTTGGCCAAAATATTCGCGTTTTCGCATTCTTGATGCGCTACCGCCGCACGCCGGGCGGCGAACTTTTCAAAGAGGCGTGGAAAATGCTCGACAAGAACAGCTCCGCCTCAGTCGTCAATAACTACAGGAAAATTCCATCCCGCAATATTCGGCACTACGATTTTCGGCAGATCTTCAAACGTTTTTTTCCAAACTTCGCACCAGAAATCTCCCTTTGTGATCGCGACATCATCAATGACCTTCGCTCGCGCCCATCGATAATTGCGACCATCCATTCAAAAGGCGAATATGCGATTCTCGCGGCCTTGGACCGGGCTGGCTTAAGAACAGCGATGATCACCGCATCGCGAATGAACGCGGCTAGGGTAGCCGGCTACCGCTTTCAAAACCCGCCTCTCAACTTATTGAGAACGTCCTCAACCTTCGTCGACGCTCGCGCAGCGCTGCGAGAAGGCTACACGTTGCTGTGCGACGTCGATTATGTGCCGAACAGGAAGAGCCCGGACGCAGATCGCTACATCTCTACATCTCTCTTCGATTTTCAGCAGCGCGTGAAAGCGCAACTGTTCTTCGCTCACATGCGCATCGGTGCGGAGGGAGAAATGGAGTGTGTCATCGAACGCGCACCTGGCAGCGGCAATTCCGATGGCTCCCCGGTCCTGACCGCCAACAATTTCATTGCATTCGTCGATAGGATTCAAGAGATGCCGTCGAAACTCAAGGTGGGCGATTGGTCGACGCACATGGGCCCAAAGTCCGGAAGCCACCAGCACCGTGCGGTCTCGGCTTCTGTCTCCAAGCAGGCTCGCTCCGAGCGAACGAGTTAGACGATAGCAGGGCGCGCATGATTGACCGAGGCAAGATAGGTATGAAGCGCGGCAACAACCTGCGCTCCCTCGCCGACTCCCGCCGCCACGCGTTTGATTGAGCCTGCGCGAACATCGCCTATGGCGAACACTCCGGCAACGCTCGTTTCCAATTGGCTGGGGCCATCGCCGGCAGCTGCACCGGTTAGAACAAATCCCTTCGGATCGAGGCGTACGCCAGACCCCGACAGCCAATCCGACTCTGGGTCGGCGCCGATAAAGAGAAAGAGATGATGTATTTCGCGGCGAACGTCTTCCCCTTTTGCCGTTCTCCAATGGATCGCATCGAGAACACCATCGCGTCCTTCGAGACGCGTAACCTCTGCCTGCGTCTGCACTTCAACGTTTGCAAGACCACGAATACGTTCCACCAAATATTGGGACATGCTCGTGGAGATGTCGCCACCACGCGCGAGCAGCCAGACTTTGGCGGCCCGGCTCGCTAAGTAAACCACGGCTTGCCCCGCCGAATTTCCGGCGCCGACCAAAACGACTTCCTGTTTGGAACAAAGCCGGCCTTCAACGGGCGACGCCCAGTAATGGACACCGCTCCCCTCGAACTCGTCGACATTCTCCACGTCCAGGTGCCGGTACCGAACTCCGCCAGCGAGAACAACGGCGCGCGCGGTGACCCGCTCGCCATCTTTCATCGCTAGAATGAAGCCGCGTTGATCCGGGTCGCTACTGGATTCCAGCCCCACGACTTGGGTCGGAATTGCAAATTCGGCGCCGAACTTCTGCGCCTGATTGTAGGCGCGTGCCATCAACGCCATCCCCGTAATGCCGGTCGGAAAGCCGAGATAGTTTTCGATGCGGGCCGAGGCACCTGCCTGCCCGCCAAACGATCGGCAATCGAGCACGATAACCGACAATCCCTCCGAGGCTGCGTAAACAGCGGCCGCCATTCCCGCGGGCCCGGCGCCAACAACAGCCACATCGTAAACACGCATTGCATCGATGGGCCCCACAAGTCCGATGCAACGAGCAAGCGCCGTCTCGGACGGATTTTGAAGAAGTTGGCCGCCAGGACAGAGAACGATCGGCAGCGTGTCTCCCTCCACATGGAATCGTTCGATAAGAGCGCGCGCCTCGGCATCGGTCGCGGGATCGAGCCACAGATGGGGGTGACCATTGCGCCCCAGAAAATTCTGGAGACGCAGCACATCGCTGTTGTCGGCGGGCCCGACAATAACGGGACCTCCTCCACCGGTCTCAAGCAAGCCGACGCGGCGCAAGATAAGCGCCCGCATAATGCGCTCGCCGAGCTCGGCTTCCGCGATGAGCAATGCCTGAAGTTTCTGAGGCCCGACAATCAGCGCCTCGACTTCGTTCTTTGCGCGCGCATCGACCAAAGATGGCCGGCCGGAGAGCTGAGCAAGCTCGCCCAAGAACGACCCCGGCCCATGCATGACAATCGGTACACGGTGACCGTTCGTATCATGCTGCGTGACGTCAACTTTGCCGCTCAGGATGACCGCCAAACCGGCGCTGACTTTTCCGATTTCCGCGAGGGCATCACCTGTGTTGAACGACTTGAGATTGCCGAACCGGCGGAGACGGTCGATCTCCTGGGGCGCCAGCTCAGGAAACATCTGCTCGCGTCGCTTTGCAATGATAGACTGCGTTTCTGATGACATCCCTACTCGCACTCCCACGTCTCGTCGAAATGACCGTCACGGGCTTGTCCAACTGACCGCCCGGACAAAACTACAGAGCACCCAGCTTTTGCCTGGCGAGGAACGTGCGCATCAAAGCCCCTATCTGGTCTACCGCCTCGTCAAGCGCGAAGTGTCCGGCATCGAGGATGTGGATCTCCGCATCGGGCACATCTTGCGCGTACGCCGTCGCCCCTGCAACCGCGAATGAAGGATCGTATTTGCCCCACACGACCAGCATGGGTGGCTTATATTGGCGCAGCCACGCCTGCCAGCGCGAATATGAGGCCACGTTGTTCCGGTAATCATAAAATAGATCGGCCTGAATCTCGGCTTGGCCGGGCCGCGACAGCGCCGCGAATTCCTCAGCCCAGATGTCAGGATTGTAGCGCTCGATGTGGGGACTCGTTCCGACATGGCGTTGCTTGCAGGCATCGAGCGACGTGAAGCTCGAGATGAAAACCGCCTCATGCGCCGCACGGTTCTTCCAATAGGCCTTTCGATCCTCCCATATCGGTCCAAGCCCCACTTCATGCGCCACGGCATTCTGGACGATCATCGCTTGAACGCGTTCCGGGTGAGCGACAGCAAGCCGGAAACCGACGGGGCCGCCATAATCCTGCATGAATAAGACGTACTTCTTAAGGCCCAGCGCCACGATGAAATCCTCAATGACACCGGCTTCATGATCAAAAGTGTAGGCGAAGGCCGATGCCGGCGGAGCATCGCTTTGCCCGAAGCCGGGATAATCCGGTGCAACGATGTGATAACGATCGGCGAGCAATGGAATAAGCGTATCGAACATCCGCGACGAAGATGGAAACCCATGCAAGAGCAGCAAGGTCGGTGCATGACGCGGACCGGCTTCGCGATAGAAGATCTTCACGCCATCCACCGCGAGCGTTTGATAGGTCGTAGTTGCCGAGGTCGAGGGCGAAGACAAGGGCTGAGCCTGGGTTCCGTTGCCAGCAAGGATGAACGTAGCTGCGACCGCAACAAGCGATCGCTTTAGTATCGTCAGAATTCCATCGATGTCCGGCATCGCCAACAGCAATTTTTGAATAATCTCCAATCGATCAGCTACCGGGCGTCGCCTCGCGCCAACGCGAGACGAATTCACGAAGTTCGGGTTCCGGCAAATCCGACACGGCAAAATACTCGAAATCCCGGCCGAACCAGCGGATCACGGAGTATCCGTCCATGGTCGTCTGCAGCGCCGGAGCGGTGCTCGACATTTGCCCCGCACGCGGTACCGCCACTACACTGATGATGTGGGCGCGACGCTGGTAGACGAGAACGGGCACGGGCTTTCCGTCAACGATTTCCACGCGCCCGCCAGCAAGCGGAAAGCCCGCTCCGGCCAAATCGACGACCTGGGGCGAAAGGGCGAGCTTGCTGTCGAACCATGGCTTGACGGTATGCCTGTCGCTCGATGCGATATCGAAGGGCTGAGCCGCCAATAACGCGCGCTGATGATCGGCAACAATGGCCGCAATTTCGTTCGCACCGGAATTCTGACGCAGAACTCCATACATCCCGCCAGCCGTGATGGCGGCAGCGACGACGGCAGCGGCAGCCATTTGACGCCAATCGTATGTTCGAGATGGCCGCGACGGCAGCGCGACGACAACATCCCGCGACGGCTCGGCAATCGCCGCGATACGCCGCTTGAAGTCATCCGATGCGCGCTGCGTTGTGAGATGAGACGCCAGCGTGCTGCGCAATTCGGCGATCCGGTCGTGCTCGGCCCGAAGAGCTGGATCAGCCGCCAGACGCCGCTCGACGTCCAATGCCGAAGCCCCGTCGAGTTCGTCATCGAGATAAGCATTCAACAGAATGAGGGACTCTTCCCGGGAAGACCATGACGAAGGCTTGATCATGCTGCGCCAGCCTTTCCCTCAACCGTCATGCCGATGCGTTGAATAAGCGAACTCCTCGCGCGCGCCAATCGCGACATCACGGTGCCGACCGGTATGGATAAGGCCTTCGCTATCTCCCGATAACTCAGATCTTCGATCTCTCTCAGAACCAGAACCTCGCGATAGCCGAGCGGCAATGCCGCGATAGCGTTCTCCAATTGCGCGGCATCGGCTTTCCTTATCAAAATCGCTTCGGGCGATGCCTGTGGTTCAGCCATCTCAAGCCCAGCCTGTTCTAAAAGTCCCGCGTCATCCGTTGTCGTGATGGACTTCGGCCGGTTCTTTGCCATCCAGCTGAAAGCAGTGTTGCGAACAATGGCGAGAAGCCAAGCCCGCGCGTTGGCGTTTTGGACCGAGGCGATGGCGCCGAAAGCCCTGAGACAAGCCTCTTGAACGACATCTTCGGCATCGGTGGCACTCCCTGTCAGCCAACGCGCGAGAGACAACGCATCGTCGACGTACGGGAGCACCGCCTCGCTAAATCGTTGCCGTTCGTCCATCACGCCTCGCATGATTGCGCCGTCTGGCACTACTTCGCCCGTTCCTTCAAATACTCGATAACGTCGGCTCGATCTTGGGCGGCATCGAGGTGAAAGAACATTTTCGAGCCCGGCGCGAGTTTTTGCGGATCCGTAAGCCATCGGTCGAGGCTGTCTTGATCCCATGTAATACCCGATTTCTTGAGGGGAGCGGAATAGCTGTAATCGGGAACCGAACCAGCCTTTCTGCCGAATACGCCCCGATGTTTCGGGCCGACATCGTTCGTGTCGAGCGAATGACAGTCCTGGCAGCTTTGGTAAATTTGCTCGCCGTGAGCGGCATCTGCGGCCGCGCCAGCGGTGGGCATCAGGAAGATCATTCCCATTGCGGCGCCAGCGAACCCCGCCGCCGCGCGTATCATTTGGAGCTTCATCGCACTACTCCGCCAATGACGTATCGGTTATCGCGAGCGGCGAGTCCGTTCTCTTAAAGGCGACGTTGGTTATCCCGAGCACGCTGCGGAGCTTCTCCGCCGGCACGACCATTGGGCCCGGCGAAGGTGCCGTTCCTGGCGCCGGCTGCGGAAACGCCGTCGAGCGCGCAGTATGGAACGTGATGTTTCCTTCGACTTTCTGCATCAGCTGATGAATGTGGCCATTGAGGACGGTCACCGACCCGAAGCGCTTGAGGTAACCAAGTGCGATCGCGGCATCATCGGTACCCCATCCCCAGTTCGGATAAACGGACCAGAGCGGGATGTGCGCAAAAATGACTATCGGCGTCGACGACTTGAGCGGACGAAGATCGTCCTCGAGCCATTCGAGCTGCTCGTTGCCGAGATATCCGAGGCCGAATTGCTTCAAGTTCACGACGTTGTTCAAGCCAATGAAGTGCACGCCGTTGTCGTCGAAACAGTACCAGCCTCCGCCTTTCGTGCCCTTGCCGTACCGTTCGAGATAGGCTTTCTCGGTTGCTTCGTCCGTGATGTCGTGTTCGCCGGGCACGTAATGCACATCGACGCCTGTGCCGCCGATAACTTGGTTTGCGAGGTCAAATTCCGAGGGCTTGGCACTGTGGGTGATGTCGCCCGTATGCAGCATAAACGTCGGCTTCACGGGCAGCGCATCGATCCGGCCAATCGCCTCCTTGAGCGTATCGAGCGCGTGCGGATTGGCAGGCTTGTTGAACCCAACATGACTGTCGGAAATCTGAAGGAACGTGAAACCACTCGTCGCAGCTGCAGCGGCCTCGGCGGCATCAAGCAGCGATAACGATGTCGGAACACCGCCCGCAACCGTCCAAAGTACACCCGTCCCCGCCCAGATCATGCATTCCAGCGCATGCCGCCGGCTTACGCCCTCGTCGTCCTTGCTGTCGCTCATGACTATACCTTTCCAAAGGTCCGCGACTTGGCGGATCGAAAGGGTAGACTCGAAGGACGAGCCGTTTATTCCCAAGCGGGTCCAAAAAAAATTAGGGCTGCCACTGCTCGCGGGTGGGAAGCGGCAAATTTAGAACAACTCCGCACGCAAACAATGTTCCGGCAAGGCCGCGTTACCCAAGCCTGCGCCATTGAGGTAGCCAATTTCAAAAATAAAGTGAATGCAGCAATTTCGATCCATCGCACAGACGGTTGGCCTATGGATTCTGACGTCACGGAATGACAGAGTGGCAGCTATGAGCGGCCGGATAATCGTCTTCGGTGCGGCGAACCTCACCAAATCAACCGCTCAACGCACGCATTCTCAATCACCAGCGCCGGAACGTCACTGACTTCGAAGGGGTAATCCATGCATGTAAGTCAATCGTTGCCGATCGCGATCCTCGCGGCTTCTCTAACACTCGTCGGCGGGCTGGCGATTGCCGCCCACGATAAGTATACGGTGAGCGTCCCCAACGGGCTCGCGTTCTCCGAGTTCAGAGGATACGAAGATTGGGCCGCCGTCTCCGTCAGTCACACGGAAGGTGCTATTGCTGTCATCCTAGCCAACCCCGTAATGATCGAGGCCYACAAGGCCGGAATTCCCGAAAACGGCAAGCCATTCCCTGACGGCTCCAAGATCGCGAAAATCCATTGGAAGCCGGAAAAGAGTACGGAAGCCCCCGGTCCGACGACGGTGGGTGGCGCCCAGCAAAACGTTGACTTCATCGAGAAGGATAGCAAGCGCTTCGCCGATAGCGGCGGATGGGGATACGCCGCGTTTATATACGACGCCAAATCTGATGCTTTCACACCCGCGACCGTCGATGATCAGCCGCCACAGGAGAACGACGCCAAGTGCGGCTTTGCCTGCCATACGATCGTTTCAGCGAAAGATTACATCTTCACGGCATACGGAAAACGCTGACAGGGCTCAGCCTCAGTCTGTTTGGCGGAAAGATCAGACCGGCAAGTGATCCAATTCTACTCACCGACGGCAGCCCGAGCGAGCATCTTGATCGCGTCGTCCTGCGTTCGAGCGTCCCTCGAAAGCGCGTGCATGACGTCGATCCAAGATAACTCGATCCAACCGCCAAACTTTCGCTTCGCTGCAAAAACCTGACCGGTGTCTTTCCGCCTCACGAGCGCGAGTCTTCTCTCCGCGGGATCAACGTCTTCCCACAGAAGGACAGAGCACCATCTCGAGCCACCGGCGCACTCGACCACAACTTCGCCGTTACCCTCCACAATTCGAGGTTCGCTCATCTTCCGTTCCTCCACTCAGGGCTCGCAGTGAACTCAACGCCTGGCGATAAATCTCGGATCGCACACAAACCCTGCGCTCAAGCGGTTTGAACTCGATTTCAGAATTCGCGGCAGCCGAGACGCTCAGCATGTTCCGCGGATATTCAAGCCTCCGACCATAAGGGTCTTTTGTGGATAACCATATCGCGACCGTCTGATTAAACCAGATGGCAACTGTTCGACCCGGCCCGCGCCGTGCTGTGATTGTCAGCATTCATCTCTCCCGGCACTGCATTTTCAGCCACCCCTGACTTTTAGTTCACGTCCATTTTTGTTTCATCAGGCGCCGATATTGGGAGCCGCACATGCGTCACAGAACAAGAATTCATTGGCACGCGACGATCCGCACATCTCACATGGCGGCTTTGGCCTTTTCCTGGCTCTCAATCGCGATCTGAAAGAAACGCGATCTCCAGTCGTCGCTCAAACCTTACCCGACAATTTCGTTTTTCAACGTTCTACGGAGCTCGGCTCCAAGAGAATCCTTTGCAAGATATGAAACAAATTCTCTTCGAAGTTCCGGGCTCGGTCCAGCAACGAGCGCTTTTGCTCGGCCATTTTTCAACGGTCGGAGACATTCAATGCCTTGAGTTTGTAAAGCGCTGTCTTGCGAACGCTGGACTACGCTACGACGTCTCGGCCTTTGGAGCCGACGTTCGCAGCGAGCTTACGGGTTCCATCAGTCCGGCAATGGCAGAGCCGCGTTCTTATACTCATCTCGTCATCGTTTGCGGTCCCTGCTGGCCTGGGCTGCTCCAGAACCACAATTTCGATATCGACCAATACGGGCACTGCAAACGCATTGGCGTCAATCTGACGATGGTGGAACCGCTCGCCAAGTGGAACCCATTCGACCTATTGCTCGAGCGCGACTCCGATGTCGCTACGAGGCCGGACCTCACCTTTATGGTCGGTACGGAAAAGGTTCCTGTGCTGGGCCGCTGTCTTATCAAGAGCCAGCATGAGTACGGTGCGAGGCAGAGACACGGCAAAGTCATCGACGGCATAAACGATTTAATCGAACGGCACGGATTGCCGGTTTTCGATGTCGATACGCGGTGGCCGAAAGCGTCCAACGCGGGCGGCATTGCATCGGCTGAAGGCGTCAGCGCGCTCATCGGCGTTGTCGATACGTTGATTACAAATCGATTGCACGGACTTGTATTCGCACTTCGAAACGGCGTTCCTGTCATTGCTGTCGACTCTGTTGCAGGCGGCGACAAAGTCACCGCGCAGGCTCGGGCCCTTGAATGGCCGGTGTGCTTGCAAGCTGATGAAGCAACGCCGGAAGCGATGGATGCGGCGTTGAACTGGTGTCTAACGGCCGATGCTCGTGCTGCAGTGGTGCACTCACGGGAACGGGCTCTGCGCCTTCTAGACGGCATCGAACTTCAAATTTCAGAGATGCTCGCGCCAGTCAATCATCCGATGACCATCGGCTCAGATGAGATCGCCTGTTCGCGAACATTAGGTCATTTTCCCGTCCGATCGCCAGTTCCAGAAAAGCCAACATTTGCGAAACCGAAGTTCAAAGCAYTTGGCGCCGGTGACATCGTAAAACAGAGTTGGATCGAGCCGAAACAACCGCAGATCACCAGTAGCGTCGCGGACAAACCCACGGCGGACCGACGTTCTCTACTTCGCGAACTCGTTGGACTTGTAGGCAAACCGGAGCCTACAGAACCAGCCGAAGAGAATGAAAATAAGCGCGAGACGGCTAGCCCCCGGCAACTGTCTTCAGAAATAGAATTCGATGCCGATGGCGACTGTCGCTACGCCCAGAATGACCGGGGCTTCGTGCGCGTCGCCCATATCTTTCATCAGAATTGGCACGGGATACGTTCCGCCGCCGGCGTGCAGCCGGGTCACAAAGTGGCGATCCCTTTGCAGCGCCCCCTCAGCAAGGGCGATTTGATGAAACTCGTTTTGCAGCTTGAAGAATGGGGCATCCAGAAAGCTGTATTTCATGGCTTCTCAGACGCAGCCGAGCGCGCCCTCCGGACGGTGCGTGCAGCTGGGATCGAATGCTACCTCGTCTGGCACGGAAATCTGAGCCAACTTGCGTGGAAGCCCGAAGCTCAATTTTTCGAGCGCGCCATGATGGTCTGCCGGCACGGCATCGTCCGGCGCGTGCACATGATGAAGTCCGGCATGGGAATGGTGTTCCCGCGGAGCTACGAACCAATGCTCCTCAACCGCCCGCCGGTAACCAACCGGCGCCGGCTCGTTCCAGCCTTTAGCGGAAACCGCAAGATCGCTCTGGTGCCGGCATTTCCCGACATCCGCAAGAACTTGCACTCCAGTCTCCTCGGCGCTGCGTTATCGAGCTCGATTCAGGAAATTCTCCACTACGGAAAAATTCTTGGGACGATGCCCGAGACTGCGAGATGCAAACGGGTGCCGTACGCGGGTCATGACAACCACATCACGCTCCTGCACGACGTCGACGTTAGCGTAAATGTAACGACGATCGATTGCCATCCCATGGTCGATATGGAAGCGCTCGGCGCAGGTGCGATGGTGCTTTCGGGCCCGCTATTTCTCGACGCGCTCACAGAGCATCCGTTTACGGCGCTCAGCGCTATCGCAAACCCCTTCAATGTGCGAGAAATCGGAAAGCGCCTCGATTACCTGAGCTCGATGAACAATCCAGAGCTGCAGGCAATCATTTCAGATTACGCACGGGAAATTACTCGCGTCTCAAGAAAGCGTTACGCTGAATTTCTCAACCTTTAATTTTCAAGAGATCGCCTTATGGCCATTCGCATCTGCATTGCAACGTTCGAACTGAAGTATTTTACATCCGGCGGCATTGGAGTTCTGGTTCATAATCTTCTCAAGACTTACGGCGGCGATCCCGGTATTGAATTTTCGATTCTCTGGTACGGCGAGAAGGCGTTGAGCGAGGGATTGTTCCGCCGCGTCCACCCGGCATGTAAATTCTTCGACGCCAGGGAGTGGACCTCTCGAGGGTCCGCCGAGGATATCAGCTATCCGCCCGCCGACGCTTTCATGTTGGCCCGTCACGGCCAATCCGCCGAACTGATGAAAGCGCTTCGTGCCATCGAACAACACTCAGGGCCGTTCGATGTGATCGAATTTCCTGACTTTGGCGGCGCGGCACTTGCAACGTTGCAGGAAAAGTTGATGGGTCGTGCCTTCGCGCGCTCAACGATCGCCGTACGAATCCACAGCACCGAAGCTGTTCTACGCAGCCGCGACCACCGGCCAGCGCATTGTGGAAATTTGGTGATTGCCGATATCGAGCGGAAAGCGCTTTCCGACGCCGACATCGTTATTGGTCACCTTCAACCGATCATCGACGATGTCGCTTCGCATTTCGGCTTTAACGAAGCATGGAAGCAAAAGGCAATCGTTGAAACGCCGCCGGTGCTGTTGGAATCCGACGAACGCAAAGAGAGCGCCAAATTCACCGAGAACACCCCCCTCGTATTCACCAGCAAGATTCAGTGGGTGAAACGAGCGCACGTATTCATTAATGCCGCCGTCGGCTTCATGGAGTCCACCCCGGAATATCAAGGCGACGCATTGTTACTGGCACACATCGTCAACGACGAACTGTACCGCCATTGTGAAAACTTGATTCCGGACCATCTCAAAGCGCGCATCAAGGTTCTAGACAATCTGCATAACGCCATCCGGGAAGAAACCATTTCCAATTCAGTCGCGATATTCCCCGCAGCCTATGAGAGCTTCTGTCTTGCCGCGTATGAAGCAAATCTCCTCGATGCCCTCGTCATTCTCAACAGCGGCAATCCTGCGTTCGGCCCTAAGACGCCTTGGGTGAATGGAACCAGTTGCGAGAAGTTCGATGGTACTGCCCACGATCTTGTCGGCTTACTTCAAGATATGTGGTCACGCCGCCAGGGACTGAAACATGAGCGGGTAGCATTGGAGCCCGCTTCCGCGCCGTATTGGATGAATACCGCGATAAGCAGATCATCCCGGCCGTCCGACGCTGAGCCGAAGCGGCTCTCGATCATCGTTGCGACAAGCGATGAGTATGGCAATCCGATGGATACGATCTATTCGGCACTTCAAGTGGAAGGACTGAACGTCGAAGTTATCTTCGCATGTGATCGCCTCCCATCGGCGCCCGAACGAGCCGCGGTCTTTGAACGTCTGAGGGCGTCGTCGCTCGTTTCCGACGGGACGGTCAAAATCGTGGAGCTCGGCTTTCGAGGCGGCCTTGCGGCACTATGCAATCTGGGGCTCCGCAGCGCTAAAAATGACATCGTTGCATTTTGCAGAGCCGGTACGTCGATCGATGCTGCGTTTCTGGTTGATGCCGTAGAGGCCCTGAATTCGCAACCCGATTTTGACTTCGTGATTCCGCAACTGATTTTCGAGAAGCTGCCGTCGGAACCGGAGGTTCTGTATCCTGATAGAGTTCGTTTAGGAGAGGCTCTTAATACCGGGGTGGTGGCTAATCTCTTCGGTACCATCGAAATGGTGGGACGACGCGCAGCGATCGAATCCATCGGCTTCGATGAGACTCTGGACCGAAACGTGGATTGGGATTTCCATATGCGAGCCTGCGCGAGCGGGCATCGCTATATCGTAAGCAATCGGATTGAAGCTCGCGTCGAGCTATTCCCGGATGCGACGCCCATAAGCTTCAGAAGTCATATCGATGCGGTTCTCGCCAAACACGAGATGTACTCGGCCGGCGGAAAGGTAACGCTTGCGGCCGCACTCGATGCGACGGACTTGAGCTACAAAGCTTGGAAAGGAGCAGGCGAAAATGATGGAGCTGAGCCCGATGTTTCGGGGCTAAATTCCGTGCTGATCTCTCGACGGCCAATCTCCTATTACTTCCACGAGCGAAGGCCTTGGTGGAAGATTGCGCTCAAAAATCCAAACAAGCCTGTGCGGTGGCTGCTGCTGCGGGAAATGCAAGCGCGCGTGCGAAATCGACCGCAGCGGGGCAATTGAGACATCACAGGGCTTAGGGCCGCCGGATACGAAGCGGGCAGCCCATGACCCGATTGAGCGGCACGGTTATACGCGGCTAACGATTTGCGTAGTCGACGTACTGCTCACAACAATGCTGTCAACGCCCGTCCCGTTGACATCCGCGACACCACGGAAATTCTGGGCCTGCGTGTACCCTTCGTTAGACCCGTAAGCATGCCAGCTATCGCTGATCGCAAACGTGACATGTCCCGTCGTGGGGTCCGCAGTCGGCCGCGCAACAAAAGTATAATCCGCACCGAAGCCGATGATATCGACCTCACCCTTGTTGTAAATGTCGCCTAACACGCGCGTGTTGACCTCTGCGCTCCACCCTTGCTGCGTACCGAAGTTTGCCATGGCAAGGTAGGCTGCGCCGAACGCACCGCTTCCGTCGGCATTTGCCTGCTGACCGAGAGATACCCAAACACCGGCGTCGCCGAAAGCAACGACGTCAAGGCGTCCGTCTCCGTTGATGTCGGCGAGAATGCGATCCGACGATGATGTATCCCACCCCTGGTCTCGCCCGAAATCGATATTCGTGCCGGTAGAGCCCTTTTGTATGGCACCGAGCGAGTAAACCTGTGACCCGGCCGTCGCACCGGCTGTAAGCTGGCCGTAAGCATATTCCAGACCGGTGGGGCCCATTCCGACGAAATCAGCAATTCCGTCGTTGTTCAAATCGATCATATTGCCTCGGTAGTCTCGGAACGTTTGGATATCCAACGTGCTGTCCCATCCCGAAGCGCCGCCGAGCGTTTGCGAACCCGCTGCGATGTAGCTTGCCGACGGCGTCGCCGTTGGATTGAATGCCTGTTGTCCAACCCAAAGACCAGAAACCCCAAACCCCAAAATTGAGGCGTAGGCGTCGGTAGTGGAGAGGAAGGCGACATCCACGCCGTATGTCTGCGTCCACCCTTGAGCAAGCCCGAAGTTATTAAAGACCTTCGACGTCGTTGCCGCGCCCGAACCAGTAACAGAAGCGTAATGAAACCCGTCCGCGCCGACGGCCCAAAGCGTATCGAAGTGATCGGTCGGAGAACTCGAGAGGTTTCCGACAAAGTCGATTCCGCGCTGGTTCGCCGCCGTGTAGCCTTGAGCGACTGTGAAGTCATTGGCCAAGGCTGTGAGACTCGACGAGAAGCTTGCGCCGCCGTTGTATTGCGAGGCGTCCCCAAGTGAGGCCGTAGCATAAACAGTTGAAGTACCGAATCCGATGAGATCGGCGCGGCCGTCGCCATTGAAATCAGCAAGCGTGCGCATTGTGCCCACGGTTGCCCATCCCTGCGACACGCCGAAATTGCCGTATAAATCCGTAATCTGGAAATTGGGGCTGAGCAGTGGATGCGCAAGATTGGCAGCATCGTCCACCGAGCGCGCCAGGATAGTATAGGAACCCGTCGCCGAGGGTGTCCACGCATAGGTCCAACTGACATTCGCAGCAGCCGCTGCAAAACTGGCTTCATGCCAAGTATTGCCGCCGTCGGTCGATACTTCTACGCCCGCAACGACACCACCACCCTGGTCGGTTGCCGTGCCGGTGATTGTTGCCAGCTGCCCCGCAACGAACTGCGCAGCAGTGTTCGTTGATATGACCGTCGTCGGCGGCAGAAAGTCTGTCGATTGCGAGGCCAAGGCCAAGCTCGAATCCAGAGATTGCGGCTGAATTCCCTCTTGAGCCAGAAGATTGACCATCGCCTGCTGAAAGGCCGGATCGGCTGGAGCATCCGTTGGCGACCCGTCCGGCCCGGGCGTATGCAAGGACGAGAGGGACCAAGTCCACATGATGCTTCCTGCGGCAAATACGAGAGCGCCGCTGGGTGCGCGATACATGGTCAAATTGTGGGTGGCCGTCCCCGTGATCAATCCCGTGAGTACGTAGGCATTGCTCAGCGCGTCGGTCGTCACCGTAGTGGAGGACAGAGGCACGAGACCCGCGGGACTAAACCCGTTGTTCGCCACCTCGCTTGATGTGGCATTGACGTCCCATTCGTATCCCAGGTAGTCGCTTTGACTTGTGTACGTTTGCCCAGGTTGGAGATCAGCGATCGCAGTGTTTTTCCAGATGTTCAGTTGAGCATACTTGTAAGGCACAGTGATTGGATTGAGCGGTGTGTTGTGGTCCCAATCCACGTAGTACATCTGACCGGAAAGTCCGTTCTCGGGAATAAGCCCGCCAGCGGGATCGCGGGTCGCACCCGTCCATACGCCGTCGGGATTCTGCAATCCGGTGGCTGACGTCTTATAGGTCACAAGCGTGCGATTGGGATCTCCACTTCCGTCAATGCTCGGAAGAAGCTCCGTCGTCCAATAGCTTTCGTTACCGCTCCAAAAATTGAGACTGACACCCGCATCGCGTGCCGCCCGGACGTTGTTCTGCTGCTGTACAGTCCAATATTCATCATGGCCGACTGACAAAAATGCCTTGTGGTTGAGCAGGAGGCTGCCATTCGTCGCCGTATCGATGCCGGATTGATAGCTGACGTCGTAACCGTTCTTCTCGAGGAAATAAATCGCCGGCAGTTCCTCTCCGAAAACGAAGTCCCAAGGACCTGACGCTGTGGTGTCGTCGGGCCCAGCGGGCGTTTGAATCGGCCGGTTGTAGCTTATGTTCTGTGCCGTATCGGTGTAGAAGCTGCCTCCACCCCAGGCATTGTAAGCTTGCCAGGTCGAATCCGACGTTTGGAAGATGATGTCGGAGGTGCTCGCATTATTCGTCACAACGAACGGAATGATATTTTCGCCGTCCGTTCCGTCCAGTCTGGTCAATTTAGCAATGTAGACGCCGGAAGTCGCATTGGTTGGGACATTCCATGAATCCGTGACGCTCCAGTTGCCGGCGTCAATATTGCCGGTCGTCGGGTCGGTCAATGGCGCCGGCTGATTTACGGCCGAAGCCGCCTGATGCACCATCGACGTCACGAGGGTGGCCCCATCACCGCCATAGTACCCAAGGCGATAGATGTCGATCCGATAATCGTTGGAGTCGGTGTTGATTTTGAAATCAACGGTACTCCCCAAATTCGTGCTCATTGAGGTGGTGAACCCCTCGATACTCGAGCTTGCAGCACCCGGCTGAAGCATCCATTCGCTTTGGGGAGCTCCAGGCTTCTGATTCTCAAGTACAATTGCATTCGACATGACACACCTTTGAATCTCAAAAAAAATCCGACTACCGAGCTATGATTTTTTATTCCAAATCTTTCTATTCAATCATATTCCGAATTAATTCCATCAGCGTTCCTGCAACGAAGCAGATTGAATTTCGCGAAGCGGAGACAACACGTAGTCGATAGCCCGGCGCTGCCCCGTCTTGACCTCGGCGCTCACCGACATCCCGGGACGCAGCCGAACCTTCTCTCCATCGACATCGATCGTTTCTTGCGAGATGGTTATTCTTGCCGGAAACGCGAGCGTTTCGGCTGTCGCGGCATTGGCTGAAGTGGGTGCCCCTTGCGGCCGCGTCAGGCTCGCGGCGTCGCTTAGATTCGCAGCCGTTTTCTGATCGACGCCATCATGCGAGATGGTGGTGACGGTGCCGTCGAGCGTCCCATATCGCGTGAATGGAAACGCATCGATCTTGATCGTCACGGGTTGCCCCACCTTCACGAAGCCGATGTCGCGATTTAGGATCATGGCTTCGATTTCGATTGGAGCATCATCCGGCACAATCGTCATGAGCGATTGCCCGCTCGACACAACCTGTCCAACCGTCGTCACGGAAAGTTGCTGAACCATTCCGTCGATGGGTGCCGTTAGCCTCGTCTGCGTCTCTTTCACGGTCGCTTTGATAAGATCCTGCACCAGCCCGTCACGCTTGCGCTGAGCCTCAGCGAGCTTGCCGGCTTGCTCTGCAATGAATTGCGCAATGGCTTCGTCGATTTTGGCCTTGGCAGAATTCTTGGCCGCCTCGACCTCGATGAGTTCACCCTGATCGCTTGCGAGATTTGTTTTTTCCCGCTCATATTCCTGCAACGCATCAAGGACCCTTGCGCGGTATCCCCCGCTCTGAGAGTCGATCTCATTTCGAACGTCCACGCGCTCCTTCAACACGGCGAGCAAACTGTTCCGCGCGGCGACGGTCATCGTCGTGTGATCGTAACGCGCAACCGCCTCTCTCAACTGCGCTTCAAGGCTGTCGCGTGTTGAAACCAAGTGAGCGACCTCGGCCGCGAGGACGTGTTCTTCCCGCTTGCGCAGGACGTCGCCGACGCTCTCGTCAAAAGGAATAGGCCGCAACGAGAGAGCGTCGCTGCGCGCTATTGCGACGGCGACCTCGCGCCGCGCGACTTCTGCTCGCGTGGCCTGAAGCTCCAATGCTTGCGCCGTTCTATCCGCTGTCGTCTCGGTCGGATCGAGCTCGACGAGAAGATCGCCAGCCTTGACGTGACTGCCGTTTTCAACGTGCATCGCGATGACTTTACCCGGCAACAACGGCTGAACGATTTTTGAGCCGCCTCTGGGCTGAATTTTTCCACTCGCCGTCGCATAAATATCGAGATGGCCGAAATACGACCACGCCAGCACGGACGAAAAGCCGAGACAAACGAACCAGAGCAAAGCGACGACGATGGGCGACGGCGGAGTTTCAACAAGCTCGAGTGCCGCTGGCAGAAACTCTCGGTGTGCCGCCTCCATTCGCTGGCGCGCGGCCGCGGAGGGGACAATGGCGCGGTCTTTGAGAGCGGGCCGGGAACCAACGTTGGAGAGGAACCGCGCAATCGCGCCGCCTGAGCCGCTGAACGGATTGCGCGACGCCAAGAAAAGTATTCCAAAGAAAAGAGCGACCGCCACCGGAACCGAAACGAGCAGCTCGACGAACGCCAACACCAATGGCTCCCCATTGAGCACGTCAGCCGTGCTGCGAGCCGATGCCACGACAGTGGACGGAACGTCCATCCACCAGCCCATAACGGATGGGTATGGCGAGCGCCCGCCCCAAGCGCCACCTGCGAAATGTAAGAAGAGTTGGTGGGTAATACCGAGGGTGCCGGCGAACAACGACAAGCACCCGATCCAGCGGACAGTGCGCGTTTTCACTTAAGCCTCCATCGCAGAAAACTGAAGTTTATGAAGGGTCGCGTAGGCGCCGCCGACGCACTTGCGAAGTTCAATGGGCGAGCCGTCCTCGACAATGCAGCCTTCTTTGACAACGATAATTCGTTCGCAGCACTGCACCGCCGCCAGGCGATGTGCGATGACGATGACCGTGCGCCCCTTCGTCATTTCGCGCATATTCGCCCGAATGATCTGCTCACTCTCGTAGTCGAGCGCGCTCGTCGCTTCATCGAGGATCAGGATGCGTGGCTGAGTGACCAAGGCTCGCGCAATCGCGATGCGCTGCCGCTGCCCTCCGGACAGGTTGGCACCGCGTTCCTCGATCAATGTGTCGTAGCCAAGAGGAAGCTTCGAAATGAATTCGTCGGCGCCCGCGAGCTTCGCCGCCGACATGATCGCACTGCGCGGCAACGCCGGATTGGCAAGCGCGATGTTGTCGTGGATCGAACGGTTGAACAAAAGGTTTTCTTGCAGGACGACCCCGATCTGGCGCCGTAGCCAGCTCGTGTCGACGTGTCCGATATCGATGCCGTCTAAGAAAATCTGCCCGCGCTCGGGACGGTATAGCCTCTGAACCAGCTTCGTCAGTGTAGACTTTCCTGATCCCGAAGGACCCACGATCCCGATGACTTGGCCCTCCGGGATTTCAATATTGATATCCCTCAGCACATCGCTGCTGTCGGGCGAATAGCGGAAACTGACGTCGCTGAACTTGATGGCGCCCCGCAACGGCGCGAGGCTCGCGCACGCCTGAGGTTTGTTCTCCACGGGACTTCTCAGAATATCGCCGAGCCGGTCGACCGAAATATGAACCTGCTGGAAGTCTTGCCAAAGTTGCGACAGCCGAAGTATCGGCGCAATGGCCTGATTCATGATCATCGTGAACGCAACCAACGCGCCGATGCTCATCTCACCGTTCATCACTGCGCGCGCACCGAATAGAATGACAAAGGCAGTCGTCGCCTTTCCCACATACTGGATCGCGTTCTGGCCGAGGTTGCTTAAAGTGACGGCCTTGAATGATGTGCGCACATAGGAAGCAAGCTTCTCTTCCCACTCATTGCCCAAGGTGGGCTCGATCGCCGCCGCCTTGAGCGTCTGCATGCCGACGATGGATTCGACCAGAAACTGCTGGCTGGCTGCGCCGCAGTTGAAGCGCTCGTCGATCCGCTGCCGCAATATGGGCCTGACCACGACGGCGATCGCCACGTAGAAGGGGATCGACGCCAATACGATTGTTGCAAGCAGCGCCGAATAGCAAAACAGGACCGAAATAAAAATAACAGCAAACAGCGAGTCGATAATTGACGACAGCCCTTGGCCCGTGAGGAACGACCGTATCGTCTCGAGTTCCCTGATGCGAGCAACAGTCTGGCCCGTCGGGCGCGTTTCGAAATATGAGAGCGGTAGGCGCAGTAGATGATCGAACAACCGCGCTCCAAGCTCGACATCAATCCGGCTTGTCGTGTGGTTGAGAGCGTAGGAGCGCAAATATTGTAGCGTGACGTCGAACGCACCTAGCAGAATAAGACCGCCAACAATAACAAACAGCGTGGACTCGCCTTTGTAGGGGAGCACCTTGTCGATGATCACCTGAAAAAACAAAGGTGTGATCAACGCAAACAGCTGAATGAATAAGGAAGCTGCCAGCACATGAGAGAGCGGACGGCGATACCGCCAGATCGA
Organism: Hyphomicrobium sp. 01T421; assembly: GCF_056398805.1. Lineage (NCBI taxonomy): Bacteria > Pseudomonadati > Pseudomonadota > Alphaproteobacteria > Hyphomicrobiales > Hyphomicrobiaceae > Hyphomicrobium > Hyphomicrobium sp. 01T421. The sequence goes on from NZ_JBFTQC010000005.1 coordinate 183,863, forward strand.
CGCGAGAAACCAGCGATAATTGAACGCCGCTGGGCTTATACCAGCGCCGGCCAAGCGACGACGCAGAAGGATGATCTCACCCGCCCAGCATTCGGCCAGAGCGGCCGAGTCTGCTACCTTCGCTGCACGCGTGACTGGGGATACGAGCCGGTACCGCCCGTCGGGAAGCCGATTGGAAAGAACGATATACTGGCCGTCATTCAGCCGCAAAACCGCCGGCAGAGGCACGGCATTCAGGCGGTCGATATTCTGATGCTTCAGAATTTTCGACTTCAGTCCGATTTTTTGAGCGCCCCGGACGATGTCCTCGCTACCGCAATGCTTCCCGTAAATGCCAAGCAAATGGGCGATTTGCTCGGGCTGAGCCGCTATCCTGTAATGCGCGGCTATCGCTGCCAGCGCCCAAAATCCGCTCGCCGACGAGGACGGCACCATTGAATTTGCAGCATTGGCTCCCGCTTCATCGCGGTTGAGGTAGGCAACATTGGCTGAAGTCTTCGCATGGGCATTCGCCTTCGGCGCGGCCGCCCCCTCCTTCCCCAGATCGCGTTCCCCTGGGAGGCCACCAGCCCCCGCTGATACACTCAACATGGAATGCCCCCTTAAATTAAAAAAAACCGGCTTTTTCTAGCTTAGGTCTCAAAGGCAAATGCCCTCGGCACCGCCCAATTTTCCAATGAATGCAACAAAACTCGTACGTTCGCGCCGGCCATTACCGCCGCGCAGAAGTACCGATGGACAGATCTACTTATTCGAGAACGGCAACCTGAGAGGCTGCGAAATCACGAAATCGACTGACAATTATCCCTGCGAGAATATGTGAACTGAAATCCGGGGTTGCTGTGAATTCAATCAACCGCGGAAGGCGGCTTTACACTCATCAATATTTGTCGACACATTAAATTGCGATGATTGTTTTATCCAGCAGGCGTGAAAGAAGGATTAATGTTGATTCAATATTCGAACATTCTCCAGCAGGCCGCCGTTCGACTGCACGAAGATGCAATTCCATTTGCGCATTTGTTTTTCAGAATTCGGCGAACGCCCCCGGTCGCCGGCCAACGTCTTTTTATCCGGCGCGGAATCCGCTGACATAATCGCCGAAGAAAGCCAGCTCGCTATAGGCCAAGTCGCCAAGCCGTGGGGCCCTCTGCCCTTTGAAAAACTTCGGCTTGTTATCCATGAAATGCCCTGTCAATCCCTTGATGGGGCCATTGCAATCAATCGCCAGAAGCGGGATGCCGCGCTTGAGAAGATGCCGGCCGATTGGCCCCGCGTATTTGATGATGTCGGAAGGCCGTCGGCAGTAGATCAACTGCGCATAGGAAACATATTGCCTTCGCCTCAGGAATACGAACGGAAGTGCCATATCACCCGTTTCGCACACCAGACTGATGCATCCGTAATTGCTGTGATCGGCCAACAACGCAACATCTGCGGGCAAAAGCCTTGAGCCCTCCGACTTGTAATCGGCATAATCCCAGATGTGCGCAGCTCCGCGAGAGGGACTCGCCGCCGCAACGGTTAAGAAATGTCCTCTGCAATAAGGCGCGAACCCCAGATGATCGAGGACAGGACGCGTGCCGGCACCGGGTGTTGGATTAAAATAAATGACGTCGTTGAATTTGGCTGCTTGTCGCGCCAAGCGGAAGCCTTGGCCACGAAATCCCGACTCCACATACCAACTTGACGTGCTGCAACGAACCTCAACACGCCGCTCGACGGGGACAGCGGTGAAAATTGTGAAAATGCTGCCGACGACACGGCCTTTGCTTTCCAGCATCCATCCAAATCTTGGAAAGCCGCCGGGCCAGGGTCGATCGGCCAAACGTTGACAGACACCTTTCCAAACTGCGCGATCGTAACTTGGGAAACCTTTAGCAAGAAGGTCAGCAACCCCCTCGAGATCTGCTTCGTCGATTTCCCGGCAAATGGCTCTGGTCAATGGCGCGTTTTCGTTCATGATCGTAAAGAAGATCCCCGGTTTCAAATTGAAAAACGAAATTATAAATTACAACGGCTTTCGAAATGCGAACTGCCAAGCCCACGGAAGTATCCCAAGGCGCGAATGAATGGCCGCGAGCCAGTGCACCGATTTTGGTATCGCGCGCACCGAGTAGTTGAAATTTTGGACAGCAATGACCTCAAAGCCGCACACCCGCGCTCTTCGTTTAAGATCATTCATCGAGACGCTGAAAAAATGCGCCTTCTCGAAATCCCAACCGGTGGGCGTCAACCGCCAATACACGCGCTGAAGCGGTCGAGGCAATACACCAAGGAACGGCAGGCGACTGTGCGACTCGATAGGGAAGTAGGGGTTGGGCAATTGTCCGACAAGAATGCCCCCGGGCGTCAAACAGCGGTAGATCTCCGCTAGAGTCGCCGCGCGCAGTGCAGGCGGCACATGTTCGTAGACATTCGCAAAGGTAACGCAGTCGAAGTGATCATTCGGAAAAGCCAGCTGGTGGCCGAATCCGGGATAGAGACGCGCGCCGTTGCGGGAAATTTTGTTTTCAGGAATATCGGGATCAATGCCCGACCAACTGAGATTCAAACCTTCGCCATAACGATCTGTCAGCTCGCCCGACATACAGCCGACGTCCAGGGCATTGTCGGTCCTGGCGAGGCGATACCTCCGAATGAGCTGATTCAACGAACCTGCCAACTCGTCGTTGCGCGCTGCCCACTCATCCCTGGACTGAAGAAGGCCCGTGCCTCTCAAGGCATCGATCTCTTGGCGCGTTCCGCGTGGATTGCCGTTTGCAGTATGTTCAATCGTCATAGGATACTCGCAGTATTACGGTTCAGAATGATTCAAAAAATTCGCGGCGACAAACGTTGTTAGTTTATTTGGTTGATGGATCTTGAATTGAAAATGAAAGAGTGGGCTTCGAAATTTGCCGTACGGCTGCCGCCTGCATAAGGCGCCACAGCGGACTATCATCATTGTGAATATCGAATCCGTCGACCGAGTCGTCCGGATACTTCCCGCTGTCCTGCCGCGAAACAAGACGCCAGATCATCCAGCCGGAGCAGTCTTGGTTCTGATAGATTGTATTCAGCCAGTTTTGGTAGACACCGATCTGGTCTTCGTGAACCCTGGACCAACCAAATTCCTCGAGCAGCACAGGCTTGTTGTATCTCGCGCCGATCGCGCAGAAGGCGTTGATCCGTTCGTTCATCTCGGCGGGAGTTATATCGTTGAAACGCGGATAACCGTGCCAAGTACCGAAATCGATGCCATCGGTTTGGAGATCAAAGAAATCCCCGTTCGAATTGCCGTGACCGCTCGCTAGCAAGTGATTGCGATCGTGCGATTTCACGAACTGAGCCATATCGGCCAACCACGATCGGAGAAGCGGAATCGGATGGATGTCCGGTTCGTTCATCAGCTCCCACGCAAAGATGGTCGGATCGTCGGCATAACGTTTGCCGTTGATACTATTCACCCGCGTGATGACTGCCTGCACCCAGTTCTTGTAGTCGGCGGTTGTCCGCTGGTCCTTCGCGAAGAATGTGTAAGTGTCGTCGCTACCGTACCAAGCACGTATCTGTTGGGCGCCGCCCGTGTATGACCAGAAATCGAGAAACGCCAAAATCACTTTGAGGTCGCGCTTGCGTGCCTCCTCCAGAAGAAAGTCGATGCGGCGCATGCCGTTCGGGCCATCATTGATCGCCATCCGGGATTGTGTTGCATCCCAATAGAGCATGTAGACGCCGTGCACCCCGAGATTGCTCGTTTCAGCCGTGCTTTTCCAATCCCAAATGGCCGGGACATTATTATCGAGCGATCCTATGACCGGCTGAATGAATGTCCGTATGACATTGGCGTGCATCGCGACGGCGTCATCAAGAACGTCAATCACCTCCTGTCGCGATCCGTACGGAAGATAGTGATTGTTGACCCCGGCGACGTAGAAAGGAACCCCGTCGGCAACAAAATGAGTTCCGCTACGAGTTACAAATGGCGACCGATCCACGCCGTAAGAAAGATGGGACGGCAGCAGCAAAAGCGCTGAAATGACCGGCGCCACCAGACCAAAAATTGAGCGCCGTTGCATGGTCGTCACCTCAACTCTGCGTCACTGGCGGGCCGAACCGTAGGTTCCAGCCTGCAGCGTTGATGATCGCGGGAAGTTGCATGATCGATTGCAGCGTAACGGCCACCAGCCAAAGAGCCGTGAGGCCGAACAGGCCGGCGCTCAAGCCGCCGACAACGACGGCAACGATTTCAATAAGCGCTCCAGCGAACATCATGAGAGCAGCTGTCGTCATTCGACGCTGCAAACGCATGACGGCGATATAGTGATACTTGATCATAATCGGCAGCAAGCTGAAGCCCAGCCAATCCAAACCTGCGCCGGCGATCTCAGGATACCGTGGATTGAAAAAACCTAGAATTGGCTTCAAAAACAAATAGCAGGCAAGGCCGCCCAAGATGCCAAAAGCCGCCGACAATCCCAACGAAAACCGCAAACGCTGCGCTGCTGTATCGGGATCGGAGGAAGACGTCGCGAAGAGTGCGGTGCCGACCGCCGCGGGCACAAGCATCGCAGCCTGCAACAACATCCATGCCGCATAAAAGACCGCGTTGACGGTGGGCGATAAAACCACGGTCACGAGAAATGGCAACGCGATCGAAGGTCCGAGTGCGCCAAGATTGAGAATGTGATGACCGAGGATGTCCGCGGCATAGGTTCTAAGCCCGGAAAAATCGGGCCAGGCGAGCAGTTCGCGATGATAAACGGCATAACCGAGAGTACAGCCAAGAGATGCGGCAAGCGCCGCAATCCAAACGGCTACAATTGCTGATGCTTGAGGTGCCAAGGAATATGAAAGTACAAGAAACAGCAGCAGCAAGCGCAGCAACGAAAAGACGATTTCCCGCACCATACGGGCCCAGCTCGCCAGTAACCCGATCGCGGCTCCATCTGCTGTAATTGCGATCGCTGTCGCGACCACTCCCGTAAGAAACACAAGGCTGTGGCTGCTCAGCATGGATTGAAGCTGCGGAGACAGCCAACTGYTGCACCCGATAAAAATGCATCCGACCGCTAGGCTTGTCAGAGCACCGCACAGTATGGCCGCAGTGATTAATCCGTACACACCCCTCCCTGAGTCGGGCCGCCCCATCAAAAGTGTGCCAAGGCTAAATTCGCCGCAGAACGCCATGAGGTTCATCACCGAAATCGTCGCGGCAGCAAGTCCCTGTCGTTCAGGAGAAAGGATGCGCGCCGTCCAGACCCAAAATACAAAGCCCATAAGGGCGCTCGCAGCAGCCGCAACGGTCAGAAAGCCGGCATTCGTCAAGAGTGTCTGGTTCACGATCAGATCGCTTTTTAGACGTGGCATCCAGAAGCGAAGCAGCCTTTTCATCGGATCTCTCCCGACCAGCGCAGAGCAAGCTGGTGCGCGAAACGACCGGCCTTGCGAAATCCCCTTCCGCTCACGTAACCAACAAATGTCGCGATGAAGCCGACGACGATGGCAGTGGCCCGGCCGAGGCCTCCGATGTCGCGGCGTAAGAATGCAGATATTCCACGTAGAACCCCGCGCGGAAGAACACTCGTGACATACCGTCGTTCGGTTGAAAGCGCCGCCGACGGCTGTGCGACCGCCGCAAGTGCAGCCTTTGATTTGCCTTCCGCAAAACACCTGCGAATGAAATAGCCGACTGTCAGGCGTTCATTGCCGACGAGATGGAAAGCACAAGGCTCTGCATCGAAGACAAATGCGCTTCCCGGAAAGGCCGCCCCGGCGCGGATGCAGAGCTCTGTTTCTTCGCAGCCCATCGGTAGCCGGCCGCTGCCCCGGCCGAGACGTTGATTAAAACCGCCGACGCAGCTGAACACATCGCGCCGAACGCACATCGCAGCACCGATGAGATTCCTCACAGCTCCGGGCCGCATGCCTTCGTAGGTGCAGCCCACGACCCAAAGAAACTCATCCGGAAACCAGAAAGGTCTGATCCCTTGCCATCGCGGCACGATCCGGCTCGTAACGCCCAAAGTCTTGGCGCTCCCGAAATGCTTCACGGCTTCGCAGACCCAATCCGGTTCGAGAACGGCATCGTCGTCTAGGAATAGCAGCAGGTCCCCTTTCGCAAGGGCGACTCCGGTGTTGCGGGCGCCGGATAACCCCTGATCCTGGTTATTGGGAACGACAGTGACGCCCTGGAGCGATTCTCCGAGACGCCTTTCCAGTTCGGCGTTGTGATCGGCGATGATGAGAGTTTCCAAGACGGGATGGCTCTGAGATCGGACCGACTCGACCGCTTCGAAGATGGCGTCCCAACGCTTCTCGGAGTGGACGCAAATGATCACGGAGACGCTATCACGCGCTGACATTCGCGGACTCCTGACCAGTTCGAACCGCAGAAGCCTGGGAGCCAGCCGAATTTGAATTCGCCGTCGCAACCGGCAGAAAATCCAAATCGATCGCGTTGTCTGCAGGAGCGCCGTAGACGTCGATCGCCTCAATGCTGCCGCTGCGGTTATAGGTGTGAGCGCCGCGGAATGATCGGGCGTCTTTAGGCGACAACTTCGCAATTTCGACTTGCTGGAACGGCCTTTCGAGAGGCAGGGAGAATTGACACCAAACGATACTGCGACCGTACAGCGTCGAACAGTCTTGCGCCGGACGGTAGAGAGCGCCGCCGACGCTGACGATGTGGCCGGCCGGGCGAGACGTACGCGCATCGATGGCCAGCGGCTGCTGCCCCCATGGCCGCCAAGGGCCGTGCAGTGTCGGAGCGTGATAAAGACAGAGACGATCGGATGGCGATCCTGCCCCTTCGCACGACGTGAAGATCAGCCAATAGCCTGTCTGGTCACGGTAAAGCGTTGGATCGGAGGCGGCGACATCGATAAGCGTCGCTTCATAAGTCCACTTGAAGGGGAATGCTTCGCAACGATAAAGCGAAATGCGGCCGCTGGCACCGGACTCTGGAATCATCCACCACCGGCCGCCGTCAGAGAATACCATCGGATACGAGAGATGATGCGACTCTTCGATGATGGGTCGCGCCCCGCCATTGGGATCGTCGAGATCGATGACCGATATAATTCCGCGCCCCGTGGCGTAAGGATACTCCTCACAAAATAGCCACGAGTGGCCGCGGGCAACGACGGGAAATGGATCGGCGAGAAAGCGCTGTCCGTCATCGGGAACCCGGCGATAACTCAGCGACGCTCTGCCCCCGTTAATCTCCAACGGCTGATTGCCGGTGTGTCGCCAACCGATCATCCACCGGTCGCCGCCGCGAGCAAGCATATCGAGCCGACGCAAAAGACGCTTCGTCAGTGTCGTTGCCGCATGCCGGAGGAGCAATGGAGAGTTGCTCGTTCGGCAAAGATCGACGCTCTTCGACCCTGTCGGCAATGTGCGATTGGGCGTGCATTGCCAAGCCAAAAGATCAATCATGCGGGAACACGCGTTGTCGAGTGTCTTGCCTATGATCGTCGGAAGTTCAGTTTCGATGGCATACCCATTCGCATGCGCGCTTTCGCCGGAGCTCTCCACACCGATCATGACCTCTTGGCCGTCTAGGATGGCGTGAACGGCGCCGACTTCGCTTTGAAAGCCATTGAACACCGGATAAAAAAAACGTGCGCCAATCGGTGCTGAAGATACGTCTCCGTCAAGGCGCAAGATGATGTCGAAGCTTTCGTCGACATCGGCCGTACGCCGGATCCCATCGAATGATTTATCGACGATGACAGCGGTCAGCAGCGACCTTGCGGCGATGCCGTAGACCAGACGCTCGAAAGCCAATGTCGTCGCAATAAGAGCGGGAAGCGATGTACCGCCTTCGCTAACGAAAATTGCGACCTCGTGTTGATCGTGAACCAACCGCCTTGCAAGCAGGTTGTGCCACTCGCGTGCGCACGTCTGGCCGATGACAACGCAGATTTTCACCGTCGCGCCTCCGCAAATTGCGAAGGCCTCGAACCCTCGTAGATTCGTTCGATGCGCGGAATGATGGCATCGGGCATGTAACCTTCGGAGTGCACCAGGCTCGCTGCACCCATCCGCTCGCGAAGATCACGCTTCTGCAGCATCGTGAGCAAGGCGCCATGCAACGCATCGATGTTACCAGGGGGAACAAGGATACCGGTTTTGCCATCGATCACCGTCTCCGACAGGCCACCCGTGTGGCTGGCAACGACTGGCTTGCCGAAAGCATTAGCCTCCATAACAACAGTCCCGCAGGTTTCGAGACCCTCCGACGGCACCACCCCAAAAAGGCATCGGCTCCAGGCGTGCAGCACGGCGGCATGCGGCCAGCTCTCGAGAAGCGTGACGTTGCCCGGCAGCTCCGTTGGCGTATCCTTGCAGCGCCGGCCGATCAGCACGAGTGGAGGCGCTCCTCGCATCCGTCCATACGCCGCAAGCAGCGTGTGAATGCCCTTCAGCCGTGTCAGATCCCCGACGAAAAGAAGAAAGTCTGTTTTCGGAAGCCGGGCCAGATGCGCATCTTGGCCATCACAAAGTCTCGTTACGTCATTTGAGATGAAGGTCGGAATGACTTCGTATTGATCGCGTTCGGAATCGAGCCCGCATCGCAACGCAACGGCATGACTGACCGGAATGAAGGCGTCGACTTCGCGAAGGCCGGATTTGCCGAGCGAGGAATTCATCAGCCACGTCACGGCGCCTTTGAGATTGCCGTAGTGCTCGCCGGCACAAGGCAGGCATTTGAATGTCGAGGGGCCGCCACAAGGAACGCCCGCGTGGATCATATTCTTCTTGGCGCAAACACTGCTGTAATCGTGAAGCGTCACCACCAACCGCTTCTTGTAGATCCTCTGCAGCGGCAGATAGGAATGGAGCAGCCAGTTATGCGCGTGAACGACATCCGGTTTCTCAGCGCGCACAACGCGATTGAGACGAAACGTCAACTCGGGGTCGGGAAAGGGTGGCGCATGTCGCCGCTGACCTTCCGTGAAAAGAACGGCATTTCTCTGGAGCATGCCCTCTAAACGGTAGATCTTGACGCCGGAGATGATATCGAAGTCCGGCTGGTCTCCATGCTTGATCGTAGCGACGCTCACGTCGTGGCCCCGTTGAGCGAGAGCTTCGCTCAAGACTTTGACGTGCCGCTCCTCGCCGCCAATGATCGGCGGAAAAAACTGGCTGAGCATGAGAATTCGCATCAGCGCGCTCCCTCGATGTCCGGCCGTTCATCAGCGCCATTTATGTCGCTCACATGCACAAGCTTCGCCGCGACGGTAGGTGGAATTGAAGTCCACACGCGCTGCATGGTCGCCGTCGGATCAGCGTGTTTGTAAAGACGTGCTGTGAAACGCTGTTCGACGGACGCATTCCGCATAATCGGCAACTGAATATCGCGCTGCCAAGTCGCTCCGGCTGCAAGCGGGATATCATTCCAAGACGCAATAACCGCGTTAGGCGAGACGACTTCCAAGTCGTAACGCATCGCGCTCTGCTCTTGGTTTGTGATGCCGAGGCGATAGGTCGGCGCGGTTTGCGTCGGCACCATCCACAATTCGGTAAATTGAAATTCTCTAAGCTGCCTATACCCAACGCCTGACAGCAGCACCGCCGACACCGCAAGCAATGAACCAAAGGTCAAGGAGAGCTTCTGCGCGCTGCTCAACGCTGGCAACGGCGGCGGCTCGGACGCGCCCCACTTTGCAAACGGCAGCATGAAGAGAGTCAATCCGCCGAGCCCAAGAGACCAACCGGCAACGTTCATCATGTGAACCACATGCAAGAAGAAGCCGATGAGCACGGTGACCGCGAGGCTCACGCCGACGGCAAAAACCAGCCGCTCCAAATCCAAAGGCTCTCCGGGAAACGTGACTTTCGTGGCGACATAGCCTGGGACCAGAACAACCATCGGGACTGCGACGAGCACGCGGACGGCGTCGGGTAGAAACGACGACACAAGAAGCAAAACGGCGGGCATCGCACATAAGGCCGCGTTAGGGGGCATCGGTGCTGTCCCGGGCTTGAGCAACGTTGACGATTGACTGGTAGCCGTTGTCGAAAACGCGGCTAATTCCGGCGATATTATTGAACTTGAAGAAGACCTGTGGATCCGGTGGCTCCCGATAAACCGGACCGGGATCGAAATAGAAGCCCATCAAGGGCAGCTGTTCGGTCAACCTGAAGTCGAGAAGAAAATAATCGACAGAGGCTTCACGGATGGCCTCACGCTCGAGTGGCCCAAACTTCGGAGAAAATTCCACGTCACCAAGATCCCGCTTGTCGTAAAGCAACGTAATGACCTGCTGTCCGCCATAAGCCGCCAGCAGCAATCGGTTCGTGCGATCGGCAAAAAAGCGATTACGGGTTCCGAGCCACTGGCGAGTCCATGTTGCAGCGCTAATCGCCATAGGCTCGACCGATGCGGAATCGGCGGAGACGCGATAGCGGGGGCTACCGAGGATATAATTGCCGCTGCCGCTGAAGATCCCGCCGATCACGATGATCGTCATAGCGGTGCCGATGAGACCGGAACGCCAGCGGCTTCTCGAATCTTTCTGCCAGAACGTCACGATGCCGATGGCGATGACAATGCCGACGCCGAGGAACGCGAATGGTCCGATGCGATTGCCGATTTCCCAACCCGCGCGCGTCATCCGCAGAACGATGCTGATTGGATACGCAAACGTCACCAGCGTCAGAATGACGAGGCTGCTGCTGTCCCATTTGAGAAAGCCTCGCCAGCTTTCTGGAAACTTATCCCACAGGACCGGCACACCGGCACGAGCCAAAGCCCGGAAGAAGCTCGTCGCTAATCCGGCGCATAGCAAGACCACCGAGAGAACCGTTGTTACGCGCAGCCAAAGAGGAGCTGTCGTTCCATCTTCTGCGACGAACGGAATTCGGCCCCCTTCAAAAGATAGAAAGCGCGAGGCTTCCGATATGGCATGGCCAAAAACAGGCCCAAGATAGTCCTCGCTCGGATTTCCGGTCCACTCGCTCCAGCCGATCGAAAAAATCAGGGCGGCGGCCGGCATGGCGATGATGGAAACGAAAGACCGCGTCGACTTGCGTCGCGCAACCTCGAAAGCCGCCATCCCGGTCAACAGGAATGCCGTAATGAACGCGGTGAGATGGTGCGTAACAGCAAGCGCGCCCAGCACGGGGAGAGCGACGATGAAGAAGCACCGCCAACTGGCAGCCTGTCCCATGCGGTCATCAACCAGCAGCGCGATGACCATGAAAAACAGCGCCAGGCTTCCGTAGGAAAATGTCGTGTCGAAAAAGGCGAAGCTTGAGGCCCCCATGTAAACCAGCACGCCGAGCGACCCGACCCGCGACGAACCGGAGAGCCGTTCGTAGAAAAGAAATAGGCAGATGACGAAAATCATCCGGCAAACGATCATCAACAGTTGCCCGCAGACGAAAATCGGGAGTGTCGTCAACTCCGACAACGCCGTCGCGATGATCTCAAGACCTGGATAGACCGGCGAAATGGGCAATAGCGGGTTCGGCGTGAAGAGCTTTCCCGTCCTCACAATGTCGTTAGCCGTGGCCCAATGAAGAAACGCGTCGTGGTCCACAAACGAAATTGGTTCATGGATGAGACGGAGGCAGAACAGTCCAGCAGCGGCGAGCAGGACCGTCGCTATTCGTTCCGCCCGCGGAACGCCTGGCCAGACCATCCGGCTTGCAATCGGAAAGATGAGCGCCGCAATGGACGCGTAAAACAGCGCCGATGCGAACGAAAATTCGCGCCTATTGGCTTCAGCGGCCGCAGCCGCCACCACAATCGCTACGCCTGTCCATAAGGCCAACGCCGGGAACCAGCCCCAATCGCTATGCACCTCGCTAGCAAGCTCATCCGGATATTCCACTTCCGCGGAAAAAAGCGGTCGCGCGAAGCGGAATACGGACTGAAGCCGACCTTTCATCTCGCCTCACATGGGGTTGAAAAGCGAGGAACTTCGGACCGCTCTGCCAACAGAGCTTCATAAACGCCCTCGAGAGTCGCAGTGCATTCATCCCAAGTCGAAAGCTCAAGTGATCTGGGCGTTGGCCTGACATTCATCGCATTCGACATTGCCGCAGCGATGGTCTCGGGCCCCGCGTCAAGAGGAACAGCGTACGCGAGAGACCGGTCGGCAAGCTCGCGTAGTCCCGACGTCGCGGTAACGAGAACAGTCTTGTTGAGGGAGAGCGCTTCGATGACGGCGACGGGATGAGCTTCGTAAGCGCTAAAAAGTACAGTCAGGCGCGCCTGCGCCAAAAGGGTCGCCATGGCGGAGCGGTCCGATGCCGCAATAGAACCGATGGTCACATGGTCATCGAGGCCAAGCCGGTGGATGCGCTGTCGCAAGGCGCGTTCATAGTGACCCGAACCGACGATCTGAAGTCGCGCCTCGGGGCGTGCGCGCAACAAAAACGGCATCGCGTCGATCGCACGATGGTGGCCTTTGTAGCGCTCCAGCCTACCGACTGACAGGATCAGATTTTCGTCTTCCTGCACGTCTGGCTTAGGTAACGACGCGTTGAGATTGGCCCCATTCGGCACCACCAGGAACTTGTCGGCTGGAAGCGACATCGCATCAGCGAAATGTTCAACTTCGAATTTCGAAACAGCAATGTATCGCTGAGCCGGTCGGGCCAAAGGGGCAATCAACCTCGCTTGGAAATGTCGCAAGCGATTGCGCAACGGTGAAGAGTGCCCGCCGCTATGAAACGATAGGACAAACGGAACCGCATAACGTTGTGCGGCCCACATCGCGAAGGGCGCGAAGAATGTATGATAGCCTTGAACGTGAATGACATCGCATTCCGCTTTTCCAATGACGCGAGCGAGGCCCGGTGCAAATTGCCAATCGCGGGATTTCGGCCAGCTGCAGACACGTATAATATCGACACCGGCAGTATTTTCGTGCTCGGGTAGTGCACCACCCGGATTGGCGGTCACCACCGAGACAGCGTGCCCACGCCTGACGAGGCGCGTCGCAACTTCATGGACGTGCATTTCTGTGCCGCCCGCGAACGGGAAGTAACGAGCTGCGACCATCAGAATACGCATTACCGGCCCCGCACTCTGCCCTACGCGATCAGGATTTCAAAAAGCCATTTACCGACGACGGCGCGTTTAGGTGAGTTAGCGAAGCTTGCCGGCGGAACATCTCTTTCATAATTGTCCAGAGCACCCGGAAGCCGTCGGTAAATGCATTGAGATTGCTTTGCCCGTGCACCCGGTTTTTTTCGAAGGAGGGAATCTCGACAATCTTCACGCCGGATCTGAGCGCACTGAGATTCAAAGCGGTCTCAATCTCAAATCCGTCGCAGGCGATATTCAGGAGGGGCAAATGCCTTTTCCAGAAGGCATTGTATCCATAGCAAAGATCCGAAAATCCGGAGCCATACAGTACGCGAACAATATGCGTGAGCGCCCAATTGCCCGACATCCGAAAAATCGACATGTCCTCAGTGCCGCCGCCTTGGATAAAGCGTGAGCCCTTAACGAAGTCGGCGCCCGACATCAAAGCGGCAACGAACAAAATCAATTCGTCGGCGTTCATCGAGCCATCGGCGTCGATGGATACGATTATGTCACCGGTAGCGGCGCCGAAGCCCGCTCTGAGTGCGGCACCCTTTCCCTTCTTCGGTTCTTCAAGAATGCGAACCCCGTGATGCAACGAGAGCGCGACCTCGCGCGTGTTGTCGGTGGATCGGCCGTCGACAATAATGATTTCGTGAACCCATGCAGGCATTTTGGCGAAGACAATCGGAAGATTGTTGGCTTCATTCAGCGTCGGCATGACGACGCTGACCTTGGGAATATCGAGCTTGCCTCCGGGAAACCTAAGCGGAGCGTCGGCGACAGCCTGAGAATGAATGGCGGCGATATTCAAGGATCTGACTCCAGGAACGCGGAAGGTACGGAAAATGGGGAAGAGTTTTACATCGGGGATTTGCTTGCCGGCGGATTGACCAGCACACGCACAAGATCGCCGGGATTGACGGATTCCATCCCTGTCGCATTGATCACTTGCCGGTTCGTCCTCGGACCCCGAACAATCTGGAACATCGTTGCACCATCAGTGCCATCGTCATTGATCGCCAACGCCGTCCGCATCGCATCGAGCGCACCGCTACTGGCGGACGTCGTGCTGGATGCCTCGGCGATCTGAGACTGCAGATCCACGATCTGCTGCTGCAGATCGATTTTTGTTTGGTTCTCGAATGTCAGCTTGTCTTTTTCCAGTTGCGATACTTTCGCCTCGGCGGCGTGAAGAGCGACCGCCGTTTCCTGAACACGCGCTTTCGTATCACCGAGATCGGCAGCGACTTGCGACCGGAATGGACGGCCGATTTTGTCGCCGAGACTGTCCAAATCGGCGAGTCTTTGTGTTCTGACGGAAATGCCAGATTCGACCTGATCCCGAAGCTTTTGATGACTTTCCAATTCGTCGCGCGCCGACTGAAGAGACGCAGAAAGGTTAGCCGCCTGAGCTTGGCTATTGCGCAGTGCCAATTGGCGAACAGAGTTCTCCGAGGCGATGAGACCGAAAGCTTCGCTGTCGTTACACAGCCGCAGCAGATTTCGAGAAGGAGCAGCCGTTGTCCCGTCACGCTCGGCTTCGAGGACATTCAACTTAGCCCAAAGCCTCTTGAGGCGGTCGCCAGTCTTTTGCTTCGTCTCGACTTCACGGATCGCCTGCAGCATGTGATCGAGATCGACTGATGTACGTTCAAAGCCGCCAGCTAATGCCACGACATGAAATACCGTCAGACCTTCCGTGAATTTATAGTAGCCCGGCTTCTTCACCGGACCGACGACATAGACAGGCCGGCGATTGATCGTAACGCTCATGAATGCAAAGCGGCCCACGAGTTGTTCGAAGGCTTTCTTTGCATCTTCTTCGAATTGAGCAACGGAACGCTTGGCAACTGGAAAGGCTCCGAGAAGCGGCACAATGACGGTGCCGTCTTCGTGAACCTCATACTCCCCGGACAACTCCGTACGCTGCTGAAAGCTGATTGCAGGTCGTTTGGAAAAGCTTCGCGCCGACCATTTGTCTTCCTCATTGATCAGCCGTTCATAGAACGCGACCTGCAGCGTGTCGCCGACCGAAACCAAGGAATTGTCGCCGGGCCGAGTTACGGGTTGTGCCGGCGGCTCCCATCTATCGAGGATCGTTGGTGTTGTTACCGCTGCAAGCACGTCCTTGCTGCTGAGGCTCGGCGCCGAGTTGATGGCAGCCGACCGCATCAGGCCCGGCTCGATCAATTTTGGATACGCAATCCACGCAAAAACAGTGAGGAAAACCAGAGGAAACATCAGATTGAATAATGACGACGCACGACGCACAACGCTCAGCAGCATATTCAATACCTGTTCAGGCTTTGGACAGCGAACGAAACCGACGTCGCAACTGGCAGCACTGCGGGCGATCTTAAGAGACCGAAATGCTTCTGCTAATTGCTTGACCTACTTGCCGTGTTCGCGCTGCTGTCGTTTCGGACAGGAGCCGCTTGGCCAATTCCCATGCGCTGAATAGAAAGTAAATTACCGGGCGCTTGAGATTGGGAGAAACGGTCTCGCGCCAACGCCATTTGCGAATTGACGACGATCGCAATCGGCTGGCCTCAAACCCGGTGTTATATTTAGTTCATAATTACGCCGTGTATTTTCGATTCGGCTTCTTCAACAGCGCCACATATGTCGATGGATTTCTTCAACGAATCGACACGCACGGATCAGTTATCAACGCCGGGAGAAGTACCGGCGGCTGGCTCAAGACTTTTCAGCGCGAATATCTCCAGCGCAATTTTCGCCAAAGGTGCGGCGCACGCACACCTCAGTGCCGCCCTAATAACCGCCGCTACCGATTTAAGGTCAAAGCCTTATTGAGCTGTTGGCCGTTAGGCGAGAGGCCTTCGATCCAATTCACATGGGCGCGAAAACGCGATCGGCGGAAATTTTCCAGTTATCCCTCCTCAAAGATGCTGACTGACGACGCGTGATCCCCATTGATATTGGTCAATGCTCGGGACCGGGTTATGTAGAATTGATCTGGCTGGGAAGATTCGGGCAACGGCGCTGCTTGCCGCCGCGGCCCGGGGGAGAACACGAGAAGTGTCAGGTCCTTTGGACATCGCCACGAATAAAGCAAGCGCAGCTCATCAGATCGCAGCATCGTTACTGTGGCTGCCTCAGGCGGCGTTGATCGCCATCGCGATCGGCGACATTGCAAACGCGGCTGGTTCTGAGCGCATCGGCTGGCTTGCCCTTAGTGTCCTCGTTGTCGGGATATTGAGGGCCTTTTTTGAGAGCACGGGCAGCCGCATGGCGTTCCATGCGGCGCGCGCGGCCGTGACCACATCCAGACATGGTGTGGTCGCCGCACTCGCTGCTCACTCCCCACTCGACCAAACGCGTCCGGCATCTGGTCGTGCCGCGAGTGTGGTCGTCGAACAGGCCGAATTGATCGTGCCTTATCTCGCCCGCTTCGAAATCGCGAGAATACGGGCGGTTTTCGTACCGGTCGTCATCTTTATTTCTGTCCTGCCGCTCTCTTGGGCAGCAGCCATTGTGCTGCTTATTGCTGCGCCGCTCATCCCGATTTTCATGGCGCTGATTGGCTGGCGCGCCCAGCAAGCGAGCGAAGCTCAGCTCATCGAAGCGGGCGGCATGAACGCATTCCTGCTCGACCGGCTGCGCGGCATCGCGACCATCCGCTCCCTCGACGCTGTCGACGTAACGGCACGCAGGCTTCGTGCCGACGCCGAAAGCTTGCGCAAGCGGACGATGGCCGTTCTCAAAATCGCATTTCTGTCATCGGCCGTTCTCGAGCTTTTTTCGGCGCTCGGCGTTGCGATGGTCGCTGTCTACGTCGGATTTCATCTGCTCGGCCAATTGGATTTTGGCACCTGGGGCGCGCCCTTGAGCTTGAGCGAAGGACTGTTCATTCTCCTGCTTGCACCCGCTTTCTTCGAGCCTCTGCGCGAACTCTCGTCTGCCTGGCACGACCGCGCGGCGGGCCGCGCCGCCCGCGGTGAACTCACGCGCCTGGCCACGGCGAGTGGACCCAGAATGCTCGGCAGCGATTGTGACGTTCAACAGACCGCGCACGTTGAGCGCCGCGCGCCCGCCGTTCACATCAAAAACTTGAGCTTTCGATATCCGGGAAGCGAAACGCCCGTCTTCGATCGCTTCGACCTTTCGGTTTCGCCCGGCGAACATGTGGCACTGCTAGGTCCAAGCGGATCAGGCAAGTCAACGCTTCTCGCGCTCTTGGCTGGCCTTATACCTTCGACGTCCGGCGCCATCTCGATCGGGGGCTATCCGCTCTCCGACGAAACCGCTGCCAGTTTACGGAAAAGCATCGCTTGGATTGGCCAGCGGCCGCACGTCTTTGCGGGAACGCTTGCTAGCAATATCGCCCTTGGGCGGCCCAGCGATCCGGAGAACATCGCAAGCGCGTTGCACTTTGCGAGGCTCGATGAAATCGCCATGGTGCGCGGGTTGAACACCGTGGGTGAAAACGGCATCGGACTTTCGGGCGGCGAAGCGCTACGTCTCGCGGTCGCGCGTATCGCCGCCAGCGCCAATGTCGCCCTTATCCTCGGCGATGAGCCGACCGCGCATCTCGATGCCGATACGGCGCAAGAGATAACGGACAATCTGTTGACCCTCGCCCGCAACAAGACGCTCATCGTGGCGACCCACGACCTGAGGCTTGCTTCACGCATGGATCGGATCGTCGACTTCCGGCGCTTACGCCTGGAGAAGGCGGCATGACCCGGACCTTCGACGACCTGAAACCCGTACTCGAGCTTTTTTGGCACGGGCCGCGCCGGAAGCTTCTCCTGGGATTACTGATCAGCGCCGCGACCATTCTGAGCGGCATCGCTTTGCTCGGGCTCTCGGGTTGGTTCATCACCGCGACGGCAATCGCGGGTCTAAGCGCGGCAACGGCGATCACGTTCGACGTCTTTTCTCCCTCGGCCGGCATTCGTTTCTTTGCGCTTGCACGAACCGCGAGCCGATACGGCGAGCGCCTGATCACCCATGATGCCACGCTCGGCACCCTTGCCAAACTGCGCGAGCATCTTTTCCGGGGTTCGTCCGAAAGGCGCGCCGCCGAAGAACTCCGCATGCGTCCGGCCAAGCTTCTCTTTCGCATCACGCAGGATGTCGACGCGCTCGATTCCCTTTACTTGCGCATCCTCGTGCCGTTGGGCGCGGCGCTTGCAGCCGCTTTGGCCATCGGCATCGCTCTCGGGCTTCTTCATCCGATCGTCGGACTCGCCGCCGGCGCTTTTCTCATTGCGACAGGCCTCGCGTTTCCCCTTCTCGCCGCACACGCTGCTGAACGCCCTGCCCGGCGCCGTGCTCATGCGCTCGAAGTGCTGCGCTCACGCGTGATCGATCTTGTCTCCGGCCAAACGGAACTCGTCATGACCGGGCGGCTAACGGCTCAACGCGGCAAGATTGCCGACGCCGACCGAAAACTCGCCGACGCCGACGATCGGCTGAATTTCGTCGAAACGGCAGTTGCAGCTGCGTTCGCAATAGCGAACGCCAGTCTCATCGCGGCAATGCTTCTCGTCGTTACCGCGCTCGCAAAATCCGGCAACATCAGCGCTCCGGTTGCGTCCTTTGCCGTCCTGATTGTTGTTGCCGCACTTGAACCCTTCGCTGCTTTGCGCCGTGGCGCGATTGAACTCGGCCGGACGCGCCTCGCCGCGCGACGCATCAGTCCGCGTCTTTCGACCCAGGCGTCTCCCGAGCGTTCCGACCCGCCCGGCGGTATTGCCGTAAGCTTCGATCATGTGTCTGTCCTGCACGAACACGCGCCTCAGTCGCTGCTCCGCGATCTTTCGCTGTCGCTTCGATGCGGCGAGCGGTTGGCCCTGATCGGAGAGAGCGGAGCCGGCAAGTCGACGCTGCTGGGAGTAATCGCTGGCGAGATACCAATTGAGAACGGCAAGATCGAGAGCGTTCCGGGAACTTTGCTGACTCAGCGGACTGAGCTCTTCGCGGATTCGCTGCGTGACAATCTACGTCTCGCTGATCCCAATGCAGATGACAGCCAGATTTTGCACGCATTCACCTCTGCCGGATTGGGCGCCTACATCGCGGGGCTGCCCAAAGGGCTCGATACGCGGCTTGGCGAAGGTGGGCTCGGACTTTCCGGTGGTGAAGCGCGCCGTCTCGCGCTTGCGCGCCTCTTTCTGCGCGACACGCCTCTTTGGCTTTTGGATGAGCCAACAGAAGGCCTTGATGGCGCAACAGCTCGCGACGTCATTGCGCGCCTCAAAGCCAACGCGAGTGGCCGCACGCTCGTCATTGCGACACACATCCAGCGGGAAGCCGAAATCGCAGACCGGTTGCTCATCATGAATCGAGGGCGCGTCGTTGCGAGCCCACGACGCGGCGAGGCGGCTTTCGAAGCGGCGCTCGCAGCGTTGCGACAAGATTGAAAGAATAGAACCAGCGGCGTCCGTTTGGCGCCGTCAATTCGTAAAGGGGACCGGCCGTAGGCCGGACAAAAAGCAGATGGAACTCGACATCGTCGCGCTGTCGCGCCTGCAATTCGCGGTGACCGCACTTTATCATTTTCTATTCGTGCCGTTGACGCTTGGTCTTTCCGTCCTCCTCGCCATCATGGAAACGGTCTACGTGATGACCGGCAGAACTATTTGGCGGCAGATGACGAAGTTCTGGGGCACGTTGTTCGGCATCAACTTCGTTATCGGCGTTGCGACCGGCCTCGTCATGGAATTTCAGTTCGGCATGAACTGGAGCTACTTTAGCCACTACGTCGGCGACATATTCGGCGCACCGCTCGCCATCGAAGGGCTGATGGCCTTCTTCCTCGAAGCAACGTTCGTCGGCCTTTTCTTTTTTGGCTGGGACAGGCTTTCGAAGGTCGGGCATCTGATGGCGACGTGGGCCGTTGCGATAGGCTCCAACTTGTCGGCGCTTTGGATTTTGATTGCTAACGGCTGGATGCAGAACCCAGTCGGCTCGGCGTTCAACCCGCAAACGATGCGGATGGAGGTCACGGACTTTTACGAGGTGGTGTTCAACCCGGTCGCGCAGGCGAAGTTTGTACATACCGTTTCGGCGGGCTATGTCACCGCTTCCATATTCGTCCTCGGCGTTTCCGCTTGGTACTTATTCAATCGCCGTTACGTCGATCTTGCCAAGCGCTCGATGACGGTCGCCGCATCCTTCGGGCTTGCTTCCGCTCTTTCCGTCGTCGTCCTCGGCGATGAAAGCGGCTACCTATCGACAGAGCATCAGAAAATGAAGCTCGCAGCAGTCGAAGCGATGTGGAAGACCGAACCTGCACCGGCCGCGTTCACCCTTTTCGGCTTCCCCGATCAGCAAGCGCGTGAAACCCATTTCGCCGTGCATATTCCTTGGGTGATGGGCTTGATCGGCACCCGCTCGTTGACGACCCAAATTCCCGGCATCGAAGATCTTGTCGGGCACGCAAAGGTTCGTATCCGGCAGGGGATTTCCGCTTACGACGCCGTTCAGCAAATCCGGGCGGCGAGCGATCCGTCGACCGTACCGCAAGCGGCGCACGACGCGCTCGAGAAGAACGGCAACGATCTCGGTTACGCTCTTCTTCTGAAACGCTATGTCGATGATCCGCGCAAGGCGACGGACGCACAGATCGATCAAGCCGCGTGGGACACGGTTCCGAGCGTCCCGACGTTGTTCTGGTCGTTCCGCATCATGGTCAGCCTCGGCTTCTTCTTCATTCTGCTGACGGGCACTTTCTTCTACTTGTCCGCGCGGCGAAGGCTCGATCATTACCCATGGCTTCTGCGGCTCGCAGTATTTGCCATTCCGCTGCCATGGATCGCCGCCGAACTTGGCTGGGTGGTTGCAGAATTCGGTCGCCAGCCTTGGAGCATCGAAGGCATCCTGCCCACCGCGGCTGCTGTTTCGAGCCTCAGTGCCATGACCGTGCTGCTGACGCTCATCGGTTTCATCGTGATCTATACCGTCCTCTTCATCATCGAGATGGGTCTTATGCTGCGAGCCGTGCGCAGCGGGCCCAAACCGGATGATGAGCCCGAAGCCGTTCTCGTTCCTTCTTCACTCATCGCTGCGGAGTAGACAAATGATCCTCCACCAACTCATCGATTACGAAACCCTCCGCATCATCTGGTGGCTTCTTCTCGGCGTGCTCCTGATCGCATTTGCAGTCACCGACGGCTTTGATCTCGGAACCGCAACGCTGTTGCCATTCGTGGCGAAAACCGACCTTGAACGCCGCGTCGTCATCAACAGCATCGGTCCGACGTGGGAGGGCAATCAGGTCTGGTTGATCCTCGCCGGCGGCGCGATCTTCGCGGCCTGGCCGCCGCTCTACGCTGTTTCGTTTTCAGGTTTCTATCTCGCGATGTTCGCGATCCTCTTCGCCCTTATCCTGCGGCCGGTAGGATTCAAGTACCGGTCGAAGCGAGAAGACGCGACCTGGCGCACCGCCTGGGACTGGGCGCTGTTCGTGGGTGGCGCCGTACCGTCGCTGATTTTTGGCGTCGCCGTCGGTAACGTCCTGCAAGGCGTACCGTTTCACTTCAACGACGAATTGCGCATATTCTACGAAGGAACGACGCTGTTCGAGCTGCTCAATCCATTCGCCTTACTCTGCGGAATTCTGTCGGTGGCAATGCTCGTCATGCACGGTTCGGCGTGGCTCACGTTGAAAACCAAAGGTGTCGTGGCGGATCGCTCCCGGACCTACGGGAAAATCGCAGCCCTCGCGACCGTCGTGCTCTTCGTCCTGGGCGGCGTAGCGCTTTGGGCTGGAATTGATGGCTACCACATCACGAGCACGGTGAACCCGCTCGGACCGTCAAATCCTTTGGCGAAAACAGCCGCCAAAGTGCCCCGAGCGTGGTTCGATAATTACGGTTCGCATCCCTGGATGATGCTTGCTCCATTGCTTGGCATTACCGGCGCTGCAGTAGCGTTTGTCTTCATGGGCGCGCGCCGGGAGATCGCTGCGATCCTTGCGACATCGCTTTCGATCTTCGGCATCATCGCGACGGTCGGACTCTCGATGTTCCCGTTCATCCTGCCGTCGTCCATCGATCCGCGATCGAGCCTGACAGTCTGGGATTCCTCATCGAGCCACATGACGCTTTTCATCATGCTTGTGGTCGCGGTGATCTTCGTGCCGACCGTCATCGCCTACACGACCTGGGTCTATCACGTGATGTGGGGCAAGGTTGACGAAAAGGCGATCCGTGACGAGCGCGGCCACGCATACTGAGACCAACGAAAGGAGAGATTGATCATGTGGTATTTCGCTTGGTTGCTCGGTCTGCCGCTCGCCGCCGCCTTCGCCGTGCTCAATGCGATGTGGTACGAGCTGATGGAGGACGCCGCAGCGGCCCGCACCCGCCCGGCGCCACCTGCAGGCAGCGGTAAAAGAAAGTAGAACCCCTCACGGTCTTCCGGGCGCGGCCTTTACCCGGAAGACCTTCCGCGACTTTCAACGAGCATTGGCACGGCAGACAAGCGCGTTACAGCAGGTGGCAGTTTGATCCCAAATGCTTGAGCGATCGTAACGCGCGCCTGTCACCTAATGCCAGCGAATGCACGTACCTCCGTTCCACCGTCGACACCTGCGGACTTCGCGACGGGTATGGCGAATTGTGGTCCGTGCCACGCAGATACCATTAACGCGTACCCTGCCCGGACCGCATCCTGCGCGCACTTGCATGATCACGCCGTCCGGCTGATGAAGCGGCGCGATCGGCAGGGCATGCGCAGAGGTCGCAACGGCCAAAGCAAAGGCAACAGCGAACAACCTGATCATTTTGATTTCTCCACGTCGTGCTGTTCTCAAACACAATCGAGCCTTTGCTCGACTGGCTCAGCCACCTGTTGGCTCAACGCCGGCAGGTGGCTGAAAGCACACGACACTCCTCAACCGCCAAAGCGAGCAAGCGGAAGAATGCACCATGGTGATCGCTTTCTTTGCGAGGCGGCTCGGCTTTGAGGCGATTGGATTTGTGTTTTCTCACCGCCCGTTAAGTCTGCGAGCCCGCGCGAGCATCCTTCAGCGCCTTGATATCGATCTTGGTCATCCCCATCATGGCGGCCATCACCTTGCCGCCATTCGGACCGCTGATGAGGTCGGGCAGACCCGCATAGTTGATCTGCCATGACAGTCCGAAGCGATCTTTGAGCCAGCCGCAGGCATTGTAGCTGCCGCCATGACCCAGCGCCGACCACAACCGGTCGATGTCCTCCTGCTCGGTACAATCGACAAGCAAGGAAAAGGCTTCGTCGAGTTTGAAGTTCGGTCCGCCATTGAGCGCGACGAGGCGCTGGCCCACGATCTCGAAGCCCACGACCATGGCGCTGCCTTTGGGTCCCGGCCCTGCATCGCCATAGCGCGAGACATTCGTGATTTTCGCGTTGGGGAACAGCGAGACATAAAAATTCGCGGCGTCTTCGGCCTGGGTGTTGAACCACAGGAACGGCGTGATGCTTCGGATCGTCATGGCGGCCTCCTAGAGCGTTCGTGCCAAAGCTTCGAGCTGCTCGGTGCATTGGCCCCAGCCCTTATGAAAACCCATTTCCTCATGCTTTTTCTTGTCGGCCTCGGACCAGTGGCGCACGGTCGCGACGTAGCGAGTCTTGTCTCCTTCAGGCTCGAAGGTGATGACCGCCACCATGAAAGGCTGCCCGTCGCGCGGTTGCCAATCGCCGGTGAAGGCATCCGTGAAGCTGAGCTTCCGGTTGGGTACGACTTCCAGATACTGGCCGGTGTTGGGCATGTCCTGGCCTTCCGGGCTCCGCATCGTGATGCTGCTGGCGCCGCCCGGCCGCGCATCGAGCCGGGCTTCCGGTGTCGTCCAGGGTTTAGGCGCGAACCACTGCTTCAAGAGGTCGGCCTCCGTCCAGCAACGGAAAAGTTTGTCCGCGGGCGCGTCGAGCAACCGGGTAAGAACGAGGTCATATGTGTCTTTTGTCATGTTGCCTCCTGCTTTCGGCACTAGGACGCCCCCAGATTAGTCGGCCCGACAATGCCACGAGGATTTATTTTTTCGCGCTCCTGTCGGGACAGGGCATATTGAGCCGTCCTCGGGAAGCTAAGAAGGAAACGCCATGCTCTACACCCTGCTTTGTTACAACAAGGAAGATGTCGTCTGGTCCTGGAGCAAGGAGGAAGACGATGCGGTCATGAACCGCCTGAATGTGGTCCATGAAAGACTTGTGAAGGAAGGCAAGCTCGGCCCTGCCCTGCGCCTGTTGCCGACCACTGCCGCAACGACCCTCCGCGGGCCCGACATGGTCATCGATGGCCCCTTCGCCGAAACGAAAGAGCAGCTGCTCGGCTTCTACGTGATTGACGTGCCGGACCTCGATGCGGCCCTCGCAGTCGCTCGCGAGCTTTCCGCCGCTAACCCGACGAGTGTGTACGAGATCCGCCCCGTTGCCTTGTATGTGCCGGAGGCACGGCCCAACGCACCCAAGGATCGCATCAAGGCCTATTGAGATGAACGAGGTGATCCACGACCCCGCCTGGATTCATGGGGCGCTGACCGCCGCCAGGCCTCAGGCGGTCGCGGCGTTGTTACGTTATTTCCGCGACATGGATATCGCCGAAGAGGCTTATCAGGAAGCCTGCTTGCGCGCGCTGAAAAGCTGGCCGCAGAATGGTCCGCCCCGCGATCCGACTGCTTGGTTGATCCTGGTGGGACGCAATGCGGCGCTCGACGGTGCGCGTAAACGCAGCCGCGATGTCGAACTCCCGTCCCACGATATCATCTCAAACCTGGAAGACGCCGAGGCGCCGCTGATCGATCGGCTGGATGGTTCGCACTATCGCGATGATGTACTCAGACTGTTGTTTATCTGTTGTCGCCCTGAGCTTCCGGCGACGCAGCAGATCGCGTTGGCATTACGCATCGTCTCGGGCCTGACCGTGGCCCAGATCGCCCGCGCCTTCCTCGTAAGCGATGCAGCGATGGAACAGCGCATCACGCGCGCCAAAGCGCGCATCGCGAAAGCCGATGTGCCCTTCGAGGCGCCTGGTCCCGTCGAACGCTCAGAGCGGCTCGCGGCGGTCGCCGCCATGATCTACCTATTGTTCAACGAAGGATATTCGGCAGGAAACGATCCAGACCGCGCGCCGCTTTGCGACGAGGCGATCCGGCTGGCGCGACTGCTGCTGCGCCTCTTCCAGACCGAGCCGGAAATCATGGGCCTGATCGCGTTGATGCTGTTGCAGCAGTCGCGGTTACCGGCGCGCTTTGATGAAGCCGGCGAAGCCATCCTGCTCGAAGATCAAGACCGCACACGCTGGAACGCCAAGCTGATCAGCGAAGGATTGGCGCTGATCGACAAGGCGATGCGTCACAACCGTCCGGGTCCTTACCAGGTGCAGGCAGCTATTGCCGCGACACACGCTCGGGCCGTTACCGCCGCCGATACCGAATGGGCCGGAATAGATCGACTCTATGCGGCGCTCGAACGGATGCAGCCCTCGCCGGTGGTCACGTTGAACCGCGCAGTAGCGACTGCCAAGTTGCATGGTCCTGAAGCCGGTCTTGCCATGATCGCTCCGTTGGAGAAGGCATTATCCGGTTATTTTCATTATTTCGGCGCACGCGGAGCGTTTCTGCTGCAGCTCGGACGCAAAAGTGAAGCCCGCGCCGATTTCGACCGCGCCATCGCCCTAGCCGGAACCCCTGCGCAAGCCGCCCACATTCGCCGGCACCTCGATCGGCTGATGCAAGACTCGAGATAAAACTTTCACGAAAGGAGTGTCGGATCGGCGCCTGTACGTCCGTCCTAGAGACGCAGCACAAGGAGGTATTCATGTCCGACTATCCTCATCCGCAGGTCAAAGGTGGTGCCGTTTGCTATCTTTCCGTCGACGGCGCCGTGAAAGCCGTTGAGTTCTACAAGAAGGCGTTCGGCGCCGAAGTGGCATGGGTGATGCCGCCCGATGAGAAGGGTCGCACCATGCACGCTCATCTCTACATCAACAACGCGTCGGTCATGATGAGCGATTGCTATCCCGAGCACGGTCACCCTTGGGTCCCACCCGCGGGCTTCAGCGTCATGCTCAAGGTTGATGACGCCGATGCCTGGTATGATCGGGCCGTCGACGCCGGCTGCACCGCCATAATGCCCGTCGCCAATATGTTCTGGGGCGATCGCTACGGTCAGTTGAAGGATCCGTTCGGCGTCCTGTGGGCGGTCAACGGTCCTCTGAAAAAGGAATAACATAGAGCGGCAGCGGATGTTCGGCGGATCGATAGATGCCTGAACATCCGCACCGAAATCCAATCATGGGAGTATCGATATGAAAACCTTTCTCGCCATATTCCTCGGCAGTGCGGAAGCGATGGACGCGTGGAAAAAACTACCGGAAGCAGAGCGCGAGCGGCGGGGGAAGGCCGGCATCGAGGCGTGGCACAAATGGGTCTCGGACCACAAAGACGCGATCGCAGAAATGGGTTCCCCACTCGGCAAAACGAAGCGTACGGACAAGAAAGGCGTTTCTGATACGCGCAACGAATTGGGTGCGTGGACGGTCGTGAAGGCGAATTCGCAGGAAGAAGCCGCCAAGTTGTTTCTCAACCACCCGCATTTCATGATTTTCCCGGGCGATCGGGTGGAAGTGATGGAGTGCTTGCCTATCCCAGAGAAGCAATGAGCCGCGAACAAGGTGTGAGTATCACCAACCATCCTTTTCACCGGTTGGCGCTGACGCGGATCGTTCCTGTCATCCCGGGATGGACACGACAGAAGTATGTGATCGTTGCGGCGTGATCGAGCTGCACCTGCGCCGACTTTCCTGCTGGAACCATGACGTCCCACTCTCCACTCTTCGCGGTGGCGGTATGATCGATGAAATCCTCGTTCACCCACTCGACTTTATCGCCGACCTTCACAGTGATCTCTGCGGGAACAAATGCGAGATCATTGATTTTGACTTGCACAACCTCTCCCGCCGGCGCCGGTACGGCCAAAGCTTGCGCCAAGACAATCAAGGCCGCACGGCGCCGAACAAACCGCATGAGATACCTCCTGCTAATGAAGTGCGTTCGCAAGGTGCTCTGCGTGCTCCGTGTGGCCGGTGAATATTTTGAGGCCGGTCTGTAGCAGGCTCTTGAGTTCGCCGTTATCGGCCGACGGAATTAGCGTGGATTGAAGCGCACCGTTGATAGTCTTGTGATAGGCGACCTCGTTGTCGACGTAACTCTTGTCGAAGTCCGCGCCCGATAGCTTCGCTAATTTCGCCTGCTTTTCACCCGATTGCTCGACCAAACCTTTGCTTGTGTCGTTGTCCTCAGGCGTGACGCCAAGCTTCTTCACAAGAGCCAACGCCTTGTCGTTCACAGCCTGGTGGTCCCGCACCATGTCGCTGGCAAAAGCGCGAACGTCGGCGTTTTTGGATTTCTTCAAAGCCAGCTGAGCTGCTTTGATATCGAGGTCGCCGGCCGTATAGGCGATGTGAGCGATCTGCGCGTCTGATGGTTTGTCGGCCGCATGAACGGGCGCCGTCGCCGTCGCTAATAGGATAGCTGCGGCGATGCCGCTGATCTCAATCATTCGCATCTTGAAAACCTCCGGGACTGTCTCGCCGTAAGTGGCATGTCGACGTCACAAAGGATTTGATGCCATCGTTTGACAAAGGTTCCCGCTATCGGGAGCCCGGCACGAGTTGTTTGATGACGGCATTTGTAAGTCTCTCGCAGCGCTTGCCTTGGAACGGAAAAACATCGCTGAAGAGCGAGTCCATGTGTTCGGCAAGTGCGGACTTTAGAAGACGGCGGGCGCGATGCAGCCGTGTTTTCACCGTTTCGGCGCGAAGCCCCAACAGCTCAGCCGTCTCCTCTATGCTCATTTCCTCTATGACGCGCGCGATGAGAACAGTGCGAAAATCTTCCGGAAGTTCGTCGATCGCCCGCTCCAGCAGATGACAGAGTTCTCGTTGAGCCATGGTGCGCTCGGGATCTATGGATGGATGACCGGATAGCGGAAACGGAATGACCTCGCCTTGGGCCTGGGCTTGGGGAGGATCGATCGCCGAGTTTGGAATTTCGGAGCGGCGGCGAAGATGCTGCAAAGCCTGGTTCAGGACGATGCGTGTCAGCCACGTCGAAAGAGACGATCCTCCGCGGAATTCAGATAGGGCTGAAAATGCGCGAAGATAGCTCTCCTGCAGCACATCCTCGGCTGCCCCGTCATCGCGCACGACACTCCGCGCGACGCGGTAGAGACGGCGGTTGTTCGCCTGGATGATGGCACGTATTGCGGATTCGTCTCGTCCCACGGCGCGGCGAATAAGATCGGCTTCCCGGTCGTCCCCCCTGCCGTTTTCTACATGCGATAGGACCATCAGCGACATCTCCGTACGTTCGACAACATATCAGAGATTAGATGGCCCGGATTTGCAAAGGTTCCCGGGCCAGAAACAATTTTCGATGCCGTGAACGGCGTTACCGGAAGCGCAATGTCGCCTCCCGGGCGCTTGGCTCATTCTGACGTTTGTGCAGCGCGTTCTCGCGGCATGTGGAGAACGGAATTGTCGCCCCGATGTAAGCTTATGCCCATCTGAAGGGACTCGGCGATCCGCGCAGCCCTATCAATGAAGAGCGATGCCGCAGCAGGCGGACAAACGGCCAACGCTGTCTTGCCAAAGAGATCGAGCCATCGCGCGAAATGCTCTTTGGAGATTTCCTCGATAGCGAGATGCGCGGGCATCGGCCGGCCTTTATAGCTCCCCGTCATCAGAATGACCGATGACCAGAACGCCCGCAACTTCTCGAGATGATCGTCCCAATCTTTGATGCGCGCCTCAAATACCGGTCCAAGAACTTCGTCACGGCGGACGGCCGCATAGAAGCGATCGACGAGCATACCGATCATCTCCTCGTCGACACCGGCATCGAGCCCGGGCGCCTTCGGATGTGGTGGTCGTTGCATACAGTTCCCTTGCGCGAATTCTCCTATAAGATGTATGATGCATACATCTTTCGTCAAGCGGGCAATGTCGACCCTCTCTTGTTTGCGCGGAACCCCATGCGACCGACCGCTTTGGCCGACTATTCACTACGCGTCCTTATGTACCTCGGGACCAATCCGGACCGGCTTGCGACGATTGACGAAATCGCTGAAGCTTATGGGATTTCTGCAAATCATTTGATGAAGGTCGTGCATCGGCTGGGCCAGCTCGGCTTCGTCGAAACGCAGCGGGGTCGAGGTGGCGGACTACGCCTCGGCAAACCGTCGGGCGAAGTGACGCTAGGCGAGGTTGTGCGTGCGGTCGAAGAGGACTTCGAACTCGTCGAATGCTTCGGCGCCGGGAATACCTGCCTCATTTCTGATGTGTGTCGCTTGAAGCGCGTCCTTCGCCGCGCGTTGGAGGCCTATTTCGAGGTCCTCGACGACTGGACGCTGGCCGACATCGTCGCCAACCGCAAGGCTCTCCTCGGCGTTCTCGGCAACGCTGATCAAATCGACCGCCGATAGAGGATACGACAGTGCTCAAAACACGCCTGACCGAACGGCTAAAGTTGCGCCACCCGATTATCTCCGCGCCAATGGCATTTGCAGCCGGTGGACGCCTCGCAGCGACTGTCTCGGCGGCCGGAGGTCTCGGCCTCATCGGTGGCGGATATGGCGATGCGGACTGGATCACCGAAGAGTTCCGCGCCGCCGGAAATCAACGGGTCGGATGCGGCTTCATCACCTGGTCATTGCGCAAACAACCGGCGCTGCTCGATCTGGTCCTTAGCAAAAATCCAACGGCGATCTTTCTCTCTTTCGACGATCCGGCACCGCTCGCCAACCGCATCAAAGAACGCGGCGTCACCTTGATCTGTCAAATCCAGACGCGCCGCGATGCTGAAAGGGCACTCGCGTGCGGGGCCGACGTCATCGTCGCGCAGGGTTCGGAAGCTGGCGGTCACGGGGAAAGGCGCGGCACGTTCAGCCTTGTCCCTGAAGTCGCGGATTTGATTGCAAAAGAATCGCCGGACACACTTCTATGCGCGGCTGGCGGCATTGGAGATGGACGGGGACTCGCGGCGGCTCTCATGTTGGGTGCTGATGGCGTTCTGATCGGCTCGCGCCTTTGGGCTTCGCAAGAAGCCAATGTCGGCCAACGCATGCATGACGCCGCGCTGGCGGCAACCGGCGACGATACCATTCGCTCGCAAGTCATGGATCTGGCGCGCAAACTGGATTGGCCCTCGCGCTATACCGCTCGGGTGCTCAAGAACCGATTCATCGAACGTTGGCACGGGCATGAGCCGGAACTGCTAGCCGTTGCCGACCAAGAGGCTGCCAAATATCGCAAAGCCTGGGCCGATGGCGATCCGGAGGAAAGCAACACCTTCGTGGGCGAAGTCGTCGGTTTGATCCACGATATCGAGCCGGTGTCGAATATCATCGAACGTATCGTGCGTGAAGCGGAGGAGCTTCTGCGGTCGAAATCAAAGCAACTGGGATGAGATCGATGGTTGTATCGCTGTACGAACGGATGGGAGGCGCTAGCCGGGTCCAAATGCTCGTCGACGTGTTCTACGACATTGTGGAAACGGAACCGGAAGGCAAGATTTTACATCTGCTGCATCTCAGAGGACACGGCGTTGCACATTCGCGAATTGAGCAGTTCAATTTCCTTTCCGGATTCTTGGGCGGCCCGAAACTTTATGTCGAAAAATACGGTCACTCCGATGTTCGCGAGATGCACCGCCATATCGAAATCGGAACGGCGGAAAAAGACGCCTGGCTTCTCTGCATGTCGAAAGCGATTGATCGGGTCGGAATACCGCCCGACGTCGGAGCCACGTTGATGAAACATTTTCGCGTTGTAGCGAACGCGCTCGAAAATCAGAGTGCAACAATGAGGTGAATGCGTTGAGGCAAGTCCTCAAACAATAAAAAAAAGACCGCCCAGGCGGCCGTTGTCACTATTGAAAATGAGGCAAGTCTCCATCGAGACTTGCCCCGTTTTGAATGCCACCTCAGCTCATCAACCCGAGAAGCAGCGACGCGCCCGCCATCGCGCCGATTACACCTGTTGCTCTCTTGAACGTTAGCGCGAGCGATGGCTTCAGTTGATCGAGACAGAGGCTCGAGGCCATTCCCGAAAGGTGCAGGAGCGCCGTCGCGACAACGAATCCCGCAGCATAGGGAAGGAATGCGAAGCCGAGCCCAGCGCCCTCGTTACCATGGGCGTGACCATGGAAAACAGCGAACAGCCCAACCGCCGCCATCGCGATGACGGTTGGCGGCCGAACGCCGACGGCCACCGCCACACTCAAGGCGACGACGGACAAGCCGATACCTTGTTCGACCATCGGCAGCGGCCAACCCTCATAGCCGAGCCAGCCGCCAAACATCATCGCCGCGACGAATGCCGTGGGCACGAGCCAGCGTCCGGCCCCTCCCACGTTCATTGCAAAGAAGCCGACAGCCAGCATCGCGATGATGTGGTCGATGCCGTTCATGGGATGCAGAAAGCCCTGACTGAACGTGTGGACGGCGCCGAGCCCGACATGAGCCGACGCTGGCGCGATCGCAGCCACCATCAGGATCGAGGCTGCGCCGACGGATTTTAGAACGTGCTGCACGCGTGAATGTCTCATCGTACGCCCTCCTATTTCATGACTTTGCTGCGATGGCCGAGCTTTCCATTCGCCACCAGTGTTCCAAGCGTATCGAGTACGACCCGGCAGGCGAGCTGCGCGGTGTTGTCGTTGACGTCGTACGGTGGCGACACCTCGACGACTTCCATGCCGCATAAGCCTTCGGCTGCGATCGTATGGATCATCTCGAAAGCTTCGCGCGGCAGAAGACCGCCGGGCTCCGGCGAACCTGTGCCGGGCGCAAACCCCGGATCGATCGAATCGATATCGAACGACAGGTAGACCGCCTTGCAGCCTTCCCAGGCCATTTCGAGCGCGATTTCGGCGGCCTTCTTCGGGCCGAAATGCTGCACGTCATGCATCGTCAGCACGCTCGTGCCGCGGCGCTTGGCGACCGCCGTTCCGGGACGATTGCCGTACCAGCCGCCGATACCGATCTGCACGAGATTCTTCGGATGGCAGTTGGGCAAACCGACATCGTGCATGTGGCTATGATCGCGATGTGAGGTGTGCGTCCCCTCGTTCGTCGTCCAGAACCAAGGCGTCGTATGCATACGCTCATCCATATCCTTCTCTTGGATATCGATGTGCCGGTCGATGTGGATGATGCCGACGTTGCCGTCGATGTGCGGAGCAATGCCGCGCACGTTGGGAAAGCCCAAGCTGTGATCGCCGCCGCAGATGATCGGAAAAACGCCCGAGGTGTAGATGTGCGACACGGCCTTCGTCACCTGGTCG
>NZ_JBFTQC010000006.1:0-8237 GCF_056398805.1 Hyphomicrobium sp. 01T421
GACCAATTCGGGGTTGCGTTGCGATTGATGTAAAACGATTGAGTGCCCGTGACCACTCTTGACGCTCGATGAGCGCTCGTGACGACATGGAAGTGTAAAACCCCATTGATTTCAGTCGAAATCACGTTGTCACTTAATCAACGGGTCCAGTGTTTCCTTAGGTGTTACCTTGGCCGCCGTAGGCGCCAAGGCGGGAACCCATAGGTTATTGACTTAACTGGCGCGCCGGACGAACACCTATGTTATTGAAGTGGCAATTTAATTTTCAGTAGCCTCTCCAAGGCCGAGGACTTCGGAAGCCTGCTTCATCTCAAGGAGCGGACGTGAAAATGAGCCCGAGGATATTCCGCATTGGGCCATTAGCGGCATCTGACAGGAAGACGCCTAAGGTCCGCTATCGATTCACTCAGGGATTCTCGCTTAAAGGCAAGTTCGTTCGTTTTTCCGCACATTTTTGAGTCAACGACGGGTCAAGACACGAGCAAGGGGCATGAGAATAATCAAGCCGAGTATCGCGACGAAAATGACCATCACGACCACCCGGGGTCGCTGAAGCTCGCGGCGGCGATGTTGCGCTGGCCAGTGCCCAAGCGAGTCGCCCGGGCGGCTCCTGCCTCATAGCGAGCCTTTAGGGCAAGTCCGATGGCGAGCGGGAGCAGCACTGAGCAAGACTAGTGATTGCGCGATCTTCGCTGGATTCACCGCAACTCCAGCGAGCGTCCTTCAATGCAGATGATTCAGTTCATCAAAGCGAGGTTGCGCCAGAAGCTTATCAGACTGTCCGTGCCGCCGAAGAGCGTGGTGAAGTTTGTAGAATCGAC
Organism: Hyphomicrobium sp. 01T421; assembly: GCF_056398805.1. NCBI lineage: Bacteria > Pseudomonadati > Pseudomonadota > Alphaproteobacteria > Hyphomicrobiales > Hyphomicrobiaceae > Hyphomicrobium > Hyphomicrobium sp. 01T421. Next base: position 822 of record NZ_JBFTQC010000006.1, read on the forward strand.
AAGCAAAATGTCTCCGGGCCGCCGATTGTTTGGCGGCATCCAGAGCAGGCAGTTAAACTCACTGTTGCCGGCTGCAGTGAAAGGGTGAGGACGATCAGGATCAATAGGTTGGCGGGCTAGCACGTGAATCGACTTGCTGCTGTCGGTGATCTCATAATGCGGCAAATGCGGGTGGAAATTGAAAGTCGGAACGTTCGCAAGAAGGCCAAGTCTATCACTGTCTCGGAACCTCGTTAAAGGCGCGATCTGCTGGGTGCCCTTGTCGAGGGCTGGACGGAGCCCGTAGGTATTGTGGACCGGCACATCAAGCGCCCTCATCAACGAGCGGGTGTATTGCCCGAAGCGTTGCTGCCGTGGCACGAGTGCGTCGCCATGGTGAAGATACTCGATCTGCCGCTGATTGAGGTCGTCGGCGAAACCGACATCATGATGTGGGGCGAGCAGTAGACATGTGCCTTCGCGCTTGAGCCACTCACCAATGGCCTCAACCTCTTCCGGCGCAGCTTCTTGCTCCGAAAGAAGGTGATCAAGGCCAAACACCAAAAGCGTGTCAGTATCGGCCAAAATCCGTTCGTCAATTGGCAGCTTATAGCCGGCTTGGTCGATGCGCTGGAACACAGCAGCTGGGTGGCCGGTTACTTCCGCGACAACTTCCTGAAAGCTAAGCGTTGAACGATGGAAGAGCTCCAGGGTACCAGCGATTCCCTGCAGAAATTGCGCCGCACTGTACTCCGGCGTCTCGTAGTTCGGCCACAGCACGTTACGGACTTCGGTCATTGTCGAGAATCGGTTTTCCATCGCAGCGGGATCGCGCTGCGCTTCCCACGGGTAACTCCAGGTCCAGTAGATGCTCAAGCGGCGTTTGCCAGGCGTAAATTTGCGCTGAATGTGACTCTGATTGTAAGTGCGGGCTGGCTCCAGCGTGTTCATGGCAGACTCCTATCTCACATCAGACCTAAGAGTCGAAAGATGTCGCAGGGCCGTAATGCCGGGGAGGAAGAAGTAAGCGCCACCCCTGACGGTCGTAAATGCCGGTAAGCCGGTGATCTTCTTTCGTATCGGGCGCTTGGGGATTTTGAATTCAAATGTGCCATCGTGGTTGCCAATGATTGGGTCTCGTTCATTGCCAAGTTCGTGAAAGTTTCGGTCGTTTACCCAGACATTCTGGGCAAATTCATATTGCCGGATGAGGCTTGCACAGATGACGAAAGCGGCGATACCGCGCTCCGTACCGTCCTCTGGCGCGTCCTCCGGCAGATGAGGTCCGTAGGTTGCGCCACGTCGGATCATACGGCGGCGATTCATGTTCTCGGCCGTGTCGCGGGGGTTCATGCGGCGCATGTGTGAGCCTAATGGGACCGCATATCCATGTGGGTCCATCTGCTTGTAGTTGAAGTCATTGTTACGTTGCGGATCTAGGCCTAGGGCTGGATCATCCTTGTGGGGCGCTAACGTGAGCGGCGCACCGCCGCGCCAACGGCCCATCAGCTTCGCGGCTACAAGTTCTTGTTCATCTGGAGTTTGGCCGTGCTGGCGCAGAAAGTGCCGAAACCGACCGACATGCTCCTGCATGCAGCGGTAAGCCATGAAGCTACCGTTGCGGGATAGAATCTCGGGTTGCGGCATTGAATAGGTTTGGCCGCTTTCGTCGGGATATCCGAGAATGAATTCGCCTGGCTTCAGCGGAGCCCCGGAGCCGGGCGTAGGTACCTCGCCAGAGCCTTCTATGACTGGCTGGGAGAGCCGGTCGCGGTAGCCAAAATGATCGTGGGCGTAATCAATTGGCGGTGTCGCATCGAGGTCCAAAGTTGAAAGCACCTCGATGCCGTCGCACTGGGCGACCAGTTTTTCATGCTCGTCTTGACAGCGCTCGCGTTCGGTGGCGTCGCGGGCAAACAAGATCACGATGGCGTGGAGATCGGGTCGTGCGAGGCCGCCCACCCATTTATCCGGATGGTTTTCTCCGGTGTCGCCGAGCACCTCCGCGCGAGCGACCATTCCCTGCTTAAACTCCTCGGGGAAAGATGACAGGGAATTTTCATCCACGCCGAGTGCGCGCAGACCGTTCCAGGTGAAGGCAACCGTCACCCACCGCTTATCCTGTTCAACGGAAGCCTGAATCGATGCTGCGGACTGCACCTTCTCAGCGATCGATGACAACCAGGCGCGTCCGCCTGTGGCGTTGTGAAACGAAAGAAATTCGTACCGTCCCGTGAGTGCAGGCACCCGCGTCAATACGATGTGTTGGATATCACCGAGCTCGAGCATGGCGGGCGTGTCCGATGGCGCATCACTGCATTTGGTCGAGCATGTCGGAGAAAGCGGCCTTCACCTTCAGAGCCTTCTTAATCTCGTCGGCACTCACGAAAGGGTATTCGCCGTATTCAAGGAAGCTCGGACGCTGATGCTCCCTGACGAACTTGACGAATGCCGAAGGGTTCGTTTTCCAATCTTTTGGAAAGCCCTCAAGATTTTCGAATACGGTATTAAGACCAGACGCGCCAAAAATGCTAACCGCATCCTCGGTATATTTGTCAAAATCCGTGTCGAAGATTCCGATGTACTGGAAGTAGGTTTCGCCGTTGATGTCGAAGAGGTTCCATCTGAGATAGTGCAGCTTAAGCACAGCCAGGACATCAGGCTGATTCGCCACGGCCTCTTGTATGGTTTTCGCGTGCTCGTAAAAAGCTGACTCTCTTCCGGGAATGATCTTTGCAAGGATGGAGAAACCGTAGCACGCCGGCGTTTTGGGAAAAATCGGTCCATACCGACCTTGTTCGACCTTATCTTTGAAAAATCCCCCCTCAGGGATGGCCAAGGCTGCGGGCTTCGCCCAATTCCCGGAGTTTGAAGTATCAGACATGACTCATTCCTTTTTGTGTTAAACAGCAATATTGCGTCCGGCTTATATTCCGGTGGTATCGACTTTCGCTCTAATTTTTCTCAATTGGTCAAAGTTCCGAGGCAATATGAGCAAATCCTTGGCAAGCGCCGGACTGATCCTGAAGTGCGAATAAAACAACCTGCCAAAATCTGGAGTCCAGTGTTTTGAAAACGGGGCCGACGACTAGGCTGCTAGACTCTGAAGTGACAATGCTCTTCATCGGTGTAATGCAGCACCGTCGGCCAGAGGCGCGGAGCCACCTTGAGCCATATTGGCGGAGTCGTCCCCGTACATCCAAGCTACAGCCAGCTCCCATGCCACAGAGAGAACGATCGGACCAAAAAAGAGGCCCACAATTCCGTAGGCAATGGTGCCGCCGATAACCCCTATGATGATCAAAGGCATGGGTGTTGAGAGACCGCGCGCCATCAACACTGGCCTCAAAACATTATCGATAAGCCCCACCGGTACCATGTAAATGGTGAACATGAAGGCGTACGCAGGCTCCATGGTCATCCAACTCCACACGATGATCGGCAGAAAGAGGATCGCTGGCCCGATTTGAACTATTCCCAGCACGAGCGAGGCGAAAGTTAGAATACCCGCGGCGGGTACGCCGGCAACGAGAAATCCCGCCCCCGCGAGAAAGGATTGCAGCAGCGCTACGCCGATTACCCCACGAGAGACATTGCGAATAGTGGAACCCGCAAGTTGCACCATTTCAGTGCCGCGCGGTCGGAGAATGTGCTCCATTACTTGAGTCAGCGCTTTGACCAGTGTTGGTCCTGGACAAAAGAGAAAACCTGCAACGATGATCGAGATCATAAACTTGAGCAGGCCGACTATGACATTCGATGCCTGTTCGAGCAGCCAGAGGGCGACGGGTTTGAGTACGGGGGTTAGCTGTGTGAGCTGCGCACTAATATCCGTCACAGCATGCGTCCAGAACCTGTAAACCTGTTCGCCTATCAGCGGCCACTCTTTAACGGAGTCCGGCGGCAAGGGAACCGATAGGCCAGCTTCCAGCTTGTTTGCGACGAACTCGACTCCATTGAGCACCCCAAAACCAAGCCACACGAGCGGCGCAAGCACCACAAAAATGCAAAGAAGCGTCACGAGAGTTGCTGCTAACCTGGGTTGATTGAACCGTCTCTTAAGCCAGTCGAACAGCGGATAAAGAGCAACCGCCAGAATGGCGCTCCACACAAGGATTGTTAAAAATGGGGCAACGATCCACCAAGACCAGTAAGCGAGCAGTGCGAGCAAGCCGACCCGGATGGCAATATCGATAGCCTCCGCGCTGAGCGCTGTTCGGGCCATCGTCTAATCTCCTTGCGTCATTGACGTCTCAAGCTGCGGACCAAGCCTGCGACGGTCGCAGCGAGTTGGGCCGCCAGTTCATCGACCTTGCCGATCTCAGTCGTTTGGATTGACGCTCGACTAATTGGGCTGATCAACCGCAAACCAAACGTAGTATCCGTCGGGTGTTATCCGCCAGCACGAACCGACGCCATAGGCCCACCAGCGACCACGCCAGTAGCGACGTCGATTGCCATAGTACACGCCACCATAGTAACGGCGACCGACGCGGTAAGCGCCACCGCGATAAACGCCACGAGCTGCGACTCCGCGATAGACGCCCCGACGAACGACGCCGCCGCGATACACGCCGCCACGGCGCGCGACACCGCCCCGATGGAAACCGCCACGGAATCCACGAAAACCACCGCCGCCTCGAAAGCCACCGCGGCCACGTACGGGCTCCGCAATCGACTTTGTGGCAGCCGTTTCCAAATCACGCTGACACCGGGCCTGCTTGAACACTCGCAAGCATCGGTGGCGAGAGCAACGCTGCGCTCAAGGCCAATGGCAACAATAGCTTGGGTATTCGGTAAGACGACATTGGACACCCATAACGATTGAACGGCTTTTGCAAATTACCATTTGGCACTGTTCATCGCCTCGCGATGGGACGAACCGAATTATTTTTGATGGCGGCATTAATTCGCTTGGCGAGCGTTTGTGGGAAAACTGATATCTATTCCGATAACACTTAGAATAAATACGTTGGAAAATGATGCTTTCCATTGTTTGGTGCGTCTCTTCACCTGACATGGGACGGATCACCTTCGCCGTGGATGTCAGCTGTGGGTCATTTGCGGACATCAGCAAGAACCACGCGCTCGCAATCGGCGATGCAAAGCGATTTCTGCTTAATCCCAACAGCCGACATCCGCGAACTTGATGACGGCCGTGACTGAGCAGTGGGCGTCGAAGTCCGCGACGCGGAGAAAGCAGACATCGATGAGTTCTAATCAGCAACTTGGACAGGACGTTGGCGGCGAATGCTTCCGCATCCTTCATCAGCTTGTGCCACTTAAGGGTCGGCATCTCCCGGGGGTAGTTGCCACCCCCGGGTACTGCACCCAATCCCAACGGGATTGGGTGCCTACGGAATTGCCTACCCTGGTTCTTCGACATCAAGGTGGATGGCAGCCGTTCAGATGCGCGGCCTGAGCGCCGGCGGCCAACTCATCAAGCGTTCACGTTCGCACCGGCAGGCAGCCTTGGAGCGTCTTCGTCAAGGACCCGTTGAACGTCTTGCTTCAGGAGGTAGACAGAGACGGCGAGCAGCACCAGATCCTTCAGAAGGAAGGCCGAATTTATTGTCATCGCCGGAAAGCCTCCGGCGCCAGCATCCCACGCGTCAGGAACGAACGGCATGACCGTGAGGGTAGAGATGAAGGTGGCGGCGGCACCGAGCGCGCCGAGCATGCCGGCCTTCTTGTTCCAGAAACCCAGAAGCAGCAACGTGCCAAAGATCCATTCCGAGGCGCCGAGGAAAATGGCGGTGCCGCGAATTCCCAACACCGGGATCGTCCAGGAGATGAGCGGGCCATGGGTAATGATAGGCAACAACCCTCTGATCTCCGATTCGAACCATTTGTCGTATCCGAACCACGCGAAGATAATCACCATTGCGGCGCGGAGCAGGATGTAATCGAGGTCAGGCTTCAGGAGGCCTGAGCGGCCGAGAAGTTGGGCGATGGCGTTCATTTGTTTTCTCCTCTGAACAGGCCGGACGAGCCGGGGGACGGATCGCATCTGCGTTGATGCCGATGGGTGTCACAATAGTTCAGAAAATGAGATTGATAATGCTGGTTTGGCTCGATTATATGCTCCATCGTCTCAGATGGAGGCTGCGCGATGGAGCACATAGATTGGCTGAGCCGGTTACTGGACATCGTACCGGTCACCGGACGAGCTGAGCGCCGCTGCTTCTTCGCTGCGCCGTGGCGGTTGGAGAGCGCGAGTTCGGAGCCAGGGGAAATCCCCTACCACGTCATCCTCGCCGGCTCTGCGATCCTTGAGGGGGCCGATGGCGAACCTCCGCGAGCACTAAGGGCCGGCGATATCCTGCTCTTGACCCGGGGGGCAGCGCACGTCCTTCACGACGGCGGAGGCCGATCCGCATCGCCCATCCGGCAGAGGATCGGCGCCACGATCACGGTCGATGAAAATGATGGTCACGGCGAGCGGCTCGATATGCTCTGCGGCCGCTTTATCTTCTCAGCAGCCCACGCGCGCCTGATCCACGATTATCTACCACCGCGTCTGGTCGTCAACGCGGCCGAGCACTCGGCGATCGCAGCTAGACCCGGCGCGCGAGCTCGGCTCGCCAACTTAGTGGGTTTGATGCGATCGGAATCGGCGGAGGAGAACCTTGGGGGTCAAGCTATGCTTGGAGCCTTGTCGACAGTGCTCTTCACTCTCACGCTGCGCCTCGCGAGCGAGGATCGTGACGTTCCTACCGGATTGCTTGCACTGGCCGGCCATCCGCACCTAGCCGGAGCCTTGTCGGCCATGTTGGCTGCTCCAGGTCGCCCTTGGACCCTGCCGGAACTCGCCAGCCTCTGCGGAATGTCGAGGGCCACGTTCATCCGCCAGTTCCAGCAGAGCCTCGGCCGCTCCGCTACGGAACTGCTAATCGATGTGCGCATGACAGCGGCGGCAAACGCCTTGCGAGCCACCTCCAACTCGGTCGCGGCGATCGGCGAGGATGTAGGCTACCAGTCCGAGGCTGCATTCCAGCGGGCGTTTAAGCAGCACGTCGGATTCACGCCGGCAGAGTACCGGCGTCGAGCGGCGATGGACGCAAAGAGTTCGAGGTGACTTACAAGCTGCGGTGCGATGTCCCCGCAGAAGAGGCGCCTAGGGCTCTGTTTCGTAAATAGAAGCCCAAAGCGGTAACTTCACTCTGAGACCATGACCCGGCATTTCACTTCTGGCCCAAAGCTGCACTTAGGCGAATGTCCGCTTTCGGAATTGCAGAAGGCGCCCTCGAAAGCATCCTCTGTGCACCACGACGGATCGAATCGAAGGTCCGCTTTCTCGGCAAAGCGGACGGACGTCGACCAATTCGGGGTTGCGTTGCGATTGATGTAAAACGATTGAGTGCCCGTGACCACTCTTGACGCTCGATGAGCGCTCGTGACGACATGGAAGTGTAAAACCCCATTGATTTCAGTCGA
>NZ_JBFTQC010000007.1:0-6490 GCF_056398805.1 Hyphomicrobium sp. 01T421
GTCGTCATCGTCGCCACGGTGCGGGCGCTGAAGATGCACGGCGGCGTCGCCAAGGACGATCTCAAAACCGAGAACGCGGCAGCGGTCGCCAAGGGCTGCGAAAACCTCAAGCGCCACATCGAGAACGTGAACAAGTTCGGCGTGCCGGCCGTCGTCGCGGTCAACAAGTTCATCACCGACACCGACGCCGAAATCGCCGAGGTTCAGAAGGCCGCCGAAAGCATGGGCACGAAGGCGTTCCTGTGCACGCACTGGGCCGATGGCGGCAAGGGCACCGAGCAGCTCGCGCATCACGTCGTCAAGGTGATCGACGAGGGCAAGGCGAACTTCAAGCCGCTCTATCCCGACGACATGAAGCTCCGCGACAAGGTGAAGACGATCGCGACGGAAATCTATCGCGCCGCCGACATCTCCTGCGATGCGAGCGTCGAAAATCAGTTCAAGGATCTGGAAGCCGCGGGCTTTGGGCACTTCCCGGTGTGCATGGCGAAGACGCAGTACTCGTTCTCGACCGATGCCTCGAAGCGCGGCGCGCCGACGGGCCACATCGTGCCGATCCGCGAACTCCGGCTGTCCGCTGGCGCCGAGTTCATCGTCGTCGTCACGGGTGAGATCATGACGATGCCGGGCCTGCCGAAGGTTCCATCGGCGGACTCAATCCGGCTCGACGATAAGGGGCAGATCCAGGGACTGTTCTGACAACAGGCGTCGGCGGCTTTCCCAGTTGGGAGTCGCCGGCGCCGACCAAAAATGATGCGCCGGACGCGCTCGAAATGCCTCGATCAAACTTCTACCAACGCGCTCCGGGGGTCTTCTGAGAGCGCAGCAACACTTCAGCGAGCAACACAATGACAGCCAAAATTATCGACGGTAAGGCCGTGGGAGCTGGTGTTCGTCAAGAGTGCCGGCAACGGGTTGACGTTCTCAAAAAGAAATTTGGTGTGTCACCGGGCCTTGCGGTCATCATGGTCGGAGAAGACCCGGCATCGGCCGTATATGTGCGAAAGAAAATACAGGCCTGCGCTGACGTCGGCATCGATTCTCGGAAGTTTCTGTTTCCAGCCGACGTAGAACAGTCAGCCGTCATCGACAAAATCACAGAGCTCAGCGCGAACCCCTCGATTCATGGAATCCTGGTGCAGCTGCCGCTGCCGAAACATTTTGACGTCAAGGCGGTGCTCGGCGCCATAGATCAGGAGAAGGACGTCGACGGCTTTCATCTCTACAACGTTGGCGGACTGGTGATCGGCGACACGGTGTTCCCGCCATGTACTCCATACGGAGTTATGCTCCTTCTCGATCACGCCGGCGTCGAGATCGCCGGCCGGAACGCGGTTGTCGTCGGCGCGAGCAACATTGTCGGCAAGCCGATGGCACTGATGTTGATGCAGCGCGAAGCGACGGTTTCGGTTTGTCACGCGAAGACGCGTGATCTCGCACAATTCACCATTCTTGCCGACATTCTGATCGTGGCGGCGGGATATCCCAATCTGATCTCGGCGCCGATGGTCAAGTCGGGCGCGGTCGTCATCGATGTCGGCATCAATCGCCTGGCGAACGGTCAACTGGTGGGGGATTGCGATTTTGAAGGTGTGAGCCGGCGCGCGTCGATGATCACGCCCGTTCCCGGCGGCGTCGGCCCCATGACGGTGACGATGCTGCTCGTCAACACGATCAACTCGGCCGAGCGCTCGCTGATTGCCGCCGGTCATCAGCCAATGCTTGGCGGTTCCACTTGTGCTGCTACACCGGGCATTTGAGCTAAGCGCGCCAAAGACGGCCGCGCTAATAGCCTGAGCGGGCGCATGCAATCACTCGCCTCCGGTGAGTGCCACACGTGTCTGCACGAACATTCGTCTTCAGCCTAAGCTTGCAACTCGCCGTCGAAGTCACTTAGTGTTCTCGTGGGGAAGGTTATCTTTCCGCGCGCGATCTTTTGGGTGTTCTTACTGCGGTGCAATATGTCTTCGAACAACGCTCGGCAGGATGATTTTTTCCGGAATCTCGATTGGAACCTATTCAAGATCTTCTGCATCATTGCTGAAACCGGCGGCGTCACAGCGGCGGCGGAGCTTTTGCGTCGCAAGCAACCCTCCATAAGTCTCGCACTGCAGCGTCTCGAAGGTCATCTCAATGTGCGTCTCTGCGAACGCGGCCCGAGCGGTTTCGAGCTGACCGATGAGGGCCGGGCGCTCGCCAACACATGCATGAAGCTGAAGTCGCTGATTCGCGGCATTCCGGATGCGATGGCCGACACGCTCAACACTGTCAGCGGTCCAGTGCGCATCAAAATGATCAGCAATGTCGTCAGCGAAATTCTCGACGACGTCATCATGTCGTTTCACAGGAAGTGTCCGAATGTCGAACTGATCGTCGATGTGGCCAGCTGGTCGGATGTCATCAATGCGCTGCTTCGGAAGGAGATCGACATTGGTGTCGCGCCATCGCGCAGCAAACGGGCCGACCTTATCTATCATCCGTTGTTTCGCGAGACGCATCGTCCCTATTGCGGGCGTGGCCATCGCCTCTATGGTCAGAAAATTCTCGATCCTAAAGCACTGGCACAAGAATCTTTCATCCTGACAGGCGCCGATGAACCCGATCAGCTCTCAGATTTCCGGCTCAAATACGGAATTGGGCAAAAGGTTTCTGGAATTTCTCAGCATCTCGAAGAGGCGCGCCGATTAGCGATCTTGGGAGTTGGGCTTTGCTTCCTCCCCGATGGTTATGCAGCACCCGATGTTTCCTCGGGCCGACTGTGGCCGCTGCTTGGCAAGCGCAACGCGCCGGCCATGGAGATATTTATCATCTCGAATCCAGACCGGCCTTGGCACGTCGCGCACATCTTGTTCATCGAAGAGTTGAAAGCGATAATCTGCGAAGCAAAGCGGGTTCGCTCACTCGTCGGCGCTGACGACGCGATTGACTAACTAAATTCCATGCCGATTTACGCCGAATTTGAATAGGCACGCGGATTGAGTGCGCGGCCAATGCGAGATGGCGTTCGCGCCGCAGCATAGGTTCCGTCAATGCTTTCCATTTGAATTTTGGACGTTTTATAAAGCACCCCTGCGCCGCTACCTTCCTTGCGACAACTTAGATCGAGCAAAACGTAGATTTTGCAGACTTTGTCGGGAGGTAGAGCCTTGGAAGGTGCGATGTCGAAATCGCGCGACGCTTCGTCTTTCTCGCAACAAAATTTGCCGAGTGAGAACACCGAAGCCGCGCCAATTTATATTCCGCCGAAAGAAAGATTCCTCGAGTTTCGAAGGCAGCCGAGTACGCAACGGGCTGCGGTGTTGGCGTGCATCGGAGCGTTGTTGTTCCTTGGGGTGTGGGAGCTCGGGCACTATCTGACGCCGGCATCGGCCCGCAAGTTCTTTCCGTCCATCGGCGAGGTGGGATCCGCCCTTTACGTCTTGTTCGCCGAGCGCAACTTCCTGCATGACGTCTCGGTGAGCTGTTGGCGGATTTTCGTCAGCTTCATGGCAGCTTCCGCGATTGCTGTGCCGATCGGCATCCTGATGGGAAGCTTCGGCAACGTTCGCGCTCTCTTGAATCCGACCCTGACGGCTTGGCGGTATCTGCCAGCCGCTTCGTTCATTCCGCTTCTCCTCGTTTGGTTTGGTCCGACCGATCAAGCGAAGATTGCGCTGCTCTTCATCGGCGTCATCTTCTTCCTGATCTCGCTGGTGCTGGACAACACGACCGCCATCCAGAAGGAGTTTGTGGAAGCTGGACTGACCATGGGCGCATCACGCCGCACCATTCTCACAGGCATCGTGGTGCCGGCAGCTCTTCCAGCGATATTCGATTCCATGCGCAACATGGTTGCGGTGAGCTGGACGTATCTCGTCATTGCCGAAATCGTCGGAGCACAGGATGGCATCGGCGCTGTGATGATGCGTGCCGGACGTTTTCTCAACGTCGACGTGATCATGGCGGGCATCGTCACTATCGGTGCACTAGGTCTTCTCACAGATCTCATTTTCCGGGGCATTTGCCGCGCGCTGTTCCCGTGGAACGTCGAGCGGAGGTCGTAACATGAACATCGTCGCAAAGGATTTTACGCCGGTGACAACCGTTCCCCCCCTCAAGGCGTCCCGTATCAGCAAGGAGTATCTGGGCGGGTCGTTCAAGGCGCTCGACGACGTGTCGTTCGAACTGCAGGAGAACCAAATCACAGCGTTCGTCGGGCCGTCGGGATGCGGAAAGACGACGATGCTGCGGATCATCGCAGGTCTGGAATATCCCACACGCGGACGGCTGGAAGTTTTCGGCAAGAACGTGCAGGGGCCTGGTCCCGATCGCGGCATGATCTTCCAGGCCTACACGTCGTTCCCTTGGCTCACCGCCATGCAGAACGTCGAATACGGCATGAAAATTCTCAAGGTTCCGGCCGCAGAACGCCGCGAACGCACGATGAATTTTCTCAAGCTCGTGCATCTCGAGAAGTTTGCCGACTCCTATCCGCGCAGTTTGTCCGGAGGCATGAAGCAACGCGTCGCCCTCGCTCGAACGCTGGCGCAGAACCCGGCGATCATCCTGATGGACGAGCCTTTCGGCGCGCTGGACGCACAGGTGCGTTGGGAGATGCAGGAACTCATGATCGAGTTGATCGAGCGTGAGAAGAAGACGGTGGTCGCAATCACGCATGACATCGAGGAGGCCATCTATCTGGCTGATCGCATCATTTTCTTCAGCCGTCAGCCAGGCCGTATCAAAGCCGATATCCCGCTCACTTTCAAAGGCGGACGGCGCATCAAGCAGAAAGAAGAGCTGCTGGAACTGCCGGGGTATGCGGAGCTCGAGCGTCAGCTGTTTGCGATGATGCGCGAGGAAATCAAATAGCCAATCAGTTTTGACGACGTGAATCCAAAGGATCGAAGATCGTTCAGGAGACGGCATAAAATGAAAAACAAGTCGTTTACGAACACACTTCTCGCTCTCGGTTTGCTGGCAGCTACGGCGCCAGTGGCCGCGCCTCGGGCGAGCGCAGCAGAGAAAGTCAGCGTGGCGATCATATCGTTCTCGCCTTATGCGCCATGGTACATCGTCAAGGCGAAAGGCCTCGCCAAGGATATCGATCTCGACGTCAAAATCATCGAGGGCATCACTGAAAAGAATGCCGCGATCACGTCGGGACAGGTCCAATGCATGAACAACACCATGGACAGCATGGTATTGGCGCGCGCGGGTGACTTGCCGGTCAAGGTCGTCGCGTTCTCGGATATGTCCTACGGCCTCGACAAGATGGTGGTCACGAAGGACATCAATTCGGTCGAAGATTTCAAGGGCAAGAAGTTCGGGGCCGACTACGGCTTCCTCAACCATATGTGGATGCTGCTCACGCTCAAGCGGGCCGGGATCGACATGAAGGAGCTGCACCACGCGGTCATGCTTCCGCAGGAAAGCGCTGCTGCTTTCGCCAGCGGCGGCACAGACATCGACGTCAATTACGATCCGTTTGCCGCCCAGTCCTTGAAGCGGGAGGGAGCCAAGATATTCAAATCGAGCCTTACGGACCGCACTTGGGAACGCGGGCTCATATCTGATGCCATCGCCTGCAACGAAGCATGGCTCGCCGAGAAGCCGGCGGTCGCCAAGGAGCTGCTTCGCGCGTGGTTTGAGGCGGTCGACTGGTGGAAGGAGAATCCGGAGGAAGGTGATGCGATCGTCGCCGCCGGTCTTTCGTGGCCCATTGCCGACGTGAAGCTCAATCAGTACGGCGCGATCATGCTCAACATCAACCAGAACATGGGTGCGCTTGGCCTGCAGGGCGGCAAACCTCTGTGCGAAAGCCTGCCTGAGGAAGCTCCTCGCGCGGCAGCCGAGACCAAGGGCTGGGGATCGCTGTTTGGCGGCGAAGATTGCGTCGCGGGCTATGCAGAGCAGACCTGGGATCTATTCAGCGACACGTATCTCGCCGCTGGCGTCTCCCAGAAGAAGGTGAAATCGAGCGAGGCGTTCGATACATCGATCCTTTCCGCGCTCGCGGCGGACGGCTTTGCGGCCAAGTACCCGTCGAACAAATGGATCGGCCGGCTCGGTCCGCAGTAGTGACCGCAGGACTCATCAACTCCGCGATTGTCTGCATATCTAAACAGTAAAGGTCATTCCGAAATGGCGCGCAGTCCTAAAGATCACGATCACGACCATCCCCATACGCATCGTCACGGTTCGCACGGCGTCCGGCGCGAAGACACGCACGGCGCGAAGAGCATGGAGACGTTGTCTCGCATCTCCCAGACGAAGCAGGACGAAGAAGTGACTCGATCGCTTCAGTACGGGCTCGAGGCGGCCTCATCCGTCATCGATCGCAACATCTCGTTGTTCAGCCGGGGTCATCAGCCGGCGTTTGCCGGCATCAATACCTTCATGAAGGCGCCGTACTGCGAAGACATTCGGAAGATCGGCGACTACCAGGCGGCCTTTGTCGGCGCGCCATTCGACTCGGCAACGACCTACCGCCCCGGCACACGCTTTGGGC
>NZ_JBFTQC010000008.1:0-399 GCF_056398805.1 Hyphomicrobium sp. 01T421
AGCCTGCCTTGCGTCCCGATAAGCCGATATCGGCCTTTGAATTCCGCCTTTACCGACATTACCGCATCGTTCACGGGGTGCGCATCGCCATCGCCTTCATTCTCTCTTTTCTGCTGGTGCGCCTGACCGATATTCCGGAGGGCACCTGGCCGCTGATCACGCTGGTGGTGGTGATGGGGCCGGTTTCCTCGTGGGGAAATGTGTTCCCGCGCGCGATTCAGCGCATTGGCGGTACCATCGCCGGTTCACTCTCCGGGCTGGTGGCGTTGAAACTGGAGCTGCTTTCGCTGCCGTGGATGCTCGCCTGGTGCGCGGTAGTGATGTTTGTCAGCGGCTATCTGGCGCTGGGTAAGCAGCCTTATATGGCGCTGCTGATCGGCATTACGCTTGGTGTAGTGG